>JBBQRZ010000028.1:0-42050 GCA_038214255.1 Candidatus Limnocylindrales bacterium
GTCGGGCTGCCGCGCGCCGCGACCGAGGCGAGCAGTACGTCGCCGCTGACCACGCCCGCGGGCTTGGGCAGCACGAGGCTCGTGGCCGTCGCGTTGTTGGCCGAGCTCGCCGCCCGGAAGCCGATGCTCCCGGTGGGCGCCGTCGATACCAGGTTGAAGTCGAGCGTCGCATGGGTTCCGCTGCTGATGAGGACCGGGCCGCTTGACGGCGAGTATCCCTGCGCGGTCGCCGTCACCGTGTAGCTGCCGGGTGGCAGATCGACGCGGTATCGTCCTTGCGCGTCCGTGGTCGTCGTCTGACCGGTGTCGATCGACACCGTCGCACCGACCAGGGGCGCCGTCGTAGACGCGTCATGGACCTCGCCGGCGACGTACGTCGCCGTGGGACTCAGGGCGATGTCGAGGGTCGTGACCTGATTGGCCTGGACCACGACCGTCTGTTTGCGCGCGTCGTAGCCGGTCGCCGCGAACGTTAGGGAATGCGAGCCGGCCGGCAACCCGGAGATCGCGTAGTCACCCGACGTGTTCGTCGTTGTTACGCCACCGGGATAGTCCACGGTCGCGCCGGACAGGGCGACACCGGAGGTCGCGTCCGTCACCCGGCCGGACACGCCTCCGGGAGCGGCCATCGCGACGTCGAGCGTCACGATCTGACCACCCGGCACCAGCACCTGTCGGGTCTCGGTCGCGTAGCCGGCGACCTGGAACGTGACCTGGAGGTCTCCGGCGGGGGCGCTGGCGATCGTGTAGTGGCCCTGCGCGTCGGTGGTCGTCGAGCCCGCGCTCGAGGAGACGGCCACACCCTCGATGGCGGCGGCCGTCGTGGCGTCCGTGACGGTGCCTGTCACGCTCCCCGGCTGCAGGCTGCCCGACGTCCCGATCCGGATCCACGACGCCACCGAGGGCACCCCGCCAGTGTTCTTGATGATGAGCATGTAGTCGCCGGGCGGGGCGATGCCGCCGGATGCCGGGGCGGTCACGGTCAGGACGTTGCCAGACCTCGTATAGGCCAACGGCACGTAGCGCTGGTTCATGTCGAGCGCGTGCGTCGCCGCGGATGGACGCAGCACCGCCACCGACGAGATGTCCGCGGCATCCGGGGTCGAGATCGCGAACGAGGTCCCGTAGGCGGTCGTCCCCGGAGAGCCCGTGATCGTCGGCCGCGTTCCCTTGAACAGGTATGGAGGTGAGTAGACCTGGGCGCGCAGGCGACCGGCCGCCTCGCCACCTCCGACCACGATGCGCCCGTCGGCGAGCATGACCGCGGATGAGTGATACATCCGTGCCTCGGTCATCGCCGCGACCGTGGTCCAGGCCTCGGTCGCCGGATTCCAGATCTCTCCGGCGAGAACTGCTTGCGACTCCTGGTCCCCGGCGGCGGTGCCACCGATCGCCATGACCGTCCCGTCCGCGAGGATGGTGAGGTTCATCCGCCGTCGAGCAAACGACATCGGAGCGATCTCGCGCCACGCCGGGGACGGAGGGTTCATGTCGACCACCGCGGCGCGCGCCCATGCCGGATCGCCACCACCGGCCCGCAGGATCTTGCCAGGCTGATACATGACCGCCGATTCGGAGTACCCGTTCGTCGACCATGGGGCTGTCGGGCCGTCCGTCCAACTTCCGGTCCCCGTGACGTCGATGGTCGCGGTCGCGGCCTTGGATCCGGCCATGTATGTGCGACCGTTCGGGAGGACGAACATGAAGGGGTAGACGCTCTGGTCGCGTGTGGCACCGGTCAGACGCGCCCAGGTGTCAGTCGGAGGGTCGTACAGCTCCGGGCCGGTCGTCCGCACCCCGGCGGAGCTGTCGCCCCCCGACGCGAGTACCCGCCCATCGGCGAGTGTCGTACTCGTCGCATACCAGCGCAGCTCGGACATGTTGGAGCCACGGGTCCATGTCTCCGTCGTCGGATCGAACAACGACGTGATGTTCGTCCCCTCGTGCGCAGAGCCGTTCTCACCCCCGACGACGATCACCCGACCGTCAGCGAGTGTGGACTGCCCCGCGCAGTGCAGATCGCCGAATGTGGCCGGCGTGAGGGTGAACGTGCCCGTCATCGGGTTCCAGACTCGGGCGTTGGCCCCGGTCGACCAGACAAGGACCTTGCCGGTCGAGAGCATCGCCATGTGCTTGGCCATGACGCCCCAGTCGAGCACGGGGCCCCACTCACCCGTGTCGATGGGAGCGGCAGCGACCGCGGTCGCGGCATCGGCCGCCCGCAGGACCGTGGCCGGTGCCGGCGTCGGGCGCTGGTCTACCAGAGCGCTGGCTCGCGCGGCGGTATGCGGTGCCCATGTCAGGCTGGCCAGCAACATGCCGGCGACACCCATGGTCCACGCGCTGACCAAACGGGTCTTGACTACGACGGATCTTCCCCCACCGGGTCGGCACCGCAAGCTCCTGAAGAACGCCTGCGGTCCCTCGGGCCGACGCTAGACCATCCTAGGGGTCGCGGGGGCACCAAACAAGGGGCTGCTGTGGGAGTGCGAAAAATGCACCAGCTTCGCCGGCCCGTAGGCTCAGCCCTTCGCCAGCTCGGTCGCGAGGCGATCCCAGGTCTCGATCGCGCCACCGACCATGCCGGTCGCCAGTGCGCCATCGATCGCTTCGACGGACGCGAAATGCCCGCGCGACGTGACCCTCGTCTTGCCGTCGATGTCCTCGAAGGTGAACGTTTCCGGGCCGCCCTGGACGCCGATACCCTCGACCTCGAAGAGGAACGTCCACTTGAAGCGCTCGGGCGGTTCGACCTCCAGGTATTGCCCGAAGAACGACACGTCATTGCGATCGGGTGCGCGGCTGACGTATCGCCATGTGCCGCCAGGCCGGACATCCATCTCTACGACCGTGATCGTCGTCCCGTGCGGGCCCCACCAGCGCGGGATGCGCTCCGGATCCGTGAAGGCCTTCCAGACCTGCTCGCGTGGCGCGTCGAAGGTGCGCTCGAACACGAGGTCGGTGTTGTCCGAGTAGAAGGCGGTCGTTTCGGTGCTACCTCGGTCGATTCGGGTCGCGGTCATCGTCGTCTCCCTTGGTGTGTTCCTGGTCGTCCTGTAGATCGCGGAGATACATGTCCAGCCGTTCGAAGCTCTCCTCCCAATGGGGCCGGTATTGGCCGACCCAATCCGCGACGCCGCGAAGCGGCTCCGGCTGCAACCGGCACGGCCGCCACTGCGCCTGGCGACCCTGTTCGATGAGCCCGGCCCGGTGGAGCACCTTGAGGTGCTTGGACACGGCGGGGAGGCTCATGTCGAAGGGCGCGGCAAGCTCGGTGACCGTCGCCTCACCGAGCGCCAAATGGGCGAGGATCGCCCGCCGTGTGGGATCGGCGATCGCGGCGAAGGTCACGGATAGCTGATCGGATTCCATAGCATCCATTTCACTTAGTGGTTAATTAACCTCTAGGTATAATATCGCCCGTCGACGCGTTGTCAAGACCCCATGTCGATCTGCGGGGATCGTTTGCCGTGCCGCACTCGGGTAGCGTGGCGCGATCCTCCCGAGCGGGTTCGACCATTGGCCGACGGTGTGGAAGCGGCATCATCGTTTCGCTTCCGACGGGACCTGGGACATGCTGCTGCGACTGATCCAGGCCGAGGCCTACGCTGATGACCGGGTCGATGGTCGGTGTCGGTCGACAGTGTCGCCGCGGCGGCCGAGGAATGTGATGGGCCGGTCGCGACGGGCCGGATGTGCCGACGGGAGTGTGCCGATGACCGAGCATGCGGTGGTGATCGCCGGAGGCGGCCCGACCGGGCTGATGTTGGCGGGCGAGCTGGCGTTGGAGGGGGTCGACGTCGTCATCGTCGAGCGCCGCCCCAGTCAGGAGCTCGACGGATCGCGAGCCGGGGGCCTTCACTCCCGCACCATCGAGGTCCTCGATCAGCGTGGCATCGCGGAACGGTTCGTCTCCGAGGGGCAGGTACATCCGTCCCTGAGCTACGCCTACATCGCCCTGGACATCAGCGACTTTCCCACCCGCCACAACTACCTGCTCGCGCTCTGGCAGAGCGACTTCGAGCGCATCCTGGCCGGCTGGGTCCACGAGCTCGGAGTCCCGATCCTTCGTGCCTGCGAGGTGGTGGGCTTCGCCCAGGACGACCGCGGCGTCGACGTCGAGGTGTCCGGCGACGTGGCGCTGCGAGCGGAGTATCTCGTCGGCTGCGACGGAGGGCGCAGCCTGGTCCGCAAGGTCGCCGGCATCGACTTCCCGGGGTTGGATCCGTCGACGAGCTGGATGATCGCCGAGGTCGAAATGGCCGAGGAGCCCGAGATCGGCGTGCGCCGCGAGGGTGGTGGTATCGGACCGGTCAACCGGGTCGAGGGCGGAGGGCCGTTCGGGGTCGTGCTGAAGGAGAAGCGCCTCGACCACACCAGCGAGCCCCCTGGCGGACCTCAGCGAGGCGCTCGTCGCCGCCTACGGGACGGACTTCGGGGTGCACAGCCCGAACCGGATCTCTCGTTTCACCGACATGAGCCGGCAGGCCGCCTCCTACCGCGAGGGCCGTGTGCTGCTCGCCGGGGACGCCGCACACGTGCATCCCCCGCAGGGCGGCCAGGGCCTCAACACCGGCGTGCAGGATGCCGTGAACCTGGGATGGAAGCTCGCCCAGGTGGTCAAGAAGACGTCACCGAGAGCCTCCTGGACACCTACCACGCCGAGCGGCATCCGGTCGGTGCCCGGGTGTTGCGCAACACCATGGCGCAAGTCGCGCTCAGCAGCCCCGACGACCGTCACCAGGCCCTCCGCGACACCATGGCCGAACTGCTGAGCATGGACGAGCCACGCAGACGACTGGCCGCGGAGATGTCCGGCCTGGGCATTCATTACGACCTCGGCGCGGGACACGCTCTGCTGGGCCGCCGCATGCCCGATCTCGACCTGGTCACCGCCGACGGGCCGCTACGCGTCTTCACCCTGCTGCACGATGCTCGGCCGCTGCTCCTCAACTTCGGTGAGCCCGGCGGCGTCGACATCACTCCATGGGCCGATCGGATTCGATCGATCGACGTCAAATACGCCGGTATGTGGGAGCTTCCGGCAATCGGGGCGGTTCCTGCACCCACCGCCGTCGTGATTCGGCCCGACGGATATGTAGCCTGGGTCGGAGACCGGACCCAGCGCGGGCTTGCTGACGCGCTGACCACATGGTTCGGACCGCCTGCTGCGGCGTAAACGCACCGGTTTCCATGATCATTCCGTTAGAAGTTCGTCCGCAGGCGCAGCTCGAACATCGGATGTTGGCGCGCCTCGGCGATGCAGTCCTCGAGGGTCGATTCGGCTCGGAAGTTGAAGAACCGTCCGAGCACCGGTGCGAGGAATCTCGAGCGCAGGTATGGGGCCAGCGCGTCGCGAAGGACCGGGCCGCCGGCCTCCGGCGCGACTTCGATCGCGTCGACTGCCTGCTGGTCGCGACCCTTCGTGACGACCGCCACGCCGGCTGCGCGCAGATTGCGCGCCCAGTTGACCTCCCGAACGGCGACTGGACGTAGCGTCGGCCATCGAGCTCGATGACCGCGACCGGGAAGGTATGTGGCACGCCACTCGAACGTTCGCGAACGGTGAGCAGCACATTCGGGCCGAATGGCAGGCCGACGCCGATGAGTCGTCGGATCAGTGGGTTGAGCGCGGGAATGAATGACGGGGCCCGGGAAATCCCAGGCGCGCGGGTTTCGGACATGATGGATCGTGTCTCCTTGGTGTTCGGTCACCCCACGGCGCCGACGATCGAAAAGCCGATCGCAACAAGGAAACGAAAGCCAGGCCATCGATGTGACCGGGTCCTGTCGCCTTGGGCTCCGAGGCCTGCGGTCACAAGTCGGTCGTCGGATCCGTTCTCCGGTTAGATGAAGGACGACGAGGAGCAGGTAGTGCAATCCCGGACGCTGCTGGCACAGGAGTTCGAGCGCCGCCGGCCATACCTGCGCGCCGTCGCGTATCGCATGCTCGGTTCGGTAACGGAGGCCGAGGACGCGCTCCAGGAATCCTGGCTGCGGCTCGATCGACGGCCGCCGGAAGACGCCGCGGACCTTCGGCCGTGGCTCACCACCGTCGTCGGGCGGATCAGCCTCGACATGCTGCGGGCTCGCCGTTCGCGACGCGAGGACTACGCGGGGTCGTGGCTCCCGCAGCCGGTCGTGGCGGCCGACGAGTCCCCTGAGGGCGAGGCCGTGCTTGCCGATTCGGTCGGCCTCGCGCTGCTGGTCGTGCTCGAGACGCTGAGCCCCGCCGAGCGGCTGGCGTTCGTGCTGCACGACGTGTTCGCGGTGCCGTTCGAGGAGATCGCCGCCGTCGTCGATCGATCGCCGACGGCCACTCGTCAGCTGGCCAGCCGGGCACGTCGCCGCGTCAGGGCGGCGAAAGCAGAGCCAGACGGTGACCTCGCCGTCCAGCAACGCGTCGTCGATGCCTTCCTGGCCGCCGCCCGAGGCGGCGATTTCGATGCCCTGCTCTCCCTGCTCGACCCCGACGTCGTGCTCCGGACCGACGGCGGTGGGCGCGGTCCGCTGGCCCAACCGCCGGTCTTCGGTGCGGCAAACGTGTCCGCAGTGCTTCGGACCCAGGCGCGAACGTTCGCGCCGCTCGGCCGCCCGGCCATCGTCAACGGCGGGCCGGGCGTCATCGTCGGGCCGCCCGGCAAGGTGATCGCGGTCGTCGGCTTCACGATCGCCGGTGGACTGATCCGCGAGATCGATATCATCGGCGACCGGGCCAAGCTTCGCGGGCTCGAGCTCGCGTAGACGCGACACCAGAATCGGAGGCGGATGAGTCCCCTGGACGTCTCCCGAGCGATCCCCATTGCCAGTGACGCCGACCTCGACGACTGGCTGACCGCGCACGGCGGTAGCGATAGGGAGGTCGTCGTTTCGATCTACAAGAAAGCGTCCGGGAGGCAGACCGCCATGCTCCCCGCGTTGCAGGAGACGGCGCTCTGCCACGGCTGGGTCGACAGCCAGACAAAGCGGATCGACGACGAGCGATATGCGATCCGCTTGGTCCCACGACGTCCCCGCTCGAACTGGTCGGACAAGAACCGCCGGATGGCCCGACGGTTGCTTGAGGAGGGGCGAATCACGGCCGCGGGCCTCGCCACACTGCCGAGCGACCTATGACGCGCTGCCCGAAACGCCGGACGCCCCGCGGCATGGAGGCAGCTCTCGAGTTAGGTTGCGTCGGGGTAGGCTGTGAACATGGGACTGATTCGTCTCTGGCAGACAGGACGGTCTACATCCGGGTGACAACGCCCGCTAGCCGGCGCACAGCCTCGTCGATCGCCGCCTCGGCGATCGCCCCGTAGCCGAAGATCAGACCAGCTCGTCCGCCGGGAGCAATCTGGCGCGAGGCCAGCCCCGACACCGCGACTCCAGCATCCTCGGCGCCGGCCACGATCGCCGCTTCGTCCAGCTCCCGCGGAAGCCAGGCCAGGAGGTGCAGCCCGGCCGACGCACCCACCGGCTCGAGCATCGGCAGGTGGCGATGCAGCGCGGCAAGCAGCGCGTCGCGTCGACCGCGATAGATCGGGCGCATGCGCCGGAGATGTCGGTCCAACTCGCCGCGTGTCAGGAAATCGGCGAACGCGAGCTGGTCGAGCGCGGGCGAGCCGAGGTCCGCCGTCTTCTTCGCGGCCGAGATCCGCTCGACGAGCGACACCGGCGCGACGAGCCAGCCGAGTCGGAGACCGGGGGCGAGCACCTTGCTTGCCGATCCGGCATAGATCACGCGCTCGGAGCAGAGACCCTGGATCGCCCCGATCGGTTCACGGTCGTAGCGAAATTCGGCGTCGTAGTCGTCCTCGACGATGAGCCCGGCGCGGCCCGACGCCCAGGCGACGAGCGCGGCGCGGCGCTCGGGCGGGAGCACCGCCCCGGTCGGGTATTGGTGGGCCGACGTGACGACGACCAGGTCCACGTTCGCGCGATCGAGCAGGTCCACGCGCATCCCCGCGTGATCGACCGGGATTCCGACGATCTCGAGCCCGCAGCCGGCCATCATCGCCCGGTATTCGGGATCGGATGGATCCTCGACTGCGGCGCGGCGGGCTCCGGCCGCCACGGCGCTCTCGGCGATCAGGTGCAGGCCCTGGGCGAATCCCGTGCAGACGACGGTGAGCTCGCGGTCGGCGACGGTCCCACGAACCCGGTTCAGGTAGGTGGCGAGGGCCTCGCGAAGCTCGGGCATGCCGCGCCCGTCGAGGTACCCGAATCGCTCGCTTGGCGCCTCGGCGAGGACCCGGCGGATCGAACGCAGCCAAGGTGCCCTCGGGAACTCGTCGAGGTCCGGGCGCCCGGGGCGGAAGTCGAACGCGACCGCCGCCGCGACCGATGCGGGCGTCGGGGTGTTCGGGGCGATGGCGGCCCGCGCCACCCGGGTGCTGCCCCCGGGCCGGCTGGCGAGATACCCCTCGGCCAGGAGCTGCTCATACGCCTCGACGACGATCCCTCGGGAGATGGCCAGCTGGTGCGCCAGCGCACGGGTCGAGGGGAGCGTCGATGTTGGCGCCAGGCGGCCGGTCCGAACGGCGTCCCTGAGCTGTCGCTCGAGCTGGCGGTGCAGGGGTTCCGGGTCGTCGCGACGCAGCGGGACGAGCAGCTCCAGGGCCGAACTGGTCTTCGTTCTTGGCATCGAACCGGACCTTACCAGAGGACCGGTTAATCGTCATCATGGATCCCATGCAGCACCACATTTCGAAGGGAGTCGAACGATGGACGCCATGATCCTCATGCTCGTCGTGGTCATCGCCGCCCTGGCGGCGCTCGGCATCCTCGCCCGGCAGTTCGGCGTCGATTCGCGGCCGGCGATCGGCGACGATCACGTCCGCGAAGCGTCGAACTGACCAAGCGATCCCGATCCCGACCGGAGGGCCCGACCGTGAATGTCTTCACCGCTACATGGCTCGCTACCGAGCGAGCCCTCGATCTCCGCCGAGAGGCCGACAACGAACGACTGGCCCGACTCGCCGGGGAGCGGCCGGCCGAGCCATCCGCGCGGCCTGCCCGACCCGTTCCGCAACAGCGACGATTCGCGTGGTGACCTGGGCCTCGTTCGCGGGCGAGGCGCCATCGATGGCCGACGCAGGTCAGCGGCTGCTCGATCGCGACGGGACCGGCGAGGCGCTGCTGGCGACGGTACGTGGCGACGCGTCACCGCGCATCCATCCAATCAACCTGGCGATCGTCGGCGAGGGCCTCTTCGCCTTCATCCTGGCGTCCGCAAAACGCCGGGACCTCGAGCTCGACGGCCGCTACGCGCTGCACGCGCACCAGGATCCATCCGCGCCGAGCGAGTTCTCCGTGCGCGGACGCGCCCGGCTCATCGACGACGCAGACATCCGGGCGACGGTGGGTGGCGCCTGGTCGTTCGAAGTCGATGACAGTTACGCCCTGTTCGAGTTCTCGATCGAGAGCGCGCTCCTCGGGGTGCGGGCCGGGCCGGACGACTGGCCGCCGCGCTACGCGCGATGGAGGGCGTCCGGCCAGCCAACGACCCGGGCGTAGGCGACGGGTCCGTCGCTCCGGTGCCGGCGGACGTTCAGATTCCTTGACCGGGGTTCTCATCGGCTCCTCAGACAGTCTCGCGAGGTTGGTGTCCCGCGGTGGCGACCGGGCCACGCGACCAGCTACGCGAGATGAGACCGATGACGACCGACGATCCCTCGGCTGCCGCCCAGCCGCCGCACGCCGCGACCCGCGACCTGCACGCCCTGCCCGACCTCACGGACCCGCGGGCGACCGCGGAGGCGATCCTCTTCGAGGTCCGCCGCGTCATCGTCGGGCAGGACGCGATGCTCGAGCGGATCCTGGTTGGCCTGCTCGCGGGCGGCCACATCCTCCTCGAGGGCGTTCCGGGTCTGGCCAAGACCCTGACCATCCGGACCTTGGCCGATGTCCTGGGCGGGTCGTTCAAGCGGGTGCAGTTCACGCCCGACCTGATGCCCTCGGACCTGGTCGGCACGCGGATCTATCGACCGGATCGAGCCACCTTCGACACGGAGCTCGGTCCCGTGTTCACGAACTTCCTGCTCGCCGACGAGATCAACCGTGCGCCGGCCAAGGTCCAGTCCGCGCTCCTCGAGGTCATGCAGGAGCGACAGGTCACGATCGGCGGGACGACATATCCCGTCCCCGCGCCGTTCATCGTCCTTGCCACCGAGAACCCGATCGAGGCCGACGGCACATATCCGCTGCCCGAGGCCCAGGTCGATCGGTTCATGCTCAAGATCCTGCTCGACTACCCGAACGCCAGCGACGAGGCGCAGATCGTGGCCCGTTCGCTGCGACCCGGATTGCCACTGCGTGAGGTGCTGGATGCGGAAGGCCTCACCGCCCTGCAGCAGCGCCTCGACGACGTCTACGTCGACCCGCGGATCGTGAGCTACGCGGTCGGGCTCGTGGAGGCGACCCGCCGGCTGTCGTACTGGGGCGCGCCCGAGCTGGAATCGGCCGTGCTGTACGGCGCGAGTCCGCGCGGATCGATCAACCTCATCCATGGCGCTCGGGCCCTGGCCGTCCTGCGCGGTCGCCGGTACGTGCTGCCGTCGGACGTCGTCGAAATCGCGCCCGACGTGCTGCGCCATCGGCTGGTCCTCGGCTATGCCGCCCTGGCCGACGGCGTGTCCGCGGACGCGGTCATCGCCCGGATCCTGACGCTCGTCCCGGCGCCGCACCTGGAGCTGGCGGCGGAGCCGAGCGCATGATCGACCTGGCCGGCGCGGCCGGTCGCGTGCGGACCCCTGCTCGACCCGGTCCCGGACCGATCGCCGACGTCCTCGTCCGCCGGCTCGAGATCGCGCTGACGCGGCGGGTCGGCGGACGGCTGCCCGGAGACCACCGCGGACGCGGCCTCGGGGAGGGCCTGGACCTCGACGGGATCCGTGCCTACCAGCCGGGTGACGACGTGCGGCGCATCGACTGGAACGCAACCGCCCGAAGCCTCGTCCCGCAGGTCCGCGAAGATGTGCCCGACCGGCAGCTGACCGCGTGGATCCTCCTCGACGTCTCCCTGTCGATGCAGTTCGGGACGGCCGATCGGCGCAAGGCCGACGTCGCCGAGGGCGCGGCCCTCGTTGTGGGCCGGTTCGTCGGCCGGCGGCGCGACCGGCTCGGGATCGTCACCTTCGGCGCCGCGGGCGGGCTCGATCGCATCACCCCGCCCACGGCCGGCCGGCGCGCGACGGCGGGACTCCTGCGCGCGCTCGACGAGGATCCGGCCGAGGAGGGCGGCGGCTCGACCTCGATTGCCCGCGCCCTCGGCCGGGTGTCGGCCGCCCGGACGCCGGCCGGCCTCGTCGCCATCATCTCGGACTTCCGCGGACCGCTCGAATGGCGCTCCTCGTTGTCGGAGGTGGCTGCACGACACACCGTGCTCGCCCTCGAAATCGTCGATCCCCGCGAAGAAGCCCTGGTCGATGTCGGTGAGCTGACACTCATCGACCCCGAGACCGGGCGCACGCAGCGGATCGATACCGCCGATCGGCGGTTGCGGGGCGCCTTCGCCGACGCCGCCGCACGCGAACGTGCCGCGCTCGCCGCCGAATTCAGGCGGCTCGGCATCCGCCACCTCCGCCTCTCGACCCAGGGATCGTGGCTCGCCACGCTCGCCCGTGACCTCGACACGACTGGACGACCGGCATGAACTTCCTCGCTCCCCTTCTCCTCGTGGGCTTGCTCCTCGTACCGGCGCTGCTCGCGCTGTACGTCTGGGCGCAGCGCCGGCGCACTCGCTACGCCGTGCGGTTCACCAATCTCGACTTGCTTGCGAACCTCGCCCCGCGGCGCCCGGCCTGGCGCCGCCACGTGCCGCCCGCGATCTACCTCGCGGCTGTTATCGCCCTGGTCCTGGGCCTAGCTCGACCGACGATGGTCGTTGCCACTCCGCGCGAGGACGCGACCGTCCTGCTGACGATCGACGTCTCCGGCTCGATGCAGGCGACGGACGTATCGCCGACCCGCCTCGACGCCGCTCGCTCTGCGGCGCAGTCGTTCATCGACCAGCTGCCTGCGGGCATCCGCGTCGGGATCGTGGCGTTCGCTTCGCGACCGGTCACACTCGTCTCTCCGACCGTGGACCGGGGTGCCCTCAAGACCGCGCTCGACGGCCTGACCGCGCGCGACGGCACCGCGATGGGCGATGCGCTCATGCAAACGCTCGATCTCGCCGAGAAGATCCAGGCCGAGAGCGCCGCCGCGGCGACCCCGGGGCCCTCCGGGTCGCCGGGGTCCACGGCTGGGCCGTCCGCGTCCCCCGATCCCAGCTCGAGCCCGAGCCCCGGCACGGCCGCTGCCGACAAGCCGCTGGTCGCGACGATCCTGTTGTCCGACGGCGCCAATTCGGTCGGGCGGGCGGAACCGCTCCAGGCCGCCCAGCGCGCGGCCGCCCTGGGCGTGCCGATCTACACGATCGCCCTCGGGACCCCGACGGGGCAGGTGACCGTGGACGATCCGCAGACCGGCCAAGCCGTGATCCTGGACGTGCCGCCCGATACCGCGACGCTCGCCCAGATCGCGGAGATCACGAATGCGACGGCGTTCAACGCTCCGACCGCGCAGGATCTGAGCGCCGTCTACAGCAATCTGCAGTCGCGGATCGGCTCCGTGCAGCAGACCCAGGAGGTGACGGCCTGGTTCGCCGCCGCCGCGCTGATCCTCGTCATCGCCGGGGCGGGATTGTCCGCCGTCTGGTTCGGCCGGCTCCCCTGAGGCCGCGCCGGCGGCCAGGCCGACCGGGGTCGGCCAGGCGCCGCTCAGTTCGGGCGTTCCTGACCGCCGGCGCGGCTCACCTCGGCGATCCGTCGCTCGAGGAAGGCCCGCTCGGCCAGGTTCTCGGTGAGGTCGATGGCCCGTCGGTAGGCGCTCGCCGCCTCAGACCAGCGGCCGAGCCGGCGGAGCAGGTCGGCCCGGCCGGCATGCAGGTACGGATACGTCTCGAGCGATCCGCCCGCCAGGATGCCGTCCATCATCGCGAGGCCGGTCGCAGGGCCATCGGCCATCGCCAGGGCCGCCGCGAGGTTCAGCTCCACGACCGGCGACGGATCGAGCCGGAGCATCGCCTGGTACAGCGACACGATCTGCGGCCAGTCGGTGGCGCCGGGCTCCATCGCCTCGTCGTGCAGCGCCGCGATCGCCGCCTGGAGCTGGTACGGCCCGGGCCGGGCCATCGCGATCGCCTGCTCGACGAGCGATCGACCCTCCTCGACCCGACCGGCATCCCAGCGGCCTCGGTCCTGGTCCTCGAGTAGCACGAGCTCGCCCGCGGGCCCGACCCGGGCATCGCGACGGGCGTCGTGGAGCAGCATCAGGGCCAGCAGGCCGGTGGCCTCGGGCTCGGCGGGGAGCAACGACACGACGATCCGTGCCAGTCGGATCGCCTCGGTCGACAGCTCTCGTCGAACGAGCGCATCGCCCGAGGAGGCGGCGTACCCCTCGTTGAACACGAGATAAAGGACGCGCAGGACGCCGTCCAGACGCTCTGGCAGAAGCTCGACGGGAGGAACGCGATACGGGATGCCGGCATCGCGGATCTTGCGCTTGGCCCGGACCAGGCGCTGCGCGAGCGTCGGCTCGGGCACGAGGAACGCGCGCGCGATCTCGGGGGTCGTCAGGCCACCCAGTGTCCGCAGCGTCAAGGCGACCCGGGCTTCCATCGCGAGCGCCGGATGGCAGCACGTGAAGATCAGGCGCAATCGATCGTCGGCGATGGCCATGGGGTCCTCGTCATCCCCCGATCCGCTGGCAGTCAGGTCGGTTTCGAGTTGCGCATCACGGCCCAGGAGCTCCGTCTTCTCGCGCAGGCGCTTCCGCCGTCGCAACCGGTCGATGGCCCGGTGGCGGGCCGTCGTCGTGATCCACGCCCCTGGGTTATCCGGCACGCCCCGCTGCGGCCAGACCTCGAGGGCGGTGACGAACGCCTCCTGGACCGCTTCCTCGGCGAGGTCGAAGTCGCCAAGGACCCGGATGAGCATCGCGACCGCCCGACCCGATTCCTCGCGGAACAGGCGGTCGACGACCTCATGGGCGACGGCGTCGGCGGACGCCGTCCCCGATCCGGGTTCGCTCAGTCGGCAGCCGTCGCCTGGAGGCGCGCGCCATCGGACATGTACGGCACCACCCAGATCGGGCGGATCTCGATCGAGCCGTGCGTCGCGCCCGGGATCATCGCCGCATAGCCGATGGCTTCATCGAGGTCCGCCGCCTCGATGAGATAAAAACCGCCAAGGGCCTCCTTCGTCTCCGCGAATGGCCCGTCGGTCGAGATCGTCTGGCCGTCGTGGACCCGGACGGTCGTCGCGGTCGCGGTGGGCTGGAGCGCTTCGCCGCCCAGGTTGGCGCCGCTGTTGGTGATGTGCTGCCCGAACTTCTGGTAGCCCTCCATCTCGGCGGCCATGAGGTCCTCGGGGACCGCCTCGGTCGGTTCCGTGTTGTAGATCAGCAGGGCGTACTTCATCGTCGATGGCCTCCTTGCGTGTCTCTGGCACCCGCATCCGCGGGCGCCCGTCACCCACACGACGAACGGCCGGTGAGCGAATCGACACGCCGGGGCCATCATCGGGCTCGGCCGAGTGGCTGTCGAGCGTATCGTTTCGTCCATGCCAACGCCCAAAGAGGTTCTCCAGATCGGAGGTCGGGAGGTCTCGATCTCCAATCCGCGGAAGGTGTACTTCCCCGAGGCGGGGGTCACGAAGCTCGACCTCGTGCGCTATTACGTGGCGGTCGCGGACGGCGCACTGACCGGCGTGCGGGGCCGGCCGATGGCGCTCAAGCGATTCGTCGACGGTATCACCAAGGAGCCCTTCTTCCAGAAGCGCGCGCCCGACAACCTGCCGGACTGGATGCGCACGGCCGAGCTCACGTTCCCATCGGGTCGGACGGCGGACGAGGTCGTCGTCGACGAGGCGGCCGGCCTGGCCTGGGTCGTCAATCTCGGCTGCATCGACCTCAACCCCCACCCGGTCCGGGCGGACGACATGGAACATCCCGACGAGCTGCGGGTGGACCTTGACCCGGTGCCGGGCGTGCCGTGGTCCCAGATCCGTGAGGTGGCCCTGGCCTGTCGCGAGGCCCTCACCGACGTCGGGCTGGTGGGCTGGCCCAAGACCTCCGGCTCCCGGGGGATCCACATCAACGTCCGGATCGAGCCCCGCTGGACGTACCCGGAGGTCCGCCGCGCGGCGCTCGCCCTTGCCCGTGACGTGGAGCAGCGCGTGCCGGACGCAGCCACCTCGAAGTGGTGGAAGGAGGAGCGCCACGGCGTGTTCCTCGACTACAACCAGAACGCCAAGGACCGGACCGTGGCCTCGGCCTACTCGGTCCGACCGTTGCCGGACGCGCGGGTCTCCGCCCCGCTCACCTGGGACGAGGTGCCGACCGTCGAGGCGGAGGCCTTCACGGTCGCGACCGTCCCGGCGAGGTTCGCCTCGATCGGCGATCCGGGAGCCGGGATCGACGATGCGGTCGGCTCGCTCGAGGCCCTCCTCGAGTTGAGTGTCCGTCACGAGGCCGAGGGGCTCGGCGATGCCCCCTGGCCGCCGAACTACGTCAAGCAAGCCGGCGAGCCACCGCGAGTGCAGCCCTCGAAGAAGCGCCGCGCCGACGCCGAGTACGCTGGTCGCGGTGTCGCCGGAGGGCCGCCGCCGGAGGTTGCGGCGGAACGCGCGGCCGCCGTCGCTGCGGGCGATCGCAATGCCGGTCTCCCGACCGACTGGGAGGGCTCGCGCCCGACGCCGACCGGCCGTCGCCGGACGAATGTGCCGGTGATCGAGATCTCCCGGGCGGCTTCCAAGGCGGAGGCGCTCGACGGGCTCGAGCGCTGGAAGGCGCGTCACCCGAAGGCGGCGGCGGAGCTCGAACCGGCCGACATCCTCGTCGATGGCATGCGTGGCCGCTCCTCGCTGTGGTACCGGGTCCGGGTCAACCTCACCCATGTACCCGAGGCCGAGCGTCCGCCGCAGGAGACCCTGGACCCGGATTACGACCCGTGGGCCGGCTACGAATGGCCAGATCGGGCCGGTCAGCTCGAGCGCTCGCCGCGCAAACGTCCAGCGAGCGAGGAGAGGAGCTAGGTTCGCTGTTTCGGGGCGGTCCGCGGGTCCGGGACGACGGACGCCTACGCGGACTGGCGGCGGCGCCGATTCGGACCGAAGGCGCCGAGCCAGCGCCGGACGGCGGGCAGCCAGACCGCGGCTGCCATCGTCTGGGCAAGCACCGCGACGATCAGCAGCAGGCCCGGCACGGCCAGGCTGAATGCCGGTACGGCCCACTCGAACCCACCGAAGATCGTCACTCCGACGCCGTTGACCGGGTCGAAGGCGGCCGGCGGCATCTTGAACCGGTCGACCGGGGGCCCGCTGGCACCCGCGCCGGACGTGCCGCTGCCGGTCGACCCGCCGCCGGCACCTCCGGGCGAAACCGGACTCGAAGCGGCCGTCGGCGTCGGACTGGCTGACGGCCTGGCGACGGTCCCCGGCGGTCCGGGCGTCGGCGTGGGGCCGGGCGGCACGGTGGGTCGTGGCGTTGGCACGGACGTCGGAAGCGGGATCAGGCTTGGGATCGAGGTCGGCAGCGGACCGACCGTTGGCACCGGCAGCGAAGGCAGCGGAGCCACCGAAGTCGACGGCCTCGGCGTCGCGGTCGGCCTCGGCGTGGCGGTCGGGGTCGGCCTCGGCGTGGCGGTCGGGGTCGGCTTCGGCATTGGCGTCGGCGTCGGTGCGGGGGTCGGGGTGCTCGTCGGCGCAGGCGTCGCCGCGATGATGGTGATCGTCACGGTCGCCGTGTTGGACAACCCGAGCAGCCCGCTATCGACGCGGTAGCGGAAGGAATCCGTCCCCGCGTAGCCACCGTCGGGCTGATACGTGTATCCGCCGTTCGCTGCCAGGTTGACGTTCCCGTGGCCGGCGCCTGACACGAGCCGTGCGGCGTAGCCACCGCCGAGCTGGATGTCGTTTCCGAGGACGCCGGGGGCTGCGACCGTGAGTCGGTTGTCCTGCCGGGTGGAAGCGGAATCGTTGACCGCGATGGGGGCAGGAGCCCGGCCACCGCGGGTTGGGCGATCGCCAAGGCCGCGAGCAGCCCGAGCCCGGCTGAGGCCACGCGGCCCGCGCGACCACCCGGGTGTGCCATCACGCCACCCGGCGGGCTTGGAGCCAGAGTGCGCCGGGGGCGACGTACGCGCCTAGCAGTGGCGGGTTCGCGTCGTGCTCGATGCCCTCGATGAACGCAAGGGCGTAGCGCTCGTCCAGCTGGCTACCAGCCGCATCGCCGAGTCGATCCAGGGCGTCGCGGAAATCGAGCGCTTTGCGATAGGGCCGCGTCGTCGTCATCGCCGCGAAGGCGTCGGCTACCGCGAGGATGCGCGCGATCTGGGGGATCTCCTCGCCCTCGAGATGATCGAGGTACCCCTGGCCGTCCCAGCGCTCGTGGTGGTGGCGCACGCCCGCCCGGACCACCTCGATGTCCGGAAGATCGCGGACGATCATGTCGCCGAGCGCGACGTGTTGCTTGACGATGTCGTACTCGGCTGCCGTCAGCTTGCCGGGCTTGCGCAGGATCTGATCCGGGATGCCGATCTTGCCGACGTCGTGGAGCAGACCGGCAACATGGATCGACCGGATGAGGTCCGCATCGAGCCCCAGGCGCTCGGCGAGGAAGATCGAGTAACGGGCGACATCCTCGGAGTGGCGCCGGGTGTAGAGATCCTTCGTGTCGACCGCGATCACGAGCCCCTGGAACAGGTCGAACCCGGAGCCCGTCCCGGCCACCTCGATCTCGGGACCGGCATGGAGGACCGTGTCGCAGTGCCGACACCGAGGCGCCGTGTTCGGGGTAGGTCGCGAGGCCAGCGCTCACGGTCATCGGCAGCCGCTCGGTCGCCTCGAACTGGAGGCTCTGGTCCGCGAGGGCCGTGCGCAGTCGCTCGACGATCGGCTCGAGCTCCGCGATCGCGGCCTTCGGGGCGACGAGCAGGAACTCGTCGGGGCCGTACCGACCCATGACGATGTCCTTGAGAACCTGGCGCTGCAGCTCGCGCGCGACCGCGATGAGGGCCGCGTCGCCGGCCGCGAGGCCGTGGTTGTCGTTGAGCAGTGGGACATTGTCGATGTCGATGAGGGCGATCCCGAGCGTCGACCCAGTGGCCCGGGCCTCCTCGAGCGCCACGGCGAGATCCCCCACCAGCGCGCCGTGGTTCATCGTGCCGGTCAGCGGGTCGCGCCGCGTGGCTTCGACGAGCGCTACGGTCTGACGCGTCAGCCGTCCCTGCGCGGCGCGAAAGATCAGGAACAGGATCGCCGCCGCCACGAAGGCGGCGGACAGAGTCAGCAGGACGACGTCGCGGCGGACGTCATTCAATCGAGTGAGGATCGGAACAGCATCTCGCCAGATCCCGATGACGCCGAGGACTTTTCCATCGACGGAGATCGGCAGGAACTCCCGAAGGAGCGTCGGCGAGGACAGGACGCCCGGTCCAGCCTCGGCCTCACCGGCCGGGGTGATCGCCGCCTGGGGAGCACCAGCAGCCGCGGTCGCGAAGGCGCCGGTGGTCGGCATCGCCGTGCCCCGGGCGCCCGCCTCACTCGACGCGACGATCGTGCCATCGGGCAGCCGGAGCTCGACGCGCAGGATCTCCCCGACTCGTGGGAGCGTCGCGAGCTGGGCCTCCAGCCGGGCGGCGTCCGTCGTCGAGAGCGCCTGAGATCCGGTGAGGTCGCTGGGGCGGACGTAGGCGTTGACGAAGGCGCGAGTCGTGGCCGCGTCGCTGCCGACGATGTCGTTGAGCGCCGAGGCTGAGAAATGCGCCCCGACGAGCACGGCCTGGGCTGCGGCGGTGATCCCGACGAGCGCCAGGAACGCGCCGAAGACCAGGATCAGCAGCACGGTCGAGTCGATCGCGGACGGGTACCGAACACGTGGTGCTTCCTCGGCCGAAGGGATGGATCGGTCGCCCAATCTACCCATCCGGACGACCGGAACCCATGGGACCTTCGTTCAGCCGACGATGCCCCCGATGGCTGCCGACCGAACGAGCGGCCCGACCGTCAGGCGCCGAAGATCCCCGCGATCTCGAACGGCGGCGTGGTCTCGAGCTGGTCGTAGCGGCACGCGTTGGCCGGCTTGTCCGGGCGCCACCGCTTGAAGGTCGTTCCGTGGCGGAATCGGTCACCCTGGAGGTGGTCGTACGCCACCTCGACCACGCGCTCGGCCCGCAACGGCTCCCACGACAGATCCTTGCCCCGGTTCCAGCGCGACGTCGCTCCCGGAAGGCGCTGCCCGGACGCATCGGCCCCGCCGGTCGTTGCCCACTCCGCCCACTCGCGCCACGGATGATCGTCAAGCGCGCCCTTGCGCAGGGGCGCCAGCTCCTCGACGAGCGCGGCCCGTCGGTCCCAGGTGAACGACGAGGTGACCCCGACGTGATAGAGCGTGCCGTCGTCGTCGAAAAGACCAAGCAGCAGCGAGCCGACGTGCGTGCCGGGACCGTTCTTGTGCCAGCGGAACCCGGCCACGACGCAGTCGGCGGTTCGCTGGTGCTTGATCTTCAGCATGGCCCGTTTGCCCGGCTGGTATGGCGCATCGAGGCGCTTGGCGATCACCCCATCGAGGCCGGCCCCTTCGAACCGCTGGAACCAATCGCTCGCGAGCCCACGGTCACGGGTGGCCGGGGTGAGATGGACCGGCGGGACCGCGCCGGCCAGCGCTGTCTCCAGTTGCGCTCGGCGTTCCGCCTGCGGCACCTCGCGCAGATCCTCGTCGCCGATCGCGAGGAGATCCCAGGCGACGAAGCTCGCCGGCGACTCGGCCGCGAGCATCTTGACTCGTGAGGCCGCTGGATGGATGCGCAGGAGGAGCGCCTCGAAGTCGAGCACGCCGTCACGCGAGATGACGACCTCGCCGTCAAGGATGCAGCGATCCGGCAACGCCGCTCGCAGCGGATCCGCGAGCTCCGGGAAGTAGCGGTCAAGCGGCTTGAGGTCGCGCGACTGGGTGAAGACCTCGTCCCCGTCGCGAAACACGATCGCCCGAAAGCCGTCCCACTTGGGCTCGAACAGCCAGCCGTCGTCGGTCGGCAGACCGTCGACCGCCTTGGCCAGCATCGGCTCGATCGGCGGTTCGAACGGGAGGTGCACTGGCATGAGTCGAGTGTAGGCCGGACACTCGACGCGGCGTCGTCGCGACGACTTGCGACTACGGCATCGTCGCGAGGGCGGCCGTCGCTCGCTGTCTCCCCAGGTTCCATGCGGCCGGCGCCGTGATGGCCGGATCGAGCGCGAGTTGCGTGCGCCGCAGCTCGAGTCGCTGGCGCACGGCCGCTGCGTCGCCCTCCGGGAGGTCCGGCAACGCGGCCACGAGGACCGGGACGGCATCGTCGGGCAGGAGCCCGAGATACGACGCATCGAGCCCCACCTTGCCATCGGGCGGCACGAGTTCCGGGTGGATCGCGCGCTCGACGTTGCGCGCGGCGACGAAGGCCGATGGGGCCAGGAGGTTCAACCCGACGAGCGAGACGAGGCCGATGACCGCCATTGAGTGGCCGAGCCAGCGGGTTCGATCGAGCGCGACGAACGTGGCCAGGGTCGCGAGCGTCACGGCCAGCGCCACGATCGAAACCGCGACGTACAGGCGCAGTTCGGTCCACCCGTACGCCTCCTGGTACAGCTGGAGGCGGAGCGCCGCCGAGGCCAGCACGAGGACGGTCAGCGCCACGAGGCCGAACGCGAGCGTGAGGTAGACGCGACTCCGGCCGACGACGTTGAGCTCGAGGGCGACCAGCAACCCACCCGCGAGGCACGCCGCGGCGACGAGCTCGAAGTAGCCGCGCCGGGCGTAGGCGCTGTACGTAAGACCGGCGGCGGCGAGGGTGTCCTGTCCCCCGAACAGATAGGCGAGCTGCAGACCGACGAAGAGCCCGAAGATCCCGTCGACGATCACGAGGATGACGAGCGCTTCGGTCGTGCCCAGCAGCCGGTCCGCGAGCAGAGCCGCGGTTCGGGACGCGGCGCCGAGCGAGGCCCACTCCATGGGCGGGATGCCGTTCGCGGCCACGCTCAGCAGGCCAGCCGTGAACCACGCCGCGGCGAGCGCGAACGCGACGCGCCCGGGCAGGTCCCCGAGGTCAATGCGCAGGCCGAGGACGTCGGCGACGGCGCGGCCGAAGATCGGATCTGCCGACGCGAACAGGATCCCGAAGATCACGGCCAGCGGCAGGCCGAGGAACAGCCCGCGACCCACAGGCACGGCCCACTCCGGCCGACGCGGCGCCCCGACCTCGAACACCGGTCGAGCGCGGGACAGGACGGCGGCCGCGCCGAGCACGACGGCGCCGAAGGCCCATGCCGCCATTGCGATCACGATCGAGGCCGACCGGCGCGTCACCGCGAGTCCCGAGAAAGCGGCGATCGAAGCGCCGGTGAACGCGAGGGCCGCGGAAACGTCCAGCAGCGCGATGAACGGATCGGCCCGGACCGCGACAAGAACGGCGAGCACCAGGGCAGAGACCGGCAACCACATGTCGAGCCGATCGGGGGCTCGGTCGCGGCGTCGGACGAACCAGCCGTTCGAGAGCAGCAGCGCGATCACGGTCGGGACGTTGATGCCGAAGGCGGGGCCGTCGAGCAGGATCTCCGCCGCGATGCCGATCGGGATCGCGACCGCAATGAGGCGGCGGGCACCAACAGGGTTCATGGGCAGGACCTCGGGTACGGCCGACCAGTGGGCTGAGGCGAGATCGGCGGTCGGGGTTGCGACGGCTCCACGGCCGCTCATGTGGCGCCCGGGTCAGATCGAGGAACCCTCGCGGACGCACGTGCGTCTCGCGCCTACCGCTGGCGACCGTGGGTCGCGGTGCCTCACAGAGGTCAATCCGATGCGAACCATCCGTTCCACCGCGGCCGTGATCGCGATCGTCTTGCTCGCCGCCGTCCTGGCGGCCTGCGGGGGCGGCGCCTCTGCCCCGATCCTCTCGGCGGTCGGCAACGCCTTGCCGGCCGCCAGCGCTGCCGCAGGTGCGGGGACCGGGCAAGGCTCCAGGGCCTCGGCGGCACCGGCCCCGCGGACGGCGTCGGGGCGGCCGTCGACGATCCCAAGATCATCCGGACCGGCACGATCGACCTCGAGGTTCGCGACGTCCCGGTCGCCCTGCGGGCCGCCCGCGACGGGATCCGGACCCTCGGCGGCTACGTCGGCGCCTCGAACACCTCCAACTCCGATGACGGCCACCCGATCGCGACGATCACCTACCGCATCCCCGCCGTTCGCTGGGAAGAGGCGCTCGACCTCCTTCGCGGTCTCAACGGCCAGACGACGAAGGTCGTGTCGGAGCAGACCGAAGCCGTCGAGGTGACGGGCCAGGTCATCGACATCCAGGCCCGCATCCAGAACCTGCGCGCCAGCGAGACCGCGCTCCAGGCGATCGCCCGCACCACCGTGAAGGTCTCGGACGTGCTCGAGGTCCAGGCACAGCTCACCTCGGTCCGCGGCGAGATCGAGGTGCTGACCGGCGAGCTCAAGGACCTCACCGACCGCGCTGCGTTCGCGACCCTCACCGCCAACTTCGGCATCCCGGTCGTGGCGGTCGAGCTCGCCAAGAAGGGCTGGGACCCGGCCGTGACGGTCGACGAGGCCTCAGCGAGCCTGATCGACGTCGTCCAGGCCCTCGCCAACGCCGGGATCTGGTTCGGCATCGTCTGGCTGCCGATCCTCGTGGTCCTCGGGCTGATCGTCGGAATCGCCGCATGGGTCCTGCGCCGGATCGGTGTCATCGGACGGCACAACCAGGGGAGTGTGACCCCGACCGCCTGACACGCCTGCGCATGGCACCATTCGGGACGTGACCGACCAGACCGAGCGGTACGACCGCATCGCGAAGGGCTACGACCGGTGGTGGGCGCCCGTGCTCGCGCCGACCGCGGCGGCCCTGCTGGATCGAATGGCGCCGGTGCTCGAGGGAGGGGTGGTCGACCTCCTCGACGTCGGGGTCGGCACCGGCAACCTGGCCATCGCGGCCGTCGAGCGGTGGCCCGACGTTCAGGTCATGGGTGTCGACGCATCCGGGGAGATGGTGCGGGTGGTCCGCTCGCTCGCCGCGGAGCGACTCCTGGGCCGCGACGGCGATCGGTTCCAGGCGCGGGTCGGGTTCGCGGCCGAGATGCCGTTCGAGGACGGCTCGTTCGACGCTGCGATGTCGTCATTCGTGCTGCAACTCGTGCCGAGCCGCCCGAAGGCTCTCCGAGAGGTGCGTCGCGTGCTCCGTCCAGGCGGAACCTTCGCCTACGTGACCTGGATCCGCGACAACCGCCCCTTCGCCCCCGACCGGATCTTCGACGAGCTTCTCGCCGAGTTCGGGTTCGACGAGGAGGAGGACGATCGGCGCTCAGGCGACCTGCCGTCGGTGGCTCGCGCGGCCGCGGAATTGCGTCGGGCGGGTTTCCGGGACGTGACCGCGGAGGGCGCCCTGCTCGAGCACATCTTCACGGTCGATGGCTACATCGCGTTCCTCGTCGAGTTCGACGAGGAGAGCCTGTTCGAGGAGATGGCCCGCACGGAGCGACGCCGGTTCCTGGCCAGGTTCCGCGAACAGCTCATGGCGCTGAGCCAGGATCAGCTGACGTTCCGCGTCCCGATCGTGTACGCCTCGGGGCGGCGCGGGCCGGCGTAAGTAGGCGAAACCGCCTGAGCGGCCCCGGCCCGTCGGATGCGCGGGAGTCGTCGGCAAGAAGACGCTCGTCAGCCGCCGTCGTCCTCGCCGCCGCCGGTCTCGCTCGCCGCGCCGCCCTCGGCAGCCCCCTCGCCCTCGGCCTCTTCGCCCTCGCCCTCCTCGCCTTCGGCGACGACCGGGACTTCCTCGACCTCGACGCGCGGTGCCTGGACCTTGGCGATGATCTCATCCGGGTCGGTCAGCAGCGTGACGTCGTCCGGGATGGCCAGATCGCGCACGTGGATCGCTGCATCGAAGTCGACGAGGGAATCGATCGTGTACTCGATCGACTGCGGCAGATGATCGGGCAGCGCCCTGACCCGCACGGTCTCGGTCGGATGGAGCAGTGTGCCACCGAGGTCGGTTACCGCTACCGACTCGCCGGTCGGGGTGAGCGGCACATCCACGATGAGCTCTTCGGTCATGCGCACGAGGAACAGGTCAACGTGCAGCGGTCGCCGGTTCACCGGATGGATCTGGACCCCGTGGATGAGGACCGGCTTGGCCTGCTTGCCATCCACGGAGAGATCCACGAGCGCATTGGGGCCCGCGCGCCGGCGTAGCAATTCGAAGTCGTGGCTGTCGACGGACACCGACGTGGATCCCTCGCCATGGCCGTACACGACTCCCGGCAGACGACCCGCAGCGCGGAGGTGCTTGACGGCCTTGCCGGTCACCTCGCGGTGCTCGGCGGTCAGCGTCGGACGGGCGGTGGGCATGGGAGGGACCTCTGGATGGTGGGTTCGTTTCCGTTCGTTGGGATGGACGGGCTGCGGCTCGCCGGCGGGCCGGGGTGGCGAGGCGCCCGGAGCGGTGGCCGAGCATACCACGAGAGGCGGCGCTATCCGGTCGAACGGGCCGCTCGGTGTAGCATCCGAACGTGCCAGCCACCATCCTCATCGTCGAGGACGAGCATGCCGTCGCTCGCGGGATCCAGTACGCCCTCCAACAGGAGGGGTACGACGTCGGGGTCGCCACGTCCGGCGAGGAGGGGCTGGAGATCGCGACGCGGGAGGCTCCCGACCTCGTCGTGCTCGACGTGCGCCTGCCGGGGATCGACGGCTTCGAGGTCCTTCGTCGTGTCCGCGCCGCCGGTGCCAAGATGCCGATCCTCGTCCTCACCGCACGGGACGACGAGGTCGACAAGGTCATCGGCCTCGAGCTCGGCGCCGACGACTACCTGACGAAGCCGTTCGGGCTTCGCGAGCTCATGAGCCGGATCAAGGCCCTCCTGCGCCGCTCGTACGGCGACCTCGCCGATGCCGCCGGAGGCCGGGTCATCCGCCATCGGGACCTCGTCATCGATCTCGAGCGCCGGCGCGTCCAGCGTGGCGCGCGTCGCATCAGCCTGACCCCGACCGAGTTCGAGATCCTCCGTCATCTCGCGACCCGGCCCGGTCGCGTCTACACGCGATCGGAGCTGCTAGAACTGCTGCGCGACTACGAGGCGCTCGACCAGGACGAGAAGACGATCAACGTCCACGTGAGCCATCTGCGCGAGAAGATCGAGGATGACCCGGCCGTGCCGTCGTTCGTGCTGACGGTCCGTGGCGTCGGCTACGCCTTCGCCGAGCGCTGAGCACCGCGTGGCACCGCGACTGCGGGCTCCGCGGCGACTGCGCCGCCTGGTCCCGCGGACGTTCCAGGGGCGGATGACGATCGCGTTCGTCGCGGTCATCGCCCTCACACTCGGGCTCGTCACGATCCTGGTCCTCAACCGCCTCGACGACTATTTCACCAACCAGCAGAAGGCGGACCTCGACGTCCGCTCCGAGACGGTCGGGGTCTACGTCCAGTCCCTTGCACTACAGGCAGCCGGCCCGCGCCCCGTGGTGGGCGCCACCGGCCTGCTGGATCCGGGCGTGGTCGCGGCGCTCAGCGACCCGGGGCGGGGCGCGCTCATCGCCGATCGCCTTGGCCAGGCGGACGTCATCCTGCAGTTCGGATTCACGGAGGCCAGCGGGGAGACGTCGATCTTCCGCCCCGCCCCCGACGGCCAGTTCACGCTGCCCCTCCAGTCGCCGCCGAAGAGGGGTCAGACACGGGAACTGATCTCCGTGACCGATTCGTATGCCGGCGGTCCCGCCCTGGCGCGCTACACGGTCCAGGTCACCCTGGCCAATCCGTATACGTACCGCGCTGCGGCCATCGCCAACGTCACCGGCCTGCTCGCGGCGATCACGCTCTTCGCGCTGGGGTTGGCGGTCCTCGTGTCGGCGGCGCTGGCGCGTCGGTTCACGACCCCGTTGCGCCAGCTGACCGACGCCTCGCGGGCGCTCGCCGAGGGCGACCTGTCGCGGCGGGTACCGGCCGCCAGGCTGCGGGCCGGATCCTCGGAGCTCGGCGCGCTCGCCGTCCAGTTCAACGCGATGGCCGACCGCCTGGAGGAGAGTGTCGAGATCATCCGGCGTGACCGCGACCGGAGCCGCGACTTCCTTGCCGACGTGTCTCACGAGCTCCGGACCCCGCTCGCGGCACTCCGGACCTTCAACCAGCTCCTCATGGAGTCCGCCGGCGACGACCCGGAGGCGCGGGCCGAGTTCCTCGAGGCCAGCGCCGGGCAGATCGAGCGCCTCGATTGGCTTGCCCAGAACCTGCTTGAGCTCTCGAAGCTCGACTCGGGCCTTGTGCTGCTTGATCTCCGTCCGGACGATCTGCGCGCCGCCGTCGAGTCAGCTGCGCACCAGAACGACGCGATCGCCGTCCGGCGCGGCGTCACCCTGACCGTGGACCTGCCCGACACGCCGATCCGGATCCGCCACGACCCGCCGCGGATCGGCCAGGTCGTGGCGAACCTCGTGGCGAACGCCGTGAAGTTCACCCCACGCGGCGGACGCGTCCAGGTCGAGGTCCATCCAACGGCTGACGGGGCGCGGATCGAGGTGACCGACTCCGGGGTCGGGATCGACACGCAGGAGTTGCCCCACATCTTCGAGCGGTTCTATCGCGGTTCGCGCGCCAACGAGGCGCGGAGCAGCGGCAGCGGGCTTGGCCTCGCGATCGTGCGCTCGATCGTCGACATGCACGGCGGGACGGTGTCGGTCGAGAGCGGTCCGGGCCTCGGCAGCCGGTTCACTGTCCACCTGCCGCGCGACCCGCGCACGATCGAAGGGACGCCGGCGGCCGGCCAGACCGATGTCGCCAGCGCGGCCGAAGGCTCGGAGCGGATCGCCGCAGCCGTGGCCAACGTGACGGAAACTTCACCGTCCGACGCATCCGAGATGAATCCGGCGTCGTCAGGCTGAAACGACACACGCACACGACCGACCGGCCTGCGCACGGCCGGACCGCAGGGGACGACCGCCACCATGACCGACGCCGAACACCCGGATGATCCCAACGACCTGACCCACCGCCACGCCCTGCCCGAGATCCCACCCTCGGCCGGATCGGCGGGCGAGGCGACATCCGAGCCCGCCTCGGGCGTTCCGGCCGTGAGCGGGTACACGCCCGCGCCGGAGCCACGGGGCGATTGGCCCCGTCACGAGCCATCATCTGGGGCGGCACCCGAACGCTGGTACGAACCAGCCGCACCGATGGCGGCCTCGGCACCGGTCGACCCGGTCGCGATCTCAGCGCCCTCCACCGATCAGCGCAGCTCGCGAGGCGGCACGGGCATGATCCTGGCGGCGGCGCTCCTCTCGGCGGTGCTCGCCTCGGGCGGCACGGTCCTCGCGCTCGGGGCGGCCGGCGCGCTCGATCGGCCTGCGATCGCCCCGTCCTCGGCGGTCGGTACGACCGTCGGCTCCACCCGGGTCACGCTCGACGAGTCGTCGGCGACGATCGACGTGGCCGCCAAGGTCAGCCCAGCCGTCGTGCGGATCACGACGAGCGGCAACGTCGATACGAACCTCGGCGTCATCCCCCAGACCGGCGTCGGCTCCGGCGTCATCTACGACAGCAGCGGCTGGATCCTCACGAACCGGCACGTCGTGGAGGGCAGCCAGGAGATGCAGGTCGAGCTCAAGGACGGCACGGTCAAGACCGGCAAGGTCTACGGCATCGACACCCTCACGGACCTTGCCATCGTCAAGATCGACGGCAGCGGCCTCCCGACCGCGGCGCTGGGCAACTCCGATGCGCTCAGGGTCGGGCAGCTCGTGGTGGCCATCGGCAGCCCGCTCGGCACGTACTCCAACTCGGTGACGAGCGGGATCGTCTCGGCCAAGGGCCGGACGATCACCACGGACGGCGGTCACCAGCTGAACAACCTCATCCAGACAGACGCGGCGATCAATCCGGGCAACTCGGGTGGGCCGCTGCTCGATGCGAACGGCAACGTCGTGGGCATCAACACCGCGATCGCGGCCGACAGCAACGGCATCGGGTTTGCGATCCCGATCGACATCGCCCGCCCGATCATGGACCAGGCCGTCGCCGGCCAGAAGCTCGCTCGCCCGTACATGGGCGTTCGCTACGTCGGGATCACGCGCCAGCTGGCCAAGACCCAGAAGCTGCCGGTCAACGACGGGGCGCTCGTCGGCGGGGACGCCAACGGGACCGCCGCGGTCGAGCCCGGCACGCCGGCGGCCGCGGCCGGGATCAAGGACGGCGACATCATCGTCAAGGTCAACGACCAGGCGATCGACACTGACCATCCGCTCGACGCGACGCTGAGCCACTTTGCGCCGGGCACCACCGTTTCGATCCAGGTCCTCCGCGGCGGCCAGTCGCTGACCCTGTCGCTGACGCTCGGGACTCGGCCCTCCGGCCTCTAGTTCCGGCGTCTCGGCGGGAGTTCGTTGGTGGATCGGCGGCGGGCGATCTCGACGCCCGCGTAGTCGAGCGGACCGCTCAGCTTGACCTTCGGCTTGCGGATCCGAACGACGACCTCGTTGACGTCGAAGTCCGAGAGGAGCTCGTGGCTGATCGCCTCGGCCAGGGCCTCGAGCAGCTTGAACGAGGTCGATTCGACGATCTGGCGGGTCGCCTCGTACACCCGGCCATAGTCGACGGTCTGGTCGAGATCGTCCTCGACGCCGGCGCGCTGCAGGTCGCGCGCGAGCTCGATGTCGACCTCGAACGGCTGGGTCTCGGTCTGTTCCCATTCGTGGACGCCGTGCCGACCGATGAACTGCATGTTCGAGAGGACGATCCGATCGCTCAGCGGGGGCCTCCTTCAGGCAGATCGGCGGCAGCATGCCACGTGCCGCGGACGATGGCGTCGCTCACGCGAGCCACACGGACATTCGCTCGGACGTCGTGGACCCGGATCAGGTCGACGCCCGCGGCGATGCCGAGTGCGGTCGTCGCCAGGGTCGCCTCGAGCCGCTCGTCGACCGGCAGGTCCAGGATCCGCCCGAGCGTCGACTTGCGCGAGGTGCCGAGCAGGATCGGCCGTTGCAGGATCCGCAGGGCCGCGAGGTCGCGGAGCAGCGCCACGTTGTGGTCGGCCGTCTTGCCGAAACCGAAGCCCGGGTCGACGATGATGTTCCCGATGGGGACGCCAGCCGCCAGAGCCCTCTCGACGGCGGCCATGAGGTCGGCGATGACCTCAGCGACGAGGCTGGTGTAGCGCGCCTCGGCCCGATTGTGCATGACGATGAGCGGCACGCCATGCGCGGCCGCGACGGCCCCGATGCCGTCGTCTGAAGAGACGGCCCACACATCGTTGAGCAGGTCCGCTCCGGCGGCCAGGGCGGCTTCGGCGACCTCGGGCTTCGTCGTGTCGACGCTGATCGGGGTACCCGGTAGCGCGGCACGAACGGCGGCGACGATCGGCACCACTCTCGCCCGCTCCGTGGCGCCGTCGACCGGATCGTGGCCCGGACGAGTGGACTCTCCGCCGATATCGAGCAGATCGGCCCCCTCGTCGACCATCTCGCGCGCCTGGCGCACGGCGCCTTCGACCGGATCGCCCGTCGAGGCGAGGATCCCATCACCGGAGAACGAATCGGGCGTCACGTTAAGGATGCCCATCAAGTAGGTCCTGGCGCCCCACTGGAACGTGGTCGGGCCGATCCGGGTCGCGGCGATGGACGGATCCGGGAGGTGCGTCGCGGTCATGCGGACTCCGGCGGGGGCGGGTCGCGCAGGTCAGGATCGTCGACCAGGTGCGCGCGCACCGCTCCGACAAGATAGAGCGACCCGGCGACGACCGTGGGACCGGGGCGTGCCAGCGCCCGGTCCACGGCCGCCATCGCATCGGGCACGACCAGGACGCGATCCACCACAGCCGACGCGAGCTCGGTCCAGCGAGCCGCGAGCGCGGCGGCGGGCAAGGCCCGGGACACATCGAGCGAGGTGGCGATGATCGTGGCTCCCCGCAGCGCGTCGGCGCGCGCCAGGGCGGCGATGACGCCGTCCACGTCCTTGTCCCGCATCGAGGCCGTCACGAACGTCAGCGGTCCCTCGAGGAAGGGGCGAAGGTCATCGAGCGACGTCGCGAGAGCGGCAGCGCCGGCCGGATTGTGGGCCCCGTCGAGCAGCACATCGTGGCCGCGGACGGCGATCAGCTCGAGGCGGCCGGGCCAGACGGTCGACGCATAGCCGGCGCGCCGCGCGTCCGCGTCCGCGGTCGCGATCCCCGCGGCGTCGAGCGCATCGAGCAGGGCGTCGGCGACGGCCACGTTGGCGGCCTGATGGCGGCCGCGCAGGCCGACTCGCGTTCGACCCAGGCGGGGCAGCTCGACCTCGATCGCGTCACGGTCCCAGCCGAGCAGCGGCGCCGGCCCCACAACGGTCAGCGGCGCGCCGACTCGACGGGCGCGTCGACGGACGATCTCGAGCGCCTCGCCGCTCGCCCCGGTCACGGCGAGATCGCCGCGCTCGATGATCGCCGCCTTTTCCCGGGCGATGGCGACGATGGTCGAGCCGAGTCGGTCCATGTGGTCGAGGTCGACGTTCGTGATCGCGGCCACCCCGCCGTCCCAGGCATGGGTCGCGTCCAGCCGGCCGCCGAGGCCGACCTCGACGAGCGCCACGTCGATGCCGGCCTCGGCGAAGTGCCGGAACACGACGGCGGTGAGCAGCTCGAACTCGGTGGGCTCATCGTGTCGTCGCGCGACCGCGTCCGCCACGCGGAGCACGGCCTCGACGTGACGGGCGAAATCGGGAGCGGGGATGGGACGGCCGTCGATCTGGACCCGCTCGCGGTAGGTGACCAGGTGCGGCTTGGGCGTCTCGCCGACCCGCAACCCGGCGGCCCGAAGGGCACTCCCCGCCAGCGCCAGCACGCTGCCCTTGCCATTCGTACCGGCGACGAGCGCCCCGCGGACGGCCAGCTGCGGGTCGCCGAGGGCCCGCAGCAGCGCGCGCGTCCGGCCGAGCCCCAGCCGGATCCCGAACCGGCCCCGCTGCGACAGCGCGGCGAGCGCTTCGTGGTACGCCAACGATCGCGCGGTGGGACCGGCGGGGTCGAGCGTCACTCCCGGCTCAGCTCGTCCTCATAGAAGACGCACTGGTTGAACCGAGGGGTCAGGCAGACATCGTTCACGTAGCCCTGGTCCAGGTGGACCCCGCCGCGCAGCTGGCAGCGCGAGATGTTGGCGTCTTGCCGGATGAGCGCCTTGAGCAGGTGGGGCGCCTGGATCGGGATCGCGCCGCGCGAACCGGTCATGTAGAAGTGCGGACAGACGTTCCGCCGGAGGTTCGGGAGGCCGAAGCCCGGCGGCATCGGCATCGGCATCGGCGAGGCCGACGGATCCGGACGATTGAGCAGGGGCGAGGGGGTCACGCGGGCGATCGGGCCAAGGCCGAAGGCCGGACGGCCGGTGGGCTCGACGCCGGGACGATTCGAGCGTCGATCTGCCGGCGACCCGAACGCTGGGTTCCCAGAGGGTCGACCGGTCTTTGGGTCGCGAGCCTGCACTCCATCCCTCGCTGCGGGGCGCGGAAGCACGAGGGCCACGCGCGCTGACGGCGCCAGAGTACATCGCACCGCCATCCTCCGACACAACGCCCTCCGGGGTCGCCTCGATGGCGGGCATGCGACAATCCAATCCGATGGCGACCCGGCGGACCTCGCGACCCACGCACGTGCGTCCGCGGCCCCCCTCGTCCGGTCGGCCCAATCCCAAGAAGTCGCGGCCCCGCTCGCCGTCCCCCGGACGGCTGTCGGTCCACACGCCGATCCGGCGGACGCAGGGGATCCCGCTCGTCGGGCGCCTCGCCCTCGCCGTGGGCATCATCGTGGTTGGCGCCGGCGTCCTGTACCTGGGCGTGGGCGGGCTCAGCAGCGTGGCGAGCAGCCTCGGAGGCACGATCAGCGGGTTCGTCCAGGGCGTCACCGCGACGCCGACCCCACGGCCGACCCAACTCGTGGCCAGCGACGCTCCGTCGATCCAGTCACCGGCCGAGCCGTACACGAACCGGGACAAGATGGATCTCATCGTCACCGTGCCGACGGCCCTGGTCGGCGATCCGCGGTACCGGCTGAAGATCTACCTCGCACTCGCCGATCAGGTCGCGGCTCCCATCTCGGAGGTGCCGATCGGGGCCACCGCCCGAACGGTCGTGCCGGTCGAGCTGACGAAAGGCATCAACGACTTCACGGTCACGATCGTCGGGCCGGGCGGCGAGTCCGAGCACTCGCCCATCGTGCGGTACGTGCTCGACGCGAATCCGCCAGGCGTCAAGCTGACCACCCCGAAGGATGGGGCAACGGTCAATGGGAAGACCGTCGATATCAGGGGGCGAACCCAGGCGCGGACGACGCTCATCGCCCGGAACCAGAACAACGGTGCGTCGACCACCGGAACCGCCGGCGCGGATGGGACCTTCGTCCTCAAGCTCGCGCTGGCGGCCGGCGCCAACAAGATCCATGTCACGGCAACCGATCCTGCGGGGAACGCCAGCCAGTTCGACCTAACGGTCAAGCGTGGCGCCGGGAAGCTCGTGGCCACCGTGAGCCTGTCCGCCTACCACATCGCCCGCAAGGCGCTGCCCGAGCGGCTCCGCCTCGTGGTGCAGGTGACCGATCCCGATGGCAACCTGCTCTCGGGCGCCCAGGTGACCTTCACCGTGAGCATTCCGGGGATCCCCACGGTCACGGGGTCCGGCCGGACGGATTCGAACGGGCGTGCGGTCTTCCAGACGACGATCCCGAAGGGCGCGTCCGTGGGGCAGGGCAGCGTCGCGATCCTGGTCAAGACCACGGACTTCGGCCAGTCGAGCGACCAGACCGTCGTCCAGATCACCCGCTGACGGTCGACAGCGCACCCGATCGCAGCTACCATCCGGCCCATGCCGATGTGGCGTTGCCCGCACTGCGGGACACCCCAGGCCGAGACGGCCCGTTGCTGGGTGTGCCATCGCTCCTCCACCGCCTGCGGCACCTGTCGCAACTTCCGCCGCTCGGTCGCGGCCCAGCTCGGCTATTGCGGCCTCGACCGCCACCGTTTGCCGCTCGTCGGCGACGAGATCCGTCCCTGCTGGGAGCCGCTGCCGGCCGCTGCCGCCCATCCGCAGCCGGTCGGGCTTTCCTTGCTCCACCCGTCGAGCGCCGCGTTCGACGCGCCCATCCATCGCAGCTTCATCGAGATTGATGGAGCCGAGGCGTCCACGTCCAATTCCACGGTGCCGCTGCCGCCGCCCGAGAGCCGCTGGAGCCTCTGGGGCGACTCCGAGACCTGACGGTCAGGTCGGCAGGACCTCCGCGACCGGCGTCGGGGTCGCGGTGGGGGCCGGGGTTGGCGGCGCGGTGGGCGCTGGTGTGGGCGGCGCGGTCGGAGCCGGTGTCGGCGGCGGCGTCGGGGCCACGGTCGGGGCCGGCGTCGGCGGCGGGGTCGGAGTCGGCTCGGGACCCTTCGACACGACGTAGTCGATCGTCGTGGCCTTCGCCACGACCACGCCGGCCGATGGGCTCTGCGACACGATCTGGCCGATCGGTACCGCTGGATCGAACGCATCCGTACGCAGGCCGATCCGCAGCCCGGCATCAGCGATGAGCTGCACCGCCTCCGATTCGGTCCGGTTGCGCAGATCCGGGACCGGCACGGTCTCGACCCCGGCCGCGACCGTCACGCCGACCTCGGAGCCCTTGGTCACGACGGATCCGGCCGGCGCGGCCTGCGCGAGCACCGTGCCGACGGGTTGGTCGGACACCTGGGGGGTCTGCTTGAGCGTGACGCCGAGGCCGTCGGCCTCACGCGTCGCGTCCTGGATCGTCCGACCGACAAAGTTCGGCACGGTCACCTGGGTCGGTGCCGGCGTGGAGGGGCTGGACAGCAACTGGAACACCAGGTAGGCGATTCCGGCGAGCAAGGCGATGGCGATGAAGCCGGCGATCCAGACGGCCACGCTGGTCCCGTCCGGCGCCTCCTCGGCCGCGAGGGCGCGATCGCGAACGGGACGGTCGCGTGGATCGGGCGACGGGTTCCGGCCGGCGTAGGCGTCTGGCGGGTACGACACGACCGTCGGGTTCGATCGCGCCACGCCCGGGCGCAATGCCCCGGCCCCGGCCGCGGCTGCCACCCCCGCAGCAGCTGCCACGCCGCCCCCCGAGTTTCGAGTCGCCTCCAGCGCGTCCGCCATGGAGCCCGCCGACACGAACCGGTCCTCAGGTTCGCGCGCCATGGCCTTGCGCGTGACCGCGGCGATGTCCGGCGGAATGGATCCCCGAACAAGCACCGGATCGGGCGTCGGGCCACTCAGGCGGGCGAGCGCGACCGAGGCCGCGCTATCGCCCTTCCACGGACGTTCCCCCGTCAGCATCTCGAACAGCACGATCCCGAGCGCATAGATGTCCGATTCGGGCGTGGCGGGCTCACCTCGGGCCTGCTCGGGACTGAAATAGTGGACGGAGCCGAGCGTCGTCCCGGGCAGGGTCATCTGCGCCTCGGCGATGGCCCGTGCGATGCCGAAATCGACGACCTTGACCCGCCCGTCGCGCCCGATGAGGATGTTCCCGGGCTTCACGTCGCGGTGGACGATCCCGCGCGTGTGCGCCGCCTCGAGCGCGTGGGCGACCGCCGCGGCGATCCGGGCGGCCTGCTGGGGCGGGAGCGAACCGCTCCGGCGCAGGATCGCGGCGAGGTCTTCGCCGTCGACATATTCCATGACGATGTACGGACCGGACGGATCCTCGCCGTAGTCGTAGACGGTGACGACGTTGGGATGGCCGAGCGAGGCTGCGTTGTGCGCCTCCTGCCGGAAGCGTGACGAGAAATCCGGATCGCGCAGGTACTCGGTTCGCAGGAGCTTGACGGCGACTTCCCGTCCGAGCTGCGTGTCGGTCGCCCGGAAGATACGCGCCATGCCGCCCTGCCCGAGCGGCTCCCCGAGCCGGTACCGGCCACCAAGCACCGTTCCGATCTCCGTCACGCGCACCCTCTCGAGCGATTCCCGATCCGATCAGCTCGGGCCAGGCTATCTGGCGCCGCATCCTACCCCAGGCCTTGGACGCGCGAGTCAGAGCTCGAGTGCCGCCAGGTAGGCGCGGAATTCGGCCTCGAGCTCGGGGCGCTGGAGCGCCAGCTCGACCGAGGCCTTCAGCCAACCCATCGTCGTGCCCGCGTCGTAGCGAGTTCCCTCGAACTCGTAGGCGAAGACCTGCTGCTCCTCCATGAGCGCGGCGATGGCGTCCGTCAGCTGGATCTCCCCGCCCGATCCACGCGGCGTCTGCTCGAGCTTGTCGAAGATCTTGGGGGTCAGGACGTAGCGGCCGATGATCGCCAGGTTCGATGGCGCATCCTCGGGCGCGGGCTTCTCAACGAGGCGTGTGACGCGGTGCAGGCGGCCGTGGTCGAGCGGGTCCTCGGAGCGCTCGGCGGCGATCATCCCGTACCGTTGCGTCTCCTCGGGCGGGACCTCCATGACCGCCACGACGGACCCGTGGGTCTGCTGATAGGCATGGATGAGCTGGCCGATGCACGGCCGCTCGCCGATGACGACGTCGTCGGGCAGGATGACCGCGAACGGCTCGTGGCCGATGAGGTCCTTCGCCATCAGGACGGCGTGGCCCAGCCCGAGCTGCTCCTTCTGCCGCACGTACGCCACCTGCGCAAGGTCGCTGATGTGGCGGACCTGGCGGAGCATGTCGATGTCGCCCTTCTCCTCGAGCAGGTGCTCCAGCTCGTACGAGAGGTCGAAGTGATCCTCGATCGCCCGCTTCTGGCTCGAGGTGACGATGATGACCTGCTCGATGCCGGCGGCGACCGCCTCCTCCACCGCGTACTGGATAATCGGCTTGTCGACGAGCGGCAGCATCTCCTTGGGTTGCGCCTTCGTGGCCGGCAGGAACCTGGTGCCCCAGCCGGCGGCGGGGAAGACAGCTTTGCGAACGCGCATCGAACCTCGGGACAGCATTGGACGGGGAGGAGAGCGGGGTGGCGCCAGTCTACCACCGGCCCCCTGGCCGGCCGTTCAGCCAGGCCGTGGCAGCGACCGCGCGAACCTGCGGACGGCTTCTGAAAACGCCTCCGGCCGATCGAGATTCGCGAGATGTGTGGCACCCCGCAGGCGCACGCGGCGGGCATCGCGGGCGGCCCGGGCGAACGTTCTCGTGGCCAGGCGGAACATCAGGTCGTACTCTCCATTGACGATCAGCGTCGGACCCGGATAGGCGGCAAGTCGCGGTGCGAACCGCTCGCCGACGAGCGCCCGCAGGGCAACGGAGCCACCGCGCGACCAGAAGCCCGCGGCGAGGATCGGGTCGGCGATGTCGGGCACGAACCGAGCACGAAAGAACCGGGCGTTGAGGGCATCGAGCCGTGGGCCATCGAAGCGGGCCATGGCCCAGGCGAGGGCCCGGTACGGGACTGCGCGCATCCCGATGGGTTCGGCCGTCGCCCCTGACAGGACGAGGCCCCGGACGAGCTCGGGTCGACGGGCCGCGAGGGCCATCGCCACGTACCCACCGAGCGACAGCCCGACGACCACCGCCGGGCGGCCGAGGACGGTCGAAATCAGGTCGCCGACGTGGTCGGCCGCGGCTTCGAGCTCGAACGGATCGTCGACGAGGACGCCGTGGCCGGGCAAGTCGACGGCAACGACGCAGAATTCGTCGGCGAGCGCGACCATCTGTGCCGACCAGCTGGCCCGGGTCAGGCGCGTGCCGTGGAGGAAGACGATGGCCGGGGCGTTCGACGACCCGGCCAGGTCGAACGAGACCGGTGGGCCTGCCATCGGTCGCCCTCAGGGACCGCCGGGGACAACGAGCGGCGCGGAACCGCGCTCCGCCAATGCTTCGGGAGCCCGGCTGCGCTGGAGGATGATCGCCGCCCCGAGGATCGCCGCGGCCCCGACGAGCTGGATCGGCACGAGCGATTCTCCGAGCAGCCAGGCGGCCAGCGCGACGCCAACGACCGGTTCGAGGAGCATGAGGATGCCGGCCCGGGTCCCGCCGATGGAGCGAATGCCAGCGAGGAACCCGAGCGAGGGGATGGCCGCCGCGAAGATCCCGGTGAACAGGAGCAGGGGCAGCAGCGCTGGATGGAGCACGGGCTCGATCAGAGAGGGGCCGGCACCACCGACGATCGCGAGGATCGAGGCGCCGATCAAGGTGCCGACGAGGACGACCACCGTGACCTGCTCGGTCGGCACCTCGCGATAGCCGTCGCGACTGATCAGGACGTAGACCGTCTGGCTGACGGCGGCGCCGAGCGCGAGGCCGAGTCCGACCGCGTCCAGGCGGATGCCGGCGGCCGGATCGAGCTGCGATGCGACGACCGCGATCATGCCCGCCAGCGCCAGGGCGAGCGCGATGCCTCGGGGCGCGTCGAGGCGCTCGCGTCGCAACAGTACGCTGACGAGCGCGACCATCGCCGGGTAGGTGTAGAAGCCCAGCAGCGCGAGCGCGATCGTGATCCGGTCGAAGGCGATGAACATGCTGGCGTTGATCGTGAACCCCATCAAGGCGGCCACGAGCAGCAGGGCACGCGCCCGGGTCGGGAGGGCTCCGGGGCGGACGAGCGAAACTCCGGCGCCCCGCACGCGCCAGGCAACGAAGAGGCTCACCCCGGCCAGGCCGATCAGGGCCCGCCATGCGACGAAGGCCGCGGGCTGCATGCCGGCGTCATAGGCGAATCGGGAGAGCGGACCGAGCATGCCGAACAGTACGGCGGCGACGATGACGAGGGCGAAGCCGAGCGCCGGCGTTATGGCACGAGGCGTCAGGGACACGCCCGCATGGTACGGGCGCGACGCCGACGACGGGCCGCCGCGGTCCGTCAGCCGGCGCCCGCGCCCTCGACGTCGGAGGCCGACGCGGATCCCATGGCACCCGCGGCTTCCTGGCGCGAGCGCGCCAGTCGGAACGCCGTGAACGGGACGCGGATCTCCCGGAAGGCCTCGATCGACACGAGGAAGCCGGCAAGCAGGAAGACGACGGCGAGGAACTTTGCGACCTGGAAGTAGTTCGTCACCCCGAACCGGTTGAGCGCATCGCCGCCACTCGCCAGAAGGCCGCCGATCGCGATGAGGATCGTGGCCGGCACCCGGCTGTGCAGCTTACCGGTGACGAGGGCGCGCACGGCGCCCGGGATCGACGCGGCGAAGTTGACGATGATCGCCACCGGCGAGATCAGCAGGTTGAACAGGAACTGGTCGCCCGGCTGGTTCGGGTCGAGCGAGTAGTCCAGGACGCGACGCTTGGGCATGAACATGTAGGCCGAGAAGAGCGCCCCGAATACGAGGGCCAACCCTCCCGTGACGTTGAGGAACGGCGTGAGCAGGCGGATCGTGCCAGGGAACAGCTCGCCCGTGGCGACCCCGGTCGCCGGATCGACCGCGAAGCCGGGGGGCGGCAGCGAAACGGTCAGCATCAGCACGCCGGAGAGCACCGTCGCCCCCACGACGGCACCGGCGGCGAGCAGCGGCCAGCGCTCGTTCTGGAAGTAGGTCTCGACCGCCACGGCGAGGCCGAGGACCAACGCGGCGATGAGGTACAGGATGTGCGCCGATCCGGTGCCCGGGTAGTCGAATCGTCGCTGGGTCAGCAGCGTGAAGATCCCGGCGAGCACCAGGCATAGCGCGAATGTGTACCCGAATCGGGTCCGAGCGAGCAGGAAGGCCGTGCCGAGGCCGAGCCAGCCCGCCGTCCAGATGGCCCCGATCAGGTACCAGGTGCGGTAGAGGGTCTCGTTCCAGCCGCCGGCGGCGGCCAGCGCCTCGCACCCCGACGCGATGCCGAAGAACAGCATGCCGAGACCCCAGATGAGCTGGAATCCGGCGCGCCGCTCTCGCCACTGATCGAACAGCGCCAGGCTCAGTACCAGGGCGAGGAGCGAGGTCAGGGCCGGCAGCACGAGCGCGATGTTCATGATCCGGCGCCGGTCGTCGCGCGCTGATGCGCGGCGACGAATCGCAGCAGCAGCCGGTCGAGCAGGGAGGAGGCGTCCTCGTACAAGACGGCGAGTCGGGCCGGGTCGAGCGACCGTCGCCGGCCCACGCCGACAAGCTCGGTCAGGAACGGCTGGCGGGCCGCGACGAACAGGGCGACCGCCTCGGTCATGCTCGCGCCGGCGGCGAGCCGCCCCGCGAGATCGTCGACGAGGGCGCTCGCCTCCGCCTCCATTCGGTCGCGGCGCGTCGCATCGGCCATCGCGGTATCCAGGTAGGCGACCATCGTCTCGACGAGCCGACGGCCATCGCGGCGGTAGGCCGCCCGCTCCGTGTCGTCACGCGGAGCCCCGGGCGGGACGTCGGGGAACGCGCCAGTCACTCCCGTGGTGTAGCTCCGCCGATAGGCGCGGCGGAGCCGTTCCGGGGTCGCGCCGAGGCTCGCCAGCGGGCGCGTCGTCAGGGTTCGCCGATCGGCGGCCAGCACCTCCAGCTTGGCGCGATCAAATCGGCGGTGGCCGCCGGGCGTCGTCCAGGACTCGACCCGGCCCTCGTCGGACCAGCGTCGCAAGGTGTCGGGGTCCACCCCGAGGATCTGGCTCGCGGGCCCGAGCGACAGCCAGCGCTGGGACGTCGAGGTGGCAGTTGTCATCGCGTCGGGCTCCGGGTGCCTCGAAGGCCGAGGGAAGGGCGCCGGCTGGCTCAGGACCGTGGGGGGAGATGGCCACGAGACCCGCCGACATGAAGAACCTGGGTAAATCTGGGTAGCAGTTGTTCGCCCAAGCGAGCGGAGGATAGGGGTCCGCGCAGGGCGATGTCAATCGAGCAGGAGAACCGGCCGCCGCCAGGATCGCCTCAGGCGCGAATTAGGCCGGGACGAACTCGTGATCGTCGCGGTGGATGCCGTCGCACAGACCCCAGCGCGGCTCACCCGCATCGTCCGCGGACGGGATCGGGACCGGCCGCATGATCTCCCGGATCCGGCCGCGGCGGCAGAACACGTAACCGCGTCCGGCCATCCAGCGCCGGACATGCTCGGGATCGCCGTGGAACTGGAACGGGCCGGGATTGATCGCGGGCCGCTCTGTCCAGGAGACTGGTTTCTCGGTCGCGACGATGTCCAGGAGGTTGATTCGCCAGGGGGTCCCCTGGATGATCTCCGAGCATCCCTCGCAGCGGCGCGCGTCGTTGTCGTGCACGATCGTCCGGAGCTGGATGCCCATGATCTCCATCGCGGGCGATGGTAGCAGGGAGCTCGCGCCGGGATGCGAGGCGCCCGATCGGAGGCGCCCGGCGTTAGGACCCTGCAACTCTCGGTCGGCTCGCACGAAGCGCAGCGCAACGGGACGCTCGGTAGGGTGGGCGATGGCCGATCCGCCCGACTACCTGGATCAAGCGACGCGCGAGCTGACCGACGCGATGGAGGAGCTCAAGCGCGCCATGGAGGAGCTGAGGGCCGAGCCAGTTGGCGGCGCAGGGTACCGATCAGCTCGCGATCGCCAGGCGCGGGCGACCGAGCGGGTGCAGGAGTTGTTGCGGCGCCTGTCAGAAACGCCCGCCACAGCGACTCGCCGGGCCGAGGATAACGAAGGGGCCTAGCGCCGATTCGTCACTCCGCAGGTACCGGCTCCCGTCTCCTCGGTGCAGACCAGCAATCGTCCCATCAGCCGGTGGCATCCTTCCCGAGAGCGATGTAACGAGGGTCACGGCGTGAACGCTAGACGACTTCTGCTGGCGACGGCCTGCCTCGCCATCGTGGGCTGTGGGTCCCCGAACCCGGTCGGCCCATCACCGTCGGGGGCGACGGCGTCGGGTTCGGCGGCGATCCGGCTTGGTCTCGCCCCGGCGAACCTCGGCTGCGATGCGATCGGTGTGCCTTACCGGCGGGTCACGTTCCGCATCGACGCGACGGCGAGCGAGCCGGTCTCCGCCGTGGCGAATACCGGCACGCTTCTGCACACCTTCTGGTCCGCCGGCTTCCAGGGCGGGTCGGCCGATGAGCCGGTCGTCCGTGATCCCGCAGGCCGCGTCGTGGCCACGAACCGTGAGGTGCTCGCGATCCCCGACGGAGCCTGGCCGCGCCTTCACGGCTACTTCGTCTGTCCCGGACCGGACGCGCTGTACATCCTGTTGGCGGACCCAGCCTAGCCCGCCCGGCCAAGGCCACTGCTTCACAGGAATCGCGCCAAGCTGGAAGAAGTTCCTATGACCGCGGACCCTTGTGCCATACGCTCTAGGCGTCCCCGGTCACGCGCGGCGCGGTCGATTGCGCGGGTGCCCCCCACCTCACGTGGCAGTACCGGTGCCGGCGCCCGGGGGCCTTTGCCTTCGCGGTGAGATTCACCCCCGTCGACATGCAGCCGGTGCATACCGCCGACTCGAGGGCGGGGCAATCGTGCCTTCGGTGCATGCACGGGGAGCATGACGACAGGGATAACCGCGGCGAGCGCCCGTCCCGGGGCGACCCTCACTCGAGCGGAGGGAGTGCCCCCAAGGGGATTCAGGGACCCGCCCGCTGTCTTATGACTCCGTGCTCGAATGGTACGTCGCGTGAGCGGGCGCGCACGTCGCGCTGGCGTTCTGGGCCGAAGAGAGGCCCCGGGATCGCGTCCGGGGCCCTCGTCGCGGGCTAAGCGAATCGTCCTAGCCGACGGCTTCCTCTCCATCGGTAACAGGAACGGGGTCAGGTCGCCGAGTACGCTTCGACGGCGCTACGGCGTTGGGCGGCTCCTCTGGTGCGGTGGTTTCTGGACGGGACGCTCGCATCGTCAGGCCCACCCTCTTCCGCCGCCCGGCAAGCCTTCGCCTCGCGGGCGATGCCCGCGGTGTACCGGTTCCAGTGTTCCTTGCACATCCGACCCAGCCCGTCCTTCTGACTTGGCTGGCTCGGGAAGGTCTCGACCGGGGCATCGTGCGGCTCGATCCCGAAGCGGGTCGAGCCGATGCACCTTCGAAGGTCTGCCATGTCCATCGTCCTCTCGCTCGCTGCCGTCCATCTGGCGGTCCGATGGACATCCATCACTCTGTTCGCGCCGCGATGCAAGGCCTGGCGTGGTGACCCAGGTGCGCGAGGCTCCCCCGGTCTGGCGCAACCGGATCGTCGGCCATGCCGACATCGCCCCAGCCGAGCTCGTGCCCAACCCGCGCA
>JBBQRZ010000029.1:0-39830 GCA_038214255.1 Candidatus Limnocylindrales bacterium
AACGACGACCGCCATCGTGCTCGGCCAGGCAATCGTTGCGGAGGGCCTCAGGAACGTCAGCGCCGGGGCTAACCCGATGATCCTCAAGCACGGTCTCGAGAAGGCCGTCGAGGCGGTCGTCGCCGAGATCGCGCGGCAGGCCCGCCCGGTGAAGACGCGTGAGCAGATCGCCGCAGTCGCGTCGATCAGCGCCGCCGATCCGGAGGTCGGCGAGGTGATCGCCGAGGTGATGGACAAGGTCGGCAAGGACGGCGTCATCACGGTCGAAGAGGGCCAGAGCCTCGGCCTCGAAAAGGAATACACCGAGGGCATGCAGTTCGACCGGGGCTACCTCTCGGCCTACTTCGTGACCAACCCCGATCGGATGGAGGCGGTTCTCGACAGCCCGCTCATCCTCATCACCGACAAGAAGATCTCGAGCGTCCAGGACATGCTCCCGGCCCTCGAGAAGGCGGTCGCCCAGGGCAAGCCGATCCTGATCATCGCCGAGGACGTCGACGGTGAGGCGCTCGCCACGCTCGTCGTCAACAAGCTCCGCGGCACCGTCTCGGTCCTCGCCGTCAAGGCGCCGGGCTTCGGCGATCGGCGCAAGGAGATGCTCCGCGACATCGCCATCCTGACCGGTGGCACCGTCATCAGCGAGGAGATCGGTCGCAAGCTCGACTCGGTCACGGCCGAGGACTTCGGCACGGCTCGCCGCGTCGTCGCGACCAAGGACGACACGACGATCATCGACGGGGGCGGCTCGGCGGACCAGATCAAGGCCCGGATGCAGCAGATCAAGGCCCAGATCGAAGACACGACCTCCGACTACGACAAGGAGAAGCTCCAGGAGCGTCTCGCCAAGCTGTCGGGCGGCGTCGCCGTGATCAAGGTCGGCGCGGCCACCGAGGTCGAGCTCAAGGAGAAGAAGCACCGCATCGAGGATGCGCTCTCGACGACCCGAGCGGCCGTCGAGGAGGGCCTCGTCGCCGGCGGTGGGACGACGCTTCTGCAGGCGATCCCGGTCCTCGACAAGATCAAGCTGGAAGGCGACGAGCAGGTCGGCGTTGACATCGTCCGCAAGGCCCTCGAGGCCCCGGCGCGGCAGATCGCCGACAACGCCGGCGCGCACGGCGAAGTGATCGTCGAGCACGTCAAGACGCTCAAGCCGGGCTTCGGCTACGACGCCCTCAAGGGCGAGTACGGTGACCTCTTCAAGAGGGGCATCGTCGACGCGGCCAAGGTCACGCGATCCGCGCTCCAGAACGCCGCCTCCATCGCCGCGATGGTCCTGACCACGGAAACGTTGATCAGCGACCTGCCGGAAAAGGAGAAGGCCGGGGCCGCCGGCGGTCACGACCACGGCGGCGGCGGGATGGACTTCTAGAGGGTCCGTTAGTGTCCGCTGGCGTACGCGCCTGACGGACTCACGCACGAAACGCACTCAGAGGCGGGTCTCCCATCCGGGGATGTCCGCCTCTGATGCTACCGAGATTGCTACCGGCCCCGCCGCTGGGGGACAGACGACGGGGCCACGGGTCGTTCGGGGATTAGTCAGGCTGTGACGGGCTCCCGCGCAGCTCGCGGTGCGTCGGGGATCTCGGCCGCTGCAGCCAGGGCCGCCGCGACGATCTCCTCGACGATCAACGCCATGGCGCGCTCAAAGGCGCGCTCGACGGCCGCCTCGCCGTGGCGGCGCAGGACGAGCGCCTCGGACGGGCGCAGATCGCCGCTCCAGAGGTCCTCGGGGGCCGTTGCCATGCCGTTCCCGTCGCGGGGATCCGGCGACTCGAGCGTGTCATAGGCCGGACCTCTCAGGATCCCCGCGAGGCCCTTGATCGCCTCGCGGAGAGGCGTCCGGGGGTCGTCGCTGGGGTAGTTCTCGATCCGAGCCCGGATCGCCTCGCGAATCTCGGCCTCGGTCGGTGCTGTCGCTGTGGCCATGTCGGCCTCCCATCAAAACGCCCCCGCCCGGTGTATTGGCACCGAACGGAGGCCGTCTAATGGTCGCATGCAGGCGGCCGACCCGTGGGGGTCGATCGCCGTTGTGAGCCCGTCCAATACCGAGCCCCGACAGCCTACACCCGCGGCTCAGTGTCGAGAGCTCTCGTCAAGTTGCGTTTGGATGACCGATTCAGCCGGACGGGTCATGGCGATCGGGTCTGCGTGACGGTGGACGATCTTCCACGTCCCACCTTCGGGGCGAAGGATTGTCGTGACTCGCAGTGTCACCGGGGTGATGTCCTCGCTGCCGCCCATCTTGGCCTCGAGGTGTTCCATCTCCACGACGTAGGCGAGACCGGGCGTGGTGTATTCGGCCATCCGCTCGAAGCCCGTCGCCCGGCCGTCCCGATAGTTCGTCGCGGCCCGATCCATGGTGTCGGCCGCCTTCTGCCATCCACGCGCGGGTGGACCGAACGGGTTGGCGATGCTGACGTCGGTTTCGTGCGAATAGAGGGCCTTCAGAGGCTCCGAGTCACCCTTGGCGAATGCATCGGCCGCCTGATGAGACTGGTCAACGACCCGGTCCAGATCATCGAAAGCGCTCACGTGGATGTCCTCTCGCTTGTGCGGGTCGTGGTGCGGTCCGCCTCAGCATTCGGCCTTAGATCAAGGTCCCGTCTCGAATGTACGCATGCGAGTCAACGCCTTCGGACCTGCTCGGGTGATCCCAGCCCAGGACCACCAGTAACGCACTGACTGAATTAGGCCGCTGACACCTCCTCTCCGGGATCGTGTGGGCGGTCGACGTCGGCTGGGATGTAGATGCCGTCGACAAAGCGGGCGCCGCGCAGCAGCAGGGTCCTTCAACAACACCGGAAGGGTACGCCGCTTCTTGGTGCCCTCGACCTCCGAATCGAGACTCGACGGCCTGGTCGACGTGGACCGAGACGGTCTCAGCCGTTTCCACACACCCTGAGGCTAGCTCCAGTGTCGACGGCTTACCTTCACACGCGCGTCCGGCCCGGCGGCACTGCTGACGTCCACGGTCAGTTTCCGCCGGGCCGAGGTCTCGCAACCAGGGATGGACGGGCGCTCCTTCACATTTAGCTCAGCGCGCGACCGTCGTGGTGAGGGTCACGTTGGTATTGGCGCTGAAATTGAGCTTCAGGTAGCGCCACGGCTGGTCGACCTGGAGCAGGTACGTCGTGGTGACGGCCGTGGTGATCGTGATCGCCGCCACCACGAACGTGGACGGCGTCGCCGCGAGGGCGTAGGGGATGTTGTAGAAGGCCACGCCATCAGCGGAACCTAGGATGTTCACCGTCCACCGTCGGCGTCGCGCCGACCGTGGACGTGATGATGACCGCACTCGGGCCACGGCTCGCGCCGCGGTCGATCGTGTCGGTCGTATCGGTGTTGCCGGTCTGGGCTGTGCCGATGACGACGACCGACGGATTACCGGTCTGTACGACTGCCACGGCTACGGCGCGCCTTCACGAGAACGCCTGCGAAGGACGGCCCGCTCGTCTACGGCGACGTCGAGGGCCTTCTGGGCCACCACGACGCGACGATAGGCGCGTCCCCAGTCGGTATCGCCGCCGTCGTCCACGCCGACCCTGCCGAGAACGAACGGCGTTCCCGGGGGCTTCGCGGCGAAGGCGGCGTCGATCGCCTCGGCCAGGGCGGCGGAGAGCGCCACGACGGCCTGCTCCGCCGCCTCGAGCGGAGTGATCACCTCAGAACCCACCGGAATACCCACCACTGCCGGTCCGCCTCGAGGCAGGCCATGACTGGCGCTGGAGCCGGCGGTAGTACTCGATCGCGGCCTCCTCGGCCGCCTTGGAGCCGGAGCCGTTGTGCTGGCGCTGCCACTCGTTCATGGCGTGCATCGCGCGCATCCGCTCGGCGCGTCCGGGATCGAGCGCCTGCATGATCCGCCCCAGCTCCACGCTGGCGATCTTGACGCCGGCCATGTCGCCCCGACGGGCCAGGTCGGCGATCACGCGACCGGCCGCTCGCGCGGGGACGTGCGGATCATGGAAGATGCGCGCCCGAAGCGTCGCGACCTCGGGGGGCTCCGTGAACTGGTAGGTATGGTCGCCGTGGCTCATGATCAATCTCCTTCCGGGGGCACTGGGTTGTCCTTGCGCCAGGCCGTCACGGCGTTGGCGTTGGCTCGCTCGTAGCGGGCCATCTGCGCGTCGCTGATCTTCTGGCGGACTCGGGCCAGCCGGCCGGTCGCAGCCCTGTGGGCGTCCGCGGCCTCCAAGTAGGGGCCGTCGGGGGTTACAAACGCGCCGGCCGTGACGGCGATGCCTCCCCCGTCCCAGCCGTGGCCGGTCAGCTCGCCAGCCCTCGCCAGCCGGCGCTGCTCGACGTCGAAGGCCGCTTGTGCCGTGGCGACGACCTCCTCGGCCGCCTCGAGCTCCCGCGTCTCGTCCGGCGTCCTTTGCCTCGCAGCCCAGGCGGGATCCCGCCGATTGCGGAGCTCCTGGGCCGCGATATATCGGCGGCGATCGAAAATCTGGTACTCCCGGCTCATGAGCCCGTCTTGGCCCTGGATGGGCGGTTCCTTCTCGGTCATCGAGTGTTCTCCTTCCATGTGAGCGATCCTGGGTACAGCGCGAGGGTGAACGTCTCGGCCTCTGCCTCGCGCGTTTCGATCGCGGCGACTTGCTCGGCTCGGGTCTGATGACGGCCTACGTGGTGGTACATCGCGAGGTGGTGCAGCTCGTGGGCGGCGGACGCCTTCACCTCTCGGGGCGCCAGGTCCGCCCGCAGGAAGATCGTCCTCGGCCAGTCGGAGCTGAACTGCCCCGCGAGATCGCCGACCACCTGGCGGGCGTACCACCCGGGCGGACCCGTGCCGATGGTGATCCAGCGGACGTCGATCGGCAGGAGGCCCCCGACCTCGAGGAGCGGGGCAACCGAGGCGACGACATCGGCGACCTCGGCGCGGAGGGCGGGGTCGACCCAGTCAGCGGGGATCTCGGTGTAGGCCGTCATGACCCTGGCCGGCGTCGGGCGCGCCTGGTCCAGCTGCGCGCACAGCCGTTCGAAGTCTCGGAAGAGCAGCTCGGATTCCATCTGGTAGTACTCGGCGATCGCCCGCTGCGCTTCGGCGGTCATGAGGCGCTCCCAGTGGGCGGATCGTCGACCGGGACGACGACGTGGAGGAGCCGCCCGTATGGGTTCGCGTCCGAGCCGCTCGCGTCGGATGCCTTCGGCGCCACCCAGCGTCGATCCTGCTGGCCCTTGGGCGTGATCCCGTAGCCGTCCATCCAGGAACGGGTCTCCGAAATGAGCGACGTCGACGCGACGCCCGTCGAGACCTGGTCGAAGAGCCTGACCAGCACCCGGAGCTGCGGCAGGTCCCCGGGGTGCCAGTGCGCCGCGACCCACGACGCCATCCAGGTCGACCAGGCCAACCGGGCCTCTGTCCCGAGACCTGAGGGCGGCTTCGGAATCGGGCCGTGCTGCCAGCCGATGGCGGCCACCGCCGAGTACTCGCCGCGCGTCGGGGGATTCCGGCGTCGGCGTTGCGACGGTAGCTTGGGCGGAAGCCCGTGGCCAGCCATTATCGATTCGCCCCACATCCGTACAGATCGCGAGCGTCATTGACCGCGGTCAGCAACAGTCGACCTCGCCAGAGATTTCGATGGCCTACCATCCGAGCGCGGCGTTCGAGCGTGAGCTGGTACGGACGCGGCCAACCGCGAGCCCTTGCTGCGGGCATTGCACGATCGGCAGAGCGGTCGGGGCGATGGCTGCCCGTGGTCGTTCCCAGCGCGATGAAGTGGAGTGGCTTCATCGCCGTCGTGACCTCGCGAGCTGTCGATCATCGATCCGATCAGCTAGATGATCACCACGCAGCGCAGCGACGGCGAGCTGCGACGGCTGGCGATGGCGGTACACGGCTGCACCTGTCGCCATGTCCACACCGACGCTGATCGGCCCACACCAGCAACGCACCGTCAGGACGTGGCCACGCGACGACGGGACGAATGGCACGGCATGCACGTCTCGGGCCGTCATCGCAGCACGCTCGCGATCGTGTCGAAGTCCAACGGACGCCACAGGTACGTCTCGACCCCCGGACACGCCCCGAGCAAGGCGAGCCATTCGTCCTGGTGGGGCGTCGTCTTGCCCTTGTCAGTTTTAAGCTCTGCCAGCACGAGCCGAGGGGGTCTCACGAGGGCCACGTCGGGCCAACCCCGTTCGCTGTGGATGCTCAGCCACGGGTGGTACACCCGCCACCGGTACAGCCGGGCCAGCTCGGAGACTTGGCGGAGGAACTCCTTCTCGGTGAGCGCCGGCAGGCTGTCGATCATGCCGGCCTCTTCTCCGGGAATGCCACGTCCCAGTCCATCGACAGCTTCAGCGACCGGGGTCCCGGGTCAGGTCCAGCCTTTGTCTGCCCAACGTCTATACGTTGGGCAGACTGGGCAGACGGTTCGGGCAGACGGTAGTGGTAGGGATCCTGTGACCCGCCGCTACCCGTCCGTTCGACGTCAGCTGACCGGAGCAAGTCGTCGCGTGCCCGTTGGAAGGTGGAGCGCGACAACGTCCCGCCCGCCTTCCGGACGCGGGCGAGGATCTCGGTTTCCGTCTGCGGGTCCTTGGACAGGTGGGCGAGCAGGGCGTGGCGTCCCTCGTCGAAGGCCACTGCGGCCGAGTCGAGCAGGACGTAGTCGTCGTCGACGAGCTCGATGATGAGCGGCTCGGCCGGCACGTCGTCACGACGCGATACGGCCTCGAGCTCGCGGATGGTGTGACGGGCCGGGTTGAGCGGCCGGCGTAGCGCGATGACGCAATCGACGGCGCCTGTCCAGGCATTCGAGCCACGGCCGGATTCGCCGATGTCGCCCCCACCCTTGCGATCGTGGCGGGACACGAGCACGGCCAGATCGTGCTCGGCCGCGGCGGCCTGGAGCGGCGCCATCGCCTCGAGCGCGGCGCCCGCGTCGTTCTCCGAATCGCCCCGCACACCGGCGAACTGGCCGAGCGTGTCGACGATGAGCAGCCGCGCTCCGAGGCGCAGGCACTCCTCGACGGCCAACGCGACAATCTGCTCCCACGAGAGGCCCAGGGTGTCCGGCCACGACAGGATGACGAGGTCGTCGCGGTCCAGTCCGGCCGCTGCCAGCGTGGGCGCGATCGAGGCGCGCGATTGCTCGGTCAGGAGTACGACGGGCGTCCGTTCGGTTGCCCCGCCCAGGAACGGACGCCCGTCGAGCACGGCCCGGATGAGCCGCAGCACGAACGTCGTCTTGCCGGCTGTCTTCGGCTTGCCGTCGAGTTCGGTGATCATGCCGCAGGCGAGCCACGGGAGACTGATGTAGCGCCATCCCGGGGGTCGCTCGGACACGATCTCGTGAGCGGTCCTGAACTGTCTGCCCAACGGGTTTGGCCGTTGGGCAGACACGGCCGTCTCATCGTCGAGTGGCCATGCACGCGCGCTCGTGACGAGCTGGCGGACGTCGTCGGCCGTGTGCGTGGCGAGGTAGTCGGCCGCGCCACCCTTGGCCGGCACGCCGGGCCACTCCACCCAGCCGACCGCGGCGAACTCGGCCAGGGCCACGGCCGTACGCTGCATGTGTTGGCGGCCGGCCTCGTCGTTGTCAGGCGCGAGGATGACGCCCCGGCCGGCGAGCGCCCCGAGCGGCGACGCCGACGGCGTCGCCGCGGCGCCGGTGACGGTGCCCAGCGCGGCCACGCCAACCCCGAGCAGCGCATGCGCGTCCTTCTCTCCTTCGACGATCAGCGGCACGGTGCCTTGCGGCCATGACGCGATCCGTTCCGAGCCGTACAAGGGCAAGTCGACGACGCCGGTCCCATTCAGGCCGGACGTACCGTTCGGCTGGCGCCAGGCGAAGTCCTTGCTACCGTCGGCGTGGTCGATCCGCTCGTGGATCGCCTTCAACTCACCCTGGGCGTCGCGGATCTCATAGACCGTGGTGCGCCGGCGACGTACGACGACCGGTTCCGGCTCGTCGTTGAAAAGGTCGGCCGTGGTGCGCCCGAGCGCGGCCATGATGGCGTCGGCCGAGCAGCCCGCGAAGCAGTGGACGACGACCCCCTTGTTGCCCTGTTGGACGGACAGCGACGGGGCGTCGTCCTCGTGTGCCGGACAGCGCGCGACGAACCCACCGCGCCGCGCCGGCTTGGCAGCGGGAAGCAGCGCGGCGAGCTCGTCAACGTCCATCAGAACGGCAGGTCGTCTGCGTCGGCTTCCTCAGCCGTTGTGGCCGGCCGCGCCGGCTTGGCCCTGCGCGGTGGCAGCACGTCCGCGATCCGGGCGCGCGTGATTCCCTTCTTGTCCAGAACGTGGGTGACCGTGATCTGACACGGCCTACCCTCGACGTCGTCCCAGTCGACCCGTTCGTCCTTCGCAAGGGTGTGCCCGACCAGGGTGGAGAACCACGCTCGGGCCTTGGTGGCGCCCTTCCAGACGTCGCTCGCGAGAGCGTCAATCTCGGCTGGGCCGTCCTCGGTCATGGCCTCGAACGAGAACCGCACGGTGGGACCGTACTGTCCGTCGTCGCCCTCCGCGATGGAGAGGGCGGTAGCGTCATAGGTGCCAGGGTCTAAGAGGTCGTAATCCTCGATCTGTCGCGTTGTCATCTTTCGCGTTCCTTTTCGGGCGCCGACGGCGTACCATCAGCGCAGGGTTAGTGGGCGGTTCGGGCGGACGGCGCTCGGGCCGCCTCTCTTTCTGTCTACGGCGGATCCGACCGACCGGCGATGAACTCGGCGAGCGCCGTCGAAGGAATGAACCTGTGTCGACCGACAGAGATCGAGCGCAGCTGGCCCGAGCCGATGAATCCATAGAGCGTGGATCTGGAGACGCCCCCGAGCGCGGCCGACGCGGACGCCACATCGAGCAGCCGGTCCGGCATGGCAGCGGCCGGCTCCGCGGCGACCTCGGCTCGCAGCTCGTCGACCAGTACCTCGGCGAGCCCGCGGATCGCTGCCTCGAGTCGGTCGCTGCTCATCGATCGGCCGCCGCTTGTCCGACGCGGCCTTGATTCCGCTGCCGCCGCCGAAGGGCCTCGAGCAGGAGGATGGCCGCCTGGTCCTGTGGCCGGCGGCGATCCTCAACGGCGGCCTGGCGAAGGGCCTCGAGGTCCTCGGGTGAGATCGGAACGTAGATCGCTCGCATGACACAGTTCTAGCCGTGCCATGGGTGGCGGGTGAAGGTGGCGGGTGGTCGGTAGTTTGGTTGGTAATCTCAGGATCGCGGGCGTCGACGATCCTTGCCAAGCGTGTATCGGACGGCATCGCGGCTGACGCCGAGCTTCTTCGCAATCGACCGCTCGCCGGCCGACTCACCAGCGGCCTCCAGCTCCCGGCGGACCCGCTCAACTTCGTCGGGCTTGGCCAATGGTGATGGGCCTGGCTTCCGATTATTGGTCGGCACCGTCTCGCCTCGCCCAGCCCGCAGCTCCTTGATCGCCGCCCTGAGCTGGCGGGTCTCGTGGGCTGTGAATGACTGGTCTGGACGATAGCCCAGGCGGTCGAGTCGCTCGCCGGCGTGATCGAGCTCCATGCTCAGCCGCTCGACCTCCTCGACGATCTCGTCGTCGGTGTATTCGCCCTTCGCAACGAACGCCCGAGTCCATTTCGCGATCCACCACGAAAGCTCGTCGATGGCGCTCATGACAGCGCCCGATCCATCGCGTCGGCCGCCTCGCGCCGGAGGTCCGGAGTGACCGCGGCGTAGATGTCGGCCGTGATAGCAATCGTGGAGTGTCCGAGCGTCCGGCTGATCGTCGCAAGCGGGACGCCCGCGGCGAGCTGAAGTGTCGCGGCGGTGTGTCTGAGGTCGTGACAACGGATTGGCGGCAACCCGGCCCGGGCGAGGCCTGGTCGCAGGGCTGGCGTGATGCTCCGGCCGACCAGCGGGCGGCCGACAGCGTCCGTGAACACGAGGTCGTCGCGGTCCTGCCATGCGGAGCCCGCGGCCTCCCGCGCGGTGTCCTGGCGGATCCGCTGGCGGTCGAGCGCCGCGCGGGCCACGGCCGGGAGGGCGATCGTGCGCCGGCTCCGGTCGGACTTCGGAGGGCCGAGCTTAGGCTTGCCGTCCCAGCCTCGCGCGAGCGCGCGCCGCACGGTCAGGGTACCCGCCGCCGAGTCCACGTCGGCCCAGGCGAGCCCGAGCGCCTCGCCCTGCCGTAGCCCGGTAGCGATCAGGAGCGCCCACAGCGGCCCGAGCTCGTCGTCGGCGGTCGTGGCGATCAATCGGCGGGCCTCCTCGGCCGTCAGGGTCCGCGCAGCGAATGGCTCGACGCGCGGCGGGCGAGCCTCGGCCGCCACGTTGCGCGTTACCAGCCCGTCGCGGATCGCCTGCCGGAGCGCCAGCCGAAGCACCTTGCGGGCCATCCCGGCGGTCCCGGCGGTCCGGCCCGCCGTGACCATCGCCGCCGTCATGCGCTCGACGTCCGACGGCGCCAGGCTCCCGAGTGGCACGTCGCCGATGCGCTCGCCGATTGCGCGGGCGACGGCCCCGTATCCACGGTACGTCGAGGGGGCGATGCGCTGGCGCGTCGTCGGTAGCCAGGCGGCCAGCCAGTCGGCCGTGCGCATCGAGGTCGACGGGTTGACAGCGGCGCGAAGCGCGTCGAGCTTGCGTCGGGTGTCGGCCGCGGTCAGCCCGGAGACGGTGCGCCGGGTGCGTCGGCCAGTCGCGGGGTCGACCGTGACGGTGGCGCCACGCCAGCGGCCGTCCGCGGTGCGATAGACGGAGCCTGAGCCGTAGGAACGGCGGCGGGGATACGATGCCATGAGCGCGGGTCCTCCTAGTCAGGACTGCGGCGTCAGGACGCTCCGGCTTGCAAACGGTCGGGGCGTCCGCCTTTGTCCGCTGAATGCTACAGCATTGCTACCGCGCGTGCGTAACGAACTGGACTTCTAGTCCGACCCACCCGGCGAGATCGAACAACGGCCCCGGCGGCGACGCCGGGGCCGTTCTCTGTCCGCATCCGGAGCAGGTCGGGGTTTCATCAGCTCGCTTCGCGGTCCGGCAGGTCCAGGCCGATCGTGCGGATGCCCTCGAAGTCTTCGGCCACGGTCTCGTAGTGCTCGAGGGTTCCGGCGACGATGTATTTGTCGAGACCGGGCAGCCACGTCGGCATCTGCCACGTGGGCCCCATGACCGTCACGAGTGAATCCATGTCGCGCCAGGCCGTGATGGCGATCAGCTCGACCCCGTCGCTCCCCACGTAGCGACGCCCGAGCATGAAGGCCTCGAGGCCATCCGCGCGCGGCACGTCCGCGGTGGCCTTGCGCAGGATCTCGAACGCGCTCGCCTCGCCGTTGGGCACGACCCGTCCGTGCGTGACTCGGATGATCACAGCATCGCCTTTCGGGGTGTCAGCGGCAAGCTGCGGGCAACCGAATCTTACGCGGCTGCAATGCGGATGCAAGGTGGCACGACGCAGCCGGACTCGCGCGCCGGGGCCGGAGCGATCCCGGTGAAGGCCTCCGCTGCCCCCGTTTGACAGGGCCCGTCCTCGCCGCGACGCTTGCGCGCATGATGCGAACGCTTCCGGCCCGCCTGATCGCCATGGCCAGCACCCTCGTGCTGATCGCGGCCTGCAATGCCAATCCGGCCCCGTCCGTCCTGACGGACCCGCGCGAGATCCTCGCCGCCGCCGCGACGAACGCCGCGACCTCGACGACGGTCCACGTCGACCTGACCGCGGACGGCACGCTCAGCCTTGACCTCACGGGCACGGGGGCCACCGGAGCCGGCGGCGCTCCGGTCAAGCTGACGGGCACGACGGCGGCCGCCGATCTCGACATGGCGAAGAAGGCCACGCGGGCGACATTCTCGATCCCGGGGTTGCTCGGCCTCGCGGGCGAATTGATCGTCCTCGATGGCGCGGCCTACTACAAGACGACGCTGACCGGTCCGCTCTACCGCAAGCAGGCCGCCGACACGACCGTTCCGACGCCCTCGGTCGACCCGAGCGCGATCCCGGCGATGGTCCAGCAGCTGACCGACTTCCTCGCCAAGCCTGGCGTCGATCCCGTCAAGGGCGCCGATGTCGACTGCGGCGGGAAGACCTGCTCCACGGTCCGGATCGAGCTCACCGCGGCCGAGCTGGCCGCGCTCAACGGCGGCGGCACGGCCGTCCCGCTGCCGAGTGGCCTGCCCGCGGTTCCCGTGAACCTCGCCGGGGCCAGCCTCGACATGACTTTGCAGGTCGAGCGCGATACGAACCGGCTCGCCGGCCTCGCCACGATCATCGGCCTCGGCGACGGTGGCAAGGTCACCGCCAACGTGATCCTCTCGAAGTGGAACGAGCCCGTGACCATCGCCGCGCCGCCGGCCGACCAGATCGCTCCGTAGGGCCGCTCGATACGGCCGCGGAGAGGCCGCGGACCTAGAATGGGCCGGTGAGCCCGAAGTCCCGTCGCCGCTCCGGCGACCCCTCGTTCGTCGACGCCGCGGCGACCGTCGGGACGACGTTCGCCGAGACGGCCGAGACGGCCGAGACGGCCTCGCCCGAGGAGCCCGAGTGGCTGCGTGACGCGCCCGTCCCCGGTCAGGACCCGACAGCCCCAGCCGCCCCGGCCCCGAGCCCGGAGGCGATCGCCGCTCGTCGCGCCGCCCGGGCGGAGGAGATCGTCCGTGCACTGAACCCCGAGCAGGCGCGCGCCGTGACGACGACGGAAGGCCCGCTCCTGATCCTGGCCGGCGCCGGCAGTGGCAAGACCCGCGTGCTGGCGCACCGGATCGCCTATCTGATCGGCGTCAAGGCCGTACCGCCGTGGCGGATCCTCGCGGTCACGTTCACGAACCGGGCCGCCGGCGAGTTGCGCGAACGGATCATCAGTCTCGTCGGCGAGGGCGGCCGCGACGTGCAGGCCGGTACGTTCCATGCCCTCAATGCCCGGGTGCTCCGCCAGGATGGCGAAGCCATCGGGGTCGATCGCCGGTTCGTCATCTACGACACCGACGACCAGCAGGCGCTCATGAAGCAGATCCTGCGCGAGGAGGACCTACCGCTCACCGGCGAGTTCCGCCCGAGCGCGGTCCTGGGGGCGATCAGCCGCGCGAAGAACGAGATGCTCGATCCGACGTTTCTCGCCGAGAACGCCGCGAACCATCGCGAACGGACGATCGCCCGTCTGGCCACGCGGTACCAGGAACGCCTCCGTACGGCGCGGGCACTCGACTTCGACGACCTGCTGCTCGAGGGCGTCCGACTGTTCGACGAGGCGCCGCAGGTCCTCGCCAAGTACCAGGAGCGCTGGCGTTACCTCCACGTCGACGAGTACCAGGACACCAATCGCGCTCAATATCTGTGGGTTCGGGCGCTCGCCACGAAGTACGGCAACCTGGCCGTCGTCGGCGACGACGATCAGTCGATCTACTCGTGGCGCGGGGCCGACCTGCGCAACATCCTCGACTTCGAGCGCGACTGGCCGCAGGCCACGGTCGTCAAGCTCGAGCAGAACTACCGCTCGACCCAGCTCATCCTCGACGCCGCGCACGCGGTCGTCTCGCGCAATGCGGCCCGGAAGGACAAGAAGCTCTGGACCGAGAACGAGGGCGGGCTGAAGATCCAGCGCTTCGAGGCGTACAACGAGGAGGAGGAGGCGGAGTGGATCGCCCGCCAGGTCGAGGGCCTCGTCGGCGGACGGGGCACGGCGCTGACCCGGCGGGCCGAGGACGACGACCAGGACACCCGTTTCCGGGCCCGCGAGATCGCGATCATGTACCGGATGAACGCCCAATCCCGGGCGATCGAGGAATCGTTCCTGCGCTACGGGATCCGCTATCAGCTCGTGGGTGGCACGCGCTTCTATGCCCGGCGCGAGGTCAAGGACGCGCTCGCCTACTTGCGCATCCTTCGCTCGGACACCGACAGCGTGAGCTTCGAGCGGATTATCAACGTCCCGGCCCGCTCGATCGGCGACCGGACGATCGAGGTGCTTCGCGCCGCGGCCGCCGCGGAGGATCCGACGACCGGCGAGCCATCGAGCTACTGGAGCGCGATCGAACGCGCCGCCAGGGGCGACCTCCCGGCGCTCGTGCCGCGCACCCGGACGGCCCTCGCGGAGTTCGCGACCCTCGTCCGCCGGCTGCGGACGCGGATCGGGGTGTTGCCGCTGCCCGAGCTGCTCGACGAGGCGCTCGAAGCGTCCGGCTACCGGGCCATGCTGGCCGATGGCTCGGAGGACGGCGAGGAGCGTTGGGCGAACCTGCTCGAGCTGCGCTCGGTCACGACTCGTTACGACGACCTCTCGCCCGAGGACGCGCTCGATCGCCTGCTCGAGGAGACCGCGCTCGTCGCGGACCAGGATTCGTACGAGGGCGATGCCGACGCGGTCACGCTCATCACACTTCACGCGGCAAAGGGCCTCGAGTTCCCGGTCGTGTTCATCGCGGGCCTCGAGGAAGGCCTCTTCCCGCACAGCCGGGCGCTCGACGATGAGCGCCAGCTCGAAGAGGAACGACGCCTCGCCTACGTGGGGATCACCCGCGCCAAGCGGCGCCTCTACCTCTCCCATGCCTGGCGCCGCGCAACCTGGGGGATGGGCCAGGCCGCCGTCCCGTCCCGCTTCCTGCTCGAGATCCCGGCCGAGCTGATGATCGGGCCGCGACTCGGCGGCCTCGACGAACCGGAGCGCGACCTCGATCTCGACCTCGTCTTCGGCGAGCGGCGGACGACCCGGTTCGGCACCCCGGTCCGTGGCGGCGGGGGAGCGGCGTACCGCCAGGGCAGCGGCCGGCCCGGAGCGCCGTCGCCCGGCGAACCGTTCCGTCCGTCGCGCGATCTCGCTGCCCGGCGCGAGGCCTTTGCCGGCGGTGCCCCGTCGGGCAGCGTCCCGCCGCGCGATGCCGCCGGCCAGTCCTCGACGCCTCGCCCGCCGCGTCCGGTCATCCCCGGCGAGCGCCAGTTCCGCGACGGCGATCGGATTCGCCACGACCGCTGGGGAGACGGGATCGTCGTGACCTCGAAGCTCACGCGAACCGACGAGGAGATCACGGTCGCGTTCCGTGATCCGTCGGTCGGTCGCAAGACGATGCTGGCGAGCCTCGCAAACCTGGAGATCATCGGGTGACCGAGGCCGCGGTGCGACTCACGGGGATCCACCGCCTGGTCGACTTCGAGCCCCTCGCCGCGCTCGCGATGAGCGAGCCGGCGTACGCGTACATTGCCGGCGGCAGCTGGGACGAGGAGACCCTGGCCGACAACGAGGCCGCCTGGCGTCGCTACCGGCTGCGGCCGCGGGTGCTCGTCGACGTCTCGCGGATCGATCCGTCGACCGATGCTTTCGGCAGCCCGGCGACCATGCCGGTCGCGATCGCCCCGATGGCGGTCCAGGGGCTCGCCCACCCGGACGCGGAGCCGGCCGTGGCTCGGGCGGCGGCGGCCGCCGGCATCCCGTTCGCGCTCTCCACGATGTCGAGCTGCTCGATCGAGGATGTCGCCGCGGCAGCACCAGAAGCGACCCGCTGGTTCCAGCTCTACACGCAGGAAGACCCCAGGCGCAGCCGGGACCTCGTCGAGCGGGCCGCGGCAGCCGGGTATCGCGCCCTGCTGCTGACGGTCGACCTTCCGATCCTCGGCTATCGCCAGCGCGACCTTGATTCTGGGTTCCGCCTCGACGTGCCGCTCGGCAATTTTCCCCGGCCGGGCGGCCCGACCCACGCCGGCCACGGCGCGGACGGCGCCGAGCGCCTCGAGCCGCCGATCGGCACGGCGCTGACCTGGGCCGACCTCTCGGCGATCCGCTCGTGGTCGTCGATGCAGCTCGTCCTCAAGGGCATCCTGACGGTCGACGATGCCCGGAACGCGCTCGACCACGGGGTGGACGGGATCATCGTGAGCAACCACGGGGCGCGTCAGCTCGACCGGACCCGCGCCCCGATCGACGCGCTCGCCGAGATCGTCGAGACGGTCGCCGGCCGCGCCGAGGTCTGGGTCGACGGTGGGGTCCGTCGGGCGCTCGACATCGCGATCGCCCTCGCGCTCGGGGCGCACGGCGTCCTCATCGGCCGGCCGATCCTGTGGGCGCTGGCGGCGGGCGGGCAGGCCGGCGTCGAGCGAGCCCTCGCGATCGTGCGCGAGGAGCTCGAGGTCGCGATGGCGCTCCTCGGCACGCCGACGGTGGCCGACATCACGCGCTCGCACGTCGAGCCGGCGTGGTCGGCCGGTTCCGTGCCTTCGCCTCGATGACGGTCGAGCTCCCGCCGGTCGACCCGTCGCTGGTCGAGAGCGCCGCCGCGCTCGACATCGACGCTGCCGCGACCCGCCACGCGTCGCTGGCAGAGCAGATCGACCGGGCGAACCAGCTCTACTACGGGCAGGACGCGCCGGAGCTCAGCGACGCCGAGTACGACGTGCTGTTCCGCGAGCTCGTCGCCCTCGAGACCGCGTATCCGGAGCTCATCACGTCCGCGTCGCCGACCCAGCGCGTGGGTGGCGTTCCGTCAGGGACGTTCAGCGAGGTCCGCCACCGCCGGCCGATGCTCAGCCTCGCGAACGCCTTCAGCCACGACGAGCTGCGCGCGTTCGATACCCGGGTTCGGCGTGGCCTCGGGCTGCCCGCCGCGCCCGAACCGGCGACGGACCTGCGCTACGTCGCCGAGCTCAAGATCGACGGCCTCGCCATCACGCTCCGGTACGAGCGCGGCCGCTTCGTCCAGGGTGCGACGCGCGGCGACGGGACGACCGGTGAGGACGTGACGGCCAATCTGCGCACGATCGGCGCCATCCCGGCACGTCTTCCCGACTCCGTCGCGATCGACGTGCGCGGCGAGGTCTTCATGCCCAGGGCCGAGTTCGCGCGCATCAACGCCGAGCGTGGGGAGGCCGGACTGCCGTTGTACGCCAACCCGCGCAATAGCGGCGCCGGATCGCTGCGCCAGAAGGATCCGGGGGTGACCGCGAGCCGGCTCCTCTCGTCGTGGGCCTATCAGCTGCTCGAGGACGTGTCGACGGTGGCCTCGCAATCGGAGGCCCTGGCGCGGATGAAGGCGCTGGGTTTCGCGGTCAATCCCGACCACGAGGCCGGGCTCGACATCGAGGACGTGATCGAGTTCACGGAGGGTTGGCGCGAGGCCCGTCACGAACTCCCCTACGAGACCGACGGCGTCGTCGTGAAGGTCGACCGATACGACCAGCAGGAACGCTTGGGCATGGTGAGCCGGGCGCCGCGCTGGGCGATCGCCTACAAGTTCCCGCCCGAACAGGTCGAGACGACCGTCGAGGACATCGTTCCGTACGTCGGCCGGACGGGAACGCTCACCCCGGTCGCGCACCTTACCCCGGTCAAGGTCGCCGGCTCGACCGTCGCCCGCGCGACGCTCCACAACCTTGACGAGGTCCGGCGAAAGGACATCCGGATCGGCGATCGGGTCGTGCTCCAGAAGGCGGGCGACGTGATCCCGGAGGTCGTCCGGTCGATCGCCGACCGGCGGACAGGGGCCGAGCGGGAGTACGAGATGCCGGCGACCTGCCCGGTCTGCGGCACGGCGGTCGTTCGCGACGAGGGCGCAGTCCGCATCTACTGCCCGAATCTCGCCTGCCCAGCACGGGTCTCGCAGGAGTTTGATCACTTCGCCGGTCGGGGCGGCATGGACATCGAGGGCGCCGGCTGGAAGGTCCTCGAGCAGCTCCTGCAGCGTGGTCTCGTGCGGCGTCGCGGAGACTTCTACCGCCTCACGGTCGAGGACCTCGAGTCGCTCGAGCGCTTCGGCCGCAAGAGTGCCGAGAACCTGTACGAGGCGATCCGGCGCTCCCGCCGACGGCCCCTGGCGCGGATCCTCAACGGGCTCGGCATCCCGCAGATCGGCGAGCAGACCGCGATCGACCTCGCTCGATGGGTCGCGGAGCAGGTGCCCCCCGGCGAGGACTGGCTCCGGGGGGTCGGGGCATACCTCCGAACGGTGGCGACCGAGGACCCGGAGCGCTTCCTGGCGGTCGAGGGAGTCGGGCCGACCGTCGCCGCCGGCCTGGCGACCTATTTCGCCGACCCAGCGACCGCCGAGATCCTCGACGACCTGGCCGAGGCCGGGGTGGACGCGGAGCCGCCGGCGGCCCGGCCGGCAACGGCCGGCGCGGGGCCCCTCGATGGGAAGACGGTGGTCGTGACCGGGACGCTCCCCGGGCTCACGCGCCCGGAGGCGGAGGAGGCGATCCGCGTGGCCGGCGGCAGGGCCGGTGGATCCGTATCGAGGAAGACGGACTATCTCGTCGCCGGTGAGAATGCCGGCTCAAAGCTGGCCAAGGCCCAGGAGTTGGGGGTGCCTGTCCTCGACGAGGCGGCGTTCCGGGCGTTGCTCACGGGCGAGGCAGCCCCGGAGCCACCGGCGACCAGCGGAGACGGGTGACGCTCAGCCGCGTCCGGTGAACGATCAGCGGCGACCGGCGGCGTAGCGCTCCATCAACTCGCTGACGGCGGTCCTGGCCGCCTGCCACTCGGGCTGGTCACCGAGGATCACTCCCTCCGGGCCCCAGCGTCGGAGCTGGGTCATCGCGGTGACGATCAGGTCGTGGGCGAGCTGGCGATTTCGTCCGGCGTCGACCTGGCCGGTCACGAGATACCGCCGAACCGTCTCGAACGGGGCGCTCCAGCGCCCCCAGCGCAACCGATCGCCCTCGCGCAGGGATTCGAGCCACTCGTCGTCGCCGACCGGGTGACGGTCGTGCTCGGCCATGTGCCGACGCAGGTCGACCCGCAGGCCCGGCAGGTCCAGGCTCGCGGTGCGCCCGTCGTCATCGACCGTCAGGTAGCAGATCGTGCACATCGGGAGCTCCGCGTCGGCTCGCGGGGATTCACCGTAGGGCAGCCCGCAGCGACGACAGAAGGTCGCGGTCTCCCGGACCGCCGGCGTGCCGCACTGGAGACAGCTGAGCGCGATCATGCCTCGAAGGCGCCGTCGCGGATGGCCCGGCGGAGCGCCTCGACCGCGCCCGGGTCGACGTCCGCGAGGCGAAGCTGCCACGCCTCCGGCGCATACAGCGCGTGCGGCCGCCGTTCCACCCTCGGTTGGCCATTGCTCCCGAGCCGCTCGAACGCCGCGGCAAGCGCCGCCTCGAGCCGCGCGGGTGTGTCCGGGCGGGGCGTGTCGGGGCCGAGGAGGGCCTGGAGCGCCAGCCCGAGCCGTTCGAGCTCGGCCCGGCCGAGGCCCAGGTTGAGCTCCGGGGTCGCCGCGACGTCGCCCGGGGCACCCGCGACGGTACAGGTCGCCGGGCGTGGCGATGCGCGGCGAAGGATCCGGCGGCGCGTGCGTTCGAGGGTCGGCCACATGGTGGTTCGGTCGGGACTCCGTGATCGAGATCGGGTTGCAGTCATGGGCAGCATGGTCGAGCGCGTGGATCGCTTCCATCCCCCCATCGGACTCGCGGCGCGGGACCCATGGCCCATGCCGTCTGGGCCGTTCGCCGTACTCCCCCGCGCCCCGGCTCAGCCCAGGGCGTGGTTGAACTGGCCCCAGATGTGGGTCGGCTGCCAATCGAGCGGATCGCCACGGATGAGCCGAGGCGCCCGCCACGCCTCGGTCCAGCCGTGGGCCGCCAGCCGGGCGAGGCCGTCGGTATTCTCGGCGAGGAGCCCGGCACGGACTCGTCGGCCTGGTCCGGCGGCCACCCGCCGACCCTGGAGGATGACCGCTGCGTCGGCGGGTTCCGGGGCGATCGTCGCGCCGCCGCCCCACACCGCCCGAACCACAAACCCGTCGATCCCGCCGTTGCGGTCGTCGAGGACGCTCGTCGACTCGGCCGATGCGAACGCCGACAGGAGGGCGGACCGATCCTCGCCGGTCGCCGCGCGATCGAGCGCCGCCATCGAGGGCAGGTCACTCGCGCCGAACGCGCGCAGCCGCGGATCCGGGGTCGTGCGGACGTCGATTTCCAGCCCGGACGCCTCCAGGGTGACGTACCAGGTCTGGAGCTCGAACCCAAGCCGCTCGTACAGCGGCCGCCCGGCGTCGGTCGCGACGAGCAGGAGCGTGCGGGCCCGCGCGGCCTCGGCAGCCTCGATCGTCGCGGCGGTGAGCGCCGTGCCGATCCCGTTCCGCCGCAACGCGGCCGCGACCCAGATCGTCCCGATCCAGGCAACCGGACCGTTCACCGTCGTCACGCCCGTCCCGACGATCTCGCCGGCGACCTCGGCCACCACGGCCGAGCACGAGGGGTGCCCGACGATGAACTCGAACCAGGTACGTCGATCGCCCCAGTCGTCCGCGAGGATCGCGGTGGTCGTGGCCGGAATGTCGCGAGCGGTCATCGGTCGAAGGCGCGGTACGGTCATGTCCCCGCTATCATCGGGCGCATGGCCACCCTCTCGCGTGCGGACGTCGAGCACGTCGCGTACCTCGCCCGACTCGGCCTGACCGAGGAGGAGCTCGGTCGCCTCGAGGGCCAGCTCAACCACATCCTCGACCAGTACACGATCCTCGCGACCGTACCGACCGACCACATCGCCCCGACGGCCCAGACGATCGAGCTCGAGAACATCCTGCGCGACGACGTCATCGGGCCCTCGCTGCCGGTGGACGCCGTGCTGGGGAACGTGGCCGACGTCGAGGGCGACCTCATCGTCGTCCCGGCGATCCTCGGGGGCGACTGAGCCCCGACGCCCGTGACGACCGACGCGCTGACGCGCCTGCACGCCCACGAGATGACGGCGCGCCTCCACGCCGGCGAGGTCTCATCGCGCGAGTTGACCGAGACGCACCTCGACCTCGCCGAGCGCCAGGACCATGCCCTCCATGCCTGGCTGACGATCGACCGTGAGCGGGCGCTCGGCGAATCCGATGCCGCCGATGCACGGCTCCTGTCCGCCCGGGCCGAGGGCCCGGCCGCGCTCGCGGCCCTTCATCCGCTGCTCGGCATCCCGATCGCGCTCAAGGATCTCGTGTCGGTCCGCGGCGGCCAGGCCACCGCCGGCTCGAGGATCCTCGACGGTTACGTCGCGCCCTACGACGCCCACATCACCGAGCGGCTGCGCGTCGCGGGCGCCGTCATCCTCGGCAAGACGAACATGGACGAGTTCGCGATGGGCTCCTCGACGGAGCATTCGGCATTCGGTCCGACCGCCAATCCCTGGGCGCTCGACCGGGTGCCCGGCGGGAGCAGCGGCGGCTCCGCGGCGGCCGTTTCGGCCTATCACGCCCCGCTCTCGATCGGTACCGACACCGGCGGCTCGATCCGCCAGCCGGCCGCCCTGTGCGGGATCGTCGGTCTCAAGCCGACGTACGGGCGGGTCAGCCGGTACGGCATCGTCGCGTTCGCCTCGTCGCTCGACCAGATCGGGCCGTTCGCCCGGGACGTGCGCGACGCGGCGGCCCTGCTGCATGCGGTCGCCGGGCGCGACGAGCGCGACTCGACGTCGTCTCCCGAGCCCGTGCCCGAGCGCCTGCTCAGGCTCCCGGCCAGCGACGACGAGGCGGCGGACGCTTTGCGCGGCAAGCGCCTGGGATTGCCCCAGGAATACTTCGTCGCCGGCATGGAGGCGGGGGTCGAGGCCCGCGTCCGCGAGGCGGTCGCCGCCCTCACCGCCGCCGGCGCGATCATCGAGGAGGTGTCGCTCCCGCACACCGAATACGGGCTGGCGACCTACTACATCGTGGCCCCGGCCGAGGCGTCGGCCAACCTCGCGCGCTACGACGGGATCCGTTACGGGCCCCGTCTCGGCGACGGTGGCGACGTCCTCGCCGGCTACCTCGCGACGCGCGGACGCGGCTTCGGCCCCGAAGTGAAGCGGCGGGTCATGCTCGGGACGTATGCCCTCTCGGCCGGCTACTACGACGCGTACTACCTCAAAGCCCAGAAGGTCCGCACGCTGATCAAGGGCGACTTCGACGCACTCTGGGCGCAGGGCTTCGATGGGCTCGTCGCGCCGACCTCGCCGACGGTGGCGTTTCGCTTCGGGGCGCGACTCGAGGACCCGGTGGCGATGTACCTCTCCGACGCGTGCACCCTGCCGGTGAACATGGCGGGCCTGCCCGGTATCTCCATCCCGGCCGGGCTGTCGGAGGGGCTCCCGGTCGGCCTCCAGCTCATCGGCGCGCCGTGGTCCGAACCGACCCTGTTCGAACTCGCGCGCGGCTACGAGGCGATCACCGCGGCCGCGGACTGGCGCGACGCGGAGCCGGCCGATCTTGCCGCCCTCGACGATCCGGCGACGCCGACGCCGGCCGAGCGGATGGCCGCGATGGCAGGCGGGGACCGCTGACCCGCCTTCCGACGAGTCCGAAGCGGCCCCCCGGCCGGACGTTCGTCCGCCCCGCCGCCGGACGAGCGGGGCCTGTCAAGCCGCTCCGACCTTGGTACGATCGTTACCTCGCAGCTCCTCGCGACCCGACCGTGAGGGCGCGCCGGCATACCGCTGCGGGTTCATCGAGGTCGAGGGGTTCCATGACACCGATGGCCATCATCCTGTTCTTCTGCGGCGTGATCGCCCTGATCGTCGGCGTCGCTCGACTCTATCCGGCCGCTCGTGCCGCGACGCGCCTCGAACCGGCCGACTCGACCGGACTCCAGGCCCGGCCTGGTCGCCGGATCCCGCGCTGGCAGGACCCGCGGTCGCTGGTCCGCCGCAGCCTCCCGGCGGTCAGCTGGCTCTTCGTCGCCGTGTACGGGCTTGTCCTCGCGTCCGTGGGGATCGTCCTCGGTCGCTGATCCGGCTCATGCCACACTAAGCGCATGAAGCGCGAGCCGGGCCGATGACGACCGCGACGACCGGTGGCGCGGGAGCCGGGCCCGCCCTCGATCGGTACGAGGCGGTCATCGGCATCGAGGTGCACTGCCAGCTCAAGACCGCATCGAAGATGTTCTGCCCCTGCTCGACGGCCTACGACGGGGCTTCGCCCAACAGTCACGTCTGCCCGGTCTGCCTCGGCCTCCCCGGAGCGCTGCCGGTGATCAACCGTCGGGCCGTGGAGCACGTGCTGACGACCGGGATCGCCATCGACGCCTCCACGCCGGAAGCCACGCGCTGGGATCGCAAGAACTACTTCTATCCCGATTTGCCCAAGGGCTACCAGATCAGTCAGTACGACCTGCCGCTCGCGTCCGCCGGGCGGCTGGCGATCGAGACCTCCGAGGGGCCGTTCACGATCGGGATCACGCGAGCCCACCTCGAGGAGGACACGGCCAAGCTGCTCCACGCGGCGGGGGCGGACGGTCGCCGGGTGAGCCTCGTCGACTTCAACCGCTCCGGGGCGCCGCTGATGGAGATCGTCACCGAGCCCGATGTCCGTACCGCGGAACAGGCGCGGCGCTACGCGGAGGAGCTCCAGCTCCTGCTCCGGACGATCGGCGCCTCGGATGCGGACATGGAGCGCGGCCAGATGCGGGTTGAGGCGAACGTTTCGCTCCGTCCCCGCGGCGCGGCGGAATTCGGCACCCGCGTCGAGGTCAAGAACATGAATTCGTTCCGCTCGGTGGAGCGGGCGATCGCGTTCGAGATCGATCGTCAGGCTACGGCGATCGACGCCGGTGAGCCGATCGTCCAGGAGACGCGCGGCTGGTCGGACGACCGCGGCGAGACCTATCGGATGCGAGCGAAGGAGACGTCCGACGACTACCGCTACTTCCCCGAGCCCGACCTGCCGCCGCTCCACGTGGACCGGGCCTGGATCGAGGCGCTCCGGGAGGCACTGCCCGAGCTGCCGGCGGAGCGGCGAGCCCGCTATCGCTCGGCGCACGGCCTGTCCGCCTACGACGCCGCCGTCCTCGTGGCGGACCCGGACGCCGCGTCGCTCTTCGAACGGACGCTGGCCGCAGCTGACGGCCTCCCCGCTAAATCCGTCGCGAATTGGGTCACCGGGGAGTACCTGCGGCTACGGAACGCAGCCGGCGGCGGCGTCGTGGTGGCGCCGGCGGAGCTCGCGGCGATCGTCCAGGCGGTCGAGGCCGGGAAGCTGTCGCGCGCGAATGCCAAGGAGGTGCTCGAGGCGCACGCCTCGAGCGGCGATCCGGCCGCGGCCATCATCTCGACGCGCGGGTTCCGCCAGATCAGCGACGCCGGCGCGGTCAGCACCGCTGTCGACGAGGTGCTTGCCGCGCATCCCGCGGCGGTCGCCGACTATCGGGCGGGCAAGCAGCAGGCGATCGGCTTCCTGGTCGGCCAGGTGATGAAGGCGACGCGGGGTCAGGCCAACGCGGCGCTCGTCCAGGCCGCCGTCCGCGAACGACTCGACGCGGAGGACTGAACGTGGGCCTCGTCAATCTCGCCCTGTGGGGGGCGGGCATCGCCCTCGTGGCGGTCGGGTACACCCGGGCCAAGGGCCCGTGGGGCCGATACCAGGCGCTCAAGGCCGAGGACGCCATGGCCGAGCGATACGGCGCGTGGCGGGGCGGCATCCGCGACGACGGCAAGACGGGCGCGTCGGTGGCGATGGAGCTGCTCCGCCACCAGGCGCGATCCGCCGCCGCCATCGCGGTCGTAGGGTTTGTGCTGATCTTTCTGGGCTTCCTGATCCGCTGAGCAGCGATCCGCTGACCGGCGGCTGACAAGGCGTCAGCGATCTGTTGCGCGGGCCCGCCGCCACTCGATCGCGGTGCAGCGGTCCATGACGACCGCGAGGCCGCCGGCCGCGGCGATCCGGGCCGCTTCCCAGTTGACGACGCCAAGCTGGAGCCACAGGCAGCGGGCCCCCACGGCGACCGCCTCCTCGGCGTGGGGCACGCACAGCGCGGAGCGTCGGAACACGTCGACGATGTCGAATGGTCCTGTTTCGGCGACGGCCTCGACCACGGTCCGAAAGGCCGGGATGCCCAGCACGCTCCGCTCATTTGGGTTGATCGGGACGCACTCGAATCCCTGGTGGACAAGGTAGCGAAGCACCCCGAACGACGGCCGGCTCTCGTTCGACGAGGCGCCGACCACGGCGATCCGTCGGGTCGAGCGGAGGACGGCGCCGATCCCCGCGTCGTCGAGGCACAGAACGGGTCCGCGGCCCTCCTCGAGGTCGAGGTAGGCGATCGTCCGGGCGCGATCCGTGGCTTTTGCGTCGCTCAAGCGTGGTTCACGATCACGTCCGAGCTTCGCGCACGTACGGCTTGCCCACGGCGGCCGGTGGGACGCTCCGGCCAACCGCCGCGACCAGGACGACGAGTGTGACGAGGTACGGCAGGGCTCCGAAGAACTCGGCCGGGATGAAGCGCAGGACGTCGCCGAGCTGCCCGGTCGGCGGACTGAGGCTGATCGCCACGCGGAGCGCTTCCGATGCCGTGAACAGGAGGGCTGCACCGAACGACCCGAGTGGCGTCCAACGTCCGAAGATGACCGCGGCGATGGCGATGAAGCCGCGCCCGCTCGACATCCCATTCTGGAACGATCCGCTTTGCTCGAGGGTGAGGTAGGCCCCCGCCAGCCCGGCGAAGATGCCGCCGAGGATAACGTTGCGGTACCGGAGCGCGATCACGTCGATGCCGACCGTCTCGGCCGCCTTGGGATGCTCGCCGACGGCTCGCGTGCGCAGGCCCCAGCGGGACCGGAACAGCCAGACCTGGAGGAGGATGACGAGGAAGACCACGGACATCGCGATCGGGCCCTGCGCGAAGAACGCCTTGACCAGCCAGCCGACCACCGGAACGTCGACGAGGAACGCCGGGGGCGCGAGCGGCCTGAAGATCCCGGCCCCGAGGCGCGGGTTGGGCGAGATGACCAGCCGGTTGAGGAAGCCGGTCACGCCGAATGCCATGATGTTGATGATCGTCCCGCTGATGATCTGGTCCGCGCGGATCGAGATCGAGAGCCAGGCATGGAGCGCCGAGACGAGCATCCCCGTGAGGATCGCGACGGCGACGCCGGCCAGGAGCGGGATGGTCACCCCGAAGATCGGGGTCGCGCTCGTCGGCCCGATCGCCTGGGCGACGAGCGCCGCGGCGAGGAACGCGGTGAATGCCGAGGTCAGCATCATCCCCTCGATGCCGATGTTCACGATCCCGGACCGCTCGTTCATGACCCCGCACAGGGCGCCGAGTGCGATCGGTGCCGCGAGCGCGACGAAGACCGGGGCGATGACCGGAACGGTTGCGACGAGGTAGCCGATCAACTGGAAGGCGACGCCGAGGACCGGGATCGAGTCGAGGGATGTCGCCAGCTGGTCCATCAGCGGACCCGCCCGGCGTACGAGCTCGTCACGGTCTCGAGGTCCGTCAGCGCCTCGGCCGCGCGGATCCGGAAGATCCGCCGAACGACGATGTCGGCAGCGAGGAAGAGCAGGATGATCGCCTGGATGACGTCGACGATCTCTACCGGGATGTTGGCGAGGACCTGCATCAGCCCGGCACCGGCGCGGAGGGCGCCGAAGAGGATCGCGGCCGCCGCGATCCCGAACGGATGCGACCGGCCGAGGAGCGCGACCGCGATCGCGTCGAACCCGATCGAGGTCCCGTACGAGGGGATCATGAAATGGCTGACGCCGAGGATCTCGATCGATCCGGCGACGCCGAACAGGAGCCCGGACAGGCTCATCGTCAGCATCGTCAGCCCGGCCGGCCGCATCCCGGCGTAGCGCGCCGCGCTGGGGTTCGCGCCAACGCTCCGGATCTCGAACCCGAGCGTGCTCCGGTAGAGCAGCCACCACACGATCGGGACGGCGACGACCGCGAGAACGACGCCGATGTGGATGTTGTCGCCGAGGACGATCGGCAGTACGGCGTTGCCGAGGTCGCCGGTCCGACCGAAGGAGAAGCCCGGCGCGAGGAGCGGCCCGAGGATGAGGTACCCGATCACCGCTGCGGCGATCGAGTTGAGCATGATCGTAGTCACGACCTCGTGGGCTCCCGAGAACGCCTTGAGGGCGCCCGGGATCAGTCCCCACAGGGCACCGGCGAGGATTCCGGCCAGGAGCGCGGCCGTGATCGCGATCGGCCCCGGCGCGGTGGCGAGCGCGGCCCCGACCCCGGCAGCCGCCGTCGCCGCGAGGAGGAACTGGCCCTGTCCCCCGATGTTGAAGAGCCCGGCCTTGAACCCGACCCCGACGGCGAGCCCGCCGAGGACGAGTGGGGTCGCCTGGAGGATCGTGTTGAGGAGCGCCGACTCCGAGCCGAAGGCGCCCTGGACGAGCGCCGCGTAGGCGACGAGCGGCAGGGACACGTCCAGCGAGCCCGTGGTGACGACGCTCGAGATGAGGATGATGACGGCGGCGACAACGAGCGCCAGCACGACCGACGCGACGGGCACGGCCGCGATCGCCCAGACCCGTCCGAACCGGCCGCGCCGCCAGAATGGTCGCCGGGGACGGCCGTCGACCGTCACGCGGTCGCCTCGCCGGCGACCGGCTCTCGACCGCCGGTCGCCATCAGGAGGCCGACTTCCTCCTTGTTCGCCCAGCGGGCGTCGAGGGTGGCAACGAGCTCGCCCCGGTACATCACGGCGATGCGGTCCGACAGCTCGAGCACCTCGTCGAGCTCGGCCGAGACGAGCAGGATCGCCGCCCCCGCGTCGCGCATCTCGATCGCCCGACGGTGGATGAACTCGATGCTCCCGACGTCGAGCCCGCGCGTCGGCTGGTCGAGGACGAGCAGCTTCGGCTCGCGGCTGAACTCGCGGGCCACGACGGCCTTCTGCTGGTTGCCGCCCGACAGGGTGTCGGCGGTGACGGTCGCCGACGGCGTTCGGATGTCGAAGCGCTCGATCAGCTCGGCGGCCCACGCGGCGATGGCCGCGTCGTGACGGACGAGGCCTCGCGCGAACGGCGGCTTGTGGTAGCTGGTGAGGACGAGATTGTCCTGGAGCGGGAAGCTCAGGATCATCGCCCAGCGATGCCGGTCGCCCGGGACGTGGGCCAGCCCGGCCTCGTAGACCTGACGCGGTCGCCGGCCCGTGACGTCCCGACCGGCCATCGTGACCCGGCCCGCGGTCGGCCGGCGGAGACCGGTCAGCGACTCGACCAGCTCGTCCTGGCCGTTGCCGGCGACGCCGGCGATCCCGAGGACCTCGCCGGCCCGCAGTTCGAGATCGATCCCGCGAACGACCTCGCGGCCGCGGTCATCCTTCGCCCGCAGGCCCTCGACCGAGAGGACGACGTCGCCCGGGTGGGAGATCCCGCGGTCGACGATCAGCTGGACGTCCCGGCCGACCATGAGCTCGGCCAGGTCGTCCTCGTCGGTCTCGGTCGGGATGCGCTGGCCGACGACCTTGCCGCGTCGGATGACCGTGATCCGATCGGCGATCTCGAGGACTTCGTAGAGCTTGTGGCTGATGAAGATGATCGAATGACCCTCAGCCGCGAGCCGGCGCAGGACGAGGAAGATCTCCTCGGTCTCCTGTGGCGTGAGGACCGCCGTCGGTTCGTCGAGGACGAGGATCCGTGCCATTCGGTAGAGCGCCTTGAGGATCTCGACCCGCTGCTGCCAGCCGACCGAGAGGTTCTCGATCCGCGCGTCGGGGTCGATCTCGAAGCCGAACTGGCGACCGAGGGCGACGATCCGCCGGCGCGCCTCGTTGCGGTCGAGGAAGACCGGGTTGGCCATCGTCTCCGCGCCGAGCAGGATGTTCTCGGCGACGGAGAGGACCGGGACGAGCATGAAGTGCTGGTGGACCATGCTGATCCCGCGGTCGATCGCGTCGTGCGGGCCGAGGATCTCGACCGGTTTGCCGTCGATCAGGATCGAACCCTCGTCGGGGACGGCCAGCCCATAGAGGATGTTCATCAGCGTGGATTTGCCCGCGCCGTTCTCGCCGAGGAGCGCGTGGATCTCGCCCGACCGGAGGTCGAGGTCGATCGCGTCGTTGGCCAGGACGCCGGGATACCGCTTGGTGATCCCGTGCATCTCGAGGACCGTTTCGGACTCGGCCATCACGCTCCCAGCCGGTTGCGATCGATGGAACGGATGCGCGAACGGGCCGACGCGATGTCGGCCCGTTCGTCTGTCGTCAGGCGGACTCGACCGAGGGTCAGTCCTTCTTGTCGCAGGCGGTCGGCTTGCAGGGATCGATGGTGCCGGCCTTCATCCCGGCCAGGGCTGCGTCGATCTTGGACTGGAGGTCCGCGGTGACGAGGTCCTTGTAGTCGCCGCCGAACGGCGAGAGGCCGACGCCGACGGGATCGGTCGACGCGTCCCACACCGTTGTGCCGCCGACGTCGGTCTTGGCACCGATCTTCTTGATCGCGGCTTCGACCGCGTTGACGAGCTTCTTCTCGGCGCTGCTCAGGATGCACTTCGCGTCCTGTGGTAGCGCTTTCGACTGGTCGACGTCGACGCCGAGGGCGATGACGCCCGTCGTCGCGCAGGCGGCCTCGATCGCGCCGGTGCCGGAGAGTCCGGCGACCTGGAAGATCACGTCGGCTTTCTGGCCGATCATCTGCTGGGCGATCGACTTGCCGGTGCCCGGGTCGTTGAACGCCTTGGTGATGTCGGTCGAGACGTACGCGACCTTGACGTCGATTTGCGGGTTGAGCGAGAGGGCACCATTGCGGTAGCCGTTGATGTACTTGGGGATCGCGGGGATGGTGTTGATCCCGCCGACCGTGCCGATGACGCCCGACTTCGAGACGCCTGCGGCGAGGACGCCGGCGAGATAGCCGACTTGGTCCTCGCGGAAGACGAGGCCCTGGTAGTTCGGCAGGAGCGTCTTCGCGTCGCCCTTGCAGGCGAACGTCGGATCGGCCTTGCCGGTCTCGTCGACGCAGACGCCCTGGTCGGTGCCGATGAACTTGACCTTCGGATATTGCTTGGCCGCCGCGGTCGTGGCATTGCCCATCGCGAAGCCGGAGGTCACGATGATCCCGTAGCCCTGGTCGACGAACGTCTTGATGTTCGCGGCGTAGTCGGCCGGCGCCTTGGTGACGATGTTGTTGGTGGTGCCGCCGAGGTCCTTGGCGCCCGCCTGGGAACCGATCCACGCGGCCTCGTTGAACGACTTGTCCTCGAGGGTCCCGACGTCCGTCACGAGGCCGATCTTCTTGATGTCGGCGCTCCCTCCGCCGCACGCCGCGACGCCCAGCGACAGGACGAACAGGATCGAGAGCCAGATAGTCCGGTTGTGCATGCTTCCTCCTGGTGGTCCTCGACGACCGGAGACCCCTGACCGCGATGACGGTCGATCAGGGCGTCGCGCGGCGATGGGCGTCGGACCGTTTGGCCGCATCGTAACGGTGCCAAGTCGGCGACGGCAAGCCAGATCGAAAGGCGTATTGGCGGGCTCGAATCGGCGGAGGAACCGCGCGCTCGGGCGGTGTGGTCTCACGGGTCAAGGCGGGGTCGGGTCGGCCAGATCGATCGGGCCGAGCGTCAAGTTCGCGTCGGCAGAACCGCGGCCGATACGATGTCGCAGTGAACATCACCGCTATTTGTTGATCGGCGATGCCAGCTCTGGAGTCGGCAGGTCCCGTCGGCCCCATCGGCTACGTCGCCCTGGGTGACTCGTACACCATCGGCACCTCGGTGACGCCGGCGGAGCGCTGGCCCGAGCAACTGGCAGCGTCGCTGCGTGAGGCCATGCCGACGCTCGAGCTCGTCGCAAACCTCGGCGTCAACGGGTACACCTCGGCCGATCTCATCCGCGACGAGCTGCCGGCGATAACGCACCTAGTGCCCGAGTTCGTCTCGGTCCTCATCGGTGTCAACGACGTCGTCCGAGGCGTCGCGCCGGCGACGTACGAGGGGAACGTCGCCGCGATCTTGGATGCGTTGCTCGAGCGACTGCCCGAGGCAAGGATCGTGACCGTCGCCACGCCGGACTACACGGTCACCCCGGCCGGCGCGGACTACGGCGATCCGGGCCGCCAACACGCTGCGATCGTCGCCTGCAACGCCGCGATGCAACGCTTGGCGATCGGCCGCGGGATCGCATTCGTGGATACGTTCGACATCTCGCTCCGGGCCGCCGACGATCGCTCGCTCGTGGCCACCGACGGCCTCCATCCGAGCGGGATGCAGTACGCCCTGTGGGTGGAACGCATCCGACCCGTCGTCGAGGCGCTACTCCGTCGTTGAGGTCGTCGAGTCGAGGAGCGCGGCGTCTTCCGCCTTCTCGGCCAGCTCCCAGCTCTTCAGTCGGCCCAGGGCCGCCCACTCGTTCCGCAGCAGCGCCATGCGGATGTCGTCCGACCAGCGCCCGTCCTGGTACCACGCCCGGCGGAGGCGTCCCTCCTGGGTGAAGCCGGCCTTGATGTAGGCCGCCTGGGCTCGGGCATTGTGCTCGTCGGTGTCGAGCCAGACGCGCTCGAGCCGCAGCTGACCGAACGCGAAATCGACGACCGCATTCACGGCATCGGTCCCGAAGCCGCGGCCCCACAGCTCGGGTTCGCCGATCGTGATCCCGAGGGCCGCCGAGCCGTTGCGCTGGTCGATGTAGAACAGGTCGACCCGCCCGATCGGACGGTCATCGTCGAGCAGGCAGATGACGAAGCGCTGGACATCCGGCCCGTCGGTCTTGCCCGCCTCCTCGTAGCGCCGCTGACGACTCGCGAGGCTCATCGGGAGCTCGCCCGCCAGGGTCTGGACGCGGGTGTCCTCGTACCAGCGGTGGACGAGCTCCGCGTCCTCGGTCTCGAGTGGGCGCAGGTAGACGAGCTCGCCACGCACGCCGTGGATCGGTCGGTTCGGCATGCGATCAGCCTACCCCGCGCCGCAGGTCGCGGAGGCGTGTGTCGCTGATCCCGAAGTGATGGGCGATCTCGTGGTGGACGGTGTCCGTCACGAGGGAGGCCAGCGCCTCCGAGGTCCGGCTGGAGCGCAGGAGCGGACCGCGGAACAGCGTGATCTTGCTCGGGTAGGAGACCTGGTCGGCGCCGTAGGTCGTGCGCGGGACGCCCTGGTAGAGGCCGTACAAGCCGGGGGCACCCACCGAGGCCAGCTGTTCGGGCGTCGGCTCGTCCTCGACGACGATGGCGACCGAGCCGAGTCGGGCGCGAAACGGCTCCGGGAGGTCGTTCAGCGCATCGATGACCAGGTCCTCGATGTCGGGCTCGGGCTCGGCGGTCGGGCGTGGCTCCATCGCCGCACGATAGCCGACGTGCATCGACCGGGCCTGCCGCGACCGCGCGGGCCTACAGGTGCAGCATCAACCGGGCGATCTGGAAATAGATGATCAATCCGGTCCCATCCACGAGCGTCGTGATCAGCGGGGCCGACACGACCGCCGGGTCGATGCGCAGGGCACGCAGCAGGAGCGGGAGGGCCGCAGCCACGGTCGCCGACCAGAGGCAGATCGCGAGGATCGTCAACGCGACGACGGCGCCGATGTCGAAGCCGACGCCGAGGATCGCCGCTCGCCCGAACGCGACGACCGCCATGACCGCCCCGAGGATGAGGCCGACGCGCATCTCCTTGAACACGACCCGGCCGATGTCCTGGAGGGTGACCTCGCCGACGGCCATCGCGCGTACGATGAGCGTGACCGTCTGGCTGCCCATGTTCCCACCGGTCCCGATCAGGAGCGGGATGAAGAAGCTGAGTGCCACGACCTGGGTGAGCTCGCCCTCGAAGTCGCGCAGGACGGTGCCCGTGTACGCCTCGGCGATGAATAGGAGCAGCAGCCACACGACCCGCTTGCGGACGAGCAGGAACACGCCCGAGCTGCGATAGGGGACATTCAGCGGCTCCGATCCGCCGAGTCGCTCGATATCCTCGGTGGCCTCAGCCTCGAGGACGTCCGCGACGTCGTCCTCGGTGATGATCCCGAGCAGGTGGTCGGCCTCGTCGACCACGGGGAGTGCCAGCAGATTCCGGTCGGTCAGGAGCCGGGCGGCCACCTCACGATCGGCATCGGCGCGGACCCGGACGGTCGAGGGAGCCATCAGCTCGCGGACCGGGGTGTTGCCGGGGCTCAGCAGGAGCCGGTACAGGGAGAGGACGCCGAGCAGGGTGCGGTCCGGGCCGATCACGTAGATGTAGTTGACCGTTTCGGCCTCGTCGACGAGGCGCCGGATCGCGGCGATCGCTTCTTCGGCGGTGGCATCCGCGGTCACTGCCACGTAGGCCGGGGTCATGATCCCGCCGGCCGTCTCGGGCGGGTAGCGCGAAAGGTCGCGCAGCTCCGAGGCTTCCTCCGGACGCATCTTCACGAGGATCTCGCGGGCCTCGGCCTCAGGGATCCGCTCGACCACGTCGGCCGCGTCGTCCGGATCCATCTCCTCGAGCAGTTCGGCGGCCTCTGCGCGGCTGAGCGTGCGAAGGATCCGTGCGGCATCGGCGGGGGACAGCTCCTCGAGGATCTCGGGGATCTCCTCGTCGGGCAGCCACTGGAGCAGGACCGCGATCTCACCCGGCTCCAGGAGCGGCACGAGGTCCGCCCATTCGGCGGGACCGATCCGTTCGGCCAGGCCCCGGACACCGTCACGTTCGCGCTCGCGGACCAGGGCCTGGACTTCGGCAAGCAGCTCGGCGGTCTCGGTGTTCGACATCGGTCGGCTCCCGGTCTGGACAGCGGCGGCGAGCTTCCTGGAGGCGCCCGGCGACCCGCGGCGGAGTATCGCACCGTCTAGGCGGCTCGGGCCTCGGTCAGGCCCCCTTCGTCAACGTCCCGTCACATCCGCGGACTATCGTGACGCGATGAAGAAGATCGAACGGACCGACGCCGACTGGCGCGCGGACCTCACCCCCGACCAGTTCCACATCCTCCGCGAGAAGGGCACCGAGCGCGCGTTCAGCGGGTCCTACTGGGACGAGCACCGCCCCGGCACCTACCGCTGTGCCGGATGCGGCGCCGGCCTCTTCGATGCCGCGACGAAGTACGACTCGGGGACCGGCTGGCCGAGCTTCACGGCGCCCATACGGTACGACGCGGTCGAGGAGAAGAGCGATCGGTCGCTGTTCATGAGCCGGACCGAGGTCACCTGCGCGGCCTGTGGCGGCCACCTGGGCCACGTCTTCCCGGACGGCCCCGAGCCGACGGGTCAGCGGTTCTGCATGAACTCGGCATCCCTGAAGCTCGACCCGAAGTAGCGGCAACCTCGCGATCGTGTTACACCTCGAGCCGGCCACCTCGGCCACGCTCGAGTTCTGAGGGCTTCGATCCGTTCCCGAACGCCGGGATCACCTCCTGGGCGAATCGGTCGAGGGTTGCTCGGTCGTGAAAGTAGACGGTCACGAGCGTGACCCCGAGGTCGATCAGCGGCTGGAGCTGACGGATCGCATCCTCGGGCGTCGGGCCCACGACCCAATCGATCTCGTCCGCGAAGCTCCCCGACGGGTCCTGGGCGGCCGTGATCGTCGCTCGCGTGGGTGCCGGAAAATCGACCGCATCGGCCGGAAAGTACGCCTCGCAGTGCGTCGATAGGCGGACGGACGACGGATCGCGCCCATGTTCCGCGCAGGCCGCGAGGAGGCGGTCGTACGGGACGCGGTAGCGGTCGATGGGGCCATCCCATTGCCAGATGTCGGCCTTCTGGGCAGCCACTCGCATGAACTTGGGCCGATGCCCGCCGACGAGGATCGGGATCGGGGTCGCCGGCCGTGGTTCGCAATAGGCGTCCCGGATGCGGTAGTGCTGGCCGTCATAGCTGGCTGGCGATTGCGTCCACATGGCCCGGAGGACGTCGATCGCCTCACCCAGCTGCTCGACCCGCGTCCCGGCGCTCGGATAGGGGAAGTCGTAGGCGAGGTATTCGTCGGCCTGCCAACCCGCCCCGATCCCAAGAATGAGGCGTCCTTCCGTCAGGTACTGGAGCGTGGCCGCCATCTTTGCGAGCAGCGCAGGGTTGCGGTAGCTCTGGCTCAGCACGAGATTGCCGATGGTGTAGCGAGGAAATTCCGCCGCCAGGAAGGCGATCGCCGTCCAGCCCTCGAGCACCGGCCAGTCGTCCTTCATGAGGTGGTCCGAGACCCAGGCTGAGGAGAAGGCGCCTTCACCCCGCTCGAGAAGGTCACGGTAGTACGCGTGGCGGTCGGCCATCTCCTCCGCCGCGGGCGCCCCCAGACTGATCCCGAAATCAACCATGTCGACTGGCCTCGCACCTTCTGGCTGGCTTCCTCCGGGGCAGTATGACCCGCCCGGACCGGGCCGAACCGGCCCCCGGACCTGAGCCGCCGACCCGCCCCCGGGCTACCATGAGCCTCCTGTGACGACCCTGGCGCCCAACGACTTCACCCACCTCCATGTGCACTCCGAGTTCAGCCTGCTCGACGGCCTGGGCCGGATCACCGAACTGGTCGACGCGGCGGCCCAGCAGGGGATGGATTCGCTGGCGATCACCGACCACGGCGCCCTCTACGGCGCCGTCGCGTTCTACCAGGCCGCGAAGAACAAGGGCATCAAGCCGATCATCGGGATCGAGACCTACGTAGCTCGCCGATCGATGACCGACAAGGAGGGCAAGGCCGACAGCCAGCCCTTCCACCTCATCCTGCTGGCCAAGGACTGGACCGGCTACCGGAACCTCTGCCGCCTCGTGACCGATGCCCACATCGACGGCTACTACTACAAGCCGCGGATCGATCGCGAACATCTCGCCCGCCACAGCGAGGGCCTGATCGGCCTGTCCGCCTGCCTGGGCGGGGAGGTTGCCAAGGCCCTCGAAGTCGACGACTGGGAGCTGGCCCGCAACGTCGCTGGCGAATATGGCGAGATCTTCGGCAAGGAAGGGTTCTTCCTCGAGCTCCAGGACCATGGACTGCCCGAACAGGCGCGCCTCAATGAGCAGCTCCTGCGCCTGGCCCCGGAGACGGGCCTTCCGCTCGTCGTGACCAACGACCTGCACTACGTCCGCCAGGACCAGTCCGAGGCGCACGACGTCCTGCTCTGCGTCGGGACGGGCAACAACCTCGACACGCCGGGCCGCCTCAAGTTTGAGACCCAGGAGTTCTACGTGAAGTCCGCGGCCCAGATGGCGGCGCTGTTCGGGGACCAGCGCGAGGCCCTTCTGAACACGAGGCGGATCGCCGAGATGACTGAGCTGGCGCTGCCGCTCGGCAACCTGCGCATCCCGCATTTCCCGGTTCCCGACGGCGAGACCCCCGAGTCGTGGCTGCGCATGGAATGCGATGCCGGGCTCGCCAGGCGTTACGGGACCGTGACGCCGGAGCTGCAGGAGCGGCTCGACTACGAGCTTGGCGTGATCCTGAGCATGGGCTACGCCGGGTACTTCCTCATCGTCGCGGACTTCATCCGGTTCGCCCGGGAGCAGGGCATCCAGACGACCTGCCGCGGAAGCGCGCCCGGGAGCATCGTCACGTACACGCTCGGGATCACGCCGGTCGACCCGATCCTCTACCAGCTCCCGTTCGAGCGGTTCCTCAACCCCGACCGGGTCACGATGCCGGACATCGACGTCGACTTCGAGGACGGCCGGCGGGACGAGGTCATCGCGTACGTGGGCCGCAAGTACGGCCAGGACCACGTTGCCCAGATCATCACATTCGGCACGATGCTGGCCCGGGCCGCGATCCGCGACGTCGGACGCGTGCTCGGCCACTCCTACGGCGAGGTGGACCGGATCGCCAAGGCCGTCCCCAACCAGCTGGGCATCCGACTCGAGGAGGCGCTCCAGATCGCGCCGGCCCTGCGCGAGCAGGTCGAAGCCGACCCGGCAGTCATGCGGATCATCGACTTCGCCCGCCATCTCGAGGGGGTCGCCCGCAACGCCTCCACGCACGCCGCCGGCGTCGTCATCAGCCGCGAGCCCCTGACCGAGCTCATGCCGCTCCAGAAGGCGACCAACTCGGACTCGCTGATGACCCAGTACGAGATGCACGCGATCGAGGCGCTGGGCCTGCTCAAGTTCGACTTCCTCGGACTCTCGAACCTGACGATCCTGCGCCAGGCGGTCGATCTCGTGCGGGAGAATCGGGGACAGGAGATCGATCTCGACCGGATCCCGCTCGACGACGTCAGGACGTTCGAGCTCCTCGCCTCGGGCGAGACGACCGGCATCTTCCAGCTCGAGTCGCCGGGGATGCGGCGCTACATCCGTGAGCTGCGCCCGACGTCGGTCCACGACCTCGCGGCGATGGTCGCGCTCTATCGGCCGGGCCCGATGGACAACATCCCGGCCTACATACGGCGCAAGCACGGTCAGGAGCCGGTGACCTACCTGCACCCGCTGCTCGAGCCGTACCTCGAGAAGACGTACGGGATCTTCGTCTACCAGGAGGACATCATGTCCGCGGCGATGGCCCTCGGCGGGTTCACCGGCCCCGAGGCGGACACGCTCGGCTACGCGATCCGCAAGAAGAAGTCGAGCGTGCTGCGGGCCCAGAAGGACAAGTTCGTCACCCAGGCCGCCGAGCGTGGCGTGCCGGCCGGCACCATCGACGCGGTGTTCAAGGCGTTCGAGCCGTTCGAGCGCTATGGCTTCAACAAGGCCCACGCGACGTGCTACGGCCTGATCGCCTACCAGACGGCCTACCTCAAGGCCAACCACACGGTCGACTACATGACGGCGGTGCTGACCGCCTTCCGCTCGAACGAGGAGAAGGTGGCGGCCGCGGTCGCGGAGTGCCGCCGGATGGCGATCGAGGTCCTGCCGCCGGACGTCCATCGCAGCCATCTCGAGTTCACCGTCGAGGGCGACGCCGTCCGCTTCGGGCTGCTGGCGGTCAAGAACGTCGGCGAGGGAGCGATCGAGTCGATCATCACGGCGCGCGAATCTGGTGGCGAGTTCCGTTCCCTCACCGACTTCTGCACGCGGATCGACCTCCGCCTGGCGAACCGCAAGGTCCTCGAAGCGCTGATCAAGGTTGGGGTGCTCAATGCCTTGGGGCACCCCGCCCAGCTGCTGCTCGCCCTCGACGACGCGATCGGGGCCGCGCAGGCGACCCAGCGCGATCGGATCAGCGGGCAGACCTCGCTCTTCGATCTTGGAGCCGCCGATGCCGCCGCCTTCGAGCGACCGCTGCCCGCGGCGACCGAGGTGCCCGTCCGCGAGCGCCTTCGCTGGGAGAAGGAGCTCCTCGGCCTGTACCTGTCGGGGCATCCGATGGGAGCCGTTGCCGAACAGGTCGGTCGCTTCGTCAACGCCTACTCGAGCGACCTGCGCGACGAGTCGCTCGACGGCCAGCGCGTCGTCGTAGGCGGGATCGTGACCGGCGTTCGACCGGTCGTGACGAAGGCCCGCGCCAACATGGCGATCGCGACGCTCGAAGACCTGCAGGGCTCGATCGAGGTCGTCGTGTTCCCGCGCCTGTACGAGACGACCGCACCGACCTGGCGCGAGGGCACGATCCTGCTCGTCGCCGGCCGGGTCGATCACAAGGGGGAGGAGATCTCGCTGCTCGCCGATCTCGTCGCGGACTGGGACGAGGCGTCGAGCAAGGGACCCGAGGCCTTCGCGCGCGAGGTCGCGGCCGGGGACCGAGGCGGACGCGGGGTCCGGCGCTCGCCGGTTCCGGTGGGCCCGGGAGCGCCGGACCGCGTCGGCGTGGCTGTCGGGGCCGGCGCGAACGGCAACGACTGGGCTGTCGCGGGCAATGGCACAGGGCCCGCTCCGATCGTCTCGCCGACGCGATCGGACGGCGGGTTGCCACGGATCGAGCCCGGGGTCCCGGTGCCGACCTACGTGGAGGGACCCGCGTCCGCGTCGCTCGCGCCCGAGGGTGACGACGAGCCCGCGGTGCCCGACGAGGCTCGGGCGACGATCGTGGCCGCGGCGACGGCCGACGCACCCCTCGACGCCGGCCCGGAGACCATCCTTCACGTCCGCTTCGCGGCGGCCGCCGCCCCGGACCGGCTCGTGGACGCAATGGAGTCGTTCAAGGCGCTCATCCGCGACCGACCGGGTGCCACCCGCGTCGTCATCCACGTGCCGGCGCCGGGCGGTGGCGCGCCACTCCCCATGGAGCTGCGACGCGGCGTGGCCTACGACGCGGAATTGCTGGCCGAGGTCAGGCGACGGCTCGGCGACGGATTGGTCGAGCTGCGTCTCGCGAGCGCCTGAGCGTCCGGATCAGTCGCCGAGGCCGGCAAGCCGGCGGACTTCCTGGACGGACGTGAGCCGCTCGTGGTACTCGGCTCGAAGCTTCGCCAGCGCTCCGGGATCCACGTCCAGCTCGCTCGCGATCTCGTTGACCTCGGCGCTCTCCTCCGCGGAGATCGATCCATTCGCCGCGCTGACCGCGAAGCATGCGCGCAGGACGTCGAGCCGCTGCTCCGCGCTCGCGATCGCTTTCAACTCCCGCGTCACGACGTAATCCTCGGTCCCGCCGACGGTCCGCGCCTGGAGCTTGGCCATCTCGGTCACGAGGACCGCCGTCGGTTCGTCGAGCAGGCCGTTGTCCTGGAGCAGGCGCTCGATGAGCGCGGTCTCCTCGGCGCTGATGTCGAGGTCGGCGTACGCCGCCCGGGCGATGGTATAAGCGGTGGCGGCGACGAGACGAGCCCGGTCAGGCGGCATCGCCTCGAGCCGGCCGACGATGCGCCGGACCGTCGCGGTATCGCCGATCGTCGCCGCGCTGGCGGTCAGCGCCATCTCGACCTGGTCGGCCGCTGCCTCGCGTTGCGAACCGAAGATGCGACGGAACATGTGTCTCCTTGGCGAGATCGAGCGTTCGACTGGTCCGGCGCCATCATGACGACGAACGAGGTTACGCGCCGGCGAAATCGGTGGTGCCGAAGATGGGAGTCGAACCCATACGAGGTTGCCCTCAACGGTGTTTGAGACCGTCGCGTCTGCCATTCCGCCACTTCGGCCCGGATGAGCGGGCGACATCGTACCGTGCGGCCCGGAACCCGGCCATCAGCCTGGACGTCTGCGCCGGGACCGATGCTAGACTCGCCCGGCCTCAAGTCCGCCACTATCGCCGTCCGGAGGAATCCCCCGACCGTGGAGGACCTTCGCTCGACCACGGTCTCCGACGACCCTGTCCAGCGCCGCGACCTCATCCTCCTCGAGCGAGCCCGTGAGGGCGACCTCGACGCATTCAACGACCTTGTCGTGCTCTACCAGGACCAGCTCTTCGCGCTCGTCGTGCGGATGGTCCCCGATCGCGACCAGGCGTCCGACTGCGTCCAGGAGGCCTTCTTCTCGGCGTTCCGCAACCTGA
>JBBQRZ010000030.1:0-39208 GCA_038214255.1 Candidatus Limnocylindrales bacterium
GGTGGACCTCCAGAAGCCCGCGATAGAGGATCGCCGCTGTGCGATCGATGGTCGTGGGCAGCATCGAGGCCCGTCCACCGAAGATCATCCGACGATCGGCGCTGACGTGCCAGTAGTAGAGGAAGTTCTTCGTGTCGAAGAACGCGCGTCCCTTCGGGGAGAGGTCCCGTGCCAGCTCCTCGGGGAGTGGCTCGCTGGCGATGATGTAGCTGCCGATCGGGATGATCCGCCGGCGTAGCGCCGGGGCGACGCCGTCCGTGTAGCCATTCGTGGCCACGAACACGTCGCGCGCGAGGATCGCGCCTCGGGACGTCTCGACAACGAAGCGGCCGTCGGCCTGCTTTCTGATCGACGATGCGCGGATGCCCTCGTGCAGATCCGCGCCCGCCCGATCCGCCGCGGCCGCGAGCCCCGCGAAGTAGCGGCCGGGATGGAGCAGCCCGCTGCCGTCGACGGCCAGGCCGCCGTAGTAGGCGTCACTGCCGATCTCCTCGCGGAGGCGCTCGCGCGGCACGACCGTCGAGCTGACGCCAACCGCGGCGAGACTAACGCGGGCTTGCTCGAGCTCCGGCACGTGCGCGGGCGCGTAGGCGAGCTCGAGATGCCCACATTCACGGAAATCGCAGTCGATCCCCTCGTCCGCGATCAATCGCTTGACGAGCTCGTAGGAGTCGAGCGTCTCCTGGTGCAGGGCTCGGCCGGTTGTCTCGCCGTAGCGCTTGATCAGCTCGCCGGCGCTCCACTTGTAGCCCGCGTGGACGATCCCGCCGTTGCGCGTCGAGGCGCCCCAGCCCAGCGTTTGCGCCTCGAGCAGGGTGACCGCCACGCCGCGACGGGCCAGCTCGCGCGCGGCATTGATGCCGGCATAGCCACCGCCGATGACCACGACGTCGACCGCATCCGGCAACTCGCAACCGGACCGATCGGGCAGGGCCGCCATCGAGGCCGACCAGAACGAGCGTCGCTCGTAATCGGGGTTCAGCGCAGCGGTCGTGGCGGCCATCGCCGCGGAGCGTAGCCGAGCGCCGTTCGCGCTGGCTAGGCGAGACCCGGCGGGCGCACCACCGACCGGCGATGCGCGCTCGATCAGCCGGTCGCCGCCTCGTACGCGACCTGGCCGGCAGCCATCGTCAGCAGCACCCGGCCGGGCAGGGCCATCCCGATCAGCGGGGAGTTCTTGCCCTTCGAGGCGAGGCGCTCGCGCGTCACTGTCCACGCGTCGGCCCGATCGATGACGACCAGATCGGCCGGCGCCCCCTCGACGAGACCCACCGACCGGGCTCGTCGGGTGCGGTCACCCAGCACGGCGGCTGGACCCGTCGTCAGGGCCTCGATGGCCCGCAGCAACGTCAAGTGGCCAGCAGCGACCGCGGCCAGCACGACGCCGAGCGCCGTCTCGATGCCGCTGATCCCGTTCGCGGCCAGGCCGAATTCGACCGCCTTGTCGACCTCCGTGTGGGGGGCATGATCGGTGGCGATCGCATCAGCCGTGCCGTCCGCGACGGCCGCCAGGCAGGCCAGGGCGTCTTCCGGGCAGCGAAGCGGCGGGTTGACCCGGAGCGACGAGGCGTAGGGCGCAACCTCGCGGGTCGCGTCGCCCCACGGGTCCCCACTGGTCTCCCAGGCCCAGCGCCGGGATCCCGCGATCCAATCATCCGAGAGGGCGAGATGGTGCGGCGTCACGTCGCAAGTGACCGGCAGCCCGGCCGACTTCGCGCGCCGGATAAGATCGAGGGCGGCACCCGTCGAGACGTGCGTCAGGTGCAACCTCGCGCGCGCCACGTCCCGGACGACGTCGGCCAGGATCGCGAGGTCGCGCCCGACCGCCACCTCTTCGGCTGAGACCGGCCAACCGCGGAGACCCAGCACCGTGGCGACAAGACCATCGTTCGCCTCGGCGCCCTCGGTCAGGTCGAGATCCTCGGGATGGTCGATGACCGGCAGCCCCAGCGCCCCAGCGTAGGCCAGCGCATTGCGCAGGATCGAGCCCGAGCGGATCGGGGCCCCGTCGTCGGAGAAGCCCGCGACGCCTGCGTCGGCGAGCTCCCCGAGCGGCGCCAGGGTCGCGCCTTCCCGGCCGACTGTCACGGCGCCGTGCGCGAGCAGCTCGAGCGGCGACCCGGAGACGAGGGCGGCGGCCCTGATCCCCATCACGACCCCGGGTTCGTCGATCGCCGGCGAGGTGTTCGGCATCGCACAGACGGTCGTGAACCCGCCGTGGGCCGCGGCCGCCAGTCCGGACGCGATCGTCTCGGCGTCCTCGTTACCGGGCTCGCGGAGGTGGGCGTGGAGGTCGATGAACCCGGGCGCCACGACGACGCCAGTAGCGTCGATGCCCTCCGCATCGATCCCCTCGAGCCACGTCACCGCCTCGACGATCCCGTCGCGGACGACGAGGTCGCCCGGGCCCTCGCGGCCGGTCGCGGGATCGACGAGCCAGGCGCGGGCGAGGTCCAGGTCGCTCACGGCGTCGCGCCGACGGTCGAGACCCCAGCCAGCAGATAGAGCATCGCCATCCGCACGGCGACCCCGTTCGTGACCTGGTCCGTGATCACCGACTGGGCGCCGGCCGCGACGTCCGGGGCGATCTCGACGCCTTCGTTCATCGGGCCCGGGTGCATGACCAGGGCCCGGGGCTTCGCGAGGGCCAGTCGCGCGGCGGTCAGCCCGTACCGGGCGGCATACTCTCGAAGGGACGGAAGCAGCCCCGAGGCCATCCGTTCGCGCTGGATCCGCAAGGCCATCACGACGTCCGCGTCGCGCAGCGCCAGGTCGACATCGGCGGTCACGTGGAAGCGTCGCCCCGGCGCCACGGACCGTCCGGCCCAGGCCTCGAACCCGCGCAGGAGGGTCGTCGGGCCGCACAGCCAGAGGTCGGCGCCGGCGGCCGTCAGCGACCAGATGTTCGACCGCGCCACGCGGGAATGGAGGACGTCGCCGAGGATCACGATCTTGCGCCCGGCCACCGACCCGCCGGCCAGGTGAGAGCGCATCGTGTAGAGGTCCAGCAGGGCCTGGGTCGGGTGCGCGTGCCAGCCGTCGCCGCCGTTGAGCACCGACCCGCCGAAGACCTCCGCGGCGAGATACGGCGCGCCACTCACCGAGTGCCGCAGGACGAGCATCCGGGCGCCGAGCGCCTCGACCGTCCGGATCGTGTCGACGAGCGATTCACCCTTGGACACCGACGACGTCTGGGCCGCGATGTTCGTCACATCCGCCGACAGGTTCCGGGCCGCGACCTCGAAGCTGACGCGCGTCCGGGTGGAGGCCTCGTAGAACAGGATCGTCACGTTCCGTCCGCGCAGCGCCGGGACCTTGGCGATCGGGCGCGCCAGCACCTCGCGCATCGCGTCGGTCGTGCGCATGACCAGGTCGAGGTCGGCCGCGCTCAGCCCGTCGACGTCGAGCAGGTGGCGGTGGTGCCAGCCGACTGTCTGGTCTTCCGGGGCCGCATCGACGGACGGCACGACCAGGTCGGCCGTCGCGTTCCCGTCGATCAGGTCGGTCACGCGACCGGCTCGGCCGCCAGCGGGGCATCGACCAGGCGCTCGATCTCGACGCCGTCCTCGCCGTCGGTCTCCTCGAGGTGGACCTTGACGAGCTCCTCGCGTGAAGTCGGAACGTTCTTGCCGACATGGTCCGCGCGGATCGGCAGCTCCCGATGGCCGCGGTCCACGAGGACGGCCAGGCGGATCGCCTGCGGTCGCCCGAAGTCGACGAGCGCGTCCATCGCGGCGCGGATCGTGCGGCCCGTGTACAGGACGTCGTCGACGAGGACGATCGTCTTCCCGTCGATCCCGGTTGGCAGCTCGGTGCCCTTGACCACGGGTTGCTGGGCCACGAGCGAGAGGTCGTCGCGGTAGAACGTGATGTCGAGTGCCCCCACCGGCACCTCCACGTCCTCGTTCTCCGCGATCGAGGCCGCGATCCGGCGGGCGAGTGGGACGCCGCGGCGCTGGATGCCGATGAGCAGCAGGCCATCCGTGCCTGCCTGCTTCTCGACGATCTCGTGGGAGAGCCGCACCGTCGCCCGGCGGATCTCGTCCGCGGTCATGATCCGGCGTCCGCTCATCGCTCCTTCCCGGCCTCTCGGGGCCACTCGGGCGGCCTCACGGGACCGCAGCCGAAGGGTCGGGTGGAAGGATACCGCAGGCCGAGGTCAGTAGACGTACACCGTGACCATCGTGATGCCGCTCCACAACGCGCAACCGCAGATCTTGAAGAAGTCGGGGCGATAGAGGTCGACGACCCGGCTCGGCTTGATCGGCCCGTAGTCGTTGACGACCCGCTCGATGCACCCGGCCTTGCCGCAGATGATCACCGTCGTGCCGCGCGGCAGCCGCATCGCCGTCGTGCCATTGTCGTAGAACGTGGCCTCGCCACGGAGCGTGGACTTGGCCAGCTTGCGGACCTTGCCCGTCGATGGATCGGGCTGATCGAGCGAAGGGCGCCCGACCGGACCGAGCGTCGGGGCCACCCCGGGTTCGATGAGGGTCGTGTCGGCGGTCAGCACGTCGCCCGAGACGAAGGCCGCGTCGAAACCCACGATGGGGCCGACCGATCGCGCGTCGTTCGCGGGGACCGAAAGCGACTGGAACGCGCTGACCGGGACGGGGTCCATGGGCCGGGGAGGTTTGGACCCGGCCAGTCCGGGAAGCGCAACCAGGGCGAGGGCGGCAGTGAGCACCGACCCTACGACCATGATGCTGGGTCGCACTGGGGCCCCGAGCATACCGCGGCCCGGCCCCGGTTGTACAACGGCGAGTTGGGTTCAGCGAACGACGACGAGATCCTCGCCCGGGACGGTCTCGACGCCGCCGACCGAGTCGGCACGCCACGCGACGACCTGGATCCGGCTCCCCTCCCCGTCCTTGCCGGCCGGGGTCGCCCAGGCCAGTCGGCCTTCGCCGATGGAGAAGCCGGCCATCGCCGACTCACTCTTGTGGGCATCCTTGGGTCGAGAGAGTGCGCCCGTGGCCGGGTCGACGTGGAACAGGCTCAGGCGACCGACCTGGGAGCCCGGGTCGTCGGCGACCCACAGCCCGAACCATGCGCCGCTTTCATCCCAGCGAACGTCGAAGTCGGCGAGATCGCCGTCGTAGACCACTTGTGTGTCCGCGACGGGAGCCTGGCCGTCGACGATCGGCCAGCTGCGGAGCTCGAGCCGTCCGGCGGAGGGGACCCACCCGGTCGCGTCACCATCGGGCGCGATCGAACCGACCCAGACCACGGCGCGCCGCCGTGCGGGATCCACGATCGGGCGCCAGCCCGGGCCGACCTGGGCGGTCACGGAGCCGCTCGACGGCTCGAGCATGACGCTGGTCGCGGTGGCCTGTCCGTCGACGACCGAGGCGGCCGGGCGGCTCGCAACGACGCGATCGCCCGCCCACGAAGCGAACACCGTGGCGCCGTCGCGGGTCAGTGGCCGCGCCGACGAATCACCGACTCGCCAGACGTAGACATCGGGACCACCACCACGCATCGGGCGAGCGGTGAACGCGAACCAGCCGCCATCCGGGCTGAACGCGGCGGAGTCGCCCACGACCGTCAGCCCGCTGGCGATGGCCAGGCCAGCGGCGATCGTCGGCGTCGGGCTGACGGGCGGCGACGCCGGTGGCGTTGTCGAGGGCGACACCATGACGGTCGGCGAGGTCGACGTGTTGGGCTCGCCGCTCGTGTCCACCGACGGCGATGGTCCCCCGGAGGCCGGCGCGCTCGCATCGACGCTCGGGCTCGGAGTCGCGGCGACGGCCGAAGACGGGCTCGATGTCGCCGCGGCAGCACTGTCGGCCGGCAGGTCCACGACGACGATCTGGTCGCCTCCGGCCGTGTCGCGTCCCACGGCGACTGCGCGGCCCTTGGTCGGCGAGCTGATGATCGTGCGTGGCGCCGACTGCAGGGCGAGCTTCTTTGGGGTCGGTTCCTCCATGGGCGCGCACTCGGCGGCGCCCCCGGCCGGACAGACCTCGCGGATCGTTGCGCTGCGGTAGAACGAGCCCTGGCTGCCGCCGCGGACGTATGCGACATCGCCGGCAGAGACGGCGAACGGGCTCGGCGGTGGCGCGCTCGGAGGCTGCGCCGCGATGAGGTCGGGGCTGCCCGATGCGTCCTCGCCCCCGAGCGTGCCGTGCTCGACGGGGCCCGAGATGCCGAGGAGCCCGCCAGACAGCGCGCTCACCCCGATGACAAGGACGATGACGGCGATGCCTGACAGCGCCCCGAGCGGCAGGCGACGTCGGGGCGCCGCGCCCGCGTGCCGTTGCGTTCGGCCACTCGCGATCGATTCGGCCTCGATCGCGGCCGCCGTGCGCGCCCACAGGTCGCGCGGAGGCTGCGGGTTGGCGGTGCGGAGGGCTCGGAGGGTCAGCCGGTCCTGCTCGTACGACGCGGCGATCGCCGCGCACGCCGGGCAGTCGGCGAGGTGGTCATCAAGCCACGTGGACTCAGCCGGATCGAGCGGCCCAGCCAGTCGCTCCGCGGCCCGGATCCGGGCGCGCTCATGCGGACTGGACCAGTGATCAGGGCGACGCGGCACCCGGCCGAAGCGGGTCATCGGTCAATTCCCCGGGCCGTGCCGCCATCGCGAGCCCCCCCGACGGCTCCCTCGGCCGCCGTCTCGGCTGCCGACTCGGCGGCGCGTTCAGCGGCGAGGGCCTGGCGGAGGCTCTCGCGGGCCCGTGTGAGGAGTGCGCGGGCGGCAACGTGGCTCACGCCGAGCGCCGCGGCCAGTTCGAGACCGGTCAGGTCATGAAGCTCCGCCAGGAGCAGCGCGGCACGCTGCCGCTCGGGGATGCGCTGCAGGGCCCGCTGCAGGTCGGCTGACAGCCGCGCGTCCATGACGAGGTGCTCGGCCGACGGCGCCGAGCCGTGCGATTCGCCGGTCCACGGCAGGAACCGGATGATCTTGCGCCGCCGGATCTCGTCGAGCGCGACCCGATGGGCGATCTGATAGAGCCACGCTCGGGCGTTCTCGGGCTTCTCGAGCGTCTCGTAGTTCTTGTAGGCCTTGATGAAGGCGTCCTGAGTCATGTCGGCGGCGACCTCGGGGTCGCGCATCATCCGCAGGAGGTAAGCGTAGATCTCGCCCTGGTGCTTGGCGAAGAGGATCTCGACGAAGGCCGCCGCCTCGTCGCGGTCCCACGTGCCGCTCAACTGGCGACGCCGGTCGGTCGCGCGCGCAGCGCGGCCGAGTGGAGCGCGAACGCCGGCGAACGACGGGTCGATGAGCACAGGGTCTCCGTGCGGATGGGTGTCTCGGGCAGGGGCCATTGGCGGCGCGCGCTCGATGGGCCAAAGACGCGGCGCCCTTCCCCCGTGTGACGCCCGTCCGTCTCGGGCACGCCCGACATCAACCCGTTCCGCTCCGCTCAACCTCCGCGCGGCCGAGGAGTTCCTCGACGGCGTCCTCGGGCGAGACGGGATTGACCGGCAGCCCGGTTCCCAGCTCCAACCCGGCGATCTCGCGGAGCCGCGGGTGGATCTCCCAGTGCCAGTGGTACGTGGCATCGACCTGCTCGCGCAACGGCGCCGTATGCAGCACGAGGTTGTACGGCGGGCCATCGAGGCTCGCGGCGAGGCGGCCCAGGACCTGGCGCAAGGCCTCCGAGGTCGAGGCGATGTCCGTCGCGGTCGCGCGGGCGAAATCGGCATCGTGGCGCCGCGGGACGATCCAGACCTCGAACGCCGACCGCGACGCGTACGGTGCGAAGGCGACGCTGTCCTGGTCCTCCCAGACGAGCCGGTCTGGCCGACGGATCTCGTCGCGGACGAGCCGGCAGAAGGGGCACTCGCCTTCGCGGATGACAAAGCGCGCCGCACCGCCGAGCTCCTCGGCGATCCGGTGCGGGATCTGCGGCAAGTCGTACAGATCGATGCACAGGTGGTTGGTCCGAGCCCCCGCCTGGGCCCCCCAGTTCTGGACGACGGTGAGGTACTCGGTCTGGCCTCCCGCGCGCGCCTCGGCGATGGCATCGCGCGCACCCGCGATGAGGGCCTCGATCAGTTCATTGCCGACCGAGTGGAGCGGACGGTGTTCCTGCGGCGGCGCGACGACCGTGCGCCAACTGCCGGTTGCGCGCGCCTGCGCGAGCGAGACCTGGGCGAGGCCGTGGTCGCGGTCGAGTTCGCGGGCCTCATCGTCCGTCCCGACGACGTGGAACGCGAAATCCTTGAGCATCCGCGTCCGGACGCCATCCCCGGCCGGGGTCGAACAGTTGGCGCACCCGAACAAGTGGTCGTCGACGGGCTCGGCTGCCCGCGCAAAGCGGTCGCGGTGGAATGCGCGATCGACGATGGTGGCGACCCACCAGCCAGTGATCGGGTCCTTGCGCAATTCGAACAGGCCGCCGGCCATGTCGTCCTCAGGCCACAGGCAGGAGCGGGGCGTCGAGGGCCGTGGCGAACGCCCGGGCGAAGATCCAGGCCGCCCGCTCGACGGAGTCTGTCGACGGCGGACCGGTGTTGCCCAGCTCGCGATCGATCGATGTCGAGACCGTGCCCGGCACGCCGCACGCATCGATCAGGTCGAAATCGGCGAGGTCGACGCTCACGTTGAGCGCGATGCCGTGGTAGCTGACCCCCCGCTCGACCCGCAGGCCGAGCGCACCGATCTTGCGCGGATGCAGCCCGTCGGGATCGCACCAGCAGCCGGGGTGGCCCTCGCGGCGCGCGGCCGCAACCCCGTGCGCCGCGCACGTCTCGACGAGCGCGGTCTCGAGCGCCCGCACCATCGGCCGGACCAACAACCCGCGCTCGTGGAGCCTGACGATGGGGTACGCGACGAGCTGACCCGGGCCGTGGTACGTGACTTCGCCGCCACGCTCGACGCGCCGGACCTCGATCCCGCGGGCGGCGAGCTCGTCCGCCCCTGCCCGGATATGCTCCGGATCCGAGTTGCGGCCGAGGGTCAGGACCGCCGGATGCTCGAGCAACAGGAGCTGGTCGCCGATGGCGCCGGCGGCGCGTTCATCGACCAGCTGCTTCTGCCAGGCGTGCGCGTGGGGATGGGCCATCCGGCCGAGCCAGCGAGCGTGCAGGGGCGCATCGGTCGAGGTGGGCGTTGTCGGTTCGACCATGGTGACTACCACGCTCGCACGATAGCAGGAGCAGCCATCGGGACCGTCCGGGCCGATCGGCGGCGGTCCTAGTCCTTCTGCGGGATGTCACGGTTTTCGTGCAAGCCGCTAGGATTTGCGAGTCCAGATCAGCCTGTCATTGGTCGTGTCATGTCCGTCACCCGCATCCGTCCCCGCGCCGCCATCGCAGACGCCGAGCTGGCTCGCCTCGCGACCCTCGACCTGCCGGCGTCTCACCTGCCTCGTCGGCCCCGCACGCCGCGTGGACTCGTCGACGCCGTCGCGGCGTTGCGGCGACCCCGGTCGATCGAGCCCGAGCGGGTCATCATGATGACGCTCGCCACGGTGCCCATCCGCCGTCGCTGACCGCCAGCGCCGGGCGCTGGCCATCATCACCTGGGTCCCGATCGCCATCAGTCGATGTGGTGGAGCGCCCGGTCCCTGCCAAATTGAGGATTTCGCGGCGGATCCGCTTAGCTGAAGACGATTCCCCGGGTGATGCTTACTTCGGGAACGGGGGTCCCCCGCTACCAGCGAGGACTGTGGCGACCGTGCCGACAGCGGCGATGGCCGCGGCAACGGTCGCCACAACGAGCGACGTGATCCTGGATCGATTGCGCATGCCCGGACTCCTTTCGGTGGCCGGGACACGGGTCTCCGAGCCGCATGGTAGGGTCCAACCGTGCGAGAGTCAACTATTGCTAAACACCGCGAGAGCGGGGGCGGGAGCCCCTTTGCCCTGGCGCTTGGCGGGGAGATCCGGCGCCGGCGCCTCCAACTCGGGCTCAGCCAGCAGCACCTCGGCGACCCGTTCAGCCGCTCCTTCGTTTCGCTCGTCGAGCACGGACGCCTGACCCCATCCCTGCCGAGCCTGCGGATCATCGCCTCGACGTTGGGGACGTCCGCGGCTGGTATCCTCGCGTCGGTCGAGGCGCAGCTGGAGGATTGAGGCGGATGTCAACGCGCACACGACGACCGTCCCATGTCGAAGAGGACCGTCCCCTGGCAAAGCGCCTCGGCGTTCGTCTGCGCGCTGCCCGAACCAAGGCGAATCTCACCCAGGCCCAGCTGGCGGCCGGCCGATACACGAAGGCGTACGTCAGTGCCCTGGAGAACGGCCTCGTCAAACCGTCCATGGCGGCGCTCGCGTTCTTTGCCGAGCGATTGCAGCTCCCGGTCGAAGGCCTTCTCGCCGACGAGGGCCCGGTATGGACCAGGCTCGAGGCGGACCTGCGACTCGCGGCCGGCGAGTGGCAGGGCGCCGTCGACGCATTCTCGGCATTGCTCGAGTCCGATCCTCGGGACCGCACGAGGGCCGACCTGCTCGCTGGTCTCGCCGAGGGCCTTGGCCGGCTCGAGCGGGGCGAGGAAGCCGTGCGGGCCGCCTCCGAGGCGGGTGCGTTGTTTCGGGCGCAAGGTCGCCCGCTCGATGCCGCGCGGGTCAGGTATTGGGAGGCTTCCGGCCTGTACGTGATGGAACAGGGCGATCAGGCTGCCGTGCTCCTCCAACGCATCCTCGACGAGATCGCGGGTGGGCTCGCGGCTGAACCGGACCTGGCGATCCGGACCCTGATCGCCCTGGCGGTGGTGGCCTCGCGCGACGATGCTCCCGAACGGGCGCTCGGCTACCTCGAGCAGGCACGCTCCCGGATCGGCGAGCTCGACGACCGGAGATACGCGGTCTTTCTGTTCTCTCTCGCGCTGAATTATCGGGAGATCGGGGATTTCGAGGCGGCGATCTCGACCGGCACCCAGAGTCTGGCCAGGTTCCGGTCGGCCGAGGCCGAATTCGAGGCGGCCTCCGCCGAAAACGAGCTCGCCCTCGTCTACCTCGCCCTCGGCAGCCTGGACGCGGCTCGGAGTCATCTGGCCAGCGCACGGGCCTTCTTCGAGCGTCGCCAGGATGACCGTTGGCTTTCCCACGTGACCGATACGGCCGCGCAGATCGCCTTGGCATCGGGCGCCAGCGACGAAGCGGCCGGACTGGCGGTGGACGCGCTCCGATATGCCGAGGCTAGCGGCAGCAAGAAGGCGGCCCTCGATGCCGCACTGACCCTGGCGCGATCGCAGCGCGCCGGCGGCGACCTCGTGGCCGCCGCGTCGACCCTTCAGCACGCAGCGGCTGACGCCGAGGAGCTCGGACGGCGCTCGCAGCTCCAGGCCGTGCTCGGAGAGTGGAGCGACGTGATGGCGGCAACGGGAGACATGGGACGGGCCTACGAGCTCTCCCGCCAGGCCCTGAGCGCGGGGCGCCGCTAGCCCTCGTTCGTTCGCGGCTAGGCCACCCGAGCCCTCGACTCGACCCGCCTCGCGGTGATCCTCAAGCCCGCCCCAATAGGTGCGTGTGCGGTATTGGGTTGAGCGATACTTGTCTCGCAACCCTACCCACCGTCAACAACGGCTATCAAACGAGCCGAGTCGCCCGGCGGCCTGCCAGGGTCTGCAGCTCGATCCCCAGCATGCGTGGATCCCGATAGCCCGCGGCGGCGGACAGGCCGGTCAGGTAGTCCTCGATCTCCTGGAGATGCTCACGAATCACGAGCCGGGTGGGATGTCCCGGGTCCGTGAACTCGGCCGCCGTGTTCAGGTACGGGCAGGCGCGAAAATCCTCGCTCTCGAGCCATTCGGCGACGTTCTCGGAACGGCCCGTGCTCACGCGGGCTCACCTGCCGACGATCGTCGGAACGAGCCGTGAGATGACCGGTCGAGTGCTCCGGTTCCTCGAATCCCGGCCCGTGGTGGCACGCATTGGGCGCAATCGCCTCAGTCTGGTCGATCCCGACGGCCTGGCCGCAACCGCGGAATCGGGCCGGCTCCGGGCAACGACCCGCGGAACAAGTTCCTCGTCATAGCGCGCCGAGTGGTGCCAGAGTGCAACCGTCCCGCGGGGACGAGCTCGCCAAGGTCGATGCAGGGGGTGGCCAAGACGATCGTGTCGTCCAACCGGATGCGGCGCGTGCAGCCGGAGTTGGGCGCCCACACCGAGCCCTGACCGCCATCCTTGCCGGCGTGTTCACGGCGGCGGTCGGACTCGCCCAACGGATATTCGTTGCGGTCTCCGGCGAAAAGTCCGACGCAGCGATCGTGCTGACCACGCTCGTCGTCGCCACGCTATACGCACCGCTCCGGAGACGACTCGAGGCGATCGTCGATCGACGTTTCAAATATGACCAACACCGCTTCGGTGCGTACCGCAGTGAAGTACGGCAACGCCTGAGCCTGATCGACCCAATGGGGGCGGCCGAGCGCCTGGCACTCGAGACCGTTCGCGAGCTCGCGGCGACGGGTGCCGCGGTGGTCGACGACGCTGATCTGCCATCCGGGACGGCGGGTACGTGGCCAGTGCCGCCGGTGGTTCGGCTGCCGATCCCGAGCGGGAGTGGCGCGCTTTGGGCCGTTCTCGTCGGTCCGCGCGTGGACGGCCGGCCCCATGATCCGCGCTCGATCGTGGAACTCCAGGAGCTCGCCACCCTCGTCGCGGCGGCCGCCCTCCGGCCGGAGCGCGAGGTCTCCGATCGCGCCGGCTCGTCACGCCCTCAAAAGGCCGAGACCTGATCTGAGGATCGCAAGCTTGGGCCGGGAATCGACGTGGCCGAGCTGTGAGCAGCGGTTGCCGAGGATCGCGCAAGACGCGGGCCAGGATCCGTGGCTCGAACTAGGGTTGTCGGCGAGCGGACAAGATGCAAGATATTGACGCGTCAAACGTAGCCGCTCCCCGACCACCGGTGCCGGGCCCCGGGGCAGTACCATCCCGGTCGAGCGGCGGCAGCGCCCTCGCCGCAGCCCCGAGGCCGCCATGCCCGCATCCGATCCCTGGCCGAGTGTCGTCTGCCAAGGCGAGCTGCTGATCGACCTCATCGCGCTCGGCCCGGACGCCGACATCCAGATGGCCACCACGTTCCGCAAGTCGGCCGGCGGCGCTCCCGCGAACGTGGCGGTGGGACTCTCCCGACTCGGCGTATCCGCAGGCTTCATCGGCAAGGTGAGCGACGACGCATTCGGCCGGTTCCTGCGGGCGAAGCTGGAGGCCGAAGGCATCGACGTGCGCAACCTCGTCGTCGACCCCGCGGCCCGAACGCCACTGGCCTTCGTCGGAACCGAGCCCTCCGGTGGCCGAGCCTGGATCTTCTACCACCGCGGCCTCGCGGACACGATCCTGCGGCCGGACGAGCTCGACGCCGAGCTGATCGGGCACGCCCGGATCTTCCATTTCGGGTCGGTGACCCTGGCTGCGGAACCGGGCCGCTCGGCGACGATCGCGGCGGCACGACTGGCCCGCGAGCGAGGGTGTCTAGTCTCGTTCGACCCGAACCTTCGGCTCGAGCTATGGGATGACCCGGACGAGGCGCGTCGCTGGATCCAGGACGTGCTCCCGCTCGCCGACGTCGTGAAGGTGAGCGGCGACGAGATCGCATTCCTGACCGGGACGGACGATCCGGCCCAGGCGGCGACGATCCTGCGGTCGTTCGGTCCTCGGCTCGTGGTCGTGACGCTCGGGCACGCGGGCTCCCATGTCCAGCTCGAGGCGTTCGACGACCTGGTGCCGAGCTTCGACGTCGAAGCCGTCGACGCCACCGGGGCCGGCGATGCGTTCGTCGCGGGCCTGCTCTGTCGACTGCTCAACGGTGCCGGCGCCGGAAGCCCCGCGTTGATCTCGCGGGGGGAGGTGCTCGAGGCGGCTCGCTTCGCCAGTGCGGCCGGAGCGCTGGCGACCACGCAGATCGGCGCGATCCCCTCCCTCCCGAAGCTCGGGGCAGTCCAGGCGCTGATGGAGGCGCGGGCGCCCTAGCGGGCGGTCGCTCGGTCGTCGATCCCTCGGAGGCGCGGATAGAGCTCGCGATAGCGCCGATACGAGGCCTCGAGGCTCTCCCGCGTCGAAGGTTCCGGTTTCTGGGTGGGTCGGCTCGCCCAGTCGAGCCCGACCTGGGCGTCGGCGTAGAGGCCGATCCCGAGTCCGGCGAGGACGGCAGCACCTCGGGCGGCACCCGATCCGGGGCCGGCCAGCTGGAGCTCGACGCCGAGTACATCGGCGAGGATCTGGCGCCACACGTCGCTCGACAGGCCGCCACCGGCGCCTCGCATGACCGAGGCCATCGCACCGGACTCGCGCATCAGATCGAGGCCATCGCGCTGGCTGAATGCGACGCCCTCCAGGACCGACCGGGCCAGGTCGTCGAAGGTCGTTCCGAGGTGAAGGCCGTAGAACATGCCGCGCGCATTCGGGTCCGCGTGGGGGGTTCGCTCACCGCTCAGGTACGGCAGGAAGATGACGCCGCCGGCGCCGGGCTCGGCTCGCGACGCGCGGTCGACCAACCAGTCGTACGCCGCCCCGCCCGTCTCAGCGAGTACCGGCTGCAGCATCTCCCGGAGCCAGTGCAGCGACCCACCGGCCGAGAGCGTGACCGACATGAGCTGCCAGCGATCCGGGACCGCGTGGCAGAACACGTGGAGGCGCCCATCGACGCGGTCTGGATATCGATCCAGCGGCGCGAAGATGACCCCTGACGTCCCGATCGACAGCGTGAGGACCCCGGGATCGACCGCCCCGAGCCCGACCGCCGCTGCCGCATTGTCGCCACCCCCCGCGACCACGGGTGTGCCCTCGACGAGCCCCAGCGACGTCGCTGCCTCACGGTGCACCCGGCCAGCCACGGTCGTCCCCTCAGCGGCGACGGGCAACAGCCCCGGGTCGATGTCGAGGGATTCGATCAGATCGGCTGCCCACCGTCGTTGACGGACGTCGAACAGGAGCGTCCCGGACGCGTCCGAGGCGTCGGTCAGAAGCTCGGCGGTGAGCCGAAATCTGAGGTAGTCCTTCGGCAGGAGCAAGTGTGCGGCCCTGGCGTACGCATCGGACCAGTGACGCCGCACCCACAGGATCTTCGGGGCCGTGAAGCCGGTGAGCGCGAGGTTGCCGGTCCGCTCGAGGAGTCGTTCGCGGCCGATGCGATCGTCGATCTCGCGACATTCCGCCTCCGTACGCTGGTCGCTCCAGAGGATCGCCGGACAGACGACGACGCCGCCGTCGTCGAGCACGACCAGGCTGTGCATCTGCCCGGTTAGTCCGATCGCCGCGAGACTCGCGGCGTCATGCCCACGCGACCAGAGCGCGGCGAGTGCGATCCGAAGCGCCGACCACCAATCGTCCGGATCCTGTTCGGTCCAGCCCGGCCGTAGGGTTGCGGTCGCGTATTCGGCCGTCGCTTCGTCAACGGTCGCACCGTGCTCGTCGAGCAGGACGGCACGCAGCCCGCTCGTTCCGACGTCGACGCCAAGGGTTCGTGGTGCCCGGTCGACCCGAGCGTTCGCACGGCCCCGGTCGCCGTCCCCGGTCGTCATCGCGTCAGGGTAGCAGCGCCCCCGATCAGTCGGGCCTGCTGCCGAAGCTTCGCCGCGAGGCGTACCCTGTGCGTGTGAGCAAGCCCAAGGACGAGCCCGTTTTCCTGGCGTGGCGCGCCACGATCCGCGACCGCCTCTTGACTACCAGGGGCCTCGATCCCAAGGCCGCCGATCTGTGGTGCAGCGCTTGGGAGGACGAGGCCAAGCGACAGGGCCGAGCGCAGGACGGCGACTATTGGGACGCCGGCACGCTCTGGATCGAGGCGCAGTGCGCCGCGAGGAAGCGACCGGCGAACTGAGGCGAAACCCCGCCCAGCCTCGTCCCTCGAGTGTATCGCTAGAGGTCGCCTACTCGTAGCCGAGGTCAGCCTCGATGCGGGCTCGAACCCAAGCATCGGCGGCCATTTCAGGGAGGAGATCCAGGAGGTCGGCCAACTCGTCCACGAGGGTATCGACGGCGGTCTCAGTCGCGGCCGCGATGGGCTCGTCCAACGCATCACGGAGGTGCGGGATCGGCGTGTAGGTATCGATGAGGAATGCCTCCTCGACCAGCTGGGCGAGGCTCCAGGCAACCAGCTCCCGCGATTCAGGGGCCTGTAGCCTGTGCGTGACGCGCTCGCATCGTGACCGATCGTGGCGGCAGGCTCGGCTCGCCTACGCTTCCCGTGACGCTCAGGGGACGCTCGAGGGTCATAGTCTGCATCGGGTGCCTCCGCACGAACGTTCTGCCTTCGGTTTGGTCAGCATGACGGGACTTCGGGGACCAGCGAAGGGCCGGATGGCCCGTTTTGGAAGGTGACTCGGACCGGTCCGGCAGTGGATCGGCCGACCGGTGCCCAGAGGGGCTGGAGGGTTTGAGATGCGGATCGAGTCTTCGGTTACGTCGGTTTCCTGGATTCCGTCCGAGGCCATCGAGGGGATCGCCAAGTTGCCCTTCAAGGTTGGCCTCACCCACTACGACGAGCCGCCCCCCGATGTGATCGACGACCTCGACGCCTTGCGGCGGGATGACCGCTTTCGCGAAGCCAACGAGCTTCGTGCCTTCATCGATGTCGAGGATGGCCACATCGTCGGGTCCGGTCATCTCGGTAAGGGCCATATCGGCGCGACAACGGTCCGGGTCGGCCCCGCCGGTGTGACGTTCCCCGCCGTCCATCTGCCGGACCTGCGGCCTGAGCCGGTGGTCGGACCGACGTCGGTCCGGTTCGTCCAGACGGTTGGCGGGCGGATGGGCGTGCCGACGCCGCGTCCCGTGCCTCGGAAGCCCTACTTCCAGGTCTGGGCGGCCGTAGCCTGGACGAACCTGGCGCTGACGATCAATGCGGACGGCTCGTCGGCATCCGAACTCATCGGCGCGAGCCCCTTCCCTCGCCACTGGATCTAAGACGACTCGGGCAACCTGGTGGCGAAGTCGGGGACCATCGACTTCAAGACCTGGTTCAACGATTCGTTCGGCGAGCACACGCCGTGGGGCGACTACGACTCTCCGGCACTCGTCACCGCGGCCGAAACCGCGCTCGAGCGCCAGCTGTCGCAATCGATCATGCGAGCCGGGCAGGCGCCGGAGATCCGGGTTCTGAAGCCGGAGGAATTCCTGGTCAAGCAAGGCGAGGACGGCGACGAACTCTTCCTTCTCCTGGACGGTGTGCTGTCGGTGATCGTCGACGGTCAGGAGGTCGCCGAGATCGGGCCCGGAGCGCTCCTCGGCGAACGCGCGTTCCTCGAAGGAGGACGGCGGACCTCCACGCTGCGAGCCGTCACGCGCTGCCGGATCGCCGTTGCCTCCCCCGATCAGCTCGACGAAGCCGCCCTGGCGGCTGTCGCCAGCGGCCACCACCGAGAGGAGCCTAGGGCTAGCGAGCCCCGCGGCTAGATCGACTGAGGGCGGACCGGCGAAACGCGGTCCCTCGCAAGCCTCCGCGAGCGGGCCATTCGGCACCCCGCTGCAGGCTGATGACCTACGCCTTCGTGACCGCCGGCCCGTCTCCGGCGCCGTTCGCCCACCGACGATACGAGTCGAGGCCGACGGCACACGCCGGCAGATCCCCGGCCGCATTGACGTCGGGTGGAAGGAATCGATCATGCTTCTCCGTCAACTCCGCATGCCCCTCCTCGCGGTCGTGTTGGCCGCCGTCAGCGCCGCGTGCGCCAGCCCGGGCGCTCCGAGCTCGGTTCAGCCGACGACAACGATTGCGTCTTCGCAACCGAGCCCGAGTGCGGAAGCCTCGTCCGCTGCCTCCATCGCTGCGGTGTCAGCTTCCCCGGCGGGTGGCGAGACGATCGCGCTGATCGAATGGAGGGTCGCCATGGCCGACACGATCAAGGCCGGCAAGGTCAGCTTCACGATCATCAACGCGGGGGCCGCACCGCACGAGCTGCTCGTATTCAAGAGCAAGCTTGAACCTTCGGCCTATCCGACCAACAGCGCGGGCTCGATCAAGGAAGAGGGCGCAGGCATCACCTTGCTGAGTGATGGTGACAACATCGATCCGGGTGGGTCCCAGGCGCGGACCGTCGATCTCCGCGTCCCGGGGAAGTACCTCTTCGTCTGCAATATCCCCGGACACTTCAAGGCCGGGATGTTCACCCTGGTGACCGTGACCCCGTAGCGGATCAGCGGCCCGTTCAGCGGCCTTTCAGCGGTGAATGCGGCTCGGCCTGCGTGCGTTGGCGGGCCGCCTCCACGAGGCGCCGGTATTCGTCGCGGAGGTGCCTCGCCTCGGCTTCGAGCGACTCGTGCTCCCAGGAACCGAGCGGCGCCTGGCGCAGGTGGCGCCGCACGGCGCGGAGCTCGTTCTCAAGTCGTTCGTAGGGCATCGGGATCCCCCTGCGATGGCTCCGAAGCATACCCCTCCGTCGCTCCCTGCCAAGGCCCCGTGCGGTAGTGCCCGCTGGGGGCCTTCCCATCCAAACGCCGTAGTGGCAGTCCCCTACGAATGCCGCGCAGCGGGGACCGTCCTGATGGCTACGAGTCAGGCACACGAGGCGATCCCTCCCACGCGCCGCTGCGCGAGGCGATGCGCGAGCTTGGCGCCGGCGTGCGCCTCGCGGTCGACGACGCGGGTGCGGGCGTGGCGAACTTCAATCACCTCGTCGAACTGCGGCCGAGCTTCGTGAAGATCGACGCCGGCCTCGTGCGCGGGGTCGACAATGACTCGAGCCGAAGGGCGGTCGTCGTCGGCCTGATCCACTTCGCCGCCGAGGCCGGCTGCGAGGTCATCGCCGAGGGCATCGAAACGGCGGAGGAGCACGCCACCGTCAGTGAGCTCGGCGTCACTCTCGGGCAGGGTTTCCTGCTCGCGCGGCCAGCCGTTGCGAGACGTGGCCCGCCCGCCGCAAGCCCGGGACTCCTCCACTCGTGATCCTGCCCCGCCCCGTTCTGAGGCTCGGCCCGCCGGGCATTCGGGCTCCGGCGACCGCCTGATCCCTAACGCCTCAGCCGGAGGGCGACGGCGCGGCGCCGGCGAAGAGCTCTCCGAGCGTGTTGGCGGAGCAACTCTCGGCCAGGCAATCGAGCCCGAAGCCGTCCTGGATCGTGCGCAGCAGCGAATAGTGGGAATGGGGCACGTCCGAGCGCGTGCCGGGCGTCACGAGCGGGCCTGACACGATCGTCGCGATCCGGTTGGGCGGGTTGGTTCCGTCGGCACCCTCGTCCCATGTGACGACCAACACGCCGTTGTCGCGGTAGGCGGCCGAGTCGGTGATCCTGGGCAGGAACCCACGCAGCCAGTCGTCGCCGACCGCGACCGAGCAGTCGTGCATGTCGTGGCACAGGTTGGGCACGATCAGCTCGAACTCGGCGGCCGCCGGGTCGAAGCCGCTGAAGTCGACGATGTTGGCGCAGCGCGCCGGATCCCCGCTGATCGAGGTGAAGCTGATGGCGGGCTCGTGCTTGCGGGCGTATTTCCCGCTGCCGTCGGGCCCATTGGTCGCGGTGGGGGCCTGGCTGCAGCCAGGCGGGACGTTCTCGGCATACACGTGCCAGGTCTTGTGGGCGGCCTCGAGCTGGTCGGCGATGGTCGGCGCAGTCAGGTCGTGGGGCTTGTCGTCGCTTATGCCTTGGAGCGAGCCGCTGAACAGCGCGAGGTAGTTGGGCTGGGAGGGGTGGGCGACCGCCTGGAACTTGGTCGCCAGGCCGCCGGTCGCGATGAGCTCGTTGAGGAACGCGGCGTCGGGCTTGCCCACGATCTGGTCGTATGTCTTGTTCTCCATCACCACCAGCCAGACGTGCCTGAAGCCTGGGACCCGTGTGTCGGAACCGGGCGGCGGGGTCAGGAGCGGGGTGGTCAGCTTGCGCGACGATCTTGGTGTCCCCGTGGCACCTTGGCCGATCGAGCCGCTCGCACCGGCTTCGCCGCTTGTGGCTGGTTCGCCGCTCGCACCGGCCTGACCGCTCGGGCCGGCATGCCGGCCCTGCCGGCTGGCCAGGAACGCAATCGCCACGACCGCCACGACAACGACCAGGAGGAGGAGCGCCGAGCGGGTCGCCCGACGGCGCCGCGGGCGCGGGGATGCCGCGTCGGGCGTGGATCGGCCGCCAGCCCCGTCAGTCATCGTTCGCGTCCGGCGGCCGTGACGGCAAGCCGCGCGGCGTGGAAACGGATCACGCACCGATCGTGACACGAATGGTCCGCGCCTCGAACAACCGAGCTCACTTGCCCATTGCAGATGCCTCCCAGCCAGGGGTCCAGGGGGCCGGTTGGGCCTTGGAGACTGCGGGCACTCAGGCCGTGACCGGTTGCACCGCGAACACCTGCCACTCGTCCGGCACGCCCTTGAGTGCGTGGGTCCCCCGGTCGACGAACACCAGACCGGAGCCGACGACGAGATCCTTGACAGTCCGGGAGACGAGCACCTCGCCCGGACCGGCGAATGCCCCGATCCGCGCACCGATGTGCACGGCCAGGCCTCGGATGTCGCCCGGGATCAATTCGACTTCTCCGGTGTGCAGCCCGGCCCGGATCTCGAGCCCGATCGGCCTGACCGCCGATGCGATCGCGAGCGCGCACCGGATGCCGCGCGCGGGTCCGTCGAACGTGGCCAGGAAGCCGTCGCCGGCCGTCCCCATCTCCTGCCCACCGAACCGGGCGAGCTCCGCTCGCACGATGACGTGGTGGGCCGCGAGGAGGTCGCCCCAGGTCTTGTCCCCCATCTCGGCCGCCCGCTGCGTCGAGCCCACGATGTCGGTGAAGAGCACTGTGGCCAGCACGCGATCGGGTTCGGCCTGCGGGCGAACGCCAGTCAGGAACGCTTCGATCTCATCGAGGATCGCCTCGGAGTCCCCGACCCACGGCAGATGATCGTTCCCAGGAAGTTCGATGTATTTCGCGCCGGGGATCTGCTCCGCGAGGAAGCGGCCGGACTCGACCGGTACGGCCCGATCCCCCGTGCGGTGGAGCACCAGGGTCGGCACGCGGCAGGACGACAGCACCGGGCGGACGTCGATCTCCGCGTTCATCCTGACGAGGGCCAGAACGGAGGACGGGCTCGCCCCCATCCGCAGGTAGCGCGCCCAGGTCGCCCGGAAGCGCTCGTCGTTGGCCCGGCTCGGCGCCCGGACGTCGAGGCCGACGGGCCCACCCCAGTGGCGCGCGATGTCGTCGAGGAACGCGTCCAGGCCCTCGCGGGTGTAGCCCCACTCGTACCCATCGCCGATGAGCTCTCGGGCGAAGCCACCGAGCAGGATGATCGCCGTGGTTCGAGCCGGATACGTGGCGCCGAACAGGACACACAGCGGGGCGCCCTCGGACACGCCGAGCAGGGCAGCACGCTCCGACCCGACCGCGTCGCAGACGGCCAGCACGTCGGTCATCCGCTGTTCGAGTGTCGGCAGCTCGGTCGTGGGCACGCGATCGGACATGCCCGTGCCGCGCTTGTCGAACAGGACCAGTCGCGAGAAGGACGCGAGGCGTTCGAGGAACCGGGCCGCGGTCGGTTCGTCCCAGATCGCCTCCAGATGCGACACCCAGCCCGGTACCCATACGAGGTCGCGTGGCCCATCGCCCACGACCTGGTAAGCGATCGAAACGCCGTCGGGCGCCACCGCGTAGCGAGTCTGCGGGATCATCGTGCGCCAGTCTCAGGCCGGGTCGACGCGACGGCAAGCGCCCGACAGCTCTCAGGCGCACGGTTCAGGAGGCGTTGCCGGGTTGCGGGGGCTCTAGAGCCGTGAAGAGTTCCTGGTATCGCCCGCGCAGCAGCTCGATCTCGCACTGCGTGCGGGCCCATTCAGCGGTGCCGGGTGACAGCTCGGCCAACTCGCGTTCGGCAGCACGCCACTCCCGCAGGACATCACCGACGCTGGTGGCGAGACGGTCGATACGGCGATGAGGGCGCGAGGGGATGACCGGCCTCTCGGACTTTCTCGGGACCGGCCAAACGCCGATGCGGGACCATCGTGCAGGTGCCGCTGACGGGCGTGCGATTGCGAGCGCAGGTCCTGCGCAACCAGCTTGAGCGCGGCGGCAGGCTCGTGGCGCTGCTGGAACGGCACACCCAGGTCGTCATGGCGACCATGGCCCAGCTGATCCTGTGCAATCGCGTCCACCGGCTGGATCAACGGGCAGCGCGCTGGCTTCTCCAGGTCGACGAGCGCGTCGAGGAGAAGCCCTTCGGGGTAACGCAGGACTTCCTTGCCCAGATGATCGGCGTCCAGCGACCAACGCTCTCGCTCGCGATGCGTCAGTTCAAGGACGCTGGCCTCGTCACGTACTCACGCGGACAGATCAGCATCGCCGACCGCGAGGGTCTGCTCAGGCGATCCTGCGGCTGCATCATGGTCATCGCCACCGAGGCGAAACGGCTCCGCGACACGCTTGAGTCTCGCCTGCGACGTAGTCCGGCGCGCTCGGGAGAGGCGCTGTGCGCCCGACAGGGTCGAGCGCACAGCCATCAAACGATCTCGCGGGTGTTGGTGCCCGACTCAGGGCGTCGGGTCGGTATAGGTGCCTCCGAAGATATCGGTGTTCCCAAAGGTCGCCGGACAGACGGTCTGCACGGCGGGTGCGGCGGTTGGCGACCCATTGACGACCGACTGGCGGTACGCGTCGATCGCCGGGCAATCCGCGGCGTCTCGGACGTCGTTCCACACGGCCGTGCCCGAGGTTCGGGTCGCGACCGCGTAGTTGTAGTCGCCCAGGAACTCCGCGGTGAGGCCGTTCTGGCTCGATCCGCGCGCGTCACCGGTCGTGCCGCGATGCAGGTCGGACCAGGCGCCGATCGCGCCGTTCGCCGCCACATCAGCGTGGCGAACGACGCCCTGCATCAGTCGTGGGTTGGCGGTGGTCGTCTGCCACGGCTGAAGGAAGTTGTCGTAGACGAGGTAGGCGTCGGAGCCGTTCGGTGAGATCGCGATCGCCGGAAAGTCCGGACGGTCGCTTGCGGGAGATCCGCTGCCGGCCGACGTCCACGTGCCCCCGCCATCGGTCGAATACTGGACAGAGGCACGTTCGTTCGGGCCGGGATCATTGGTCGCGGGGGTGTGGCCATCGGGTCCGACCATCACGATCTCGTCCGTTGCATCCGTCCCGGTTGGAGCACCGTTCGCGATGTCGACGCTCGGGAACGTCGAAGTCCGCGCGCCGCCGACTCCATCGAAGCTGAACCGGCCGGTCGCCGGGTCGAAGCGGCCGACCTCGGTCACGCGCTGCACGATCGTCGGCTTGCTGAACGTCGCTCCACCGTCGGTCGAGCGACTCATGAAGAAGACGCTGCCTCGCGTGTGGATGTCGGTGCCGACCCAGACGACGTAGACAGTACCGACACTGTCCGTCCGAACCGCACAACCCTGCCGGCCACCGGTCTGGCTGTTGTTCGTCGCGGCGCTGATCTGGCGCTGCGTCCAGGTGTCGCCGCCGTCGCTCGAACGCGCGACCATGACCGGCTCCGGGGCGCCACCGTTGCCGTTGCTGCGGAAGGCAACATTGCAGATGTAGACGTTGCCGAAGTACGTGCTGGTCGCGGCGTTGTCCGCCCAGATCTGTTCCTTGTCCGAGAACAGGGCCGAGTTCTGGCGCGAGACGATGACCGGCGACATCCACGCCGACGCGTCACCGGCCGCGGCCGCCTGCGGGTCGTCGGTCCGCGAGACCGCGACCGCCTCGGCACCCTTGAAGCCGGTCTTGCCCGGAAAGTTCGAGGCGAGGTTGGCGTAGTACAGGCGTGACCCGGCGTCCCACGAGAACTTTCCGTTGGTCCCACGTCGTGGACCGAAGGCGAGGGCAGGATCACCACCCGAGGTCATCTTCTTCTCGTAGTACCCGGGCAACGTCCCGATCGGGCCGAGATGCGGCGCGCAGGCGGCGGGGCCGAGGCAATCGCGGGCTGTCCAGCCTTGGTAGGTCGGCTGCGTCCACGTGTCTCCGGAATTGAACGAGAAGTAGATGCCGGACACGCCCACACCGGGCGTGAACGGGCAAGTGGTCGGACTGCCGGCGTTGCACGCCTCGATGTCGATCTCGTCGTTCGCACCGGCCGCCATGACGCTCGGGTTGTGGGCGTCGACGGCGATGGCGGGCTCGTTCTGTTTGTTCTGCGCGAACGGCGTTCGCGGGCTTCCGATGGAAACCCGGCTATCGCCGCCTTGCGCGGCGACCGGCGATGCGAGGGCAGCCGCGAAGATTGCGGCAAGGGCGAGGGCGCGCGGAACAGCGGGTGAACGGGGCATGCGATCCTCCTGCCTACGCGATGGGCGCGCTGGCACCGCCCCCGGTTCGGCGCTGCCGTAGCCGGCGCCCGTTCTAGACCCCGACGCTACCCCGGATGGGTGCGCGGCGTCAACCGCCGGGCGTTCGCGAGCGCTCGAGTTCGAGGTGGTCGGCAAAGGGGTGGAGACGGCTGACCTGAGGGATAGCCTCGAGGCCCTCGGCTGTCGACTTGGCCAGGGCTTTCACTTCTCCCGGGCGATCTATGCCATCGAGATGGCCGGACTCCTCGGGGGAGGCCCGGCGGTCCAGGCGATCGTCGATCCCGCCGACGCCGCCTGAGGGACCTGCCTAGCGGCGCGCTCCGCCGTTAGTCGGCCAGGCGCCGCGGAGCTCCTCGGCGTCGCGGCGCCGCACCTCGATCGCCTGATCGTGCTCGGCGCGCAGCGCCTCGATCCGCGCGGCCACCTCCGGGTCGGGGTCATCCTCGTCGATCTCGGCTGCGGCCGCGCGCCAATCCGTCAGGATCTCATCGACTGAGCGCGCCACGGCCGACACCTCGTGCAAACCCGTCCGCGGGCTCCGAACGCTACTCCGAACCATGACCGCTGCGACCTGGTTTGGTGGTCGACGCACCGGAATACCCAGGCAGAGCCCATAAGCCGGTCGGTCAGGGGCCCCGCATGCACGGCCCCTCCAGGCGGTCCCGAGAGGGGCCTTTTCGCCAGGTCGCGGAAGGCATCGAGCGACCTGAACGGCTGGCCGAGCTCCAGGCGCTCGGCTGCGGGTTGGGACAGGGGTACCTCTCCTCTCGTCCGGTCGACATCGACGGCGTTGGCCAGTTCCAGGACAACAGTCTGGGGCTTCCCGGCGGCCTAGGGCTCGGTCGGTTCGGCCGCGGAAAATGCTCAAGGGATGGCGAGTTGTAACGCCGCTGTAGTGTGCGTCGACCTACGATCGATCTCGGACCAGAGACCCAGGAGGAGGCTCCATGCGCAAATTCGCGATCCTCGGCGCCCTGGTGGCGACGCTCGCCTTGGCCGCGCCGGTCAGCGCCATCACCAACGGTGTACCCGACGCCGGCCGGCATCCCTATGTCGGCCTCGCCGTGTTCGACATCAACGGTGCGCCGTCCCATCGCTGCAGTGCCTCTCTGCTTAGCCCGACCGTCGTCTTGACGGCCGCCCATTGCACGGTCGGAACGAGTGCCGCCCGAGTCTGGTTCGACGAGGTCGTCCAAGGGAACCCCGAGTACCCATTCAGTGGAACTACCTCGTATGACGGCACGGCCTACACGCACCCGCAGTTCTGTAACCCATGCGCCCCGGGACTGCCCGGGTTCGCCAAGTGGGATGTCGGGATCATCGTCCTCTCGGAGCCCGTGCCGAGGTCCGTCGTTTCCCGGTACGCGCAGCTTCCGAGCGCTGGCCTGGTCGACACCCTGGCCGACAAGACGCCCATCGACTATGTCGGCTATGGCGTGAACCAGCGCTTCGTCGGCGGTGGTCCGCCCATCATGGGTGGCCCAAAGGTGCGGCTCTTCGCGCGCGGCGAACTGATCGCGCCGGACAAGTTTGTCCACGCCGCGTGGGTCATCAAGTACACCCTCAACCCGGGCGGAGGCAAAGGGGGGACGTGCTTCGGCGATTCCGGCGGTCCCGACCTGCTGGCCGGCACCGACACGGTCATCGCTGTGAATTCGTACGTGACCAACACCAACTGCACCGGCGTTGGCTATTCGGGACGTGTCGACCGCGCCGACGTCCTTTCCTGGATCGAAGGCTTCCTGAGCTGACGTCCTGGACGGATCGAACGACAGGAGGGACCCAGCCGGGTCCCTCCTGTTCTTGACCGCGGATCCTTCGACGGTGAGCCTATGTCCGCGGGCCCGGCAAGGCTGCGGGACACTAGACGCGGCATGAATCACCAGCATCACCAGAACCACGTGATGGCCGACCACGACATCAAGGCCGGCGGTCAGGATCGGCACGAGGGTCACTCCGTCGCGATGTTCCGCGACAAGTTCTGGCTGTCCCTGGCGCTGACCATCCCGGTCGTCCTGCTCAGTCGGGACATCCAGCAGTGGTTCGGCTATTCGATCCCGGCGATCCCCGGCATCGAGTACGCCCCCGCGATCCTCGGCACGATCGTCTTCCTGTACGGCGGTCTCGTCTTCATCCGCGGCGCCCAAGGCGAACTTGCGGACCGCCAGCCCGGGATGATGACCCTCATCTCGCTTGCCATCGTCGTTGCCTTCGTCACCTCGTGGGCCGGGACGCTGGGCCTCTTCGAGGTCGAGATCTGGTGGGAACTGGCCACCCTGATCACGATCATGCTGCTCGGCCACTGGCTGGAGATGCGTTCGATCGCCCAGGCGCAGGGCGCCCTGTCCGCCCTCGCCGCGCTCCTCCCCGATGACGCCGAGCGGGTTACCGCAGACGGGACCGAGACCCTGCCCCTCGCCGCGCTCGCTGTCGGTGACGTGGTCCTCGTTCGCCCGGGCGCCCGAATCCCGGTCGACGGGACGATCGTCGATGGGTCCGCCGATGTCGACGAGTCGATCATCACGGGAGAGTCCGTCGCGCTCCCCAAGGCGCCCGGCGACACGGTGATCGCCGGATCGATCGCCGCCGGGGGCAGCCTCCGCGTTCGGATCGCCGCGGTCGGCCAGGACACCGCCCTGTCGGGGATCATGCGGCTCGTCGCCGAGGCCCAGGCGTCGGGCTCGCGCGCGCAGGCCCTGGCCGACAGGGCCGCCGCAATCCTGTTCTACGTCGCGCTCGGCTCGGGCATCGTCACGCTGGTGTTCTGGTGGCTGCAGGGCGATCGCCCGGGTGCCCTCGTCCGGACCGCGACGGTCCTCGTCATCGCCTGCCCGCACGCGCTTGGCCTGGCGATCCCCCTGGTCATCGCCATCTCGACGTCGCTCGGGGCGCGCAACGGCTTGCTGGTCAGGGATCGGATGGCCCTCGAGCGGGCGCGCGAGCTCAAGGTCGTCATCTTCGACAAGACGGGCACCCTCACCAAGGGTCAGCCGGCCCTGGCGGCGGTGACGAGCGCTGAGGGCGTTGAGGAATCGGACCTGCTCGCCCTGGCCGCCGCCGTGGAGTCAGACTCCGAGCACCCGCTCGCCCGGGCGATCGTCCGCGCCGCGACCGAGCGCGGCGTCACGGTCCCGCCGGCGGATGGGTTCGAGGCCCTGGCCGGCCGCGGCGCTCGGGCGACCGTCTCCGGTCGGATGGTTCAGGTCGGGGGACCTCGTCTTCTGGCCGACCTGCGCCTCGAGCCGTCACCCGAACTCGCCCGATCGACCGAGACCTGGGCCGCCGACGGACGGACCGTGCTCCACGTCGTCGCCGACGGAAAGATCCTCGGCGCGCTCGCGGTAGAGGACGAGATCCGTCCGGAATCTGCCGAGGCGGTCCGGGCGCTCCACGATCTCGGCATCAGGGTCGCGATGATCACCGGCGACAGCCAGGCGGTGGCCGACTCGGTCGCCCGGCGGCTTGGGATCGACGAGGTCGCGGCGCAGGTCCTGCCCGGTGACAAGGCGGCCGCGGTCAGGCGCTTCCAGGAAGGCGGTCGGAAGGTCGCGATGGTCGGCGACGGCGTCAACGACGCTCCGGCGCTGGCCACCGCCGACGTCGGCATCGCCATCGGTGCCGGAACCGATGTGGCGGTCGAGTCGGCCGGCATCGTCCTCGTCCGGAGCGATCCCCGTGATGTCGTGGCTGCGATCAACCTCTCGCGGGCGACCTACGCCAAGATGATCCAGAACCTCGTCTGGGCCACCGGCTACAACCTCATCGCGATCCCGGTCGCGGCCGGGCTCCTGGTGCCCTGGGGCATCGACCTCCCGATGGCGGTCGGCGCGATCGCGATGAGCGTTTCCACGATCGTGGTCGCGGCCAATGCGCAGCTGCTCCGGCGGGTGCAACTCCGGTCGGAACCCGCATCCATCCAGCCAGCCCTCGCTCCCGCCTACACGTCGCGGGCGTGATCGGTCGGACCGATCGCGCTCTGAGGATCGCCCTCGTCGCCCCGCTGGTGACGCCGATCGCAGAGCCGCAGCGGGGCGGATCGCAGGCCTTGCTTGCCGACTTGGCCGTCGGGTTGACGCAGCGCGGCCACGACGTCGATGTGTACGCCGCATCGGGTTCCAAGATCGTCGGCGCACACCTGGTCGATACCGGGATCGACTCGGGGACCCTCGCGACCGCTCTGTACCGGCACGGCCTGCCGAGGACCCCGGTGCCTGCCGTCGCGGAGGCGTTCGACCAGGTCTTCACGACGATCGAGCGAAGCGCGTACGACGTCGTGCATAACCACGCGTTCGATCCACCGGCCCTGCGGCGCTCCCGTGCCGGGAACGCGCGAGTCATCCATACGGTGCATCTGCCTCCGGAGCCCGAGGCTGCAGCCGCGCTGCTCGAGGCGAAAAGCGCCAAGGCGCCGGCCGTGGTGGTGGGCGTATCGGTTTCCCACGCTCGTGCGTGGCAGCCCTTCGTTCCCTTCGACCGGGTCATCCTCGACGGTGTGCCGGTCGGGCGGATCGACTGGTCAGAGGCCAACGGCACCGGGCTCATCTTCGCCGGGCGCCTGAGCGCGGAGAAAGGCACGCGTGAGGCGGTGGAGATCGCGCTCGCGGCAAAGGAAAAGATCGCCGTCTACGGGGACGCCTATGACAAGGGGTACGCCCGTGCCCTGCGAGCTCGTTTCGAAGGTCAGCCCAACGTCCGCTTTCACCCGCCGCTGCCGCGCGCGGACCTCTGGCTCCGACTGGCGTCGGCGCGTGCCGTGCTGTGTCCGATCGGCTGGGATGAACCGTACGGCCTGGTTGCCGCCGAGGCGCAGGCCGCGGGGACTCCAGTTGTGGGCTTCGCGCGTGGCGGCCTGACGGAGGTCGTCCGGGACGGCATCACCGGGTTTCTCGTGGAACCCGGTGACATGGCCGCCGCGGTCTCAGCCGTCGAATCGGTCGGAGAGATCGCGCGCGGTGCTTGCCGCCGGCACGCGGTCGATCACCTCGGGATCGAGTCGTGCGTCGCCGGCTATGAGGACCTCTACGCTTCGCTCGCGACACCGCTGGAGCGCTTCCGATGACCCTCCGGTATCGTCGGGCTATCTGGCCATGGTGCCGGCCGCTGAAGGGACTCTTCGCTGACAACTGAGGAGACGCGGTGGATCTTCCCAGGCACCCGGTCGTCCACGGCCATCCCATCCACGCGATCCTGTCCGATGGGCCGGCGGTCCTGATCCCCCTGGCGCTGGCTGCGGAACTCTGGGATCGAACCAGCTCCAGGGACGTTTCGCCGTTCAGTGACGTCGTTTGCGCGACGGCCGGGGCCACGGCCGCAGCCGCCGTCCTCGTTGGCTGGCTCGATTGGCTGACGATCCCCATTGAGCATCCGGCGCGGAAACCGGCCTTGCTGCACGGCATCATCAACAGCGCGGGCCTGCTCGCCGTCGCGGCCGCGACCCGGAAGCGGCGCCTGCGGCTTCCTCTTCTGGCGGCTGCGACCACAGGAACCCTCCTGGCGGGGTGGATCGGGGGCGATCTCGTGTTCCGCCTGGGCTGGAGGGTTCGACCTGCCGAGGAGGCCGAACTCGTCGGGCAGAGCCTGACCAACCCGGCTGGCCGCAAGGCCTTCGCCGACGCTCGGCGGGAAGTCGATGACTTCGAACGCCGCAAGACATTCCTATCCGGATAGGGCGGCGTCAGCTCCGCAATCGTTCCCCGCCCGGATCGTAGAGCGGCTCGAGGCTGACGACGCAGGGCATCGTCTCGCCGCGGACCTCCACCTGCCAGGACCCGTCAAGCGGCCCGTGGACCCAGCCCAGACCGGCCGAACCACCCAGGGTCGGGGCGATCGCGGCGCTTGTGATGTGCCCGGCTCGCTGGCCGTCACGCAGCAGCGACTCACCGTGCCACAACACGGCGTCCGGCGCATGCACGCTGACGAGCCGTCGCTCGGGTGCGGCGTCGCGTCGACGTTCCAGCGCCGCTTGTCCAACGAAATCGACCGATTTCCGGCGCGAGACCGCGAACCCGAGCCCGGCCGCGAACGGGTCGTCGAGCGGACCGATGTCGTGACCCCACGACCGGAAGCCCCGTTCCAACCGCGCGGCATCGAAGGCGAACGCGCCGGCGTGACGCAGCCCGAGGTCGGTACCTGCACGAATGATGTGCTGGTACAGATCCGACGCGAACTCTGTGGGCACGGACAGCTCCCAGCCCAGCTCTCCGGTGAACGAGACGCGGAACGCCCATGCGCGCGCTCGAGCGACATCGATCTTGCGAGCGTGCAGGAATGGCCAGGCCGAGGCCGACACGTCGGCGTCCGTCAAGCGCGACAGCAGGTCCCGGGACCCTGGTCCTGCGAGGTGGAGCGTCGCCCATCCCGACGTGACGTCGGTGACCACGGCGTTCGGCGGCAGGCCGCGTCGCAGGAGTCCCTCCGTGCGTCGCTGGGTGAGCGTCGGAGCGAGCACGAGGAACCGGTCCTCATTCAGGCGCGTGACGGTCGGGTCCATCTCGATGCCGCCGCGCTCGTTGCACAGCAACGTGTACCGGATCCGCCCCACCTCGACGTCCAGGTCGGCGGTGGCCAGCCGCTGGAGCCCGTCGAGTGCCTCCGGCCCCTGGACCAGGAACTTGGCGTACGTGCTGAGGTCGTAGAGCGCGACGCCCGTCCGTGTCGCTGTCACCTCCTCCCGGACCGACGGGAACCACGACGGTTCGTCGAAGTCGTAGGTGACCTCGGGATCCACGACGCCCGGCTCGAACCAGTTCGCCCGTTCCCAGCCGGCCGCCTGTCCGAAGGCGGCGCCGGCTGCTCGAAACGCCTCATAGAGCGGCACCGTCCGGATCCGCCGACCGGTCCGCGGCTGCTTGCCCGGCCAGTGCAGCTCGTACAGCCCGCCGAGCGCCTCCACGGTGCGCTCGCGAAGGAAGGCGGGCCCGTTCATCCAGCGCTCCATCCGGGCGACATCGACCTCGGCGAGGTCCATCGTCGGGTGCCCCTCGACGATCCACTCCGCGGCCGCCTTCCCGACCCCCGGAGCGAAGATGATGCCCTGCGAATTGAGGCCGGCCGCCACGAACAAGCCGTCAAGCTCGGGCACGAACCCGAGCTGGAAGTTCGAGTCGGGCGTGAAGCTCTCCGGTGCGCGCAGGAAATGGGCGAAGCCCAGGGACTGGAGCTCCGGCACCCGCCGTCGGGCGGCGGCGAGGACCGGCGCGAAATGGTCCCAGTCGGGCCCGAACTCCGCGAACCCAGTCGGTGCCACCGCCGAAGGGGCGATCGGCTTGCCGTTGGGCTCGAACGCGCCGATGACGTATCGGCCGCGGTACCGGCGGATGTACAGGTAGCCGTCGAGATCGCGCAGGAACGGGGCGTCATCACCTGCCCCGGCCGCTTCGTCGGTCATGACCCAGACGTGTTCGGCCGGATAGAGGGCGACGCTGACGCCGGCCCGGCGGGCGAGCTCGCTCGTCCAGAGGCCTGCGGCGAGCACGATGGTCTCCGCCTCGATCTGGCCACGTGACGTCTCCAGGCCCACCACACGACGACGGTCCTCAGCGAGCTGGAAGCCGGTGACCTCGGTCTCGGGGACGTAGCAGGCCCCGCCATCGACCGCTCCCTTGGCGAAGGCGAGCGCCGCGTCACCGGGATTGATCGTCGCATCGGTCGGGAACAGCATGCCGCCGACGAGGTCGTCAACGACGGCGGACGGCCACAGGGCACGGATCCGCGAGGGATCGGTGACCTCGACCGGGATATCGAAATCGCGGGCCATCCCGGCGCCGGCCAGGATCTCCTTCATCCGTCCCTCGGTCCGGGCGATCGTCAGGGCGCCGACCTGGCGAAGCCCGGTATCGATGCCTGACTCCGCGGAGACACGCTCGTACGTGGCGACGTTGTCGCGGGTGAGCGCCGTCAGCGCATGCGTGCCGCGGACGCGGGAGACGAGGCCGGCGGCGTGCCACGTCGTCCCGTTCGCCAGCCGACCGCGCTCCAGCAGCACCACGTCACGTTCGCCGGCCCGAGTCAGGTGGTACGCGATGGACGACCCGATGATGCCGCCACCGACGATGACGATCCGGGCGCGCCCGGGCAGCGGTGCTGCGGGCAGGGCGCTCGCCAGGTCCGGGTCGCGGTTGGCCAGGCGTTCCGTCGCGGTCACGCCCGAAGCCTACTGGCCGCGCCGCGTCACTGCCTCCTCGAGGTAGCTTCGCAGCGCGGCTTGGGGCGGGCTCGGATGGACGACGGCCATGCTCGAGACATGGCGTGGAGGATCGGGGATTCAGGTCCGACTGATCGGCACCTGGCAGGCGAACTGCCGAGTCGCGTCTGCAGCGGCGAGGCTGGGGCCGGCGAACCCGGCCGTGATGGCGCTCGCACCGGTCGCGGCGGTCGCGCCGGCGCACGAGACGTTGGGGTTGAACGGGGCGAACGTGCCCGATTGGTTGGCCTTATAGAGCCAGACGTGGAGCGAGTAGAAGGCCGGGATGTTGTAGCGGTTCGGTGAGCCGGTCGCCATGAACATCTGGCCGAAGAGCATCGGCGTCGTGCCTGGGTGCGCAGCATTCCAGGCGCTCTGGAACACGACGTACTCGAGGGCGACAAGGTGCAGCTTGCCCGCGGCATCGGGCGCGTAAACGAGCGCCTCCGGGTGGTTCGCGCTGATCTTGTCGTCGAGCAGCGCGCCGTTGATGAAGTGGAAGCCCATCGCGCCGGTCCCGTCGAGCGACGAGATGCACTCATGGAGCGGAACGCCCGGCGGGGGCAGCCCATAGCCGTCCTCGGTCGCCTCGTCGAGGCTCCGGAACTCCTTCGTCTCAGCCCGAACCTTCGTCAGCTGGCGATCGACGGGGCATTGGACCCGCGGGTTGAATGACGCGAACATCCCCGACGGGTTGCTCTTGAAGAGCCAGACGTGGAGCGAGAAGAAGGCCGGGATGTTGTAGCGGTTCGGTGAGCCGGTCGCCATGAACATCTGGCCGAACAGCTTCGGCATCGTGTTCGGGTGCTTGGCCTTCCAGGCGTCCTGGAACACGACGTACTCGAGGGCGACGAGATGTAGCTTGCCGTTGCGATCGGGAGCGTAGACGAGCGCCTCGGGGTGAGTCGCGCTGACCTTGTCGTCGAGCAGCGCCCCGTTGATCCAGTGGTAGCCCATGGCTCCAGTGAAATCGAACGAGGAGATGCACTCGTGGAGCGGGCCGGCCGGCGGTAGCCCATAGCCGTCTTCGGCCGCTTCGTCCAGGCTCCGGAACTCGCTGGTCGCCTCTCGAACCCGGTCGAGCCTGGAGCTGCCCGCGGACGCTGTCCCGACCACGGCGGCGGTGATGAGCAGCGCGGCGATGGTCGCGGTGGCAATCCTGATCGTCCTGCGGCTCATCGTTATTCCCCCTCGATGACCGGGTTGAGCTTCTCGTCGACCCGATAGCGGAGATAGCGGACGCCGTAGCGGTCCTGGGTCTGGGGATCGGCGAGATGGGCCTGGGCGACGTCGCTCGCCTTCACCCCTCCGTCGATCTCGTGGGTGTCCTTGAACAGGCTCATGGGCGCCTCCTTTCGGATGACAGGTTCGGTCCGGAAGCGGGCGCGTGCATCGGTCGGATGACCGATGTTGGGTGGCGGAGATCACCTATATTGGGCTGCCCGTTGACCAGCCTTGGGTGTGACCCTGCCGGGTGGGCTTTTCGAGAGCAGTCGCCGCGGACAGCAGCGAAGGCGTCGATCTCCTCTGGTGGCTCGCGGTGGGTCTGACCTAAGTGGATGCCTAACCCTTGAGGCCGACCGACGCGATTCCGCCGATGAGCTTCTTCTGGGCGATGAAGTACACGATGAGGGGCGGAATGATCGAGATCAGATTGGCCGCCATCAGTGTGTTCCACTGGGTCCCGACCTTGGAGTAGTTCGTGGCCAGCGCGACCGCGAGCGGGAAACGGTCCGGGTCGTCGAGGTAGATCAGGGGGCCGAAGAAGTCGTTCCAGGTGCCGAGGAACGTGAACACGGCGACGACCGTCAGGGCTGGCGCGCTGAGGGGCAGGATGATTCGACGATAGATGGTCCAGTAGCCCGCGCCGTCGAGCTTCGCGGCCTCGTCGAGCTCGCGCGGGATGCGGCGCATGTACTGGCGCAGGAGGAAGATGAAGAACGCATTGCCCACGAACGACGGCACCGTCAACGGCAGATAGGTGCCGTACCAGCCGAAGTTGTAGTAGAGCAGGAACTGGGGGATGAGGAGGACGGGGCCTGGAAGCAAGAGGGTACCGATGAGGATGGCGAACAGGACCCGCCGACCGCGGAAACGGAGCCGGGCGAAGGGGTACGCGACCAGAGAGTTCGCGATCACCGCGCCCGTGACGTTCACCACGACCAGGATCATCGTGTTGAACGTGTGCAAGAGGTATGGCTTGTCGGGATCCAGGAGAGCATCAACGAACGTCTGCCAATGGAAGTAGTGGTTCGGGAACCACTCGACCGGGACCGCGAAGATCGGCGCTGTGTCAGGTTTGAGGGCGGCGGTCAGCATCCACGAGATAGGCAGCAGGATGAAGGCCGTGAACACGGACAGGAGTCCATACACGAGGATGGCATGCAGGACGTCGGCCGGCCGTCGCACGTGGATGCCGGCGAGTCGGACCCGCCGCCGCTCCGACGGAGCATCAGGTGTCGCCGCGAGCGGCCTAATCGGTGTCATAGAAGACCACGCGGCGCTCGAGACGGAACGCAAGGGCGACGAGGGCGACCCCGATCACCGTTAGGATCCAGGCCAGAGCAGCGGCATAGCCGAGTTGACCCTGGACGAACCCGACCCGGTAGAGATACAGCATGTAGAAGAGCAGCGAGTCCCCGGGACCGCCGCCACCGGCTCGACCCGCGATGACGATCAGCGGACCGATGATCAGAAGCGCTTCGGTCAGTGCCGTGATGAGGACGAAGAAGAGCGTCGCCGAGAGCATCGGCAGCGTGACGTATCGAAACCGCTGCAGCGGGCCGGCGCCATCGATCTCCGCCGCTTCGTACAGGTGCGGCGGAATGTTCTGGAGCCCGGCAAGAAAGATGACGGCTCCGCCGCCGACGCCCCAGAGGCCCATGAGGGCGACCGCCGGAAGCGCCCAGGCCTCCTGCTGCAACCACTGGGGAGGATCGCTCACGCCGAGCTGGCGGAGGATCGTGTTGACCGCTCCCACGTCGCCGTTGAGCAGCACGGCCCACAGGATCGTGATGGCCACACCCGATAGCACAGCCGGGATATACAGGATCGTGCGGAACAGGCGCATGCCCGGCAACTTCTGATTGAGCAGGATGGCCAGACCCAGGCCGGCGCCAAGGAAGAGCGGCGTGGTCAGGGCGATCCACCGCAGGGTCACCCCGATCGACTGATAGAACGAGGGGTCGTTCGTGAAGATCTGGGTGTAGTTGTCCAGGCCGATGAACTGCCCAGGCCGCAGCAATTGCTCGTCGGACATGCTGATGTAGACGGACCACCCGAGTGGGGCAGCCAGAAACACCACGAGACCGACCAGCCACGGCGTCAGGAAGAGATAGGCGGCGCGCTCCTCACGCCGTGCCATGCCGTTCCGGCGCCGCGTCGGCGGAGCCTCAGCCGAGCCGTCTCGCCCCATCGCCCGCTGGCGCCACGTTTCGCTCATCTCGAAGGCTCCGCCCGCTCAGCGGCCGAGGGAATCCCATTGGCGCCAGGCCTTATCGAGCTGGACCTGGCTCGTGGCGGCCATCTTGTCGAGGATCGCCTGGGCGTCCGTTCGCTTTTCGACGGTCAGCAGCCGGAGCACCTCGCCCGGGTCCCAGGCATCGACCCCCGGTGGAACGAAATCGGGCGGCGGGGCAAGGCTCAATACTCTGAGGTACATCTCCTTGACGGGGTCGTCCTTGCCATACCCGATCTCCGAGGCCACCTTGGTGGACAACGGCGGATCCGGCGTCACCTGGGGGCGGATCCGCTGCGCATCCGTCGCGATGAATCGCAGGAAGGCGAGCGCCCCAGCCGGGTTCTTCGCCCCTTGTAGGGTCCCCCAGGCCGCGGTGAAGACATCGACGTAGCTCGGTTGGCCGTCGATGACGTAAAAGGGCGCGAAACCGAAGTCGATACCGTTAGCCTTGTACTTGTCGACCTCGGTGAAATCGGTCCAGGTGATGCCGAGCTTGCCCTGCGCAAACAGGTCGGACTCGCCGATGGTGTCGAGCAAGGCCGAGCCAGGAGCGAACCCGTCCCGGATGAGGCTGGCACCGATCTGGAATGCCTCGGTGACCTTCGGGGCGTTCATGTATCCGGCCGCCTTGTGTCCGTTCTCACCGAATACAGGTGCGAACAGGTAGCCGAAGTCGGGAACGGAACAGCCGTACGTCACCGTCGCCGGGTCCGCGCCAGGGTGACCGACGGTGCGACAGATCCGGTCGTACTCCTGATAGGTCAGCGACCGATCGGTCGGGGGGACCGCGACGCCGGCGGCAGCGAAGAGCTTGCGGTTGTACACAAGCTCATTCCCGCCCAGGAAATCCCCGATCCCGAATACTCCTTTCGACGGATCGTTCTCAATGGTGGCGCGCGATAGGCCACCGGCGTTGAAGTCGGCGACATTCACTCCCCAGCTCTGAAAGAACGGATTCAAGTCGACCCATTTGCCCGCCTTGGCCGTAGCGATGAGGTCGGGCTCGAGCAGGGCGACGTCGGGAGGATTGCCGGCCTGCAGGGCGGTCTGCACCTTCGGCGTGTACCCCTCCTCGGGGACCACCACGATACGGACGTCGGCCCCCGGGTTCTTGATCTCGAATGCCTTCTTGTACGCCTTGATTGGAACTTCTTGGTCCCCCTGCGGGATGGTCCACACCGTGATCGTCCCGGTGACGGGCACCGGTGTCACGTCCGAGGCCGCTGTCTGGCCGGACGGGGGCGGGGTGACGGGCGCCGGCGCACTCACCGACGGCGGGGGCGTCGGTCGCCCGCCGCACGCCGTTGCCAGCAGTCCGACCAAGCCCAGCCACGCGACGAACCTCGAATTCGAGACCCGGCTTTGCCCTGTCGAGCTCCTGGCTTCTCGGATCGCCATCGCCCCTCCACACCGTCGCCGGGACCCAACCCGACCGGTTCTCGCGCACCGTAACACTCTGACCCACGCTGAGATTCGCGAGACTGGGACGGGTGGATTCAGGCGGCTGCGGTGGCCTCCGTCGACCGCACTATCGCGACCTCTAGACGCGGCTCGATCGGCGCCAAAGCTCATCTATGGGATGTTCAGCTCGGCCTTCGCGGACGATTTGCGGTCCGCCATCCGCTCGCCGAGATCGACCAGCTCGGCGCGATCGAAGACCTGGCGGGCGGTCGGGAACATCTCGCCTTCCTCTTCCTTGATGTGGTGCTCGATGTTCTCCTTCATGACGACCGCCTTCGCACCCCAGGTCTCATCGCTGACATCGAGGCCCTCCAGCTCGCTCATCAACAGATCGACTACGTGGTGCTCCTCGTATCCCTCGAGGACGATGTCCTTGGCCTTTGGGTGGGCCTTGAGCTCCGGGTAGAAGATCTCCTCCTCGATGATCTCGTGGACGGTCAGCTCTCCCTTGATCGTGGCGAACAACTCGGAGCGGGTCTTGACGCCGCGTTCGGTCGTGGTCTCGAGTTCGGCCAGCAAACCCTTAACCTTGTCGTGGTCCTGCTTGAGCATGGCGATCGCATCCACGTCTGCACTCCTCGTGACGGCTGGGTCGCGCGCAACTGCCTTGCGTGCTAGGTCAGTCGAACGCTAGCGGCCACAGGCTGTGGCGATGTCGTCAGAGGGTTACGCCGGCTCACGGCCGTGTATCAGAGCGCGGTTCGTTGCCTCCACGATGCGCTTCCTTGGGCAGCGGCTGGCCAGTAGCATATTTCGCTCCCCACCGGCCCGCCAATCGCGAGCTGCGCCGACGCCGCCTTGTGTTGTGTCCGGAAAGCCGACGGCCACGACGCCACAACCCGAAGCTACGGCGTGACCAGCCGCAGCGGCATTGGCGAGCCGCCACATCGGCGACATGGTCCCCATCACAAACGTGTCTGGGATGGCAGAACTTGCCAGCGCTGCGGACCTCGTCCATTACGTCCCCTTGACCGGTCGCGAGCCACAGCAATAGGCCAGGGGAACGCGCCCGCCCCCTCTCGAGGAAGGCCTTGTCGAGCATGCTCACCCGCCGCTATCACCGCGGCGGCGGATCGCTCCCCTACTTCGGCTCGCACCGGATCCGGCGAGCCACGGCCACCCTGCTTGTCAACAACGGCATGCCGCTTGAAGAGGTCAGCCGCTACCTCGGCCATAGCTCGACGATGCCAACCCGACGCTACGCGCAACAGTCCCCGGGCGCCCTCGGGGAGCGCGCGGCTGAGGCTCTGGCGTGGGCGGGTCTCGCCCGGACGCGGTCCGATGCGACCGCGTAGGGGTAAGCGTCGCGCTGGCGACGCCAACGATGTCGTCCAACGATTCCTGCCCGCCGAGTTCGTGGCGCGGATCCCTCGCGCGGATCGTGCGTGGCGTGGCCGGACGATCCTGCTGCTGTGGGCGCTCGGCTACCCGCTCGAGATGGCGTGGTGGCTCGGCATGTCCGACGATCTTGAGCAGTGTCGCTTCTACCGGGCGGCGATCGCCAAGGTCGACGATCCCCGACTCGTCGCGACCCTGCGGAATTTCGACATCTCGCGGCGCGGCTGGCCGACCTCGAGCGGCACCTGACCGCCGGCGACGCGCCCGGCCCATTGATCAGCTTGAGGAAGGAGGACGACGATGTGTGATTGTCAATGTGGCCAGTGCTGCGGTTGCGGCTCATGTGGCTGCGGCTGCGCGTGCTCGACTCACAGGAAGTAGCGGCCCTGCACGGTGGGCAGACCCGCACCAGCTTCCGATCTGAGTGGCTGGCGGGTTTGCGTCGCAGCCAGGAGATCCGTGTCGATCATGCGGCTGGCCGAGGTGATCCGCTCGACGATGGCCGCGTGGCCGATTCGACGTCATTCGAGCAGCCGCTCGTCGCCGAGTTCGACGGGACGTTCCGTCCATTCTCGGAGCTCGTCCGGCACGCCCGGAACGGGCTCGCTCCACGGGTCCATGCGGGCGTCGACGTAGAAGTTCACCTGGAGCGCCGGATCGAGATCGGG
>JBBQRZ010000031.1:0-39134 GCA_038214255.1 Candidatus Limnocylindrales bacterium
CAGTGCCATCCTCTGGTCGGTCATCGCGGCGGTCTCCCAAGTGAACGTAGACACTCACTGGAAGACCACGCGGTGACCCTCGCCGTCAAGGGCCTCGACTTACACCACGTCCCGGGACACTACTACGACCACCGAGCCCGAGGGCAGCTCGTGCCAGCTGCTGCCCTGTGGCGGTTCGCCGGGCGATATCGGCGGCCTCGAGGAAAACCGTGCGCGCATCGTCGAGATCGCCCGCTCGATCCTGAACCTCGCCGAGTGCAAGAAGCGTCTCTGCTCGGATGTGCGCATCGGGCGCTTCGTCGAAGTCGAGCACAGCAAGCGCCATGCGGTAATGTCGCGCGGCTTCCTCGTACGCCAGCGACCTCCCAGCTTCGTCCCCGGCCCGGCGGGCGTAGTCGATCGCCTTAAGTCTCGCCCGATCGACTTCGGGCTGCGGCAGGGTTGCATCGCCGACCTGGAAGCTTCGACAAGGTGGTAGGCAAGCTCGGCGAGGTGCACATCGGCCGACGCCGCATATGCCTCCTCGAGCACGTCCGCGATGCGTCGATGCAGGCGAACGCGCGGCCCGGAGGATAGCTCGTCGTACAGGGTCTCCCGAACGAGGTCGTGCGAGAAGCGATAACGGCCGGGGACGCCGGCCACAGGCATGAGCAGGCCCGCCTGTACGGCCTCGTCGGTGAGATCGAGACCTCATCAAGCTCGATTTCGCCGATCCGGCGCAGCACCTCCAGGCTGAACTCGGGACCGAGCGCAGCGCCGAGCCGGAGTATCCGGGCACTGGCCTCGCTGAGGTGCCCGATCCGCCGGGCGATGACCGCCCGAACGCCAGCCGGAACCGCGAGCCGGAACGACGGCAGGTCCGCTACCTCGCCGAGCCGCCCCTCGGCCGACAGCAGCCGGACCGCCTCCCCGACGAAGAGCGGATTGCCGCTCGTCTCTCGCCAAATAGCCGCGACGAGGCGATCGTGCGGAGCGAGGTTGGCGGTGGCCCCGATGAACTGCCCAACTGCGTTCGCATCCAGGCCGGTCAGCACTAGCGTGCGAGCGAGCGGCTCACGTGCGATTTCGGCGATCGCCAAGGTCAATGGGTGCTCCGGCGTCAACTCGATGTCGCGGTACGTCCCAACCACGAGCGCCCGCATGTCGCTCAGTTGGCTCGCCAGAAAGCTGAGAAACAGGATCGACGGCGTGTCCGCAGCATGCAGATCGTCCAGGATCACGAGAAACGGGCTGACGCGCGAGGCGTTGCGCAGGAGCGTCACCGTCGAGTCGAACAGCTGGAAGCGCGCTGATTCCGACTCGGCGGGCGGGGGCGGGAAGTCCTGAAAGATGTCGCGCAGCTCGGGCAGCATCTGGGCGATGTCGCTCGCCCCGGATCCCAGCTGCCGCCGGAGCTCATCCGGGTCAGATGACCGTAGGTAGGTCCGCAGCGCCTGGACCCAGGGCCAATACGGAGGCGCTCCGGCGTCCTCCCAGCCACGGCCCCAGAGGACCTGGCATCCGCGGCCCCGGGCCCGCCTTGCCAACTCATCGGCCAGGCGGCTCTTGCCGATCCCTGGCTCGCCGCCGATGAGGACCAGGCGGCCACGGCCGGACCCAGCTTCATCGAGCGCCTCGAGCAGCTCGCGAAGCTCGCGGTCGCGACCGACGAACAGTGTCCCTGCCTTTGGCTGATCCACGATTCGGTCCCTGCCCTCCCCGCCGACCCAAGCATACCGACCGCCGTCGGCGCCACGTCGGACTGGCTGTGGGGCGGAGCGCACGTTCGTTCCGCGGAATCGCCGGCCCTGGCGGCCCCTCGTACGGTCCGATCGAACGGTCGTACAGCCAAATCTCACGCCTCTGAGGCAGACGCACTCGCCGCGAGGCCCCGTCGGGGCACGAAGTCGCGAGTGTTAAGCAGGAGGCAGGGACGATGGATCTGGTTCGGCAGGGCACAGCAACCGAAACGCGAACGGGCAACCGGTTCTTGACGCTGACCGTCGTGGCAGCCGCATTGATGGTCGTCGCTCTGGCAGTGATCCTCGCAACATCCATGTCTATGCGATCAAGCACGGGGACCGGCGCCCTCGATGCTCGCCACGCGAGCGACGTGAGCACGGACCAGGCCGAGGCCATCCGCGGCGCGGCCATCTTCTCGGCAGCGGCCGTCGACGTGAGCACGGACAAGGCCGAGGCCATCCGCGGCGCGGCCATCCTCTCGGCGGGGGCCGTCGACGCCAGCTACGACAGGGTCGAGGCCATTCGTGGCTCGGCCACCCTCTCGCCAACGACAGTCGACGACAGCTACGACCGGGCCGAGCGCATTCGGGCAAACGGGGCCCGGTGACTGATCCGCCGTGCGCATTGGGCGGATGCCGGAGGCGCAAGCGCCGGCATCCGCCGCACGGGCGAGCCTGAAAACCAGTGGGCCGGAGATCGACGACGACCTGGGCTCCTGAACGAGCCGGTCATCATTGGACGGATCGGATCGTACTTCTCGACGAACCCGCCGACGATCTGATGTTCGCGAGCCGCTCGAGCGTTTCGAGATCGAACGGCGCCGGCCAGTCGGCCATGACCTCATCGGCCCCGGCTGCCGCATAGGCGGCGAGGACTTCGCCGACCTGGTGCTCATCGCCGGCCAGCGGCGAGTCCTCGGCCGCGGCGCTAGCGTCTTGGCGTGTGAGCCCGTTCGCGATGAGGGCATCGGTCAGGTCGGCGATGGCGGCCTCGCGCGAGTCGCGGATGCGGATCGGTGCGACGCCGACGGTGCGGCGGATCTCGCCTGGCGGGCGGCCGATCGCCGCGCAGTGCTCATTGAGGACGCCGTTCAGACGGGCGAACGTGGCCGGGTCGCCTTCGCCGTTCCAGATGTCGGCAACGCGGGCGACGATGCGCAGCGTGCGGCGTTCGCCGCTGCCGCCGATGAGCAGCGGCAGGCGTCCCTGGATCGGCGATGGCAGGTTCCGCGCTCGGTCCATCTCCACATACCGCCCGTGGACGGTAACGGTCTCGCCATCGAGAAGGCCGCGGATCGCGGTCGCCTGCTCGTCGAGCCGGGTGATCCGCTCGCCCAGCGAGGGGTACTCGAAGCCGAACGCGCGGTGCTCGCGCTCGTGCCAACCGGCACCGAGCCCCAGGGTCACGCGACCCCCCGCGATGTGGTCGAGGGCTGTCGCCTGCTTCACGAGCAGGCCCGGGTTGCGGTAGCCGGCTCCGGACACGAGGACGCCGAGCGGGATCGATCGCGTCTCGGCGGCGAACCCCGCAAGCATCATCCAGGCTTCGAGGACCGGGCCATCGGGGGCGTCCGGCGTGGCGGCGGCGGGCCCGGTCGGCGGGTAGAAATGGTCGTTCGACCAGATCGAGTCGAACCCGAGACGCTCGATGTCGCGCGCGGTCGCAGCGAGGTCCGGCCAGGAAACGCCCTGACCCCAGACCTGGAAGCCGACCCGAATCATCGCCCGGCCGTCGCGGGCCCGGTCCCGCGGCTACCCCTTGCGCTCGAGGATCGGCTTGGCGATCTCGGGCTTGTCGACGACGAAGGCGAACATCGCCCGGTCGCCCCAGCGGCCGAGGAACAGGTGACCGTAGATGTTGACCCCGGCATCGGCCAGGGCGCGCGACAGGCGAGCCATGCCGCCCGGCTTGTCGTCGACCTCGGTAACGAGCGACTCGCCTTCGATATAGACGTATCCCTCCTCGTCGAGCACGGCTTTCGTGGTCTCGTCGTCGGCGGTGGTCATGATCACGTGCCCGGCGTCCCCGATGCTGCCGCCGCCGATCGCGCGGAGGTCGACGCCGCGCGCCGCGAGGGCTTCGGCGAGCGACGCCATCGCACCGGGTTCGTTCTTCAGCTGCACGACGAACTGGTTGGCCATGTGGGATGAGCCTCCGCGACGACTGGGCGACGGATTCTAACGGGCGCGCGAGTCGACGTCGGAGGGCGCCCCAACGGCGGCTCGTGCCGGCGGTCGGAGGGGCGGCGCAGCGTCGGCCCCTGGAGCCGACGAGCGGGGTACGCTCCGGGTATGCCAGCGACCGAGCTCCCGACAGCCGTGGCCGCCGTGCTCGCGGACCCGCGTCCCGGGGAGCGCCGTACCGTCCGCGCCGCGGGGATCCCGTTTTCGGCGCTGACCCTGGGGCGATCCAGCAGCCCGGCCGCTCCTCCTCCTCCACGGCGTGACCTCGTCTGCGGCCACGTGGTGGCGCCTCGGGCCGGCACTGGCCGCCACGCGTCGATGGATCGTGGCGCCCGACCTGCCCGGGCACGGACGAACGGGCCATTGGCAGGGCCATTACCGGTTTCGGGACAACGCCGCGGACGTGGCCGCGTTTGCCCACGAAGCCGGACTTGCCCGGGCTGATCTTCAAGTCGTCGGTCACAGCTGGGGAGCGATGACCGCCGCGGGTCTTCCCGCCGCCGGCCTGGTCCCGGCGACGATCGTGCTGATCGACCCTCCGGCCATCCCGTTTGCACGCATATCGCTCGAGGCCTCGGACCCGGACAACGCACCTTCGATGACCTCGGCGAGGCGCGCCACGCCATCGCGGCCGAGAATCCGGACTGGGCCGAGGGCGACATCACGGCCAAGGCCGAGGCGATCACCCAGCTGGACGAGGCAGCTGCCCGGTCCGTCCTGACGGACAACGGGGACTGGGACGGCGGCCTGACCGATCTCGCCGACCCGGCCGCCGCTGATGTCGACATCTGGCTCATCCGCGGCGACCCGGCCACCGGCAGCTATGTGCCCGACGAGATGCTGCCGGCCTTCGAGGCCCGGGTCGGGTCCGACCGGATCATCACGATCGCCGGCGGCCCGCACTCTCCGCAGCGAACCCATCTACGGGAAACGATCGCGGCGCTCCTGCGCGCACTCGGTCCGGCGGCCGCAGCGGTCTCGGCGCGGTTGGGCTAGCGGGCCGCGGCCACTCCCCGGATCGCAACGGCCCGCCGATACGCTTCCACGTAGCGAGGCGCGGACCCGGTCGTCCAGTCGAAGTCGACCGCCATCCCGCGATCGAGCAGGCCATCCCAGCCGGCCCCACCCGCGGCTCGCAGCGCGAAGGCGCGCTCGCAGGCATCCGTGAGCGCGGCCGCGGTCGGCTGGTCGAACACGAATCCGGTGCCGTGCCTCGAGTTGGATGTCTCGTCCACGACGGTATCGGCGAGCCCACCGGTCCCGTGGACGATCGGCGGCGAGCCGTAGCGGAGCGCGATCATCTGGCCCTGGCCGCACGGCTCGAACCGTGACGGCATCGTGAAGACGTCGACGCCGGCGTAGATCTGGCGAGCCATCGACCGGTCGAATCGCTCGAGGAGCGAGACCTGCCGGGGGCGGGCGCCTGCGAGCTTGCGGAATGGGTCGGCGAGAGCCGGCTGCCCAGACCCGAGGACCACGACGCGGCCGCCGAGTTCGACGATCGCCGGCGTCGCGGCGGCGAGCAGGTCGAAGCCCTTCTGTGGATCGAGCCGCCCGATCAGCCCGATCACCGGCCCCGTGTCCGCCGGGTCGAAGCCGATCCGCGTGAGGAGGTCCGCCCGGCATTTCGCCTTGCCCGTGCGGTCCTTTCGCGAGTACGGGGCGGCGATGTCCTCGTCGGTCGCGGGGTTCCAGAGCTCCGTGTCGAGGCCGTTGAGGATGCCGATGAATCGATCGCCGCGGGCGCGCAGCGCGCTTTCGAGGCCCATCCCGAACTCCGGCGTGAGCACCTCTGCGGCGTACGTTGGTGAGACGGTGTTGACGATCTCGGCGCGTTCGATTCCTGCGAGCAGCAGGTCGATCCCGCCGGCGTCCACCGGGACGACGCCGTCGCCGGGGCGCAGGCCGAGCTGGTCGAGCCGGTCGCGCGGCGTCCAGCCGTGGTAGGCGAGGTTGTGGAGTGTATGGAGAAGCGACATGCGGGACACGAGGGGATCGTCCGCGTAGCGCGTGTCTCGGAAGATCGCGGCCGGGCCGGTGTGCCAGTCGTGCGTTTGGAGCACGTCGACCGGGCGGCCTTCCACGCGCAGGGTCTCGAGCGCCGCCCGGCAGAACAGCCCGAACCGCCAGGCGTTGTCGGCGTAGTCGCCGGCGGCATCGCCGTAGTAGCCGTCGCGATCGAACGCGGCCGGATGGTCGACAAGCCGCAGCCGGTACCCGTCGGCCACGACGTCGACGATCGTGACGTCACTCGAGCCGCTTCGCGCTCGAGGATCGGGGACCGGCAGGCTGCGCTCGCCGATGACGCTCGCCGGGCTGGGCTCCGGGACGCCGCGATAGCGCGGGAGGAAGACGTCGACGGGCGCCTCGACGAATTCGTCACCGAGCCGCCCGAGGGCGCGCGCGAGCGCGTCGACGACGTCGGCCAGGCCTCCGGTCTTGGCCCACGGTTCGCATTCCGCGGCGAGAAAGGCGACGCGGAGTCCCATCCGGTGCATGGTAGCCCCGCATGGGCGTCGGACGCGGTCGCGCCGCTCGACTAAACCGGTTCACGTCCCCTCATCGACCGGGTATCATGCGCGGCTAATGGACCTCGTCCACATCCCGTCCATCCCGGCGGCCAGCTTCCCCTTGCCGCCCCGCCTCGAAGGCCTGCGCCGCCTCGCCTACAACCTCCACTGGGCGTGGAGCCCGCGGACGCGCAACCTGTGGAGCCTCATCGATCGGAGCGCCTGGAACCGGTATCGCAACCCGATCCCGGTGATCAGCGGGCCGACCGACTGGAGCCGCCTGCTCGACGACGAGAAGTTCCTGGCCGAGTACCAGGACGTGCTCGCCGAATTCGATCGCTATATGGCCGACGGCTCCGGCCACTGGTTCCAGCGCCGCCACGCCGACCAGCTCGACGGACCGATCGCCTATTTCTGCGCGGAGTACGGCCTGCACGAATCGCTCGGGATCTACTCCGGCGGGCTCGGTGTCCTCGCCGGCGATCACATGAAGTCGGCCAGTGACATGGCCCTGCCGTTCATCGGCGTCGGGTTGCTCTACCGCAAGGGCTACTTCCGCCAGTCGATCGACGCCGATGGGCACCAGGAGCACAACTACCCCGACTACGACCTCGCCCGGCTGCCGATGTCGCGCGTGCAGGACGACAACGGCCTGCCGCTGACCGTCAACGTCGAGCTCCCCGGCCGCGATCTGGCGGTCGCCGTCTGGCTGGCCCAGGTCGGCCGGGTGCCGGTCCTCCTGCTCGACACGGACGTCGCCGAGAACGCCGAGGAAGACCGGCCGATCACCCACATCCTGTATGTCCGCGGCCGCGAGATGCGCCTGCACCAGGAGCTCGTCCTCGGCATCGGGGGAGTCCGTGCGGTCCGTGCGCTCGGCCTCGCGCCGGCGGTCTGGCACCTGAACGAGGGGCACTCCGCGTTCCTCCTCGCCGAGCGGGCGCGCGAGTACGTGGCATCCGGCGCCACCCTCGACGACGCCTGGGATCGCGTTCGCCGCGACAGCGTCTTCACGATCCATACCCCAGTCTCGGCCGGCAACGAGCGCTTCGAGGCGGACCTCGTCCGACAGGTCGCCGGCCCGCTCCTCGAGGCCGGCGGCGTCCGAGTCGAGCGGCTCCTGGACCTCGGACTCGGTCCGGACGGCGACCGGGGCGAGTTCGACATGACGGCCTTCAGCCTGCGCCTCACGCACGGCGCCAACGCCGTCAGCCAGCTCCACGCCGAGACGGCGAACGCGACGTGGCAGGGCATCACGGAACACGAGATCCTGGGCATCACGAACGGCGTCCATGGCCCGACCTGGGTCGGGGAGCCGGTCGTGGATCTCCTTGCCAAGCACCTCGACGCCGACCTCGATCGGCTTGATGCTGGCTCCAGCCAGGACCGCTTCTGGGAGCGTATGGAGCGCGTGCCCGTCGCCGAGTTGTGGGAGGCGCATCTCCGCCAGAAGCGCGAGCTGGCCATCTTCGCGCGGGGCCGGCTCCGGAGCCAGTTCGCCCGCCACGGGGAGGCGCCATCGGTCCTCGCCGAGCTCGAGGACGCCCTCGACCCGGCGGTCATGACGATCGGGTTCGCCCGCCGCTTCGCGACGTACAAGCGAGCCGGGCTCCTGTTCAGCGACATCGACCGCCTGGCGAAGCTCCTGTGGGATGGCGAGCGACCCATCCAGGTCGTCTTCGCCGGCAAGGCCCACCCGGCCGACCGCCCGGGCCAGCGGGTCATCCAGGAGATCTTCCAGCGCTCGCGCTCGCCGCAGCTCCGCGGCCGGGTGTTCATCCTCGAGGACTACGACATGCGCGTGGCGCGGTTCCTCGTGCAGGGCGTCGACGTCTGGCTGAACAACCCGCGCCGACCACTTGAGGCGTCGGGGACCTCCGGGATGAAGGCGGCCCAGAACGGCGTCCCGAGCATCAGCGTCCTCGATGGCTGGTGGGACGAGGGCTTTACCGGGGACAACGGGTGGGCGATCGGCGGCCGCGAGACCGATCCCGACGAGGCTGCCCAGGACTGGGCCGATGCCCAGGACCTCTATCGCCAGGTCGAGGAGGACCTGATCCCGCGCTACTACGACCGCGACGCCAACGGGGTGCCCACGGCCTGGGTCGGCACGATGCGCCGGGCGATGGCCACGACGCTGTGGCGCTTCTCGACGACCCGGATGCTCCAGGAGTACGCCGAGCGACTGTACCTGCCGGCCGCCGGGATCGAGACGCCGGTGCCTGCGCGTCGGCCCGCCATCACGGAGGCGGGCTGACGACGGTGGCCCCGCGCATCTCGCTGGCCCTCACCCTCCACAACCATCAGCCGGTCGGGAACTTCGGATGGGTCTTCGCCCAGGTCTTCGACGAGGCCTACCGGCCGATGATCGAGGCGATCGAGCGGCACCCGGACATCCACATCGCGCTGCATTACAGCGGCGCGCTGCTCGAGTGGCTGGTCGCCGAGCGACCGGACACGATCGAGCGCCTGGGCGCGCTCGTCGCGCGCGGCCAGGTCGAGATCCTCGGCGGCGGGCTGTTCGAGCCGGTGCTCGCCGCACTGCCCGAACGCGACCGGATCGGCCAGCTGCGCCGGGCAGCGGACGATCTCGAGGCCCGGTTCGGGCACCGGCCACGAGGTGCGTGGCTGGCGGAACGCGTGTGGGAGCCGGACCTGCCGAGCTCGCTCGTCGGCGCCGGCTACGAATGGACGATCCTCGACGACGCGCACTTCCGGGCCGCGGCCATCCCCGAGGAGGAGCTTTGGGGCCCGTACACGACGGAGGACCAGGGCCACGTCCTGCGCGTCTTCGGGACCGAACAGGGGCTTCGCTACCGGATCCCGTTCCGGGAAGTCGACGAGGTCATCGGCTACCTGCGCGAGCACGCCACCGAGGACGGTGAGCGGATCGGGATGATGGGCGACGACGGCGAGAAGTTCGGCGCGTGGCCGACGACGTGGGCCCACTGCTGGGGCGAAGGCGCCTGGGTCGAGCGCTTCTTCGCGGCCCTCGAGGCGAACGCCGACTGGCTCTCGACGACGACGCCCTCCGCCTGGCTCGCGGAGCACCCACCGATCGGCCGGGTCTACGTGCCGACCGGGTCCTACGCCGAGATGGGAGAATGGGCATTGCCGGCCGACGAGAGCCTCGTGTTCTCGCGGGTGCTCCGTCAGGCCCAGGCCGAGCACCGACCGGACGCGCGCTGGTTGCGCGGCGCGTCGTGGCGCAATTTCCAGGTCAAGTACCGCGAGGTCAACGACCTCCACAAGCTGATGTTGCGGGCCTCGGATCTGGTCGATGCGATGCCCGCGGGTCGTGCCCGCGATCGGGCGCTCGACCACCTGTTCCGCGGCCAGTCGAACGACTGTTACTGGCACGGGCTGTTCGGCGGCATCTACACACCCCACCTGCGCCTGGCGACGTGCGAGCACCTCATCGCCGCGGAGGACGTGGCTGAGGCCGCGGCCGGCTCGCTCGTCGCGGCGGAGCTGTGGGACCTCGACATGGACGGCGTCGACGAGGTCCGCCTCGCGGATGTGGGCCAGGTCGTGACCATTGATCTCGCCGAGGGTGCCGGGATCAGTTCGTGGGACATCCGTGCGGTCCGGCACGCACTGACGTCCGTCCTCCGTCGGCGACCCGAGGGCTATCACGCGCTCCTGCGCGAACACGAGGTGGCGCTCGTGGCGACGACGGGCGTCGTCGACGACGCCGATCGATCCGCGGGCGGCGATATCGCGGCGTCGATCCACGAGGCGGTCCGGGTCAAGGAGCCGGGACTGGCCGAACGGCTCGCCTACGATGCGTTCGAGCGTCGGTCCGGCCTGGTCCGCGTCCTGCCGATCGAGGCGGCGCCGGAGTCGTGGGCCGCCTCGGCCGCGATGGAGCTCGGCGACGCGGTCGACCGCCCGTACGAGCTGGTGGAGCTTCGCCCCAGGCGGCTGGTCGTGCGCCGCGAGGCCTCGATCGGGGAGGCGCCTGTCGCCGTGACCAAGACCCTGACCCTCGCCGGGGACCGCCGCTCCCCCACGCTCCAGTTCGACCTCGAGCTCGAGCAGCTCGCCGGCCCGCCGGTCGAGGCCCGTGTCGGGATCGAATGGACGACGATGATGCTGGGCGGGGGCGGCAACCCGGCAGCGTGGTGGCAGGTCGACGCGGCGCGCGTCGCCCACGACTCCAGCGGGACGGCGATCGACGTGACCGCCGTCGCGCAGGGCAATGACGACGTCGGCGTGGCGGTCACGACGACCCTGGACGAGGCGGCCGACGTATGGTGGGCACCGGTCGAAACGATCTCGAACTCGGAGGGCGGGTTCGAGCGCGTGTACCAGGGCAGCGGCGCGCTCTTCTCGTGGCCGGTCCGGCTGACCGCCCGAACGCCCTGGCGCCGGACGATCCGCCACGCCGTGTCGACGGCGCGCGACCGGGCCATCGGGGACGCATGAGCCGGCCCCGCCTCGTCGTCCACGGGCACTTCTACCAGCCGCCCCGCCTCGACCCCTTCAGCGGAACGATGCCCGTCGACCCGACGGCGGCCCCGGCGCGTGATTGGAACGAGCGCATCAGCGCCGAGTGCTACCGGCCCAACGCCGAGCTCGGCAACCTGGGCTCGATGTCATGGGATCTCGGGCCGACACTGGCGACATGGCTCGCGTCGGCCGACCCGGTTGCGCACGACGGGTTCGTCCGAGGGGGACCGTGGCGCCAACGGCATGGCCCAGCCGTTCCATCACAGCGTCCTGCCGCTCGCCTCGGCGGCGGACCGGCGGACCGAGATCCGCTGGGGCCTGCGCGACTTCCTCGTCCGATTCGGCCGGCCGGCGACCGGGATGTGGCTGCCCGAGACGGCGGTGGACCTCGCCACGCTGCGGATGCTCGCGGACGAGGGCGTCACCTACACGATCCTGGCGCCCTGGCAGGCGGCCGGCCACGAGCTCGATACGCGCCGGCCGATCCTTGTGGAGGTCGGCGATGGCCGTTCCATGGTCGTGGCCCTCTACGACGGCCTCCTGTCGGCCGGGGTCTCGTTCGATCCGTCGGTGACCATTGACGCGGATGCATTCGTGCGTGACCAGATCTCCCCGCGGTTCGCGGAGGCGACACTCCCCAAGGGCGGGCCGCCGATCGTCGTCATCGCGACGGACGGCGAGCTGTACGGGCATCACCAGCCGCACCGGGATCAGTTCCTCGCCCGACTGATCGGCTCGACCGCTCCACCGGATCGACCGTTCGAGACGGTCCCACTGGCGATGGCCCTGGCTGAGGCGGCCGCCCGCGGCTTGCCGGTCGCGACGGTCCTCGAGCGGACCTCGTGGAGCTGCCACCACGGCGTCGGGCGTTGGTCCGCCGACTGCGGGTGCGTCGCGGACGGAGCCTGGAAGGCGCCCCTGCGCTCAGCCTTCGACCGGCTGGCCGGCGCCGTGGATGGGCTGACCGAGCGCCTGGCGCGCGACCTGCTTGGGAGTCCGGACGTCTGGGCGGCGCGGGATGCCTATGTCGATGTCGTGGTCGGGATCGAGACTCCCTCGGCGTTCGCGGCGCGGGTCCTGGGGCCGCGTTCCGGCGATGCCGCGACGACCGCCCTCGCCGCACTCATGGAAGCGCAGCGCTGGCGCCTCGTGATGTTCGCGAGCTGCGCCTGGTTCTGGGACGACCCGGTCCGGGCCGAGACGGCGGGCGCGCTGCGCGCCGCGGTCCGGGCCGCCCGCCTGATGGACGGGCTCGCCGGTACGGCGCTCGAGCACCGGCTCGCGGCGGACCTCGCCACGCTGCGCGGTCCGGACGGCATGACCGGGGACGTCATCCTCGGCACCGCGCTGGCCGCGGTGCGCCAGCAGGTCCGCTGAGCTCACCGCGGCCGGCCCGGGAATCCGTCAGCCCGCGGCCTGCGCGCCACGGGCTGACGAGTGGAGGAGAGGGATCAGCGCGGGATCAGTGGATCCCGACCGTCCAGTCGCGCGTGTCGACGCCCCAGCGCATGGCGGCGAGGCCAAGCGCGGCGAAGATCGATGCGACCGCGATGATGAGGAGTGCAACGACCATTTCGGGCCTACCTTATTGCTATAGTGGACTAGGCCAAGTAGCAGGCTAGCTTGGACTACTGGACTATGTCAACCGACGATTCTTCGACCGGGATTGCGGGGATCGGCGCCCCCGGCGGCGGCCTCGACGTCGAACGCGATTCCGACGTCCGCATCTCGACCCAGATCTTCTGGCAGCTCGCCTACCAGATCGACTCTGGCCGGCTCCTGCCCGGTTCTCGACTGCCCCCCGTCCGGGAACTGGGAGCGGCACTCCGAGTGAACCCCAACACCATCCGGGCGGTCTATCGACGCTTGGCCGATGCCGGCTACGTCACGAGTCGTCACGGCGCGGGCACCCACGTCGCCGATCGCCCGCCGCAGCGGCGCGGCACCGAGGCCCTGGCCGGAATCGTGGCGGAGATGCTGCGTCGGGCGGCCCACGCCGGCTTCACGGCCGACGAGGTTGCCTCGGCGACCTTCGCCGCGGCGACCGAACGCAAGCGGCCCGGGCAGCTCGTGCGCGTCCTGTTCGCCGAGTGCACGAGCGCGGATGCCGGGTACGACGCCGAGCGACTCGTCGACGAATTCCCCGGCATCATCGAGGTCGAGGGCACCCTCATCGACGACCTGCCCGACCGCCTCGAGCGCTTCCATTACGACCTGCTCGCCACGACCACCTTCCATGCCGACGAGTGCCAGACCCTCGCCGCGGGCCGGGTGCCGGTCGTCGGGATGCTCGTCGGTCCGGGCTATCTCGAGCTCGTCCATGAGGTCGCCGGCCTCCCCGCCGGCTCCACGGTGGGCCTGGTGTGTGCGTCCGAACGCGGCGCGGAGAACATGCAGGAGACTCTCCGGATCTCCGGTGCGACCGGCGTCCAGGTGATGGCCGCACTCATCGGCGATCCGGACAGCCTCGCCCCGCTCGATGCGCACGCGGATCTCATCCTCATGTCGCGCGAGGCACTCGCGGCGGGGCTCGACCGGCGGCTCTCGCGCCGCGAGCGGGTCCGGCCCTGGAGCTACGAGTTCGATCCGTCGGGCCTCGAGTTCCTGCGCCGCGCCATCGAGCACGTCGCGGCCGCCCGGCCGGTCGAGGCGTCGACCGCCTGACGTCTTCGGACGGCTGACGTCCGCCATGGTCGCGTGCCATCCTTGCGGGATGGGCCATCCCGACCCCGATCGGCGCGAGTTCCACGTGCGCCGGACGGCGCTCGAGCGCTACGAGATCGAGGCCTCGCTCATCGGTGCGCGCGGCGACGTCGTCGTCGCGGATCTCGCGGCGATCCGCCGCCTCTCGGCGCGAATGAATACGCAGCGCCCGCCCGGGACACCCTCGATCCAGTCGGGCGAGATCGTCGCGCTCGGCCTGATCCACGAGGTCGGCCACCTGCTCATCGAGCGCTACGAAGCGACTCGCCGCCCGGGCGCCATGGACGCCGCCCTGGTCGCGATGCGCGGACGGCTCGGCCCCGCGGCCGACCGCCTGCTCGAGCGCTTCGCGACCGAGTTCCCCGATCCGCTCCCCGAGCCTATCCCGCCCGCCTCGCACCTCGAGGAGCTGCTGCTGGCCCGGGTCGCGAACGAGAACCCGGCCCTGGGTCCGCTGCGCGAGCTCGTCGACGACCGGAGCCTCGCCGAGGGCACGCGCTACGAGGAGGCGATCGCGAGCCTGGAGCAGGTGTTCGCCGACGGGCCGCCGATGGCCGAGGGCGAGGGCTCGCTCGTCGAGCTCATGCGCGCCCCGGCCCGCCATCATCCGACGTCGCTCGTCGGCCAGTTGCGCTACATCCGCGAGTACTGGGCCGCGATCCTCGGCGATGCGCTCATCGCGCTGATCGACCGGATCGATATCGCCATCGGCGTCCTCGCCGAGGAGGAACGCGGCCTCCACCAGCGATTCGGCGGACCGGCCGCCCCGGGTGTCGACGAGGTCCGCGCCCCATCCCTCTCCGGCCTTGCCGAGGAGCCGGAGGCCTTCTCGGTCGATTCAGCCTGGATGCCCCGGCTCGTCCTCATCGCCAAGAGCACCTACGTGTGGCTCGACCAGCTGTCGCGCCGCCACGGGCGCGAGATCCGGACGCTCGATGCGATCCCGGACGATGAGCTCGAGACCCTGGCCCGCTGGGGCGTCACCGGCCTGTGGCTCATCGGGCTCTGGGAGCGCTCGACGGCGTCGGAGCGGATCAAGCGGATGCGCGGCAACGTCCATGCCGTCGCGTCGGCCTACTCGCTCGACGACTACCGGATCGCCGAGGACCTCGGCGGCGAGGCCGCCTACGGGAACCTGCGCGACCGCGCCTGGGCGCGCGGGATCCGCCTCGCGAGCGACATGGTCCCCAACCACATGGGCATCGACTCGCGCTGGGTGATCGAGCATCCCGAGTGGTTCATCTCGCTGCCCGAGCCGCCCTATCCGGCGTACACCTTCACTGGCCCCGACCTGTCACCCGACGAGCGGGTGGCGATCGTGCTCGAGGACCATTACTGGGACGACAGCGATGCCGCGGTCGTCTTCAAGCGCGCGGATCGGCAGTCCGGGGAGGAGCGCTTCGTCTACCACGGCAACGACGGGACGAGCTTCCCCTGGAACGACACGGCACAGCTCGACTTCATCCAGGCCGACGTCCGCGAACAGGTCATCCGCACGATCATCGACGTCGCCCGTCGCTTCCCGGTCGTCCGGTTCGATGCGGCGATGGTCCTCGCCAAGCGCCACGTCCAACGGCTGTGGTGGCCGCTCCCAGGGTCGGGCGACGGGATCCCGTCGCGGGCCCAGCACGCGATGACCCAGGCCGCCTTCGACGCCAAGATGCCGACCGAGTTCTGGCGCGAGGTCGTCGACCGGGTCGCGGCCGAAGTGCCCGACACGCTGCTCCTGGCCGAGGCGTTCTGGATGCTCGAGGGCTACTTCGTCCGGACGCTCGGCATGCATCGCGTCTACAACAGCGCGTTCATGCACATGCTCCGCGATGAGAACGGGGCGGGCTATCGCAGGCTCATCCGGGAGACCCTCGAGTTCGACCCCGAGATCCTCAAGCGCTACGTCAACTTCATGAGCAACCCGGACGAGAAGACCGCGGTCGAGCAGTTCGGCAGAGGCGACAAGTACTTCGGCGTCGCGACGGTGATGGCCACGCTGCCGGGACTGCCGATGCTGGGCCACGGCCAGGTCGAGGGCTACGGCGAGAAGTACGGGATGGAGTTCCGCCGCGCCGTCCTCGACGAGCAGCCCGACCCGTGGCTGATGGAGCGCCACGAACGCGAGATCTTCCCGCTTCTGCACCGGCGGGCCTGGTTCGCTGAGGCTGACGACTTCCTGCTATACGACCTGCTGACCGACGGCGGTGCGGTCGACGAGCACGTCTTCGCCTACTCGAACGGGAGCGGGCCGACCCGCTCGCTCGTGATCTACCACGGCCGGTTCGCGACGACCGCGGGCGTCATCCGCGACTCGGCGGCCTACGTGCGCAAGTCGGCGAGCGGCGTGCGGCGGCTCGTCCGCCGCTCCCTGGCCGAGGGGCTCGGGCTGCCCAACGATCCCTCGATGTGGGTCGCGTATCGCGACGCCCGGACCGGTCTCGAGTACCTGCGCTCGTGTCGCGAGATCTGGGAGCACGGCCTGCGGCTATCGCTCGGCGCCTACCAGGGCCACGTGTTCTGGGAATTCCGCGAGGTCCACGACGGCACATCCGGCCAGTGGCGACGACTGGCCGAGCGACTGGCGGGCGGCGGCGTCCCGTCGCTCGAGGAGGCGTTGCGCGAGCAGCAGCTGGCACCCGTGCACGCCGCGTTCCGGGCGATCTTCGCCGACGGCCACGTCGCGGCGGTCATCGATGGAACGACCGATTCGGGCGGCCTCACCGCGCTCGAGGAACGCTTCCGGGAGTTCCTGCGGGCCGTCGCGGAGGCGACGGGTGTGCCCGGCGATCCGGTCGCGGTCGCCCCGGCGGTCCGCATCCGGACGGAGCGGTCGTTCGCCGTGATCGGGGCGCGGCTCGATCGGGTGGAGCGGGCCGCCCTGCTCGGCTGGGTGGCGCTGTCACGGACCGGCGAACTGGCACCGGGCGCCGACGTCGCGGCCACGAGCGCGGCCTGGTACGACGAGCTGCTCCTCGCGCCGGTGCTCGCCAACGGCCTGCGGGCATCGGGCCTCGACGAGGGCGCGGCGTGGGCCGCCGCCGAGACCGTGCGGGTGCTGCTCACCCTTCCGCGGGCGTCGCAGGTCCGCGGCCGGGCCGCCGCGAGCCGGCCCCTCGAGCGTTGGCTTGCGCTCGATCCCATCCGGACCGCGATGGGGGTACACACCTGGCAGGGCGTCGAGTGGCTCGACCGCGAACGTTTCGAGGCGCTCCTGCGCTGGGCCGCGCGTCTGGACGCGATCGAGGGCGGCGGACCGCCGGACGAGGCCCTCGTCGCGCGCCTCGCGAGCGCTGCGGAAGCCGCCGGCTACCGGCTGGACGCGATGCTGGCCCAGCTCGGGCCGCCGGCGACCCGCCGAACCGGGCGAACGAGCGCTCGCCCGACCCCACGCGGCCCCAAGAAGCGGCCCCACTCCTGAACGACGGTTCGAGCGGTCGGGACCGGCCGAACCCGCGCCACGCGCCGCCGCTCAGTCGAAGAGGATCCGCCGCAGCAGCGACGTCGGCGGCGCCCCGTGGCCGATGACCGCCTCGAGATGCGGCCGGTACCGGAACCCGGGCGTCTCGCCGAAGCCGCCGGGGAGGGCGTTCGCCTCGAGGCTCGAGTCGCCGGCCGCCCTCCGGCGCGCTTCGAGCTCCACGTCCCACATCTCCATCGAGCCCGCGAAGTACGTCGACAGCTGGGTCGACGACAGACGAGCTCGGCTGTACTTCGCGCGCGCCTCGGCCTCTTCCTGGAAGCCGCCCTCGACCATCAGCGTGACGGCTTCATCCTCGGTCATGCCCCGAGTGTGGATCCGGGCATCGATGATCGCGTTCGTCACCGAGCGCAGATAGAACTTCCAGTGAGTGAGCAGCAGGGTCGGGTCGTCGGCCCCGTAGCCGATGTCCATCATCACCTGCGTCACGTAGACCGCCCAGCCTTCGGCGAACAGGCCGCTCGAGAAGATCGCACGCGGGAGCGAGGCGGCCCGGTTGGCGTAGACGCCCTGGAGGTAGTGGCCGGGCACCGCCTCGTGGATGGTCAGCAGGCGCAGCATCCGGGCGTTGTCCTCGCGCAGGTACGACTCCTTGCGCTCCGGCGGCCAGTCGTCGGGCATCGGGGTGATCGCGAAGAACGCCTTCTGGCCCTTGTCGAGGGGTCCGGGCGGCATGAGCATCGCGCCGCCGAAGGCGCGCAGGAACGTCGGCGTCCAGCGGATGTCGAGCGGCTCGTCGGCGAGGCCGATCAGGTCGCGCTCGCGACAGAACGCCTCGATCCGCACGGTCTCGGCCCGGCACCAGTCGAGCAGCTCCTCCGCCGCCGGGTGGTCGGCGGCGATCGCGTCGAGCACCCCGCGCACGACCGCGCCGTCCGTGTCGGGGACCTCCTCGCAGGAGCGCCAGACGGGCCACAGCTCGCGGGCCAGTCGCATCAGCTCGGCTCGGACGACCCCGAACTCGCGCTCCGCCTCGGTCAGGATCCGCTCGGCGGTCAGGGTGTCCGACCGCATCGTATGGCGCATCTTTCGGGCGAAGAGGTCGGCGCCGATGCGGCCTTCCCCTTCGGTCCGCGGCAGCACATCGTCGCGCAGGTGCGTCTCGAAGGAGGCAAGGGCGGTCCGCGCCGTCGTCGCGGCCGCGTCGAGCCGTTTCCGAATCGCCGCGACCGCCGTGTCCTTCGGCTCCGCCCGCTCCGCCTCGCCGAGCGCGTCGAAGATGAGCTCGGCGATCCCGGGCAGCTGCTCGAGCGCCGTCTCCGTCTGAAAGCGGCCGACCGGACGGCCGTCGCCGGGGCCCTGCAACGCGGCGGCGGCACCATCAAGGACGGCCGGCAGACGCTCGAGCCGTCCCGCGACGGACGCCAGCCGCTCCCCGAGCGGCGCGAAATCGCGGGCGATCAGCGGGAAGATCCCGTCGCCCAGGAGATAGACCCACTGCAGCGGATCCCAGGTCTCCTCGCGCAGAACGATCTCGTCGAATCGCTCCGCCTCGAGTTCCATGACGAGGAGGTCCCGATCGATCGCCTCGCCGGCGGAGAGGCCCTCGGCCGGCTGCGCCCGGAGCTCCAGCAGCCACCGATCGATGAACGCGAGGCGTGCCTCGCGACCGGACGCGCTGACGTCCGGCCAGCGATCGTCGTAACGGTGGTCGCCGATGTTGGTGGCGAACGTCGGATGCAGGGCGACGAACTCGTCGAGGAACGTCGCGAACCGATCGCGGAACGTTGGCATGCCCGGAGTGTATCGACCGGACCGGCCCCGGACGGCCCGCATCGCTACCATCGCGTGCATGCCTGCTCCCGCCCAGACCTGGGTCACGCCCGTCACGCTCGAAGGGACGCGCGTTCGTCTCGAGCCGCTCGACGAGCACCACTTCGTGGACCTTGCCAAGGTCGCGTTCGAGGACGCCATCTGGCGCTGGACACTCGCCCGGCCGGTCGACGAGGCCGGCCTTCGGTCATGGTTCGACCAGGCCCGGGCCAACGCGACAGAAGGGATCGAGGTCCCGTTCGCAACCGTCGACCAGGCGAGCGGTCGCGCGATCGGGAGTACGAGGTTCATGTCGATCGTCCCGGAGCACCGGCGGCTCGAGATCGGCTGGACCTGGGTCGGCACCGCATTCCAGCGGACCGGGGCGAACCGCGCCGCGAAGCTCCTCCAGCTGGTTCACGCCTTCGAGTCGCTCGACGCGGAGCGGGTCGAGTTCAAGACCCACGCCCGCAACGAGGCCTCGCGCAACGCGCTGATCGGGATCGGCGCGCGCTTCGAGGGCGTCCTGCGCCATCACACGATCATGCCCGACGGCTCGAATCGCGACTCCGCGTTCTACAGCGTCCTCGCCGGGGAGTGGCCGGCGGTCAAGGCCCGCCTCGAGGCCTCGCTCGCCCGATGAGCGAGATCGCGACGACCGACTATCACACCGGCGGCGAACCGTTCCGGATCGTCACCCTTGGCGTGCCCGAGCTCGAAGGTGCGAGCGTCCTCGAGCGCCGGCGTTGGGCGGGCGAGCACCTCGATGACGTCCGCCGCCTGGTCGTCAACGAGCCGCGCGGCCACGCCGACATGTACGGGGCCTTTGTCACGCCGCCCGACGACGAGGAAGCCGACCTGGGCGTCGTGTTCTTCCACAACGAGGGCTACTCGACGGCGTGCGGCCACGGGACGATCGCGCTCGTGACCTGGGCGATCGACTCGGGCCGGGTCGACGTGCCGCCGGGCGCCCGGGAAGTCCTCGTCAACGTAGACGTGCCATCCGGCCGCCTCGCCTGCCTGGCTCGACTCGACGAGCGCGGCCGGGTCGACGCCGTTCGCTTCCGCAACGTCCCCTCGTTCGTGCTCGCCCGGGACGTGGCAATCGACACGACGCGCGGCCCGCTCAGCCTCGACATCGCCTTCGGTGGCGCGTTCTACGGCTCGCTCGACGTCCGGACCGCCGGCCTGCGCGTGAGCCCCGCGGCACTCCTCCAGCTCATCGCCCTGCAGCGCGAGCTGCGGCCAATCCTCGAGCGGTCGATCGGGATCGTCCATCCCGAGGAGCCCGAGCTGGCCGGCCTCTATGGGGTCATCTTCTGGGAGCCGATCGACGACGAGGCACGGCTGACCCAGCGCAACGTCACGGTCTTCGCCGACGGCGAGGTCGATCGATCGCCGTGCGGCTCGGGAACCTCAGCGCGGCTTGCGATCCTGCACGACCGCGGGGAGATCGTCATCGGCCAGACGCTGCACCATCGATCGATCGTCGATTCCGCCTTCGAGGCGCGGGTGACCGGGACTGGACCAGTCATCGGCGGCTATCCGTCGGTCATCACCGACGTCGAGGGGTCGGCCTTTGCCACCGGCCGGCACACCTTCACGCTCGACGAGCGCGACCCGCTCGGGGTCGGATTCCTCCTGCGCTGAGGGGCTATGCTCGGGCGAGACCTGATCATCGCCGCATCGGGAGGGCGCCTCGTGAAGGGCTTCGTCATCGGGACGATCGTCACCGCCATCGCGTTCTACATCCTCGTCAAGCTCATTCCGGGCTTCGTCACCTACGAAGGCCCCCTCGTGGGGCTGCTCGTCATTGCCGTGATCTTCGGCGTCATCAACGGATTGATCGGCCCGATCGTGAAGCTGATGGCCCTGCCGATCTCGTTCATGACGATGGGCCTCATCGGCTTCGTCATCAACGGCGCCCTGTTCCTCGCGACGGCGTTCGTCGCCGACGCCCTCGGGTTCAAGCTCAAGGTCGGCGATTTCCCGCCTCATCTCCTCACGGCCGACACGATCGTTGCGGCCGTCATCGGCGCCGTGGTCCTGAGCCTCGTTTCGACCGTCATCCGGCTTGTCGTCCCCGACTGAACCGGAGGACACGCTCGCGGACTCGCTCGCCAAATCGATCGCGGACTCGCTGCGCGCAGCCGCTCGCCGCCACGGCACGCCGCTCTACGCCACCGATCGCGCGACGCTCGAGGCGGCGTGCGCCGCGGTGCGGGGCGCCTTCCCCGAGCCGATCGTCCGCCAGTATTCGGTCAAGGCAAACGACCTCCCGGAGATCATCGGCGAGGTGGGCGCCCGCGGGTTCGGGGCGAATGTCGTCTCGCGCGGCGAATGGGCCCTGGCGCGCAGGGCCGGGCTGCCGAACGCCCGGATCACGCTCGAGGGAGTCGGCAAGACCCCGGCGGACCTGCGGGCGGCGGCCCGCGCCGCCGCTGACCGTGATCCGCTCCTGTGGGTCGCGATCGAATCGCCCGAGGAGGCCGATGATCTCGCCACCGCGATTCGCCGCGCGAGTCGTGCCTCAGGCGGCGGCCGGGGCAGCGGCCGCCGCGGCGCCGGCCTTCGAATCGATGTCCTGTACCGGTTGAACCCGGACGTCGCACCGGAAACCCTCGCCGGCCTCGCCGTCGGGAGCGGTGCCGCCAAGTTCGGCATGACCGAGACCGAGATCGCCACCGCCATTTCGGCCGGTGGCGGCCCCGACGGTCCGCTCAGGCCGCGCGGGATCCACCTCCACGTTGGCTCGCAGCTGGGCGCGGTCGATGCCTGGCGCGACGCGGTCCGCAAGGCGCTCGCGGTCGCCGCGCTGTGGCGCGGCTCGATCGAGGACTTCGACACCGTCGACCTCGGCGGCGGGTTCCCGGTCCGGCCGGTCGACGAGCCGTCGCCGGCCCCGGAACGGTTTGCCCGGGAATTGCCGGCGCTGCTCGACGGGGTACCGATCGACCGCCGACCGGTCCGCCTGGCGGTCGAGCCCGGTCGCGCGCTCGTCGCGCGCGCCGGCTGGCTCGTGGCGCGGGTCCTGCACGTGCGCGATCGAGTCGGACGTCAGGTCGTGATCGATGCCGGCATGACCGAGCTGATCCGGCCCGCCCTCTACGGTGCCCGTCACCCCATCGTCGCCCTGACGTCGCTGGGGCGCCCTGTCGATCCCGCTGCATTCGGGGGCGTCGAACGGGCGCGAGTCGAGGGGCCCATCTGCGAATCAACCGATTCGCTGGGCGAGCACGACCTGCCGCCCCTCCGCCGCGGCGACCTCGTCGCGATCGCCGACGCGGGGGCGTATGCCGCCTCGTTCAGCTCCCGCTACAACGGTCGGCCGCGCCCCCGGCACGCGTTCGTCGGTTCGTCCCCGGAGTGAAATGATGGAAGGCATTCGCGTCCGTCCGTCACCTTCTGAGGGGGGTCCTCCTGTGAATCGCCGTCGCACGATCAGCCTGATCGCGATCATCGGGATCTGGCTGCTCGCCATGGCGTCGAGCGCCTTCGGCGCGGAGGCGAGCCCGCCGCCACCCGGCCCGCCGTATCCGGACCCGGTCGACGGCCAGGCCGTCTACGACTACGCCGGGCTGTTCCAACCGGACACGCGCGTGAAGGCCGAGCAGATCGTCGACGCGATCGAGAGCCAGACCAGGGCCGAGGTCGTCGTGTACACGCAGGCGCTCGGGCGCGACGACATCACGACCACGGAGGCCGAGACCCACGCCGCCGCGCTCATGGACGAATGGGGAGTCGGGCGCAAGGGGATCAACGACGGGCTTGTGATCCTGTTCGACCTCGACACGTCGCTCCAGCACGGCCAGGTCCAGCTGTACGGCGGATCGGGCTTCCAGGAACGGTACCTGTCGCAGGGCGCGCTCCAGTCGATCTTCGACGAGACGATGGTCCCGCTGCTGGCCGACGGCCAGTTCGACGATGCCCTGTTCGCCGCGCTCAGCGAGGTCGTCAGCGCGACGATCGATCCGTCGCCGAGCCCGAAGGATGACGGGTCGGCGACAGGGCCGGTCATCAACCCGGGCCCGCCCTTCCCGCAGCCCGAGGTCGGCCGCGCGGTCTACGACTTCGCCGGGATCCTCTCGGGACCGACGATCGCCGCGGCCGAGGGGACGATCGACTCGATCGAGGCGCGGACGGGCGCCGAGGTCGTCGTGTACACGGAGAACGTCGATTACGGCGTCGACACGAGCGAGACCGAGGCGCGCACCCGCGCGCTCATCGACCAGTGGGGCATCGGTCGCAAGGGCTTCGACGACGGGATGGTGGTCTTCTTTGACATCGATCCCTCCGGCGAGCATGGGCAGGTCCAGCTCTACGCGGGGCCCGGCTTCGAGGCGGCGTTCCTGTCCAACAGCGAGCGCCAGGCGATCTACGAGAACGACATGCTTCCGCCCTTGCGCGCGGCCGATTTCGATGGGGCGCTGAAGGCCGCGCTCGCGAAGGTCGACGCGGCCGCGACCCCTAAACACGCCGCCCAGCTCCAGATCGCGCGGCAGGCCAATGCCGTGCTCGGACTCGTCGGCGCGCCGGTCGTCTTCCTCGGCCTCGCCGGCTGGGCATTCTTCCACTGGCGGCGCTTCGGCAAGGATCCGGTCTATCTCGATGACCCGTCGATCCTCACGCCGGCGCCACCGCCCGACCTGACCGCCGCGTCGGGGGCATTCGTGATAGATGGCGGCTCGTCGCGCCGAGCGTTGACGACCGCGATGCTCGACCTCGCTTCGCGCGGCCTCATCTCGTTCCGTGAAGACAAGGGGCTGCTCGGCCTGTCCGACAAGGTCGGGGTCGACGTGGACCCGCCGCGCGGTGACGCGACCGAGGAGGCGCAGCGGGCCCGCAACACCCGACGGCCGACCGGCCTTGCCGAGGACTACGCGCTGGACGAACTGCGCGCGCTGTCGGGCGGCCATGACGAAGGCTTCATCGCGGCCGAGGACATGCCCAAGTTCGGGTCATCCGTCTCGGGCTTCGACAAGAAGCTCGAGGAGCACGTCGTCGAGCGCGGCTGGTACACGGAAAAACCGAGCCGCGTCGTCGCGCGTTGGAGCGCGCGCGGAGCGCTGGCGATCATCGCGGGGGTGATCGCCGCGCTCGCCGGTCTGAACATCCCGATCTCCGGCCTGACGCTCCTCGGAGGCGCCGCGATCGCGGGCGGTGTCGTCGTCGTGCTGTTCGCGCAAGGCATGCCGGCCGTGACGATGCCGGGCGCGATCATCCGCGCCATGCTTGCCGCGTATCGGCGGACCCTGCAGAAGACGATGGCCCAGGCGCGCTCCATGCAGCAGGTCATCGAGCAGGCGGGGCTGCCCTGGCTCGAGACGCCGGACCAGGCCGTCGTGTGGGGTACCGCGCTCGGGCTACAGGGCGAGATCGAAGCGGTGCTCCAGCGCTCGCTGGCCGATGTCCGCGAGTCGCCGCAGACGGCGCCGTTGATCTGGTTCCCGGCCTGGTATCGAACGTCCGACGGCTCCTCGTTCGCCTCAGCCGCCGCGACCGGCAGCGGCGCCTCGCTCTTCTCCGGATCGGGCATGCCCGACGTCGGGGGCATGATGTCGGCGCTCGGGACGATCGGGAACTCGCCCGCCTCGTCGGGTGGCGGCGCCGGCGGTGGCGGTGGGTTCGGCGGCGGCTCTTCGGGCGGTGGCGGCGGAGGCGCCGGCGGCGGCTTCTAGGCCCGGTTCGTTCGCGGCCCCAAGCCCGGGCATGTCCCGACCCCCGAGGCCGGGAGCGCCGCGAAATCTCGCCAGATCACCACCGGTGGGGGCTTTGGCACGTTCGGCGGCCCCAGGGGACCGCATCCAGTCGTCACGAGCGGGATCCGTGCACGATCGACCGGATCTGAACCCCCGAACCGTCATCGAACACGCCGAAAACCCCAGGGGTGGTGATTTGGCGGAGTGGCACCTGCAACCCGCGGTGGACCTCCCGGGCGACGAAGTGCCTACGCCCCGAACAGCTCCCGGCAGGCGTCGAGCCCCTCGATCGTGACCGGCGGCCGCGGTCGCGAGCGCCACATCTCGGCCGTCATCCGGAAGCGCTGCGTCTCGCGCGCCACGCCTTGCGGCGCCAAGGTCCCGCGCCCGTTCTCCTCATAGCCGAGGGCGCGCGACACCCCACGCGACGCGGCGTTGTCGAGAAACGCCGACGACTCGGCGGCGCGAGCGCCCAGCCCGTCGAAGGCGAAGGCCAGCACCGCTCCGCGCATCTCCGTGCCGAAGCCCTGGCCCTGGAACGCCCGACCGAGCCAGGATCCCGTGTCGACCGTCCGGAGGATCGCGAACCGGCGGGCCACGACGGTCTGAGCGCCGATCAGCTCGTTCCGGCGCCAGACCGCGAGATGGAGCGACCAGTCATCTGGCACCCACGACGCCCGTCCGCCCCAGTGGTGCTGGACGAAGCTGCGCTCGAGGTCCGGACTCGGGACGGCCGACCACGCGACGCCAAACGGCATCTCGTCAGGTGGATGGATGCCCGCCTTGGCGAGGTCGATCAGAGCCGGCATGTCGTGATCCATGGGCAGGCGCAGCACCAGGTGCTCGCTCGTGATGCGCAACCCGAACAGTGGCCAGGCCGACTCAAGGGTCGTCGGGGCATCCATGGAGACCCGACGCTACACTCCGCCCATGGGTGCTGTCGAGACGATGGAAGAGTTCTTCGAGAAGTTGAACGGCGGGGACCGCGAGGGTGCTGTCGCGCTCATGGACGAGAAGACCGAGATGCGTGTCCATGTCGGCGACAGCGTCCAGACGCTGCGGGGGGTGGAGCGCGTCGGGGGATGGTTCCTCCGCGGCGATGCCGGCCTGCGCATGATCCCGGGCGGGATCCGCGACACCGGCAACACCTACGAGGCGGACCTGCTGGTCGTCCGGCCCGGCGCGCCGACCCAGCACATCGACGCGACCTTCCGGGTGGAGGCGGGTCGGATCACGGCGATCAACATCGCGCCTCGCTAGGGCGTTCCGACAGCGCCGGCGTTCGGCAGGCCCGGCGTCACGCCCCGCGCCCGCCGTGATCGCCAGCGGTCCGCCTAGGGTGCCGTCGAGGGCGCGGCGCTGGGGATCACGATCTGGTCGCCGACCTTGATCTTGTTCGGGTCCTTGATCGCCGTCTTGTTGGCCGCGAGCAGCTGGTCGACGGTCAACCCGTACTTCCGCGCGATCTTGGAGAGCGTGTCGCCCGCCTTGATCGTGTAGGTCTGCTGCGTGGGCGCCGGCACAGGGGTGGGCTCCAGGCTCGGCGACGCAACGACCTGGCTCGCGCCGGGCGACGGACTCGCCCCGGTCTTGGAACCGCCGACGAACAGCGCGGGCAGGAAGAAGACCGCCAGCGCCGCGACGGCCAGGGCCAGGGCGAGCACGGCCACCCGAGAGAGGTTCGGCATCCCGCGAGCGGTCTTGATCTGGGGATAGGCTTCGGATCGGCGCACCCGCTCCCACGACGGTCCTTCGACCACCGGCGGCACCGCCCGGGCCCGATCTCGCTCGCGGGCGCGTTCGGCCGAGGCGTCCCGCGTCGAGCTCACGGTGCGTCGCGGGCCTCGGCGAGGTGGCCGCGGCGCATTGTCTTCGGGTTCCTCGCTATCGAGCTGTCCGCCGACCAGGCCGGCCAGTTCCGGATCCGCGGCGGCGGCGCGCATGGACGTCTTGAGCGGGAACCGGCCGACGACCGGTGGCGCCGCGTCGGGCGGCGGGACGACCACTCGCTCGCCGGCGGCGAGTCGGTCGGCCGCGCTGCCGGCCAGGCCCTGCCCCTCCTCCCGACGCGCGACGACCTCAGGGGCCGACTCTTCGTCGGCGATCATGCCGCACCCGCCCGCCCCGGCCCCGGGGGCGCCGCTCGCCCACGGTGGCGGGGCCGCCCAGTCGCGGGGCGGGTTGCGCCGGGGCGGCATGGCCAGCGGATCATCCATGGCGACGGTGTCGTCACGTCGGTGGTCCCGGTCATCTCGGTCATCGCGGTCATCCGGGTCATCCGACACATGGACGGGACCGTCGCCGTCGTCGTCGACCGATGCCACCACGGCGGCTCCCTCGACGGATGCGCCCACCGGTGGTGCCGACGCCCTGCCGCCGGCCCGGGCGTGGGCGGCCTCGCGGCGCGCCCATTCCTGGAACGTCGGGCAGACCGGGAACGCGCTCGAGAGGCAGTAGGCCTCCTGGTGGGCGAGCGCCCGGGGCGCGGGCAGCGGCTCGGCGTAGCAGCGATGCCGGTGATCCGGACTCGACGCGCGCTCGTCTCGATCGTCCTCGAACGCAACGAATGGGCAGGCCGGCGAGCCGTCGACGCTGGGCAACCCTCGCTCCGTCATCGAGGGGGATGATACCGGCCCGCGCGAACCTACGGTCGCGGGCGAGGCGTGATCCGCGTCGCGGTGTTTGGCCACCGCTGGGCCGGTCTCATTAGCTCCGACTATATCCATTGACACTATATCCATTCTCGATATAGTCACCGCATGACGCCCGCCCGACCGCAACCGCTTTCGCAGGCTGCCATCCATATCCTCGTGGCCATCGGTCCGCACGAGCGCCATGGCTACGCGATCATGACGGGGGTGGAGCAGATGACTGGCGGCGCGATTCGGATCGGCCCGGGCACGCTCTACACGACGATCCGTCGCCTGCTCGCCGACGGCCTGATCGAGGAGGTCGACGAGCGGCCGGACCCGACCCTCGACGACAAGCGCCGTCGCTACTATCGGCTGACCGCGGTGGGCCGGACCGTCACGACGACCGAGATCGGACGGCTCGAGGCGCTCGTCGCATCGGCGAGACCTTGGGCAACGGATCACGAACCATGAACCGACATGAGCGTGCCTACAGTCAGCTCCTGTCCCTCTACCCTGTCTCCTTCCGCGACCGATACGAGGAGGAGATGGTGACTCTCTTCATCGACCAGCTGTGGGCCGCCCGAGCGTCGGGGACCAAAACGCCGATCGCGTGGCTTTGGCTGCGTAGTCTCGGCGACGTCGTCTCGACGGCTCCGGATCAAAGATTCTGGAAACAAGAGGAACTGGTGCCTCGACCTCTCGACTCTGACGCCGTCGCCTTGGCCGCTGCACCCAGGAGGCGCGGTGTCAGCAAGGCGGATTACGCCGTCGCCCTCCTCCCGCTTTGGGTCGGGATCCTGCTCGGGGTACTGGCGCCCGGGTATATGGATGGGCTCTTCCTCAACCCACCATCCGTCTCCGGCCTTCCGGCCGGGATCGTCATCACCTTCGTGGCGGGCCTGCTGATGGCGATGGGGGTCCTCGTCATACGATGGACCAGCTCCCCGGTAGGCCGGGGAGCGGCGTTTCTACTGCTGACCGTACCGTCGTTCCTCGTCGTCGCAATCACACCGGCGATCATCCTGATCATCGTGACCCTCAACGTGTAAGCCCTTCGGCCCCTCGGCGGTCTCGATGTCCAGCCGGAAGATCCCCGCCGCCGACGTCCACCCACGTCCGCCGACAGACCTTGGCTAGAACGCCGTTTCCAGATGTTCAACCGATGCGCTTCCCCTTTACCCGCGTCGCGGTTGACATGCCCCCTGCAGGCTCGGACACTTCAGGGCACCCCTCGAGACCGTAGGCTGACGGCCCGTTCCCCAGTGCGAAGGAGTCCCATGTCTCGCCTGACGCGTTGGCTCGCACCGACCACCACGGCTCGCGCCCACTGCGATCTGCCCTGCGGCGTCTATGACCCGGAGCAAGCGCGCATCGAAGCCGAGTCCTGCTACAAGATCCTCGAGAAATACGCTGCCAACGAGGACAAGACGTTCCGCGGTCGCGCCATGCACATCAAGGAAGAGCGCGCCGAGCTCGTGAAGCACCACCTCGACGTCCTCTGGCACGACTACTTCAAGCCTGAGCATCTCGAGAAGGTCCCCAACCTCCATGAGCTGTTCTGGAACGCCACGAAGCAGGCCTCCAAGGTCAAGGCGACCACGGACATCGCCGACGCGAAGAAGCTGCTGGACATGATCGACGAGGTCGACGCGGCATGGAAGGCGACCGGCGGGCTTGAGAAGACCCGCGTCAACGGTCGCCCTGCCTGACCTTCGGCCTCCGGCGACACGGTGCCGATCCCGAGGCCCCGCCGAGCGGCGGGGCCTCGTCGTATCGCCTCGCTGCGCGATCGATTCCGTGGGCCGTGGCGCCTCGCTGTCGCGGAAGCGAGCATGGAACCGGCGATCCGCCATGGTGACTGGCTGCTCATCGACCCGACAACGGCCCGCTGGCCGCGCCGCGGCTCGATCGTCGTCTTCCGAGAGCCGGGTGAAGGCGACCTCGCGATCAAACGGATCGCCGCCGGGCCGGGTGAGCGGGTGCCGTTCGGCGAGGGCTACATCGAGCTCGCCGATGACGAGGCGTGGCTCCTCAGCGACGCGTCGCCCCAGACGACTGCCGCGGCTGGGTATGGCGGCCCGATCGACTCCCGGATGTTCGGACCCGTGCCGGTCGAGCTCCTCGTCGGACGGGCCTGGTTCCGCTACGGCCCGTGGCGACGCTTCGGGCGGCTCAGACCGCCGCCGGCGCCGTCAACCTGAGCCCGGCCTTCTCGCAATCCTCCGCGAAGGCTGCCTGGGCCTCGAGCGTCGGTGACCAGCGCGTCGGGAAGCAGACGGCGCGATCAAGGCCGATCTCGGCGAGCCGGCCCATCACATCGACCCGGGCCTGGCCGGCGACGCGCATCTGTTCGTCCTTCGTGTAGAGCGAGAAGCGCAGCGTCGCCGGATCGCGGCCTTCCGCCTCGCATCGCGCTCGGACCGAGGCCATGCGCTCGACGATCTCGTCCGGTTCGAGGAAGACGTAGTTGAGCTCGTCCCCGTACTTGATCGCGTAGCCGGCGATCCGCCGCTCGCCGTTGCCCCCGACGATGATCGGGATGCGCGGCTGCTGGAGACCCTTGGGCTCGTTGATGGCGCTGTGGACCTGGGCGTACCGACCCTCGTAGGTCGCCCGCCCGGGTCGGAACATCGCGTGGATGACCTCGAGATGGTCGCCGAGCGCATCGATCCGCTCCGCGAGAGGCGGGAAGCCGTAGCCGTAGGATCGCCACTCCTCTTCCTTCCAGCCGGCCCCGATCCCGAGCTCGAACCGGCCACCGCTGATGACGTCGATCGTCGACGACAGCTTCGCGGTCAGGGCCGGATTGCGGAACCCGGTGCAGACGACCATGTGGCCCAGGCGGACCCGCTCGGTCGCCATCGCCAGGGCGGTGAGGACCGAAAAGGACTCGAACGTGATCTCGTCGGTCGGTTCGGGGACCGTATGGAAATGATCGAAGACCCACAGCGACTCGAAGCCGAGCGCCTCCGCCTGCTGGGCGAGGTCGACCGTGCGACGCCACGCGTCGTCCGGCCGCCAGCCGTCGTACTCGCCCTTCCAGCCCTGAGGCGCCAGCAAACCGATCTGCATGCTCGTGCCTCCCGTGCCTCCATCCACCCGTGTCACGTTCCATGGTGACGCCCTTGGGCCAAATCGTCGCGCGGGACGAACCGGCGTCGGGGGTTGGTCGGCCGAGCCGTATGCTCGGCAAGGACATGGAGACCACCCCCTTCGACGAAACAGCGCCGCTGCCCGGCCCACCCGATCCGTGGGCCTCCACCTCCCAGCCGAGCTGGCGGGACGGCCCGCCGTATCACATGACCGACATGATCGCGGCGGAGCCGGCGATCGCCGAGCGGCTTCTCAACCGCCTGGCCGACCCGGCCGGCGCCGCTGCGGAACTGGCTCGCGAGGTCGCTGATGCGGTCCGTGCCGGCAGCCCGGTCGTGGTCACGGGGTGCGGAACCTCGGAGCATGCCGCCCAGGGCGTCGCCGAGATCCTCCGCTCCGAGCTGAAGACCGGCAGCCATCTCGTCGGCGCGGTCCAGGCCTTCGAGCTTTCGCTGGATCCGCCGTCCAACGGTCTCGTGATCGGCATCTCGCACGAGGGCGGGACCACCGCCACGAACGCCGGGCTCGAAGCCGCTCGTGCTGCGGGATCTCGGACGGCCCTGATCACGGTGACGCGCCGCTCTCCGGGCGCGGCCCTGGTCGATCTCGTCATCGAGACCGAGGAGCTCGACCAGAGCTGGTGCCACACGGTCGGCTACGTCAGCCCGATGGTCGCCGCGACGGCCATCGCGGCGCATCTGGCGGGGGGCGAGCCGTTGTCGGGCGCGTCCGCCCGGGCGCTGCTCGCCCAGGACCATCCCGACGACGAGGGCATCGACCGGATCGCCGGACGCCTGGCCTCGACCCGGGAGATCCTCGTCATCGCCTCGGGCGCCGATCGACCCGCGGGCCGTGAGCTCGCCCTCAAGATCGAGGAAGGGTCGTGGGTCCCGTCCGCCTACCGCGATCTCGAGTCCTTCCTGCACGGTCATCTGGCAGCGACCGGCGAGGAGACCGGCCTCGTGCTGATCCTCACGGACCGCGACCACCGGGCCGAGCGGTTGGCGCGGGCCGTCGCGGCGCTGCGAGCCGCACGCATCGCCGGCATCGATACGGCCGCGATCCTGGCCGCCGGGGCCGACGGGACCGTGCCGGCGCAGCTCACGTCAGCAGGTCGGCTCCTCGTGGACGAGGCGCCCGACCTCTCCGCCCCCGTCGCGGCCCTCCTCGGGAGCGCCGTCCCGCTCCAGCTCCTGGCCGAGCGGATCGCGCGCGCTCGCGGCGTCAACCCCGATGCGATCCATCGCGAGGTCGATCGCTACCGGGCCGCCGCGGATGCGGCCGAGGATCCCGCATCGTCCTAGGCCCGCCCGACGAGCTAGGCCCGCCCGACGAGCTCTTCGCCCATGACGTCGATCATGTCGAGGTCCCAGGGCAGGAAATCCTGGAGCATGATCCGCTGCGTTCCGGCGTCGGCGAACCGTTGGAGCTGCGCCCGAGCCTGGTCCGGCGTCCCGAACACCCAGCGCGTGCGACGCTCCTCGAGCCAGGCCTCGCCATCATCGAGGTCCGGACCGAACGTCTCGAGGGTCGCCCGCTCGCGCGCCGCGACCTCATCCTGATCGCGGCCCACGAGCACGCCGGCCATCGTGGACCGGGCCAGGGTCGACGGATCGCGCCCGATCGCGCGGCACGCTTCGTCGAGCGCGCGGGAGACCTCGACGACCCGATCGGGGGACGCGGAGCTCAGGTTGAACTCGTCCGCGTAGCGCGCCGCCAGCCGATACGACCGCGCGGTGCCGCCGCTTCCGACGAGGATCCTCGGCCGCACGCCGCCGGCCGGCGTTGATGGCCGCCCGGGCACGTCCACTGCCCGCGGCCGGAACAGCGATCCCTCCACTCGCAACCCCGTGATCCCCGAGTACGACCAGCCGTCGGGCTCACCCAACAGGCCGCGGAGGATCGCGAGTTGGTCCTCGAGCAGATCCGCCCGCTTGTCGATCGGCGGAAAGACGAGTCCAAGCTGGCGATGCTCGTCGTCATTCCAGCCCGCTCCCACGCCGATCTCGACCCGCCCGCCGCTCATCTCGTCGACCGTGATCGCGACCTTGGCGAGGACGCCTGGGTGGCGGAACGTCACCGGCGACACGAGGGTGCCCAGGCCGATTCGCTGCGTCTCGCGGGCCAGACCCGCCAGCACCGTCCAGGCGTCGGTGGTCGGTTTGCCGGCCGCCCCGGGAAAGCTCGCGAAATGGTCGGACCGGAAGAGGCTGTCGAACGCGTTCGCCTCGGCTCGTTTCGCCACCGCGAGCTGGTCGGCGTAGCTCATCCCCTGCTGGGGTTCGATCATCAGGGCGTAGCGCATCGAGACTCCTGCATGACGTGTCAACGATTTGGGTTGACATGATGGTTCATTCGATTAAGATAATTCACGTGACCAGACATATTCACGTGGACGGTGCGGCAGACGCGCAAGACCAGTACGCCCCCATCATCGCCGACTACCGGGCGACGATGACTCAGCTCAAGTGTGCCTCGAGCGAGCGACTGCTCCGTCTCGGGATCAGCATGGCGCAGGTTCACATCCTGTACACGGTCGAGCGCAACGGCGAGATGACGATGAGTCGGCTGGCCGAGGTGCTGAACGTATCGCTGTCGAGCGCCACGGGCCTCGTGGACCGGATCGTCGAGCGCGGATTCATCGAACGATCCCATCGACCCGAGGATCGTCGAGTCGTGTTGATCCGGGTGACCCCCGCCGCGGCCCAGATGCTCGAACAGATCGACGCCGTGAGCGACGATCTGCTGCGCAGTGTCCTGGGCCGGCTCGGCAAGGCCCAGCTGGCCGGCGTCCGCCAGGCGGTTGCCGACCTGCGCGTCGCGCTGGAAACCATGACTGGGCAGCCGTCCGTGCCCACACCCGCGATGGACCACCACGGCATCTCCACATCCACTTCACCTTCGGCCTCGACCATCGGCCCCGTGCTCGCCGCCGGCGTCGGGCCGCACATCCCATCGATCCCCACGCAGAAGGACTGACCGCATGGAATCCCTCCCGAACACGAACGGGCGAACACCGACCCTGGCGGATGACCCTGCCCTCGGGCTGAGTCAACGAGCCAAGCTCGAGATCCTCGGAGCGGTGCTGCTTGCGCTGTTCCTCGGCGCGCTCGACCAGACCATCACCGGACCCGCCTTGCCGACGATCGTGACCCAGCTGGGCGGCAACGAGTACTACAACTGGGTCGTCACGATCTACCTGCTGACCTCGACGATCACGGTCCCGTTCTACGGCAAGCTGTCGGACCTCTACGGCCGCAAGCCGTTGCTGATGATCGGCGTGACGATCTTCCTGGTCGGCTCGGCGCTCTCCGGCCTGTCGCAGAACATGGCGATGCTCCTTGCCTTCCGGGGCATCCAGGGCATCGGCGCCGGCGCCTTGTTCCCGATCGCGTTGGCCGTCATCGGCGACCTGTTCACGCCTGCCGAACGTGGCAAATACCAGGGGCTGTTCGGTGCGGTCTTCGGCATCTCGTTTATCGTCGGCCCGTTCCTGGGCGGCGTCCTGACCGACAGTGTGGGCTGGCACTGGATCTTCTACGTCAACATCCCGGTCGGGATCGTCTCGCTGATCGTCCTCGCACGCCTGCTGCCGACCGTCAAGCGTCCGGACGCGACCCGCAACCTCGACTTCCTCGGCGCCGGCGTCTTTACGGTCGCCATCAGCGCGTTGCTTGTCGGGCTGACCAACAAGCAGTCGAACGACTGGACCGCGCCCGCCGTGGGCGGTCTCCTGATCATCGCCGCCGTCCTCGGAGCACTCTTCGTGCTCGTCGAGTTGCGCGCGAAGGAGCCGATCATCCCGATGGGGATGTTCCGAAACCGGACCTACACGGCGTCGCTCGTGTCGACGTTCCTCGTCAGCTTCGGATTCTTCGGGGCGATCATCTTCCTGCCTCGCTGGTTCCAGTTCGTCAACGGCTCCAGCGCGACCGAATCCGGCTACCAGATCTTCCCGCTGCTCATCGGCCTGATCGGCAGCTCGATCATCTCCGGGATCCTCGTCTCGAGGACTGGCCGGTACAAGCCATTCATCCTGTTCGGCCTCGCCACGATGACCGTGGGCCTCGTGCTCCTGACCCAGCTCCACACGAACACGCCCTTGCCGGTCCTGTGGTTCTGGATGTTCCTCGCCGGTGTCGGCATCGGCCCGACGCTGTCGGTCTTCACGATCGTCGTCCAGAACGCGGTGCCGTTCACGCAGCTCGGCGTGGCGACCAGCAACCTGACCTTCTTCCGCCAGATCGGCGGCTCGATCGGGCTGGCGATCACCGGGACGATCTTCGGGACGCGACTCATCGAGGAGATCCCGAACCAGCTCAAAGCGGCCGGACTGCCACCGCAGGCGGTCAACCAGTTCGCCGGTGCCGGGACGAGCGCCCTCGACAAGCTCGTCGGCGTCGGCGGCGATCTCGGGGCGCAGATCCTGAGCCTGGTCCCGGTCCAGTTCCAGGCGGCCGTCAAGCCGCTCCTTCCCGCGATCGTGCAGGGCATCCACGAGGCGTTCAGCATCGCCGTGGCGTCGGCGTTCCAGATCGGCGTCGTGACGACGATCCTCGCCTTCGTTGCCGCGCTCGCGCTCAAGGAGATCCCGCTTCGTTCGACCAATGCCGCCGCGGCGCCGGCGGCCATACCCGAAGGCCGCCAGTCCTTCAACGAGGTGACGGCGACCGACTGACCTCGCTCCTCCTCCTCTCGGCCAAACGGCCCCGGTGGTTCGCCACCGGGGCCGTCGGCTGTCCGCGACTACCATGAGGTCATGCCCAGCGTGCCCGCCCCGTTCCCCCCGCAGCTCCAGGCGCCCGGGACAGCGGGGGCGCCGTTCCAGCCTGTCGGATCGATCGCGGAGCTGGCCGAGGGCGCGCTCCGTCGCGTCACGTTCGGTGACCTCGACGTGCTGCTAGCGCTCACGCCGGTCGGGATCGTCGCCACCGACGATCGATGCCCGCACATGAGCGCTCCCCTGTCGATCGGCGAGCTCGACGGGTGCGTCGTCGCCTGCCCGCTCCACGAGGGGCGGTTCGACCTGTGCACCGGCGACATCGTCCAGATGCCGACGACCGGCGGCCTCGACCACGACGGGGCCTACCACCCGACCTGGTCGCCCGCCGGCCGCGAGCCCAAGGTCGACCCACCGGGCAAGAAGGCGGAGGCGCGTCGATTCACCCGGGTCCGACGGCTGCGCTACTACCCCGTGCGCATTGTCGATGGCCGGATCGAGATCGCGGTCCCGGTCATCGCGGAGGCCGGGGCGCACCCCTGATCGTCAGCGCAGCTCGTCCTCGAGCGGTGGCGGCGGCTGGGCCTGGTCGTCGGCGTAGGCGCGGATGATCCGGACGACCTCGTCGGGATCGTCGGTCTGCTGGAGCAAGCCAAGGTCGTCGGTCGTGATCGCCCCGCCGGTCACCAGGGTCGCGCGGATCCACGACAACAGCCCGCCCCAGTACGTCGCGCCGACCAGCACGACCGGGAAGTGGCGGACCTTGCCCGTCTGGATGAGGGTCAGCGCCTCGAACAGCTCGTCGAGCGTCCCGAAACCGCCGGGCAGGATGACGAACGCATTCGCGTACTTCACGAACATCGTCTTGCGCGCGAAGAAGTAGCGGAACTCCACGCCGAGATCCACGTACGAGTTGAGCGACTGCTCGTGGGGCAGCTCGATGTTGCAACCGACCGACAGTCCCCCACCCTCCTGGCAGCCGCGATTGGCGGCCTCCATCGTGCCCGGGCCGCCGCCGGTGATGACCGCGTAGCCGGCCTCGGCGAGCTTGCGTCCGATCGTCCGCGCGAGCTCGTACAGCGGCGAGTCGGGCTTGGTCCGCGCCGAGCCGAAGACCGTGACCGCGGGACCCACGGCCGCCATCGCGTCGAACCCTTCGACGAACTCGGCCAGGATCCGCAGCGCCCGCCAAGGATCCGTGTCCAGAAAGGCCGGCGGGGCGTGCCCGGCCAGGAACTGCTCGTCCTCGGTCTTCGCCCCCTCAGGGCGCAGGCGCTCCGCGGCCTCGGGGGTGACCCGGACGCGGCCGGCGCGACGTGTCCCGGTCGCGGTCCCTTCGTCGTCTGGCATCGCGGCTAGGATGCCACCCAGGAGGTTGCGGTGCGCGGTCGCTTCTTGTTCGCCGCTCTGCTGGTCGCCGTGGGCCTCGTCTGGATCGGGCAGGGGCTCGGGTTGCTCCGTGGCTCGAGCTTCATGGTCGACGACCCGCGCTGGGCCGCCGGTGGCGTGATGGCCGTCGCCGTCGGGGCGATCGTCGCCATCAGCGCCCGCCGGCGCTCCCGTCCGGGTGCCTGAGCCAAGCGGACCACGCCGCCTCCGACGGGCCGGCAGTGACGTCGTTCCCATGGCGGACGAGGGGCAGGCGCAGCAGCCCCCGGTCCGCGAGCAGCCGCTCGACGATCTCCGGGTCGGTCATCGTCAGATAGCCGAGGCCGGCGTCGCGGTACGCCTTCGACGTCTCATCCAACATCGCTCGGGCGCCGAGACGCTCGACGAACCGACGCAGCTCGCCGGCCGCGATCGACCGCTTGCGCAGGTCCGAGTAACGGACGACGATCCGTCGCTCGCGGAAGAAGCGCAGGGCGGCGCGCGTCGCCGGCGAGCCGTCCATCCCGAACACCTGGATGTCGGGCATCTTCTTCGTCGGGGTCTTGCCCAGGGGCGCCGGCATGCAGCCCTCCCAGCGGCCCTCGGACGAACGGCGGATCGGGCCGGTGCAGGCCCGTAGCGTAACGCGGCGACCGGGTACCATCGGTCGCACAGGAGGTGCCGCGTGACGGTCTGGTTCACGGTCCAGCTCGACGATCGACCCGGCTCGCTGGCGCGGGTCGCGACGGCCCTCGCCGAGCGCGGTGTGAACATCACCGGGATCGTCGGCGTCGCCGAGGACACCGACGGCGCGCTCATGCTCACGACGTCGGACGCGGCCGCGACGCGCGAGGCCTTCAAGGGCCTGGACCTGGCCTTCGAGGAGCACGATCCGACCGGTGGTCTCGACGCGGAACGGGTCAGCGTCGGCGATCTGCGTCCCGGGGCCGCCGGGCGCGGCTCGTTCGTCTGAGCCGGCCCGACCACTGGACCGGCCCCACCACATGGCGCGACGACCGGCGGCAGAGACGGTCGCCATCCGCTTCGACATCGTCGACCGGCCGGAGGCGATCCTGGCCATCACCGCGGCGACGGCCGCGACCGGCGGCCGGATCCGGACGCTCGCCACCGTCCGGCCCATCGACGGTGACCCGCCGCTCGTCGAGGTCGAGCTCGAGGTCGAGGGCGTGACCGAGACCGCGCTCGTCGCGGCGCTCGAGGCGCTCGCCGAGGTCCGGACCATCCACCTGACCCGCGCCCTCGGGTCGGTGTTCGGCAAGCGGATCATCGTCGTCGGCGGTGGGGCGCAGGTTGCGCAGGTGGCGCTCGGCGCCGTCAGCGAGGCCGATCGCCACAATCTCCGCGGCGAGCGCATCTCGGTCGACACGATCCCGCTCGTCGGCGAGGAGCACATCGCCGCGGCGGTGCGTGCTGTCGCCGACCTGCCGCGCGCCCGGCTGCTCGTGCTCGCCGGGTCGATCATGGGCGGGGACATCAGCGTGGCGGCCGACGAGCTGCGCGCCGTCGGAATCCCGATCATCGCGCTCAACATGGTCGGCTCGATCACCGATCACGTTGACCTCGTCGTGTCCGATCCGGTCCAGGCCGGGACGATGGCCGTGATGGCCGTGGCCGACACCGCGACCTTCGACCTCGACCGCCAGCGCGGCCGGCGATACTGAGAGTCAGCGGTACCGATGCGCATCGCGACCTGGAACGTCAACTCACTCAAGGCCCGCCAGGAGGCCGTCGACCGTTGGCTGGAGCGGGCCGCGCCCGACATCCTGCTCATGCAGGAAACGAAGCTCGGCGACACGGACGCGCCGGTCATGTCGTTCTCGATGGCCGGGTACCAGCTCGTCCACCACGGCGAGGGACGCTGGAACGGCGTCGCCGTGGCCGCCCGCCAGGGCCTCGAGATCGGCGACATCGTCACGAACTTCGGGGATGGGCCGGTCCGCGATTCGGGCCCCGGTAGCGCCGCCGCCGGCGAGGACGACTTCGACCCGTTCGACGAAGCCCGCATGCTCGCCCTGACCGTGGATGGGCTCCGCATCGTGACCGTCTACGCGCCCAACGGGCGGGTTGTCGGCTCGCCGTTCTACACGGGCAAGCTCGCCTGGTTCGAGCGCCTGCGCCAATGGCTCGAGACTGAGCGAACCGCCGAGCGTGGCGACCGCCTGGTCCTCGGCGGCGACTTCAACGTCGCCCCCGCCGACATCGATGTCTGGGATGCGGCGGCGGCGCATGGCGGCACCCACGTCAGCGAGCCCGAGCGGTCGGCTTTCCGGCAGCTCGTTGATGACGGGCTCACCGACGCGTACCGGGCCCGCCACGACGAGCCGGGTCGCTACACCTGGTGGGACTACCGGGCCGGGATGTTCCACAAGAACTTCGGCATGCGCATCGACCACCTTCTGGTCGGGGACGCGGTGGCGCCGCGCGTCGTGGATGCCGAGATCGACCGCCAGGCGCGCAAGGGCCCGCCGGTGCCCTCCGACCACGCCCCGCTGGTCATCGACCTCGACGAGCCGGGCAAGCCGTTCGACCCGGACTGGGCGGGCGCCCTCGCGCGGATCGCGCGGCGCACCAGGTAACGACGTTGCGGACACCGGGACGCGGCGCGCCGAGTGACGCACGGCGACCGTAGGCTCGCCCTCCGATGACGGTCCCCAGCCAGCTCGCGCCAGCCGACCCGGCCGAGATCCGCCTCATTGACCTGGAGAAGCGTTTCGGCGCGGTCCGGGCCGTCGATGGCGTGACGCTCGAGATCGGGAGCGGCGAGTTCTTCTCGCTGCTGGGCCCATCGGGCTGCGGCAAGACGACGACC
>JBBQRZ010000032.1:0-38080 GCA_038214255.1 Candidatus Limnocylindrales bacterium
GGGTTTCCCCGAGCCCCTCGTGGACCGCGTTACCCTGCCGTCGCTCCAGTGCGGATGCCGGACGGTACGGGTCGGGCCGGGATGGCGTCAACCGGGTTATCCACGAAGTCGGTCTTGTGACGTGGATTGGTGGATAACCGAGGCGTTTCGCGCCTTAGCGAGAGGCGCCGGCGGAGACGGCGGTCCCGCCACGGGGGTCGGCCGGTCCACCGTCTCGCGGCTCGTCCAGGTCCCGCCCGGTGGCCGCCGAGGCCTTCGCGCCGGCTCGCCGCAGGGCTCGATCGTGGAGCCGCTCCGATTCGGCCGCCAAGGCTTGACGAAGGGTGTCGGCGATCACGGCGGGATCGGCCCCAGCCGGTCCCGGCATGACGAGCACGAAGCTCGAGCCGACGTCCGGCAGGCTGGCGACATCGAGATCGCCGCCCATCGCGCGGGCGAGCTCGCGGGCGATCGGCAACCCCAGGCCCGTGCCGGTCACCCGCTCGTGGTCGCTCAGGCGATAGAAGCGCTCGAAGATCCGCGATCGGTCCTCCGGTTCGATGCCGGCACCGTCGTCGCGAACCGCGATGATCACGGCGGACCCCTCGGATCGGCCGGAAAGCTCGACCCGTCCGCTGTCCGGGCCGAATTTGAGCGCGTTCGCGGCGAGGTTGGTGAGGATCTGCTCCACGCGGCGCCGGTCGCCGGTCGCCGCGTGCAGTCGCGGCGGCGGGTCGGAGCGGAGGTCGACGCCGCGATCCAGCGCGATCGGCAGCAGGCCTGAGGCGACGGCCGACATGACCTCGGCGACCGAGAATGCCGAATTCTCGAGTTGCAGCGATCCCGATTCGAGACGCGACAGTTCGAGCAGGTCGCCGACCAGCCCGGCCATCGAGCCGACGATCGTGCGCCCACGCTCGAGGAACTCGCGTTCCACGGCGGCATCGCCGACGCGCCCTTCGAGGATCAGGTCGAGATACCCGGACAGCCCGGTCAGTGGCGTCCGCAGCTCATGGGCCACGGTCGAGACGAAGCGCTCACGCTCGGCCTCGCGGCCGCGCAGCTCGCCGAGCGCGCGTGCCGTGGCCAACCCGTCGGTCACCAGGGCGAGGGCAACCGCGGCGTGGCGGGCCATCGCCGGCGGCAGGCGCCCGGCCAGGACCGCGTCGTCGACCGGCTCGGCGAACTCGAAGCCGAGCGCAACCTCGCCGGCGGACGGGATCGCGATGAGGGCGTACCAGGGGCCGCCGGGGACCGTTGCCGCCGTCGAGGGGCGGGCTCGATGCGTGTCGTGGCGGGCGATGGAGATCGACGCCGGGCCGGCGGCCGCACGCCGCGCGCGACTCCGGGGAGCGGCGGCATCGAGCCACGACCCGAGCGCGACGACGCGGGCTTCCTCGGCATCGTCGTGCGCGGCGACCGCCACGCGGCGGACGGGATCGTCGGCGACGACCGCGGCATGGATGGCTCCGACCGAATCTGCCAGCAGATCGAGCAGTCCGGCGAGCCTCGTCTCGGGTTCCCCGGCGGCTGCCAGAACGTCGAGCGTCCGGGCGAGCAGGCGCGCCTCCTCGTGGGTGATCCGGTCGGCCTCGCGCCGGAAGGTCCGCCGACGTTCCACGAACATGCGGGGTGGGGCGACCGTGGGAGCGGGAACGGGCGGGCGGGCGGCGCGTAGGTCGGACATGCCCCCTGATGGTCCCCCTGACTTCACCGTTCCGAACATCCCCCGTGCGACGACCGGTCGGCGCCGAAGGTACCGGGGCTCACGAGGACCGTGAACTGCTCCGGACCGGCCGGCCGAGGGTCCGTCGGACGACGTCGATCACCTCGTCAATGTACTCCTCCGCCTCGCCGCGTTCCGCGGCGGTGCGCACGCAGCCGCCGACGTGATCCTCGAGCACGAGGATCGAGAGGGCATCGACGGCGGCCCGCAACGCCGCGGTCTGCTGGAGGATGTCGACGCAGTACTCCTCGCGCTCGATCATGCGCGCGATCCCGCGGACCTGGCCCTCCATGCGCGACAGGCGACGCGCGAGCTGGGCCTTGTCCTTGGCGTAGCTGTGACGGAAATGGCTTGGGTCGGGCGCCGATGCGGCCCGCCGGCCGGTCGTGGTGGCCATGCCGCCATCATACCCCCCGGGGGTATGGGCCGCATACCCTCGACCCAAGGCTCGGGTAGACTGGCGGCCGATGGCTCCCAGCACCCCGTTCGCCCATGCCAGCGAGGCGGAGATGGCCCGCATCCTCGACTTCTATGCGGTCCGCTGGGAATACGAGCCACACGTCTTTCCGATCCTCTGGAACCAGGACGGCGACGTCGTCGAGAGCTTCTCGCCGGATTTCTACCTTCCTGATCTCGACCTCTATCTCGAGATGACCACGCTCCGCCAGAAGCTCGTGCGCAAGAAGAATCGCAAGTTGCGGCGGCTGCGCGAGAACTACCCGAACGTGAACATCAAGCTGTTCTACTCGCGCGACTTCCGCGCGCTCATGCTCAAGTACGGCAAGCTGGCGCTCGTCGAGGGCCTGTCCGGGACGTCCGGCCAGGTCGCCCTGCCCCACGGGGTGGCCGAGCCGATCAATGCCCTGGTGGCAACGATCGGGGCGCCGGCGATGACGACCACGACCGAGCCGATCGCGCTCATCTCGGCGGCCGAATCGATCGGCAGTCCGACCCGCGCCGCACGGCGCCGCCACACCCGCGCCGCCCGGACGACCGAGGGTCGGGTCGTCCGTCGATGAGCCTGGCTCAGTCGGACCTCCGCGCGGACATCGGCGAGGTCCTCCTCTCGGAGGAGCAGATCGCGGCGAAGGTCGCCGAACTGGGCCGGGCGATCGCCGCGGACTATGCCGGGCGACGGCTGACGCTCGTGTCGGTCCTCAAGGGATCGCTGCCGTTCATGGCCGACCTCATGCGCTCGATCGACCTGCCGCTGCGCATCGACCTCATGGAGGTCAGCTCGTACGGCGGCACCGCGACCGAGTCGTCGGGATTGGTCCGGATCCTCAAGGACCTGTCCGCGACGATCGAGGGCGAGGACGTGCTCATCGTCGAGGACATCATCGACACGGGCCTGACCCTCAACTACCTCGTCCGGTATCTACGGGGCAAGAACCCGACCTCGCTACGGATCTGCACCCTGCTCGACAAGCCGGCGCGCCGGCTCGTCGAGATCCCGGTCGATTACATCGGCTTCACGATCCCCGACCAGTTCGTCGTCGGCTACGGCCTCGACTACGGGGAGATCTACCGCAACCTTCGGTTCGTCGGCGTCCTGAAGCCCGAGGTGTATGCGGGCGGCGCATCCGACCCCGAGGCATCCGACCCCGAGGCGGAGGATGCCGAGGGGTGACGATGCACCGACGCCCGCTCGGACGCGGGCGGACGCTGGCCGCGATCGGCGGCCTGGCGATCGTGGTCGGCTCCGTGCTGCCGTGGTGGCGGCTCGGCGGCGACACGGGTATCCCGGCCGTCAGCGGCAACGCGTTCGAGGGCAGCGGGATCATCGTCTTTCTCGTGAGCCTCGTGACACTGGCGCTGGTGGCGCTGCCCTACGCCCTGGGTGATCGGCCGACCGGGATCGATCGGTGGCTGTCCTACGCGATCCTCGCGCTCGTCGGCTGGCTCGGTTTCGGCTGGCGGGTGCTCGATCTCCTGCTCACGGGCGCATTCCACTTCACCGAGCCTGCGCAGGTCTTCACGAATGGCCCCGGGCTGTGGCTCGCCGGCATCGGCCTCGCGACCATCTCGCGCGCGGCGTACCAGATGACGCGCGAACCGCTCTATCGGTAGGGCGCCGACCAGGGGCGGCCGCCTCAACCGGTGGCGCTCACCCCTCGACGAGGTCGATCCGCAGCAGGCGCGTGACATCGGGCCCGTCGGTCGCGAACCGGAAGGTGATCACGTACGAGCCTGTCGGCCAGGCAGCCGTGGCTCCCGCAGACCCAGGACCGTGCCCGGAGGTGGCCCGACTCGTCGCCGGAGACGGCGCCCTCGTCGTGCCCGGCGTGGGCCTGATGCCGCGCCAGCCCCTCGGCGCTCCATATAGCACGGCGAGGCCGGTCTCGCCGGACGGCTCGGTGATGGGCGACACTGGTCCGATAACGACTATCGACCGGGCGTCTCCGGCAGCGCCAACGGCCGCGACGTCGAGGATCCGTGCGGCGGGGCCGTCCGGTCCGACGAGCGCGAGCGGCGCGCAGATTCCCAGGCCGACGACATGGCTCGAGAAGACGACGACGGGCCTGAGTCGGGGATCGCTCGGATCCGTGGCGGCCGCCAGGTCGGTCACGGCGACCCACGTGCGGACCTCACGCTCCGGCCAGCGCTCGAGGAGCACGAGCTGCTCCAGTGCGTCGGCGAGACAGTCCATCCGGTCGGGATCAGTGATGCCCTGGGTCGGAGTCGGCGTCCCGGTGGCGCCAGCGAGCGATGCCCCGGCCGACGCGACGGATGACGGAATGGGCGTCTCGGCGATTGAGCCGGCCGGGGCGCCCGAGTCGAGGGACCAGGGCTTGACGATCGCGAGCACCAGGAACGTCACGAGCAGGGCGGCGACGATCCGGGGCTCGCGGTGCCGATTCAACCGATACTTGACGTGGACTGCGGTCGAGGGGTCGGATGACTCCCTCCCCGCCGGCCGGTGGTTGGTCGGGCGCATCAGCAGATCGGCTTGGCGCTAGATCTCCCCGAGGTACGCACGCCTGACGTCCTGATTCGCGGCCAGTGCTGCTGCCGTGTCGGCGAGGATGACCCTGCCGGTCTGAAGGACGTAGCCTCGATGGGCGACCTCGAGGGCCTGCAGCGCGTTCTGCTCGACAAGCAGGATGGTGGTTCCCAGCTCGTTGATCTCACGGATGATCCCGAAGATCAGCTGGATGAGGATCGGTGCGAGGCCAAGTGACGGCTCGTCAAGGAGGAGGATCCTGGGCCGGCACATCAACGCGCGTCCTACGGCGAGCATCTGCTGCTCGCCACCCGACAGCGATCCCCCGCGCTGGTGCGCCCGTTCCTTGAGCCGCGGGAACAGGCTGAAGACCCGCTCGATCCCATCGGCTGCCTCGCGCGGTGTGCGCGTGAACGCACCCATCTGCAGATTCTCGAGAACGGTCAGACGCGAGAAGATCCGGCGACCCTCCGGGGCGTGGCCAATGCCGGCGCGGACCAGCTCGTGCGCCGGTCGACGGGTGATGTCCTGCCCGTCGAGGAGGACCGCGCCCTCGCCCGCGTGAAGAAGGCCCGAAATCGTCTTGAGGACGGTCGTCTTGCCGGCCCCGTTGGCGCCGATCAGGGTGACGATCTCGCCTTGTCGGATCTCGAGAGAGACGCCATGGAGCGCATGGATCCGGCCGTAGTAGGTGTGGACGTCGCGGAGCTCGAGCAGGACGTCGTCGGCGGGGACGGGAGCAGAGGCGGCCGCGCTCGTCATCGTTCCGGCGGCTTCCCGAGGTAGGCTTCGATGACCTTCGGATCACGCCGGATCTCCTCGGGTGTGCCTTCGGCGATCAGCTCGCCGTGGTCGAGGACGCTGATCCGATCGCTCACGCCCATCACGACGCGCATGTCGTGCTCGATCAGCAGGACGGACAGGCCCAAGTCTAATCGCAGCTTCTTGATCAGCGCCATCATCGTCTCGGTCTCCTGCGGATTCATGCCGGCGGTCGGCTCATCAAGCAGGAGGAGCGACGGCTCGCTTGCGAGCGCGCGCGCCACCTCGAGTCTGCGCTGGTCGCCATACGGCAGGTTCCGAGCGACTACACTGCCCCGACCACCGAGCCCGACCGTCGAAAGCAGCTGCAGCGCGCGCTGTTCTGCGGCGGCCTCTTCGCTCCGCGCGCGCGACGTGCTGAGGAGCGCGTCGAGCGGGCTCGCAGCTAGTTTCGAGTGCATGCCGACGAGCACGTTCTCCAATGCGGTCATGTTCGCGAAGAGGCGTATGTTTTGGAAGGTCCGACCGATGCCCGCATTCACCATCTCATTTGGCTTGGCGCTTCGGAAGACGCCGTTGCGGCTGAGCAGGCGGACGTAGGAGTGAGGCCTGATGATGGCCGCCAGGAACATCGCGGCCAACGCGAACAGGGCTATCACACTCCCGCCCGCTGCGACCTCCGGGGACCCGGTCACGAACCACGCCAGAGCGGTCAGGACCGCGACGACGGTCGCGGGCGCGATCCAGACGACCGGCTCGAGCCACGCCCGCGAGGGCCGGCCGACGAGTCGTCGGCCGCCGATCGAGACATGGCCAGACGTCGGGTCGATGATCCCGACGATCACATTGAAGAACGTTGTCTTCCCGGCGCCGTTGGGGCCGATCAGGCTGACGATGGAGCCGCGGGCGATGTCGAGGTTGACGTCATAGACAGCCGTGAGGCCCCCGAATCGCTTCGTGACCTGCCGGGCACGCAGGATGAGGTCCGCCGCAGGAGCGGTGTCGGCGTCCAGGGTCACGCCGGCGGCATCCGCGGTCATCGGTCTGCCAGCGCGTCCGACGTCTCAGCCGTGGGGCCGGCACCGTCCACTGTGTCCGCGTCGCCATGGAGCTCCTGTTGCCGTCGACGGCTTGGGAACAGACCCTCGGGTCGCAGCAGCATCATCCCGACCAGGGCGAGACCATATAGCAGGAACTGATACTGCACGAAATCGATGTTCTGTAGGACCGGGATGTGCAGGCCCCCGAAGAACTGGTTGAGCTGTTTGAGTAGGACGCTCTGGATCATGTACAACGTGAATGCCCCAACGGCGACACCCCATGCGTTGCCCATCCCGCCGAGGACGACCATCGCAAGGACTGTGAACGATACGGCGAATCCGAACTGGTCCGGACTTACGATGCCGAGCTTGGACGCGTTGAACACGCCCGCGAAGCCCGCGGTCGACGCGCCGAGCGCGAACGCCAGCAGCTTGGTCGTGATGGTGTTCACGCCGGCACTCGACGCCGCCAGCTCGTCCTCGCGAATCGCCTGCCAAGCTCGTCCGAGGCGCGATTCCTGAAGGCGGTAGATGAACACCATGACGAGGGCCAGGATCACGACCATCGTCACATAGAAGGGCAGGGAGTCGCTGAACGTGAACTTGCCGATGATCGGCAGCTCTGGTTGAGCGACGCCGCCGATGCCGTTCGTGCCGCGCGTGTACTTGTCGGCGTTGAGGAACACCGCCGGGACGATCTCGCCAAAGCCGAGGGTCACGATGGCGAGGTAGTCGCCCCGCAGCCGGAGCGTCGGCGCGCCGAGGAGGACGCCGAACGTGGCCGCCGCGAGGGCGCCGATCAGCAGCATCGGCCAGAACGGGACGTGCAGGCCAGTGAAGGACGACGCGCCGAAGGCGTAGGCATATGACCCGATTGCGAAGAAGGCGGCGTAGCCGAGGTCGAGCAGGCCCGCCTGGCCGACCACGATGTTGAGGCCGAGGGCCAGCAGAATGAACACTCCGGCGTTCGCGAAACCGCCGATCCACAGACCCTGCCCCTGAAAGGTGCTGAAGGGCGGGATGAGCACGATCATCGGCAGGAGGGCACCCACCAGCGCCCATCCGATCAGGATCGTCAGCGATCGGTGTCGACGAGCGAGGGCCACGACGGCGGCAAGCGAGCTTCTCATGCGCGTTCTCCGAGGGCCTGGCCGAGGATCCCGCTCGGGCGGAAGACCAGGACGAGGATGAGCACCGTGAAGACCGCGACCTCGGACCAACGAGAGAAGCCAAGCTGGGCGGCCAGAACCTCGATGAAGGCGATGACGAAGCCGCCGATCGCGGCGCCCGTGGTGTTGCCGATGCCGCCGAGGACCGCAGCCGTGAAGGCCTTCAACCCGGCGAAGAAGCCGAGATTGAACTGGATGCTGCCGAAGTACAGCCCCTGGATGACGCCGGCCGCGCCGGCCAGGGCAGCCGCGATCAGGAACGTGATCGCGATGGTCTGGTTGATGTCGACGCCCATCAGTTCCGCTGCCTGGCGGTCCTGCGCTGTCGAGCGCATCGCGCGCCCCAACCGCGTTCGGCCGACGAACAGCTGGAGGCCCAGCATCAGCGCGAGTGCGACGATGACCATGAAGATGTTTAGCACGCCGATGCTGCCCCCGAGCAAGTCGATCTTGACCCGTGGGAACACCTGGGGCACACCGATCGGTGAGGGCGAGAACACGGCCTGGATGATGTTCTGCAGGATGAAGGACACGCCGATGGCCGTGATCAGCGGGGCCAGACGAGGAGCGTGTCGCAGGGGTCGGTAGGCGAACCGCTCGATGATGACGCCGATGGTGCCCATCAGGAGCATGGTTGCGACGACGACGATCAACAGGACGCCGGCGAGCCGGATGGGATCCTCGATAGGGCGGTCGGCCAGGCCAAGCGGCACGGTCATGATCCACATCGACGCAAAGGCGCCGACCATGAAGACGTCGCCGTGGGCGAAGTTGATGAGCTCGATGATGCCGTAGACCATCGTGTAACCGAGGGCGACCAGGGCGTAGATCGCCCCGAGCGTCAGGAAGTTCTGGAATTGCTGCACGCCCAGCACGACATAGGCGACGAGCAGCGCGCCGGCAACGCTTGCGGTGATCCGAAGGACGCGCCTCCCGTCAGTCCTCACGGCCCCTCCACGATCGGGATGGTTACGTCGAGGCCGGGGAGCGGTGCGCTCCCCGGCCTATCGATGACGGGTTACTGGGCGTTCGGGTCCGTGAACGCTTGCTGCTTGACGTAGACCCAGTCGCCCTTTCCGCCGGAGGCGGTTAGGTCGGTCTTGTAGAAGGACATGAATGGCGTGGTGATGTCGCCGTTCTTGTCGAAGCTGATCGACCCGACGACGGTGTCGAACTTATTGCCGGCCTTGATCGAGTTGGAGCGGACGCCCTCGCGGGTCGCCGCCATGTCGGCAGCGCTGGCAGCCACGGCCGCCTTGATCCCGGCGATGATCACCTGAGCGCAGGCGTAGCCCGCGGCGCTGTAGGCCCCCGGAGCCTTGCCGAACTCCTTAGTGTAGTCATCGACGAAGGTCGAGCCGGACGGCAGGTCGTGGATGCCTGCGACAGTGCCGAAGACATCGTGAGCCGCTGCGCCGGCGACCGTAATGGTGGCGCCGGTGGTGCCACCGGGACCCAGGTCGGCGACGCCGTCCGGACCCATGAATGGGATGCTCTCGAACCCGGCAACGGTGCGGCCCTGCTTGAGCGCGAGGCCCATGCCGGTCGGAGTGGTGCCGGCGAGATACACGGCCGCAGGCTTGGCGGCTGCTGCCGCCGTGAACAGCGGCGTGTAGTCAGTGGTCGATTTGGGCGCGCTGTCGCGCTTTGTGACCGTGCCGCCATCCTTCTTGAACTGCGCTGCGAACGAGTCGCCGACGCCGACGCCGAAGGTCTCGGTATCGTCGAGGATGTAGACGGACTGCGCCTTGAGGTCATTGAACACGTAGTCCGCGCCCGCCGGACCCTGGATGCTGTCCGGCGCCGCGAGCCGGATGTAGTTGATCTTGTCCGGGTTGTTCGGCCGGTACTGCGCCGCGTCGGGCGGGTACGTCAGGCTGGTGTTCGTATTCGCCGGGCTGCACTGGAGTAGTCCTCCGGCATTGCTGATCGGGATCTCCGCTTGGGCGACGTTCGAGTTGAACGGCCCCACCACGCCCACCACGCTCGTGTCGGCTTCGAGGGTGTGCATGTTCGTCGCTCCCTGCTGCGGATCGTGGGCGCCGTTGACCGCGTCATCCTGGACGTTTATGTCCAGGGTGTAGCCGGGGACCTCGCCCTTGGCATTGGACTGCTTGATCGCGAGCTTGACGCCGTTCGCCGTGGGCTCGCCGTTGGCCGTCTCGGCGCCGCTCATCGGCAGCTCGGTGCCGATCTTCACGGTCTTGCCGGTGCCACCGCCCCCTGCGGCGCTGCCGCCCGGGGCCGTTCCGGTGGTGCTACACGCTGCGAACGCCAGGATGCTGGCGGCGGCGAGCGCGCCGATCTTGGTGAGTCTCATCCAGTCTCCTCCTGAAGCCAGAATCGTCCGGCGGTCCCGGAGCGACCCTCGGTCGGTTTCCTCCTGACGCCAGACCCGGCGCGGACACATCGACGACCGACCATATTCCCGGGATACTCGCACCCTCCGTTCGACGGGCCCCTCCCAGGACGTCGGCGGTGGCGATTGGCGGTACGTGAGGGACGGCGACGCGGATATCCGAGCTCGGGCGGCGCGCAGGTGACCGCCGAAGCGATGCCGTATCATAGGCATCGGCGACCTGAATGCAATACCGGTCGGCCGCACCCCTGACGCGCGTCGCGAACTCCATGTTCGCCGCCGAGGACGGGTCGCGGGCCCCGGTCCGACCAAGGGGTCGGAGTCCCGGTCGAGGGGCCGAAGTCGCCGTCCTGCGAGGTTACGACCTTCGGCGTGGAATACCTGGTCCGAGCGGCCCGTGTCACGGACATCGATCGACTCGTCGCGCTGAGCGACGGGATGGTCGGTGGCGACCATGCGGCCGGCACGCTCGATGCGGCCGATCTCCTGCGCCAGCTCGTCTATCTCCCGCAGGCAAGCATCTTCGTCGCCGAGACCCACCGGGTCGTGGTTGGCGGGGCCGTCCTGGCCCTCCGACCGTCGGTCCGGGCCGGGGGTTTCGTCGGCACCATCGATCTCATGGTCGTCGACCCAGACCATGACGCGGACCGAGTCACGGACGCTCTCCTCGAGGAGGCCATCCGTTCGGCCAGCAACAAGGGCTGCACCGTCGTCGAGGCGGCTCGCCCGGACAGCCCCGCGGCCTTCGACCGCTGGGCGAGTCAGGGCTTCAGCGCCGCTGGTCCGCGCATCCAACGACCCGTGGTCGCGGCTGGAAGGGCCGCGCGCCGCACTTGATCATCGCCCGAGCCGAGCTGCGTTCCGCGCCGGACGGGCGTCATCCCTCACCCGAGGAGTCATCGTGAGCAAAAACGTCGCCGTCTTCGTAGACGTGGCGAACATCTTTTATGCGGCCAAGGCCGCGGGCGTGGACATCGATTACGTCACGCTGCTCAAGTCGGCCTCAGCAGGCCGCGACCTCGTGCGCGCGTATGCGTACACCGGCCTGGATCCGGACAACGAGAACCAGCGCAATTTCCATGAGTTCCTGCGTCGACACGGCTACAAGGTCGTCAGCAAGGACATCCGCAAGTACGGCGACGGCAAGGTCAAGGCCAACCTCGATATCGAGCTCGTCGTCGACATGATGAAGACGGCCCGGAACCTCGATATCGCGATCGTCGTGTCGGGCGACGGCGACTTCGCGCCGGCCATCCGCGCCGTCCAGGAGATGGGCGTGCGCTGCGAGGTCATCAGCTTCCGTGGCAACACGAGCTCCGACCTGATCGAGGTTGCCGACCTGTTCACCGACATCACCCAGCTCGCCCGCGTCGAGAAGGGCTCGCGCTCGGGCCGGCGCGTCGCCGACGACGATGCCGACCTGTCGATGACTGAGGTGCCGGACAAGCAGACCGAGGGCACCGGCGCCGGCCGGGGCGGTCGCGGCCGCGGCCGAGGTCGCGGCCGAGAAGCGGAGCCGGTCGCCGCCAGCTCGCGTTCGCGTGGGCGCGGCCGACCCGCCATAGCGGCGACCAATGGCGCCGGTGACGTCTCTGCCGCCGGGCTCGTGGCCATGCCCGGCGAGCGGCTGTCCCGCGCGGCGGGCGATCTGACCGAGGCCGACCTCGCCGCGGCCGAGGTGTTCACGCTCGAGGAACCGGCCCCAGCCGGGGCCGTCGACCGTCCCGAGGTCGGCGATCGTCCCGAGGTCGGCGACGACGCGACCGAGGACGGCATGCGCCGCCGGCGACGACGCGGGGGCCGTGGCCGTGGCCGAGGCCGAGGCCGCGAGGAGGGCGCCGCCCCGATCACGCCCATCGCCCCGAGCGGCGCGGAGGCCACGCCCTTTGAGGCCACGCCCTTCGATGAGGACGACGTGGAAGAGGAGGAAGCCGTCGCGCCGCGTGGACCGCGGACGACGCCATTCGGATCGGTCTGGGATTCCCAGCTCGGAACCTCGACCGCGCCGTCGCCACGGAGCCTCGAGCCGCTCGTCGACGATGAGGACCTCGACGAGCCGGAGATTCCCGAGTACCTGATCGCCGAGCAGCGGCGCGGTGCCGCGGCCAACCGTGGCGGCCGGGGCCCGGCCGGTGGCCAGCGCGGTCCACGCGGCGGTCGATCGGCCTACCAGTCGGCGATGGAGCGGGAGCGGTACGGTCGTGGCGGAGGAGGCGGCGGCATCAACCGCTATCCCGATGTGAGCGGCCGAACCCCGGCGCGTCCGGTCGCCCCCCGCGACGATCGTTCGTTCGGTCGTGACCGGGGCCGCGATGAGCGTCCTCGACCCGTGCCGAGCCGATCGTCCAGCGAGCCCTGGAGCGAGGTGCCGCCCGAGCTCGAAGCGATGCTTCGCGCCCAGGTCGGCGCGAAGCCGTCGTCCCCGCGCGCGGCCGAAGCATCGGCACCGGACGATGCGGCGACGGCCCCAACGGCCGGCCCGGCCACCGAGAGCGAGACGCCGACGCCGAAGCGTCGGACGGCCCGCACGTCGGCTGCCTCCGCCTCGCGGAACGTCGACGCCTCGAGCGTGACGGCGGACGCGGCGGCTCCGTCGCCCAAGCGCCGGACGACCCGCAAGACGGCCGGCGCCACGACGGACACGGGCGAGAGTCCAGCCGTCGCGTCAAGCCCCGCGAAGGCCGCGGCGGCCAAGCGCCGGACGACGACCCGCAAGCCGGCCTCCGCCGCCGAGGGACCGATGGCGACGGCCGCCTCGGACCCGGTCGCGAAGGGGAGCGCCTCCGCACCCAAGCGCCGGACGACCCGCAAGGCCGCCGGCGCGACCGAGCCCGAATCCGCCTGACGGCTCGGTCGGTGCAGGGCGCCCGGACCCGGGGCCATCCCGCCGCGCTCGCGGCGGTCGCCTCGATGATCCGTGGTCCGGGGCCCCATGCCGTCCTGCTGGTCGGGCTGGCCGGCATCGGCAAGACCACCCTGGCGCTCGACCTCGCGGCCGGCCTGCTCTGCACGGCCGACGATCCCGCCACGCGACCGTGTCGAGCGTGTCGGGCGTGCCGCCTCGTCGAGCACGGCTCCCACCCCGACCTGCATCGCCTCGGTCCCGAGGGACCGGGTCGCCAGGTCGTCATCGGTGGCCCGGGTTCCAAGTGGCGCGGGGTCCGCGATCTGATCACCGAGCTCGCGCTGATGCCGGTCGAGGGCGGGGCGCGGGTCGCGATCATCGAGCGCGCGTCGCGCATGAACGACGACGCGCAGGCGGCCCTGCTCAAGACGCTCGAGGAGCCGCCGGCCGGGGTCACGATCGTCCTCTGCGCCGACGCCGAGGAGCCACTGTTGCCGACGATCCGATCTCGCTGTGCCCGCCTCCGACTCGGTCCGGTGGCCGTTCGGGAGATCGAGGCGATCCTGTCGGACGCGGGGGTCGCCGAGGCGCCCCTGGCCGCTCGCCTGGCCCGGATCTCGGGCGGTCGCCCGGGGGTCGCCATCGCGTGGGCGGCCGACCCAGCGGCGCTCCAGGTCCGCGACGAGCTGGCCCGGACGCTCCTCGACCTGACCGACGCTCGGCCGTCGGAGCGGCTGGTCGCGATCCGCGGCGCGCTCGGTCGGGCGATGACGATGACGGCGGGCGCCGATGGCACGCCGGCCCGGGCCGCTGGACGGTCGCCGAAGGCCGGCGCGATCGCGCCCGACGGAGGCGAGCCGGCCGGCGATCCCGACCCCGACGATCTCGACAGCGAGGGTCCAGCGGCGCGCGTCCCCGCCATCGAACGGCGGCGTGCGGCCGAGGCGCTCGTCGACCTGTGGACGGCGATCGCGCGCGACCTTGCGCTCGAGGGGCGCGGCGTCGAAGGCTCCGCGCGCGAGCTCGCGCTCCTCGACGAGACCGAGGCGTTGGCCCGCGACCTCGACCCGGAGGACCTGACCGCCGCGCTCGACCGGCTAGGGCGCGCCGCCGTCCTTCTTGCCACGAACGTGGCCCCCGAGCTCGTCCTCGACGATCTTGCCCTGGGCTGGCCGCGCCGGCGGCCGGCCGCCGCGTGATCCTCGCGCCGGGGTGACGACGCCATCCGATCACGCCCGCCTGGAGGCGACCGTCCGCGGCCGCGTGCAGGGCGTGGGATTCCGCTACTTCATCGTCCGTCGAGCCAGGAACCACGGGCTCGATGGCTGGGTCGCGAACGAGGCCGACGGCTCGGTGCGCTGCGTCGCCGAGGGGCCACGGGCGGATCTCGAGCGACTGCTGGCCGAGCTCGAGGCCGGACCGCCGTCGGCGATCGTGGAGCGCGTGGACACTCGCTGGAGCGTCGCGACCGGCAAATTCCTGTTATTCGGGATCCGGAGCGGTGCGCATCGGGGGGATTGAGGGCTGACCCTATCGGCCACGCACCCCCGGACCGCTGGGCTATTCACGACCGGATCGTGGTCCCCCATCGTGGACCCCCCATGGAGCCGCATTCCCCAGCCGAAGAGCTCCCGGCGCTGTACCGCGCCATCCTCGACCACGTCGCCCTCCTCGAGAACGCGGGCGACCGAGACGAAGCGGCCCACGTCCGGTCCGCCGCCACGCGCGCCTACTCACGTGCCTGGGACGAGCAGGCTCAGCGCCAGCTGCAACATCTGCTCCGCCGCGCGGAACGATCCACCCACACCGAGCCCGCCCCACAGCCCGAACGCGTTCGACGCGGCGCGCGCGCCACGCGCTCGATCGTCACCCAGGATCGCTGACCGCTCCAGTCCTCGCTCCCAGCGACGGGCGATCCGGCACGCGATGACGGCACGCGGGGCTCCCCCGACGTAGGCTTCCGGCCATGACCGACCCGGCCGGTGGATTCCAGCTCCCCACCGTGGGCGCCGCGATCGAGGTCGCTCTCGAGGCCTACGAGACGCTGACGTCGCTCGGCGAAGACGTCGAGGACGAGTGGACCTACGTCGACGACCTGTCCACTGCCTGGCGGAAGCACCTCGAGGCGGTCGCCACCGCGAACCCCGATCGACCGCTTCCAGAGGAGCGGGGCGTGGCCATCCGCCTCGCGATCGAAGAGATCGAGCGGATCGTCGACCCCCACCGGGCCATCGATTGGCTGTCGACGTTCCCGCAGATCGTCCTCGTCGCGCTTGGGGAGCCGGCATGAGGTTTCAGGACGCGGCGCGCGACGGGCGGGCGGTCGTCTACGCGGGGATCCAGGCGGAGCCGGTCGTCGCCCGTGCTGCTGCCCTTCTGGCGGATGCGACGCCGGCCCAGCGCGTGCTGGCCCGAGCGGTCATGAACGGCGAGAGCTCCGACCCCCTCGTCTGGACGGCGATGTTCCCGACGTTGTTCACGGCCGCCGATCCTGTCGTGCGCGATCGATCCGAGGCGATCCTGGCGGTGTCGCTCGAGATCGCCGAGCACGGCGATCAGGTCCGCAACCAGCTCCGGGGCGCGCTCGTCGAAGCCGTGACGGCGGTCCTGCTCGCGCGCCGCGTCGGCGAGGCCGCGGTCCGCCGGGAACGGCGGGTCCTGTTCGACGGCGTTCCGGCCGAGATCCACCCGTACGACGTGACCGTCGAGCGCGACGGCGCCGCCGAGGCCTACGACTGCAAGTGGGGCGCTCGCGGAATCAGCGCGGACGTCCTCCACCAGCTCGACGACGCCCGGACGCGGGCCGCCGACGAGGAGGAACGGCTGCGCGTCGGCCTCATCGTCTTCGACGCCGAGCGGTCATGCCGCGTCCGCCTGGATCGCCAGACAACGCCGTGGACCGACACCGAGCTCGTGACCCTCGAGACGCTCGACCGCCTGGCGCGGGCGCCGTCGTGACGGCGCGCGAACCGGTGACGGCGCGCGAACCGGACGCCTGCTCGGCGCCGTTCCGGGTCCGCTTCGACGAGGTGGGTCCCGACGGTCACCTGCGGACCTCGGTGCTGTCGCGTTACGCGCAGGATCTGGCCTGGTACCACTCCGCCTCGCGCGGGTTCGATCGGGACTGGTATCGCGAGCACGGCCTGGCCTGGCTCGTACGAACGGCCGAGATCGCCGTGACGGGCGCGGTACAGGGCGGCGACGAGCTGACTGGCACGACGCGCGTCGTCGGTTGGCGGCGGGTGTGGGCACGCCGGCGGACCGAGTTCGTGGACGCCGCCGGGACGCTCGTCGCGTGGGTCCACATCGACTGGGTGCTGCTCGATGCCCGTGGCGCCCCGACGCGGATCCCCGGGGAGTTCGAGCCCGTGTTCGGTGCTCCGGCGGCCTCGTTCCCGCTGGCCCGCGTCGATCTAGGCGAGGCGCCGGCGAGTGCCACCCGTGCCCGGTTCACGGTACGACCACAGGAGCTCGATCCGATGGACCACGTCAACAACGCGGTCTACGCCGATTGGCTCGAGGAGCAGGTGCTCGCCGTCGGCGAGGCCGCGGGTGCCGCCGCTGTCCGGGCGATCCCGCGCCTGGCGCGCCTGGAATACGCCCGAGCCGCCGAGCCGGGGGCCCTCGTCGAGGCGACGACCTGGACGGCCGCTGACCGACGTGACGGCTGGTCGTCCCGGTTCTCCGATCCGACCACCGGCAACGACCTGCTGCGCGCGCGCCTGGAACCACTGCTGTGATCTCGGCTGCCGCGATCCTCGTCGCAGCCGCAGAGCCCGGGGCGTGAGCCCGAGCGCCGACGTCGCGATCGTCGGAGGCGGTGCCATCGGCAGCGCGATCGCCTATTTCCTGCTGTCGGAGCCATCCTTCGACGGGCGGGTGACGGTGATCGACCGCGATCCGAGCTATCGGCGGGCGTCGTCGGCGCTGTCGGCGAGCTCGATCCGTCAGCAGTTCTCGACACCGGAGAACATCCGGATGTCGCGCTTCGGCTTCGACTTCCTCCGAGACGCGTCGCGCCACCTCGCGATCGACGGCTCCGGGACCGGCCCGGACGTCGGCCTCACGGAGCGGGGTTACCTCTACCTCGCCAGTCCCGAGCGCGCCGACGCGCTCGGCGAGATCCACGCGATCCAGGAGGCCGAGGGCGCCGAGGTCGAACTGCTCTCGCCCGAGGACCTCGCCGTCCGCTTCCCATGGCTCGCACTCGATGGGGTGGCGCTCGGATCGCTGGGCCTGCGCGGCGAAGGCTGGTTCGATGGGTACGCCCTCATGCAGGCGTTTCGCCGCAAGGCGCATTCGATGGGTGCCGAGTACCTCGCGGCCGAGGTCGTGCGCGTCAGGGTCGGCAGCTCACGCGTCGAGACGGTCGAGCTCCAGGACGGAACATCCATCGCCAGCGGGACACTCGTGAATGCAGCAGGGCCGTGGGCGCGGGAGCTGGCCGCGATGGCGGGCGTGCCACTCCCCGTCGAGGCGCGCCGGCGCTGCGTCTTCGTGTTCGATGCCCGCCGCCGGATCGCCGAGTGCCCGCTCGTCATCGACACTTCGGGCGCCTGGTTCCGACCCGAGGGCGAGCAGTTCCTCGCGGCAACCTTTCCGCCCGAGGGCGAGGATCGCGACGGCTTGCCGCTCGAGGTCGATTACCGCCAGTGGGAGGACGCCGTCTGGCCGGTGCTTGCGGCTCGCGTGCAAGCGTTCGATGCCGTCAAGGTGACCAACGCGTGGGCCGGTTACTACGACTACAACACCTTCGATCAGAACGCGATCCTCGGCCCGCATCCCGACGTCGGGAACCTTCTGTTCGCGAACGGCTTCAGCGGTCATGGGATCCAGCAGGCGCCGGCCGTCGGCCGGGCCATCGCGGAGCTGATCGCGCAGGGCCGCTATGCCAGCCTCGATCTCTCGGTCTTCGGGTACGAGCGGATCGCGGCCGGCTGCCGGGTCGTCGAACGAAACGTCATCGGCTGAGGGCGCTTGCGGGCGGGACCGCCGCCGGAGCCGGTCGAGCTCCAGGTAGGCGTGCGACATCGTGCCGAGCGCGAAGGTCCCGGTCTGGGGCGTCCCCACGCAGCGCAGGATACGCCGCCCGGGGACGGGCTCGACGAGGTCCGGAGGCGTCAGCCGATGATGGCGAAGGCACGAACGGGGAAAGTGGCCATGGCGCGGATCCGCGGCGGGACGGCGAAGAACCGCCAGCCGGTTGGCGGCAGCGCGCCCAGCCCGGTCAGGTGCTCGACGAGCGGGATGCCCGCGTCCAGGATCGCGGTGTGCCCGGCCGCTCCGGATCGGCTAGCGAATCGACGTTGAGCGAGTCGATTCCGACGAGCGCCGCACCAGCGTCGACCAGCCAGGTCGCGGCGGGGCCGGTCAGGAATGGGTTGTCACTCAGGAAGTCGGACGTTCCCCAATGCTCGTCCCAGCCGGTGGCCACGAGGACCGCTCGACCACCGACGTCGATACCCCGACGCCTCGGGGCCGATGCCACGCTCTCAAGCTCGGGCATCAGCATTCGCGCGCTGATCGAGGCGAGTCATCGGGAATCTTCGCAGTGGTCATCATAACCCCCGTGAGTGAACCGGCCTCAGAGATCGATCATGAGCTCGAGCTCGTCGCGGATCGCGATGCCGTTCTCGGCGACCGCTCCGATGGAAGGCTTCAGCTCACGAGCGCGACTCGTCCACCGCGCCGGCCCGCAGCTCTGCGAGTCGAAAGCCGCGCCGCTGATAGAGCCGCAACGCGTCGAGGTTGTCGTTGGTCGTGACGACCCAGGCCGATCGATGACCACGTTCGCGGGCCACGGCGAGAAATGTCTCGACAAGCGCCGACCCAACCCCCCGGCCCCGCTCCGACACGAACAGCGCCGCCAACTCGACGCGTCGCCGTCGGGACGGAACGCCAGCAGTCCGACGGGGATCCCGCCGCGCTCGGCGACCAAGGCGTCGGCGTCGAGAACGTCGACCAGCTCACCTCGCCGGGCTTGGTGCCGGCCGCCGAGATCGGTCTCCAGACGTTCGCTCGCCCACGGTTCGTCGCCCGGGCGATAGGCACGGATCGTGACGTCACCGCTCACAGTGGACAAGGCCGAGGACGGACCTCGCCCAAACGCCAGTCGGAATTGGGCCCGCGAAACGACTTAACCGGTGGCGCCGAACGTCGCCAGCGGTGGCGCGTTCCGGTAGGCATCGGGCAGGGGCGTGCCGGTCGTCTCCGATTCGACTTCGACGATGTCGGCTCGCAAGGGCCCCAGCACGCCAAGCAGGTCCGCCTTCTCGGCTTCCGCAACGCCGAACTGATCGAGCGTCGCGACGAGGTCCCCGACGAGGGCCTCGAACTCACCGCCGGTGACGGACATGCCGTCGTGCGTCGTGCGCATCTCGCGGCCCGAGTACGTGCACGGCCCTCCGGCCGCCTCGCAGACCGGGTCGACCAGGTTCTTCTTCAGGCGTGGGATGTCGGTCCGGGCGAACTTGCCGTTGATGCAGCCATCCGCGGCACACCGCGCGACGAAGTCGTCGACCACAGCGGTGATCGCGTCCTTCCCGCCCAGGCGCTCGTAGAGCGATCGGCTCATCGTGTTCCTCCTCCGGCGTGTCGCCGCCTGGCCGAGAAGCGGGCGCAGGAGCGGCGACCGAGAGCCTGAACCAAATGCATTCCCGTGTCGTCCCACCGTCCAGACCCGGATTTGAGCCGGCGGCCGCCTGGCACGTTCCGCCCGAATGTGAGCAGGATGACGAGGGTCGCTTGCGTATGACAACCTACGCGCGAACAGGAGGATGACCGTGTCCCAGACCGAAACGAAGACCCGCATCACCGACGTTCGGACGGCGGGCGTCCCCGTCGCCGACCAGGACCGCGCTCTGGAGTTCTACGTCGAGAAGCTCGGCTTCGAGAAGCGCCTCGACGGCACCTTCGGTGACGGACAGCGCTGGATCGAGGTGGCGCCGCCAGGCGCGGCGATCTCGATCGCGCTCGTAGCCTCCCGAGAGGGGTATCCGGCCGGGATCGATACCGGATTGCGGTTCGCGACCGAGGACGCCGCGGCCGACCACGCGGCCCTGCGGGACCGGGGCGTCGACGTCGATGCGGAGATCATCCCCTACCCCGTGCCGATGTTCACGCTCCGCGACGCTGACGGCAACCGGCTTTACATCGTCGAGCAAGCCAAGGAACGCCCCTGAACCTCTGACTCGAGACGGCAGACTGGCGTTCGGGAGGCCCCCCGAGCTCCCGCCGCGGCGGCGCCCTGTCCCGGATCGTTCACATCGCCGGTCGGCGCCGTTCACATCCTGATAACCCTGGAGGGAGACCGTGACCCACGCGACCATGGCCGATGACGCCGCACTCAACCTGTCACCGCGGGCGAAGCTCGAGATCCTCGGGGCGATCCTGCTCGCCCTGTTCCTGTTTGCCCTCGACCAGACCGTGGTCGGCACGGCGCTCCCGAGGATCATCACCGACCTCAAGGGTAACGAGCTCTACACCTGGTCGGTCACGATCTATCTGCTGACCGCCACGATCAGTGGCCCCATCTACGGCAAGCTCTCGGACCTGTTCGGCCGCCGACCGATCGTCATCTGGGCCGTTGGGCTGTTCCTCGTGGCCTCGGCTCTGGCGGGCCTCAGCCAGGAGATGTGGCAGCTGATCCTGTTCCGGGGCCTGCAGGGCCTGGGCGGCGGCGCCGTGTTCCCCATCGCGCTCGCGGTGGTCGCGGACCTGTACACGCCGGCCGAGCGGGGCAAGTACCTCGGCCTGTTTGGCGCCGTGTTCGGCGTGTCGTCGCTCGTCGGTCCGGGGATCGGCGGCTTCATCACCGACACCGTCGGCTGGCACTGGATCTTCTTCATCAACATCCCGATCGGCCTGATCTCGCTGATCATCCTGTGGCGGCTCCTGCCCGCGATCCGGCGGCCCGAGGCCGCGCGCCACATCGACTACATCGGCGCGGTGGTGTTCGCGCTGGCAATCGCGCCATTCCTGGTCGGCCTGACGAACAAGGCGGGCACGCACCTGGTGAACGGGGCGAAGGTCGCCAACGACTGGTCGGATCCGGCGGTCGGCGGGCTCATCCTCATCGGCCTCGCCTTCGGCGCCCTGTTCGTGTGGATCGAGTCACGGGCCCCCGAGCCGATCGTGCCGCTCAGCCTGTTTCGCATCCGGACCTTCACGATCTCGGTCACGGCGATGTTCCTGGCCGCGTTCGGGTTCTTTACCGCCGTCATCTTCCTGCCGCGCTGGTTCCAGACGGTCGCCGGCGCGAGTGCCACGGAGTCGGGCTACAACATCCTGCCGCTGCTGGCCGGCCTGATCTTCAGCGCCATCGCCTCGGGCCAGATCGTCGCCCGGACCGGCCGCTACAAGATCCTCATCTTCGGGTCGCTGGTGCTCCTGGCGTTCGGCCTGTTCCTGCTCACCAACCTCCGGACGGATACCGCCCGGTCGATGCTGTGGTTGTGGATGGCCCTGGCCGGTCTCGGGATCGGGCCGTCGTTCGCGGTCTTCACGCTGATCGTCCAGAACAGCGTCGCGCCCGACCGGATCGGGGTGGCCACGAGCAGCCTGACGTTCTTCCAGCAGATCGGCGGAACCGTCGGCCTGACGATCGCCGGCACGATCTTCGCCGATCGCTTGACCGCCGAGGTCCCCACGCAGCTCGTGAACGCCGGGGTACCTCAGCCGCTGGTCGCCCAGTTCGCCGCCGGGGGAGGCGGTGGGGGCGCGCTCGACCTGACGGGCACGGGCGACCTGGGGGCACGGATCCTGGCCAGCCTGCCCGAAGCCGCGAGGCCGACGGTCCAGCCGTTGATCCCGAACATCGTCCAGGGCATCCACGATGCGTTCTCGATCGCCCTGGCGTCGACGTTCTGGGTCGGCATCGTCGGCGCACTCATCGCTGCGACGTTCGTCCTGTTCCTGCGCGAGGTCGCGATGCGCCAGACGTTCGGGTTCGAGGGGGTGGCCCCGGAGGAGTCGACCGCCTGAGGCATCGAGCGGGAACGAGGCCTAGCCGACGACGGCGACCCCGGAACGCATCACCTCGATGATGGACGGCGGTCGCGTGAGGATCGCCAGGTCCTCGTCCGGGCGACCCTCGATGACGACGAGGTCGGCGGGTCCTCCGATCGAGATGCGTCCGAGATCCGGACGGCCCAGCGCGGCCGCCCCACCCACCGTGGCGGCGCGCAAGGCCTCGATCGGGGAGAGGCCGGCCTCCGCGAGGCGAAGGAGCTCGTTCGCGGAGGCACCGGGCGGACCGCTGTCGTAGCCGAGGGCCAAGACCACCCCGGCGGCCCGCGCCGCGGTGACGGTCGCGAGCGACTCCTCGAGCTGACGCTTGGCCTGCTCCACGAGCGGCGGCGCGAAGTCGGACGCGAAGCGCGCGGCGAGGTCGTGGAACGTCGAGAGGGTGGGGACGAGGACCATGCCGCGCGACGCCATCGCGTCGAGGAGCGCCCGATCGCGATGGAGCGCCAGGCCGTGCTCGATCGTGTCCGCACCGGCGTCGATCGCCCAGCGCGTCCCGGCCAATCCCTCGGCGTGCGCGGCCACGCGCCGGCCCAGCCGATGCGCCTCGTCGACGATCGCCGCCATCTCCTCGAGCGTCATCTGCGGCGGTTCCGGATCCTCGGCGACGACCGACCGGGCACCGGTCGCCATGAACTTGATGTAGTCGGCGCCGCGGCGGATCTGCTCGCGCACCGCCTTGCGCATCTCCCAGGGTCCGTCGGCCTCGCGGTACATCGATCCGAAGATGACGCCCCCGGGCGACGTAGCCGACACGATGCGTCCACAGGTCAGGATGCGCGGGCCCGGCGCGATCCCCAGGTCGACCGCGAGCTTGAGCGCGCTCGCTTCGTCGTCGAAGCTGCCGACGTCGCGGACTGTCGTGAATCCGGAGCGGACGATGCGGGCGCCCGCCGCGGCGAGGACGTAGTGGGCGAGCGCCGCCGGTCGCGGCGCCTCCCCATGCAGCAATGGCGGCGGCCCGAAGTCGGGGCTCCGTTCGGTGGTCGACAGGACGTGGCAATGCGCGTCGATGAGGCCCGGCAGGACGGTCGCCCCGCCGAGGTCCCGGGCACCTGCGGGTACCTCGCCCTCCGCCGCGTCGATCGCCGCCACTCGCCCGTCCTTGACGGTGACGGCGCGACGCTCGATGGCGAGGACCGCGTCGAGGTCGAGGAGGCGGACGTTCCAGAGGACTTCGGTCATTGCGTCGAGGGTATGCTCCCCGGCTATGCCACGCTTCGGTCGTTCGGCGCTGTGGCGGAACCAGGCCTTCGTTCGCGTCTGGACCGCGGCGACCATCTCCGTGTTCGTGTCGCTCGTGAGCGGGATCGCCTTGCCGTTCGTGGCGATCCTCGTCCTCGGGGCGGGACCGCTCGAAGTCGCGGCGCTTGGCATGGTCGAGCTCGCGGCGGCGCTGGTCGTGGGCCTGGTTGCCGGAGCATGGGTCGACCGCCTTCGACGCCGGCCCGTGCTCATCTGGGCGGACCTCGGTCGGGCCGTCCTCCTGGGGTCCATCCCGCTCGCCTTCGTGGCGGGTGTCCTGTCGCTGGGGCAGCTGCTCCTGGTCGCATTCCTCGCATCGGTCCTGACGACCTTCTTCGATTCGGCCGATCACGCTTATCTGCCGACGATCGTCGACCGCGAGCAGCTCGTCGAGGCCAACGGCGCGCTCGCGGCGACCAGCTCGGCGGCCGAGTTCACCGCATTCGGGATCGGCGGGTTCTTGGTCCAGGTCCTCACCGCGCCATTCGCGATCCTTGTCGATGCCGCGTCCTTCGTCATCTCGGCGATCCTCCTCGGTTCGATCCGAAAGGCGGAGCCCGAGCCGCCACCTCCGGCAGACCGCGACCCCGTCCTGGCCGAGATCCGCGACGGCCTCCGCCTGGTCATCCGCGACCCGACGTTGCGGGCGTTCGCGGCGGCCCGGATGGCCGTCGCGGGCATGTACGGCGTGTTCGCTGGCATCTGGCTGTTGTTCGCAACCCGCGAGCTGGGGCTCGGCCCCGCGGCGATCGGTGTGATCGCGGGGTCCGCGGGTTCGCCGCCCTCGCGGGCGCCATGGTCACGGCAGGAGCGACCCGGCGGTGGGGGGTCGGGCGGGTCGCGGCCATCGCGATGGCACTGACGGCCGTCGGGAACTTCTTCGTCCCCCTCGCGCCGAGCGGCGCGCCGCTCGGCGCGGCCGCGAGCCTGATCGTCGCCCAGCTCGTCGGTGACAGTGCCGCGACCGTCTACGAGGTCACCGAGACCTCGGTGCGCCAGGCCCTGGTGGAGGATCGAGCGCTCGGCCGGGTCGGATCGACATTCCGCGTCGCGGAGGTGCTCGTGCAGCTCCTGGCGATGCTCCTTGGAGCGCTTCTCGCGGAGGCCGCCGGCCTCCGGCTGGCTGCCTCGGTCGCGTCTTTCGGGGCCGTGCTTGGGGCCGTGATCCTGTGGGTTTCGCCGGCCCGTCGGCTCGTCGAGCTACCTTCCGCAACGACTGACGACGGGTCGGCGAACGCCTCGTCGCCTGGCCTTGGACCGATCGGTGGTGCTGGGCCCGGCGCGGGGTGACCCCTACGTCGTCGGCAGCGGGCTGGTGAGCTGGAAGTAGTTGTCGTCGGGATCGGCGAAGGTGGCGATCCACGATCCTGGCATTTCCTCGAAATCGTAGGGCTCGCGAATGACGGTGGCCCCTGCGGCCTTGAGCCGCTCGAAGTCGCCCGTCACGTCGTCGCTCTCGATGTTCCAGATCAGCCGGCCAGGTTGCGCGTTGCGGCCCTTGACCTGGTCGTGTGGCCCGACCGTGATGCCGCCGTTGCCGATGAGCCATCCGGTGTAGCCGCCCTCGTCCCAGCCCGGCTTGCCGAAGAGCTTCGTGTAGTAGTCGCTCAGCCGCTTGGGATCCTCGGACCCGATCAGGATGCTGTTGAAGTTCATACCGTCTCCTCCGTGGTCGCCATGCCCGGGGCGGGTGGGTCGGATGACGCCAGCATGACCCCTCCGCGCATCAGCGTCCAAACGCTACCCGCCATGCCGTTGGATCTTCTTGTCAGGGGTGCGTGACGCTGACCAGGACGAACTCCTCGGTCGGACCCTTCACCGCCACGTCGCGCACGGCACCCACGCCACGCACGTAGTACTTGTGCGTCTCGACGTCGGGCTCGAGTGGGCTCCATTCCTTCGTGACGAGGGCGTCGTTGAAGGAGCCGTACGGCACCGTGACCTTGTCGGTGAGGCTCAGGACGGCGAAGTCGTTCTTCGTGTAGTCATGGGCAAATGCATGGCCGACGGTCGGCGAGGCCTCCATGAAGATGGCCGGCGGTGCGTTGTCGACGCCGGCCCGCCAGCTGCCATCGGTGTTGACGACCTGGCCATTGGCGTCGAGCTCCCCGGTGTCCTCCCCGAAATACCAGACACTTCCGGCCCGGTCCTGCGCGTAGTAGCCCAGCAGCTTCTCGGAGGGGACCCCAGCCAGCGAGATCTTGTCCTCGACGACGGCGCAGGTGACGCCGTCGATCTCCTTCGTGCCGGTCAGCACGGTGAACGTCTCGACGGCGCGCTTCTCGTCCTTCGTGCCCTGGTACGTGAACCTGGTGCCCGGCGTGAGCGGGAACCACGGGTTGTCGACCGTGCTCGTGAAGTTCGCCGGATCGATCGCGCCCGAGGCGCTCGGCGGCTTCGAGGCTGCGCCGCCGGCGCTCGGGCCGGGGGTCGACTGGGGAGAGGCTGACGTCGACGCCGCCGCTGATGGCTCGAGGGAGAAACCGGCATCGATCGATGGGCTGTCACTCGTCGAGGAGCAGCCGGCCGCAAGCAGGGCCGACCAGGCAAGCGCGATCACGACGAATCGTCTCGACATCGGGCTGCCTCCACGATGCAGTCCTGGCACGGTGCCAGCTCGGTCCTGAGGAATCGCCACGAGACGCTGGCCTGCGCCGCCGCTGCGAACCCGCATCACAGGTCCCGCAGGGCCGACGACGCTCGGACCCGGTTCACCGCGATAAGGGCGCCCCCCAGAGCCACGGCGGACGCCAGGAGCATGAACAGCGCGAGGCCCGTCAGCTCCGCCAGCGGAACCGTGACCAGCGGCGGGGAGAGTGTGAAGAAGAGTCCCAGCACCCGGACGTCGAGGATCCCGAGGCCGAGCCCGAGGGGGATGCCGATCGTCAGGCTGCCGACGACCGCGACCAGGCCCTCGAGCGCCGGGCCGGTCAGGATCTGGCGCGTGTCGGCGCCGACGGTATGGAGGATCGCGAACTCGCGCCGGCGCTCCAGGATGAGGAAGGCTCCGAGGACGGCGACGCCGACCGCGGCCTCCAGGCCGGCGCCGATCGACTCGATGGCGCTCAGCCCGCCGAGGTTCAACGCCGTGAGACCGCGCTCGGTCGCGGGGATCTCCGTGGCGACGCCGAACCGGTCGGCGAGCGGGCCGCCTCGCAGCGCGGTCGCGATGTCATTCGGCAGGCGGCCGGGCGCGACGCGGGCCAGGTAGAAGTCCACGGGCACCGTGTCGGCCCGGGGAAGGGCACCGGCCGAGGTCACGAGTTCGGCCGCCGCCGACGTCGGCGGGAAGGAGCTGAAGACGCCGATCACGCGGAGCTCGATATCGCTGGCATTCTCGAAGTCGTCGGGAAAGATCGTCACGGGCAACATGTCGCCGGGCTTGACCTCGAAGGACTGGGCGATCTCGCTGTCGATCAGCACGCCCTTCGGGTCCGTGGCGAGTCCCTCGATGCCGGCTCCGTCGAGCATCCTCGCGGCGATCGAGGCGGCACTCGCGTAGGACGGGACGTCGAGGGCGAGGATCGTCTTGCGGTCCGTCTCGACCCGGGCTGGCACGAGTTTCACGGGACTCACGGCGGCGACGTCCGACCCGAGCGGAGGCAGGACGAAACGCGGGTCGCCCGGCGTCAGCCGAAGGTTGGCTCCGATGGCGGCTCGAGCATCGGTCTGTTTGGCCGTCTGGTAGGTCGCCCCGAACGAGAGTACGAGCGTTGCGAAGGCGATGGCCAGGGATGCCAGCGTGAGGCTCACCGCGGTGCGGGCCGGCCGTCGGCCCAGCCAGCGCACGGTGGCGCTGCGCCACGAGGCCATCGGGCGCGCCCGGTCGGGGCGAGCCAGGCGGCCGAGAACCGCCAGCAGCGCGCGGATGAACAGCAACGTGGCGCCGATCCAGATCGCCATCGGGGCGAGGAGGACATAGAAGGACAGGGCCAACGACGGCCCCTCGATCGGGCTCTGCCTGAGGCCACCGCTCACGACGTTGAGGACCAGGATCGCCACGCCGACGCCGATCGCAAGGAAGTCGAGCCGGGCTCGGCGCCAGATCGGCGACCAACCTCGTTCGAGGGCCCGCCGCTCTGAGGCGATGTCCGAGCCTCTGGACGCTCGTCGCAGGCGGATCACGCGAACGAGGGTCATGACCGCGCCGGCGGCGACCGCCAGCACGGCCGACAGCGTGAGCCCTGCCGCCGGGACGCCTTGCCACACCGGCCGCCCGATCACGGCGCTGACCCCGACGATCGCGAGCACCAGCCCGAGCACCGAGCCGATGACGCCGGCCAGCACGGCATGGGCCGCCGCCAGTCGAACCACCTGGTTGCCCGTGGCGCCCCGCAACCGCAGAAGCGCCGTCTCGCGCCGATGCGCCTCGACCAGGGTCGAGGCCCCCGCGAGGCCCAGGGCGGCCGCCACCAGGACACCAGGGATCCCGAGGAGGAGGAACAGGATCTTGGCGTTGGTGGCGTCGTCCTGGCTCGCGGTCAGGGCCTCGGCGGCGTTGTCGGCCACGACGACCGGCGCTTCCGCTCGTCGCGCGAGGACCCGCTGGAGTTGGCCCGACCAGATCGCCGCCTGACCGGGGTCGGCCGGGTACGCCGAATGGTCGACGGAGATGTGCGCCTCGAGGCTGGCCGACGGCAGCTCGTCCGAGCCCGGATCGAACGGCGGCAGGCCGCCCGAGGCCGCCCAGGATCGAAGCACGGGTAGGACAGCCCGCTGGAACGTGGCGAAGTCGATGATCAGCGCTCGTGGCACCGTGACGATGTCTCCCTGGACCTCGCCGTAGGGGATCGAGAACCAGGTCGAGGCGCCGCGCAGGTCGACCGTGCCACCGACCGGGACCTGGAGGGCCAACGACGGCGCGTCGCCGGGCAGGCTGATCGTCACCGATTTCGCGGCTTCGAAGCCGGACGATCCGTGGACCGATTGGTCCAGGAGCACCCCATTGGCGAGGCCGCCATCGACGACCCGCACCCACGGATGGTGCTCGAGGTAGGCGGGGTCGACGGCGAACAGGCGCGCGGTCACCTGGGCGCCGTTGCCGGGGTCGACAACCACGTTGGTCGCGGCGAACGGCTCGACGTCCGTCACCCCGGGCATCCCGGCGAGCTTCTGGCTCATCGTCGGGACGTCGGCATCGAGCGACTTCGCGACCGCTCGGAGTTCGATCTGCACCGGATCGAGCGCGATGGGGGTCATCGATTGCACCGCCGCGTCCACGAACATCAACGTGGCGGCGAGCATCGCGACCGGGAAGGCCACGCCGATCGCCTCCAGCACGAGGCGCCGAGGCGCGCGTCGGACGTCCCGGCGGAGAAGCCAGAAGGTCATGACGCGACGCCTGGTTGGCTCGGGTTGGGGCTGTCGACCGCCAAGCGCCCCGAGTGGAGCGTGACGATCCTGTCGGCGTGTCGGGCGACGGCCGGATCGTGGGTGACGAGGACCACGGCCGCATCGCGCTCCCGGGCGGCATCGACGAGCAGGCCCGTCACGACTTGCGCCGTGGCCGAATCGAGGCTCCCGGTCGGCTCGTCCGCAAGGACGACCGCGGGCTCCCCGACGAGGGCCCGCGCGATGGAGACGCGTTGCTGTTCGCCGCCGGACAGCTCGTCGGTCAGCTGGGACGCCTGGGCGGCAAGGCCGACGCGCGCCAGGGCGTCGGCGACGCGTCGGGCGCGATCCGCGCGTTCCATGCCGGCGAGGAGCAACGGAACCTCGACGTTCTCCGCGGCGGTCGCCTGGGGCAGCAGCGCGAGTCCCTGGACGATGAATCCGCAGGTGCGCCGCAGGAACTGTGCTCGGGCGGTACCGCGTAGCGTCTGCCAATCGACACCAGTCACCCGAACCATCCCCGCATCCGGGACGTCGAGGCCGCCGAGGAGATACAGCAACGTGCTTTTGCCGGATCCGCTCGGGCCCATGACCGCGACGATCTCGCCGCGGGCGACAGTGATCGAGACGTCGTCGAGGGCCCGCAGGGTCTGTCCCGTAGTCCCGTAGTCCCGGGTCAGCGAGATCGCTTCCACCACAGGTCCGGCGTCAATCGCCATCGGCCACCTGTCCGTCGCACATCGTAAGGCGATGGGTCGCCCGCTGAGCGACCTGGGGGTTGTGCGTAACGGTCAGCACGGCCGCTTCCCCGCCCATCCGGAGGGCGTCGAGCAGATCGAGGACGCTCGACGCCGTAGCCTCGTCGAGCTCACCCGTGGGTTCGTCCGCGAGGAGGACCCGCGGCCGGTTGGCCAGGGCCACCGCGATGGCCACCCGCTGCGCCTCGCCGCCCGATAGCTGGCCGACCGGCTGACGGTGTCGGTCCGCCAGGCCGACCTGCTCGAGCAGCTCCTTCACGCGTGCTCGTATCTCGCCGGCCGAGCGCCCGTGGAGCCGCAGCGGCAGCGCCACGTTGTCGCCGACATCGAGATGCGGGTGGAGGTTGTCCCGCTGGAGGATGACGCCGACGCTGCGCCGGCGCCAGTCGTCGCGGGCCGCTTGGGGCAGCCTCGTGACGTCGTCGCCGTCCACCGTGACCGAGCCTGCACTTGGCTCCAGCAGGCCCGCCAGGACGTGGAGGAGGGTGCTCTTCCCACTCCCGGACGGACCCATGAGACTCGTCCACGACGACGACTCGAGGACCACGTCCGCACCGCGGAGCGCGACCGTCCTGACCTGCCCTTCGCGGTAGATGTGGTACAGGCCATGGGCCTCGAGGGCCGGAGTCGTCATTCCGTCCCGCCCGACCTACGACCCGCTGAGGATGGACGTCAGGTTCGTCACCTCGTGGTGACCGTTCACCATGCCCTCGCTGGCCACGAATCCGACACGCGACGCATAGGACTTGTGCTCTAGCTTGGTAGTGTCGAGCAGGTCCGTGTCCTCGGTGACAACCATGTGGTCATAGCTTCCCGCGGGGACCTGGATGGTGCCGTCGAGCTTCTGGACCTTGGCGTAATCCTCGGCGACGCCGGGTCGGTACTCCTGGCGATACCCGTCGCCGACCTTGGGCGTTGCCTCCATGACGATCCCCGGGATGGCGTTGTCCACGCCGGCCAGCCAGGTCCCGGCCGTGCTCGTCACGGCGCCGTTGACATATTCGGCGGTGTCCTCGCCGAAATACCAGACGTTGCCATCGCTGTCCTGGGCGTACCAGTCAACGGTCTTCTCGACGAGCGCGTTGTTGCTGGTCAGGATGTCGCGGACGACGATGCACTTCACGCCCATGATCGTCTTCGTTTCCTTCGTGATGATCATCTCCGTCCGCCGCGGCACGCCGTCCCGCGTCCCTTCGTAGATCAGCGTGGCGCCCGGCTTGAGCGGGAAGTACGGGTTGGTGATCTCGCCGGTGAATTTGGACGGATCGATCACCGGGTGGTAGGGAGGCAGGCTGCCCATCGATGGGGCGACTGCCGCAGTGCTCGCTGCGGGCGAGCCCGACGGCGCCATCGAGCCGGACGGCGCCACCGGAGCACTCGCCGCCTGGGACGTCGGGGCCTGGGAGAGGCTGGTGCCGGAACTGCATCCGGCGAGGACGGCCGTGATGGCCAAAGCGACCGCGAGCCTGCCGGTCATTCCGATCTCCTCTGGAGTCTCTGAACGCTTTCGGGACACGACTGTGGCAGCGCGGTCATAAGAAAGCGGTAAGAGGGAGGCTGGTGCCTGGGCGTCGTGCGCCAGGCCTCGGGGCGGCCGGCTTGGACGATCTCTTACGTGGCCGGTCCCAACCGGTTTATGGTGAATCGGCCATGACCGATGCCGCCGACCCACGCGTTGACGCGTACATCGATGCCCTGCCCGACTGGCAGCAGGCCATCTGCGGCGACGTCCGCGATCTGGTCCATGCCGCGGACCCGGACGTCGCTGAAACCATCAAGCGGACCCGCCAGCCCTACTTCGTGCTGGAGGGCAATGTCTGCGCCCTTCTGGCGGCGAAGGACCACGTCAACGTATTCCTCTACGACGGCGCGATGGTCCCCGATCCGGAGGGAATCATCACCGCCGGCCACGACAACAAGACCGCCCGCACCGTGGCGGTTCGCCGGGGCGAACCGATCAACGCGCCCGCCCTCATGGCGATGTTCAAGCAGATCATCGCGAACAACCGCGCCGGCGGCTGGCGCACGTTGAAGCGCGAGGGTTGAGGCACCCGCGCGATCGATCCGGCACGAACGATCCCGCGACGATCTCGCCGGCCGGCTCGTAGGTACCGATCACCACCCCAGGGTCGAGACCTTGTTGTCGACGAGCTTCCGCCCAGACGCGATGGTGCCGCCGCAAACAGGCGTTTGCCCGACCCACGGACGACGGGGAAGGCCCCACAGGCGGTACTCATCGACGAGGCTTTAGCCGGGGTTCTCGATTCTTCAGGATCGTGCTTCCGCGCGAGGCGAAAGCGATGGGAGATGACCCGTGCGACGATTACTGGGTGACAGCTTTAGCGCTCCCTCGTGAGCAGCCGACCAATGCCTGGTAGCGACGTCGCGCGACTCGCCTTGCCGGTGGGAGACCGAGACCACGTTCAGGGACCGGCCGAAGCGCCGGTGACGCTCGTCGAGTACGGCGATTACGAGTGTCCATACTGCCGGGCAGCCGTGCCGATCGTGCAGGAGCTTCAACAGCTCCTCGGTGACCACCTCCGCTTCGTCTTCCGTCACTTCCCACTCACCAGGGAGCACCCTCACGCGCAGCACGCTGCCGAAGTCGCCGAAGCCGCGGGCGCGCAGGGGAAGTTCTTCGAGATGCACGCCTCCCTGTTCGAGCACCAGGAAACGCTCGAGGATGAGCACCTGCGGCAACTGGCCACCGATCTCGGCCTCGATATCGCCCGATTCGGTCGGGAGCTCGATGCGCACGCACACGCCGAGCGGGTCCGCGAGGACTTCGAGAGCGGCGTCCGCAGCGGGGCACGCGGGACACCGACCTTCTTCCTGGACGACGATCGCTATGACGGGCTGATCGGCGTGCGTCAACTCCTGGCGGCGGTCAGGGAACGGCACCCTGACGTCGTTGACGACGGGCTGGAAGGGCGAGTGGGACAGCGGACGATTCCTCGGGTCGTGGGGCAGCGCTCGTCCTTGTGATCGTGACCGGCCACGTGCCGCTCAGGCCACGCCCGTCGCCCCCGAGGTTCGGCCCAGGCGCCCTCGCGGACGCCCGGGCCGGTAGCCTCTGATCGATCAGCGACCGGGCGGCCGATAGCTCGGCGAGAGCTTCGTCGCAGCGTCCACCTCCTCGGGAGTGAGCAGCACGATCGTCCGGGTGCTGATGGCGCCAGAGGCTCCACCGCTGAGCGCGCCGGCCGCGGCGGCCGCGTTGCTCGGCAGATCGGCGATGAGGTAGAAGTCGTCGCTCCCGAAGGCGAAGTAGTACGCCTCGACCGTCCCGCCGAGCGAGGTGACGAGCGTCTCGGTGGCCGCGCGACGGCCGGTGCCACCTTCCTTGAGGACACCCTTGGCGCCCTCCGACGTGTAGCTGCCAGTGAACAGGTATTTGGGCATGGCCCACTCCTCCTGCCGCGGGGCCTCCAATGAGACACCCTGGTGCCGCGGCCAATTCAAGGTAGTCCTCATGGCGTGTCAATCCGTCGCCGCGCCGCCTTCGGCTCGGCCCTGAGAGTCCAGTAGTGCTGCGAGGCACCGCTGTGGCGCCTCGTGGCGGAACGCGACGCCGGTGACCTTCTGATCACGCCCGCCACGGTCATGCGATCCATTCCGCCCCATTGCTCAAGGGAACCGCTAGTAGCTGTGGATCAGTGGGACCTTGGCGTGCCTGTCCGGCAGGATGAGCATCAAGTCCGTTGAGGCCTGACTGAGTTCAAGTCTGGCATCGTGGCCGTCGTGCAAGCTGGCGATGTCGACCAGGATTTCAGCGTTCGACCGAGCGCCGAGACAGCCGACCACCTGGTCGGCGTTCCGCTTGGCCCTGCACGGGTTCTTCGCCGGGAACAGCACGTACACGTCTGCAGTCACGCGGCCGCGGACGTATTTCCAGTGAGCGGTCGAAGGCTTCACGGGGCTGTAGACGCAATACGCCAGCGCCGACGTTTCCGGGTGCCTCCACGCATGATCGTTGCCACCATATTCCCAGGCAAGCAGCGGGAACACCGGGCGCTGACGGCTGCCGCAGGCCGCCAGCAATCGCCGCCCGATCGCGTCGGCCGGTGCTCTTGCGTTGATGTCCCCCCTCCTACCGGGGTGCGCTCGCCTGTACGAATTCACCCACCTCCTCGTCTGCTCGTACGAAGGTCGCCGAGCAGCCGCTACCGGAGCTGCGGGTGTTGGAGGAGCGGTTGGCGGAGCGGTCGCTACCGGAGTTCCGCGTGTTGGAATGGCAATCGGCGGAGCGGTCGCTACCGGAGATGCGTGTATTGGCGTGGCAATCGGCGGAGCGGCGACGGTCGAAGCCGCATGCGTTGGGCTGACCGTCGTTGGAGCAGCACTCGAGACGCATCCTCCGAGTGCCGCAACAAGTCCGGCTGAAATCACGACAGATGAAATGCTGCGACCCACGATTACGGTCCTCTGACGGTCACCGTCAAACACCGTACGTCGCACATTCTGAGAGCGTCCTGAGCGCACCACGGTTACGCCGGCGGTCGGTGAAGGCTGGGGTCCGTGGTTGACAGTCAGTATGTGTGCATATAATATGCCCGAATAGCACTATCTCAACCTTGGAGGAACCCACCGTGTGGACAGCCGAACACAGCATCGAGACGGAAGCGTCGCCCGAAGCGATCAGCCAGCAGTTCGAGGATGTCGCCCGCTGGCCCGAGTGGAATGCCGGCACGGAATGTGTGGAGCTCGATGGGCCCTTCACCGCCGGCACCACGGGGCGAATGAAGGTCCCGGGCCAGGTCGCATTCGGGTTCCGATTGATCGCCGTCGACCCGAGCGGCTTCGAGGACGAGACACCGTTTCCGGATGCCGGGATCGTCGTCCGCGTGCGGCACACCATCGAGCAGCTCGATCAGGGCCGGGTCCGGATCGTCTATCGGACGACGATCGATGGCCCGAACGCCGACGCGCTCGGCCCGGCGCTTGGGCCGCAGATCACCGCCGACTTCCCGACCGTGCTCGAGGCACTCGTCACAAGAGTCCGGCCCGTGAGCGCGCCGAGGTGACCGCCCAACGGCGGACGACCGCCGCCAACGCGAAATCGTCCGATCGAAGGCAGAGCCTGGAGCCCGGGGACAGCCCCGGGCTCCTGTTGTGGCGAGCGACGCTCCGGTGGCAACGCCTCATGGCGGCGACCCTCCGACCCCTGGGGCTCACCCATGTCCAGTTCGTCCTGCTTGCCAGCCTGTGGTACCTGGCCGAGGTCACGAAGGAAACGCCAACGCAGCGGCGCCTCGCCGAACACGCGGGCACGGACCTGATGATGACCTCGCAGGTGCTTCGTGCGCTCGAAGGACATGGCCTCGTCACGCGAACACCCGACCCGAGCGATGCGCGCGCACGGCTCATCAGGCTAACCGAGCGCGGCGCCGTGCTCGCGACGCAGGCACTCGCGCTCGTCGAGGCAGCCGACGCGCGATACTTCGCGACCGCCAGTGGACGGCGGACGATCATCGAATTCCTCCGCGAGCTCAGCGAAGCGGGCCGGGATTAACGTCCAAGCCGCGGGCGCGATCGATGGCAGCGCGATGTTCACGATCGAGCTGTCGACCGTCGTCATGCGTGCCGCGGTCCCCGAGTGCCGTCACGAGCCCAACGTGCGCCGAGCGCGGGCGCGCCGGGCCGGCAGGCGCGGGCGGAGCCTCGGCAGCTTTCATGCCTGCTCAAGGTAGCCCACGATATGGCTCCGAAACACACTCGATCATCCGCGCCAGCGGCCGTGGTCACATGAACGCGGGCTCGCGGGTCAACGGGATGACCGACTACCGGCAGGAACGTGAACGCATGGACAATCAGGACTGGCTCGCCGAACGCTTCGAGACGAACCGCTCCCACTTGCGCGGCGTCGCCTATCGGATGCTCGGCTCCCTGCCCGAGGCGGACGACGCCGTCCAGGAAGCCTGGATCCGACTGAGCCGCACCGATACGAGCGATGTCGACAACCTGCGGGCCTGGTTGACGACGGTCGTCGCCCGCGTCTCGCTCAACATGTTGCGATCGCGAAAGACGCGCCGCGAGGCGTCCCTGGACATCCATGTTCCGGATCCCGTCGTCAGTCCGGAGGAGGGGGTCGATCCCGAGCAGGAGGCCTTGCTGGGCGACTCGGTGGGGCTCGCGATGCTCGTCGTCCTCGACGCCCTGACGCCCGCCGAGCGGGTAGCCTTCGTGCTGCACGACGTCTTCGCCGTGCCGTTCGACGAGATCGCACCGATCGTCGGCCGAACGCCGACCGCGGCGCGGCAGCTAGCGAGCCGTGCCCGTCGCCGCGTCCAGGGTGCGCCCGTCCCTGACGTCGATCTTGATGGCCAATGGGTCATCGTTGACGCCTTCCTCGCGGCGGCGCGTGCCGGTGATTTCGAACGCCTCCTCGCCGTCCTCGACCCGGATGTCGTGGTGCGCTCCGACGGCGGGATGGCGCGTCCGGGGCTCGTCTCGCTGGTCCGCGGCGCGGAGGCCGTTGCCGGGCAGGCGATGACCTTCCGGCAGTTCGCCGAAACGTCGACGAGGGTCCTCGTGAACGGGATACCCGGGGGCGTTGCCTGGAACCCCGACGGGAGTCCATTTGCGGTCCTGGCCCTGACGGTCAAGGGCCGGAGGATCGTGGCGATCGACGTGCTTGCGGATCCGGACCGGCTCGGCCGACTGGATCTCACCGTGGTCGCCGGCTGAGGCTTCGGGAACGTCAGGCAACGGTCACGTTCGCGCCTACTTGCGGGTCACCTGTGTGACACCCCGAACGAATCGACGCAAGAAGGACCTATCCAGATGATCGATCGAATTGGCAGCGCCGCTCGTGCCCCACGGCGGGTCACGGTCTTCACCCCGATCGCCAAGGCCCTTTTGGCCGCCGGCGTTCCGTTGGGCTTCAATGGTCTCGTCACCGTTCGCGGCCGGAAGAGCGGCCTGCCTCGCACCACGCCGGTGGCGATCATCGAGGTTTCCGGCCGGCGTTGGGTCTGGGCCCCCTGGGGCGAGGTCCAATGGGTGCGCAATCTGCGCGCTGCCGGCTCCGCGACCATCACCGTGCGCCGCCGGGAAGAAAAGGTACGTGCGACCGAGCTGGACCCTGAACAGCGAGTAGCGTTCTTTCGCGACACCCTAGGTCCTCTCGCGCAGGGCATCCCGTTCGGTGTCTGGTTCATTCGCATCGCCGATGGCGTCGATCTCGATCGTCCGGTGGAGGCGGCCGAAGGTCGACGTGTCTTCGAACTCCACCCGCTTCGATGACGTCCGCCTCGGCGCGCCCGACAGGAGTGAGCGCGCGGACGCCATGGATGTCCGGATCCCCAAGGGCGGCGTGGCTGAGGTCGAGCGAGAGCGCCTGGGCGGCCGGTGACGCATCTATGCTGTGCCCGTGGACGCCACAGCTGCGGGCAACCGGAATTCCCGCGAACGCCGGCTACAGCTGCTTCAGATGGTTCGTGAGCACGGCGAGCTGGCGCCCGCCCAGCTCGGCACGGTGCTGGGGACTTCGATCGAGACCATTCGTCGCGACTTGCGCATTCTCGAATCGCAGGGTGCCATCCGTCGAAGCTACGGACGCGTCGTCCCGGTCGAGAGCGGCGCGTTCGAGACATCGCTGGCGATTCGTAGCCAGATCAGCCCCGAAGAGAAGGCCAGGATCGCTACGGCTGTCGTGCAGAAGATCGGCGAGGCACAGATCATCTTCATCGACGAGGGCTACACCGAGCAGCTGATCGCGCAGCGGCTCCCCGAGGATCGCCGGCTTACGATTGTCACGTCCTCGTTGCCGGTTGCTACCGTCGCCGCAGCACGCCCGAACGTCCAGGTCATCATGCTCGGCGGGCGCGTCCGCGGGAACACCATGGGCGTCGTCGACGGGTGGGCATCGGACATGCTGCGACGCATGAACCTCGATCTCGCCATCGTCGGCGCCAACGGCGTCTCGACCGATCGCGGCATGACCACGCCCGATCCGGCAGTCGCCGCGATCAAGTCCGCGGCCATCCAGAGCTCGGCCCGCCGGATCTGGGCCGGTGCCCACCACAAGTTTGGCACCACGACGTTCGTCACCTTCGCCGAAATCAGCGACTTCGAGGTCCTCATCACGGGCCAGGAGCTCAGCGCGTTCCAAGCCAACCACTTCATGGCTGTCGGGGCCACGCTGCTTCGCGTCTAAGCCCTGGCGTCGCGACCACTCGCGACCGACCAGACCGTGCGCCAGGATCCCGTGCCGCGGTGACTCGCGACCGTCACGGCCATCAGCTCCGGCGCAGGGTCCGCCGACTGGCACGCTCCGAAACGGTCATCAAACGGTCAATAGTTACGGCAAAAGAACGCTAACTGCTCAATCTCGTTGCGTGTTGTACTGACTCGGCACATCGTGGACACCGCTACGGAGGAGACCCCGGTGCCAGCCCGCACGAATCACGGTCTCGTCGAGGTCAGTTTGCGCGCCGGCTCGTCGGTCGCCCCACTCTCGACTGTCGGTGCGGAGTGACGTCGAACCTCACGCCGATCACCTACGACCGCAGTCGGGTCTCGGTCGGCATCGTCCATTTCGGCGTCGGCAACTTCCACCGCTCGCACGAGGCCATGTACGTGGACCGCCTGCTTCGCCTCGGCCAGGCGACCGAGTGGGGGATCTGCGGGGTGGGCGTCATGCCAGCCGACGCCCTCGTGCGCGATGCACTCCGATCGCAGGACCTCGAGTACACGCTCGTGGAGCGGCACCCGGACGGCACCGTCGACGTCACGCGGATCGGATCGATCGTCGAGTACCTCTATGCGCCCGACGACCTCGATCGGGTACTGGAGCGGCTCGCCGACCCAGCCAGCCGCATCGTCAGCCTGACGATCACCGAGGGCGGCTACAACATCAGCGACGCGACGGGCGAGTTCGATGTCACCACGCCGTCG
>JBBQRZ010000033.1:0-36937 GCA_038214255.1 Candidatus Limnocylindrales bacterium
AGGAGCGTGGGGCCGATGTCGAGCGGCCCGAGCGGGACATCCACGACGAGCTCCGCGGCTCCACGTCGAACCGTGTAGGCGACCTCGGGCCGCCCCAAAGGCGAACGATCCAGCGACGGGTCGAGGACCGCATCCAGCCAGCCGCTCAGCGGGCGCCCGCCGACGGCCGTGACCAGGTCGCCCGACGCGAGGCCCCCCGCGTCCTCGCGAGCCACCTCGATCCGCACGCCTCCCTCGGTCCACGCCTCCGCGTAGAAGGGGATCGCCACCCCGTCGGATGCGCCGGCCGCGCGCCACGTCGCGAAGGCGGCGCTCAGCAGCACCGCGACGGCTGTCAGCAGCCAGACCCCGATCCGGCGCGGTCGGTGCGAATCGGCGGTCACGACATCCTTCACGTCGCGACAGGATAGATCGCGTGTTCTCGCGCGAGATCGTCTACAGGTTCCCGCGCCGGGCCTGTTCGATTTCGATGGCCTCGAAGAGTGCCTTGAAGTTGCCGACGCCGAAGCCGCGCGAGCCGTGGCGCTCGATGATCTCGAAGAAGAAGGTCGGCCGGTCCTGGACCGGGCGGGTGAAGATCTGGAGGAGGTAGCCCTCCTCGTCGCGGTCGGCCTCGATGCCGAGCTCCTCGAGCGTGTCGATCGGAACGCCGACATCGCCGACGCGGTCGGCCAGCGTCGCGTAGTACTCGTGAGGCAGTCCGAGGAACTCGACGCCGTTCTCGCGCAGTTGCCGGACCGTCGCAACGATGTCGTCGGTCCGCAACGCGATGTGCTGGCAGCCGGGCGAGCGGTACCAGTCGAGGTACTCCTGGATCTGGCTCTTCCTCTTGCCGGTCGCGGGCTCGTTGATCGGGAACTTGATCCGGCCGTTGCCGTTGGTCATGACCTTCGACATCAGGGCGCTGTAATCGGTGTGGATGACCTTGTCGTCGTAGTGGATGAGCTGGGCAAAGCCGAGGACGTCGCGATAGAAGTCGACGAAGGCGTCCATCTGGCCCAGCTCGACGTTGCCGACGCAGTGATCGACCTCGAGCAGGGACAGGCTGCCGGCTGCAGCTGGCGGATCCTTGACGCGCCGGTAGCCAGGCGCGAACACGCCGGCGTAGTCGCGGCGATCCACGAACGAGTGGACCACCTCGCCGTACGTCCGGATGGATGCCTTGCGCAGGATCCCGTCCTCCCCGCCGTCGAGCTCGGTCGGCTCGAGCACGGACGCCGCCCCGCGGGTCGTGGTCTCGTGCCAGGCCGACGAGACGTCCGCGACGGCAAAAGCGATGTCATGGACGCCGTCGCCGTGCGCGCGAACGTGCTCGGCGATCTCGCCGTCCGGGGTGAGCGGTGCCGTGAACACGAACCGGATGTCGTTCTGCGCCATCACGTAGCTGGCGCGGTCGCGCACCTTCGTCTCGAGGCCGCTGAAGGCGACCGGGGTGAACCCCCAGAGCGCGCGGTAGTAGGCCGCGGCCTGGCGGGCATTGCCGACCCAGAACTCGACGTGGTCGATGCCGTCGAGCGGCAGGAAATCGGCCGCCTTGGCGTAGGCGTCCGTGTCGATCCGAGCGCCGGCCTGGTTGGCGGCACCTCGGGCGATCGTCTCGGTCATCGCGCTGCTCCGCTGGGCGGGTGACGACCCGGCCGCCGGCACCTCACGGCGCCGGCCGGCGCGAGGCGGTTGATCAGTGCCTCCATGCTACGCCGCGCGTGCCACACTGGCGACCATGCAGGCCTACGACTCCGGGACTGAGCTGGTGCGGTTGCAGACGGCCCGGACCTCGTTGAGCGTGCTCGAGCCGCGCGTCCTGGCCGGCGAGCCGTGGCCGCTGGCCGAGGCGTTCGGCACCGAGCCCGAGGCGTCATGGGGCCCGCGCGATGTCCTCGCCCACCTGGCCGAGATGCTGCCGTTCTGGCTCGGGGAGCTGGAGCGCGTGGTCGACGGGGAGCCCGCACCCGTGCCGTTCGGCCGGACCGCCGACGACGTGGTCCGGATCGGCCTGCTCGAGCGCGACCGGACGCTGCCCCTACGGGTGCTGTTCGGGCGCATCGACCGCGGCCTGCACGACTGGGCCGAACGACTTCCGACGCTCAGCGCCGAGGAGCGCGCCAAGCTCGGCCGCCACCCGCGCCTCGGCGACATGGGGACCGGCGGCATCCTCGAGCGCTTCGTCATCGGCCACGCGGAGGAGCACGTCGCCCAGATCGAGGCACTCCTGCCGCCGCACCCCGGCTGAACCGCCCGTGTTCATCCTCTACGCGATCCCGATCGGGATCGTCGTCGGGTACCTGCTCGGCGGCCGCCTGGATCGGCTCGGAGACCTCCGATTCCGCTGGGGCGGGCTGGCATTGGCGGGCCTGCTCGTCCAGGTCGTCCTGTTCTCGGGACCGGTCGCGGCGACGATCGGGGCGGCGGGCCCACCCGTGTACGTCGGTTCGACCGCTGCGGTCCTCCTCGCCGTGCTGCGCAACGTCCGGATCCCCGGACTGGTGCTTGTCGCCGCCGGAGCCGCGGCCAACCTGGCGGCGATCGCGGCCAATAGCGGGGTGATGCCGGCAGCGCCCGAGGCCGTCGCCGGCCTGGGCGCAGGTCCGGAGGGCTTCTCGAACAGCGTGGTGATGGCCGACCCAGCGCTTGGTCCCCTGACGGACATCTTCGCCCTCCCCGCCTGGGTCCCGTTCGCGAATGTGTTCAGCATCGGCGACGTGTTGATCGGCCTGGGCGTGGTCGTGGTCATCGCCCTGGGGATGCGCGGCGCGGGCGGCGTCCTGGTGCCCGGAGGCACATCCCCCGACTGACCGGCTCGAACGGTACGGATGGGCCATGGCTCGCGCCATCGACCGAGCCTACGGTCGTTCGTGGGGGGACTACCACTCCGCCACCTATCGGGAGACATGCGATGCAGATGCTCAGGTCGCAGACCTTCCGGGTCGTCATGCTCCTCTCGGCCCTGGCCAGCTCCAGCCTCGTGCTGATGGCCGGCCGACGCTGGTACCTCTGACCCCGGACCGCCATTCGAAGGCCGGACCGCCGGCCCACCGCCACCACCGAGACGCCCGTCCACACCGGACGGGCGTTCCGATTCCGGTCCCGGCGACCCCCGGCCGCGCCGGCCCCCGCGACCCCGCCACCCCGTGGCCCCCGAGGCGCTACATTCCGCGTGGATGCCAACCTTGCCCGACATCGGCTCGAGCCTGCCCGACGTGGTCGTCCGGACGGCCATCGTCTACCTGTTCCTGGTCACCGCCCTGCGGATCTCGGGAAAGCGCGAGGTCGGCCAGATGTCGGTCCTCGAGCTGGTGGTCATCCTCGTCATCTCCGACGCGGTCCAGAACTCGATGGTCGGCCAGAACAGCTCGCTCTGGGGTGGCCTCGTGGCCGTGACGACCTTGCTGGTCCTCGACATCGGGCTCAAGGCCCTGTCGTCGCGCTTGCCGTTTCTACGGCGGGCGATCGCGGGCGAGCCACGCCTCCTGGTCCACGACGGTCGGCTCCTCGCGAAGGCGCTGCGGCGTGAGGGGATTGACGCGGATGAGGTCGACGCCGCGGTGCGCGCGCATGGCCTGGAGCGGATCGCCGACGTCAAACTGGCGATCCTCGAAACCGATGGCTCGATCAGCATCATCCCGATGTCGGGACATACGGGAGCCGAGCGTGGCTCGGGAAAGAAGCCGGCTTCCTAGGGCGCCGGGTCGACCTCGGGTGGCTCGTCGAGGACGTGCGTCCGCAGGAACTTGACGATCCGCTCGTACGAGTCGCGGCGGTTCTCCCGGCGCTCCCAGCCGTGGCCTTCGTCGTCGTACCAGTGGACCTCGTGGGTCTTGCCTTCGATCTCGAGCGCCTCGACCATCCGCTCGGTCATGAGCGGGACGACGCGCTTGTCCTTGCGCCCGTGGAGGATCAGCAGGGGTGCCTCGATGCGCTCGGCGCGATAGACCGGCGAGCCGCGCCGGTAGACCTCCGTGCGCGCGGGGTCCTCGGGCGTCCCCATCATCCGCTGGAGATCGAGCCGACCGAGGCGATCTCCGTGGCGAAAACTCTCGGCGATCTCGGAGTCGCCGTACAGGTCCACGCCCGCGCGCCACAACCCGGGCTCCTCGACGAGGGCGCACAGGACCATGTAGCCGCCGTACGAGCCGCCGAAGATCGCGACGCGCGTGTCGGACCATGGTTGCGCCTGCGCCCAGCGCGCGGCGTCGATGAGGTCGAACACGTCGCCGTGGCCCCATTCGTCGTGATTGGCCTGGCGGAAATCCCGGCCGTACCCGGTCGAGCCGCGGAAGTCGACATCGAGGAAGGCGAAGCCCTCGCGCACGAGCAGCAGCTTGAACGGCTGGAAGCTGCGGTACGCCTGCCACGTCGGGCCGCCGTGCGGATAGATGATCGTCGGGACGCGACGGCCGCCGCGCTTCCCGGTCGCCGCGGCAGGGCGCCACAGTGTGCCCTCCACCCGGAGCCCATCGCGAGCCTTGATCGCCACGCGTTCCCCGGCCGGAACCCGCCCCGGCGCCAGGGCCGCGGCCAGCACCGCGGGGCGCGAGTCGGTCACCTGGCGCGGGCGGGCACCCTCGGGAGCGACGCCCGGAACCGGCAGCAGCCACAGGTCCTGCGGGAGGGTCTCGCTTTCCCCGACGGCGACCAGCCACGCGCCGTCCGGGAGCCACCCGACCGCCCGCCACACACCCTCCCACGGACTGATCCGTCGCGCGCCGGCGGCCGAGACGGCGGTGACGGTCCGAGGCACCTTCGGCGGACGGCCGCGACCGCGTTTCGGTGGAGCTGCGGCGGCGATGTCCCGAACGACGAGATCGACGAGCCCGTCGTGGACCTCGACATGCGCCACCCGCGCGCCATCAGGTGACGGCACGGGCGCGAAGCCCAGCCCGCCCGACGGGTCGCCATGCTCCCGCTGGCCGTCGGTGAGGACGATCCGGTCGCGGCCGTCGGGTGAGCGGCGCACGACCTGGAACCAGCCGTCCGCGTCGGACACGTAGACGAGCGAGCCGTCGGGCAGCCAGCGGCCGCCGGTGTCGTTGCTTTGCTCGCCGGCCACGATCTCGCTCGTCCCGCTGTCGACGTCGACGAGCGCGATCTGCGAGGTCTCGAGGTCGTCTGGCTGCTGCTGCGCCATCACCGCGATGCGGCGCCCGTCGGGCGACCATTCGAATGATTCGACGTCGATGCCCGACGCCGTCAGCACCGAGGCCTCGATCGGGTGGGGAGCCTTCGAGGGACGGCCGCGGCGCGGCACGGGCGCATCGATCAGCCAGATCTGCGACCAACCCCGCCGGCGGGACAGGAAGGCGAGGCGGTGCCCATCCGGCGACCAGCGCGGGTCCCGGCCGCCGCCCGGTTTGGCGACGACCTTCGTAAGCCGCGACCCGTCGGCCTCGACGACCCAGATCTCCTCGTCTCGCACGAAGGCGAGACGGCGTCCATCCGGCGACCAGCGCGGGTCGCTGATCGGCTTCTCGGACGCGGTCAGCTGGGTCGCCGGCCCGCCGCGCAGCGAGAGCGTGAACAGCTGGCGCGCGCCGGCGGTCTCGGCGGTGTACGCGACGGTCCGGTCGCGCGGGTGAACGCGGAACTCACGGGGCGCGTCGACGGCGACGATCGCCTCGATCGTGAGCCCGGCACCGCCGGGGCTGGTTCCCTCGGCCATCAGTCGGACGACCCCGCGACCGCGGCGCACCACGGACCCACCATGGCCAGGTGCTTGCGGACATGGCCATGCAGGCAGTCATACGCCCAGCTCCAGCCGTCAGGCGATCGGAGCTCCTCGACCGACAGGGTCGCGATCGCGTCGAGGAGGGCGCCGCGCGCGGCGTCGTATCGCGCGATCGTCGCCGCCGTCGGCTCGCCCCTGGAGGCCGCGACGTGGTGCTCGTTCCAGGCATCGATCCCTTCGGCCGGATCGGCCAGCCAGGTAGTGTCTCGATCGAAGATCTCGATCGCGCGAACTCCTTCCGTGGCCCAGTCGGCAAGATGGCCGACGTGGTCGCGCAGCGTCCAGCCGGGCGTGAGATCGGCCTCGTCCCAGCGCTCCGGCGGCACGGCTCGCACGAGCGTGTCGAAGATCGCGGCGATCTCGGCATCCTGGGAGCGGAAGGCGGCGTGATCAGCCGCCCGCGGGTCCGCGACGAACGGGTCGCCGTCGGTCTGGCGGCGGCGCAAGGTCTCCGCCCACGGGTCGATGACCGCGAGATGATCGAGGTAGTGCCCGTGGAGGGTGAAATAGATCCAGCCCCAGGGCGCATCCGCGCGGATCGTCGCTTCCGGCAGGGCGCGGACTGCCGCGAGGAGGCGCGGCCGGGCTGCGTCGAAGCGGGCGAGGATGTCGACCCGTGGCATCGTCGACCAGGGCGAGCGGCGACGCTCGTTGTACCGGTCGAAGTCACCACCGTCGTAGTCGTCGTCGGACGGCCAGCGGCCGGTCGCGACCGCAACCGCGACGTAGTCGATGGCGAGCTCCTGCCAGTCGGCGAGGTGCCCCACGTGCTCGGCCAGGGACCAATCCGGGCCGCCGGCGTCGCTCGGCGCCGCGCCGGGCAGGTGCCATGCCGCATCGTCGAGCCCGGCCCAGGACACGCGCAGTCGATCCCACAGGGCGGCCTCGTCCGCCCACAGGTCGCGATCCGGGCCGCGCAGGTCCAGCCCTCGGATGGCGGCCAGAGGCAGTCGGGCGAGCTCGCCGGCCGGCGTCGCGGTGCGAGACGTCATGCCCGGCGCGACCGCTCCTTCGCGGGTGCGCCGACGCTGGCCTCCAGCTGGTCCCCGAGCTCCACTGTCCGACGAAAGGCGGCCCAGACCGCCTCGGACAGGACGGTCCGCAACCGCCCGCTCTCGAGCTCGTGGAGGGCCGCCGCCGACGTCCCGCCCGGCGACGTGACCATGTTGCGCAGCTCGGCCGGGTGCATCCCGGACTGCTTTGCGAAGAGCGTCGAGCCCTCGAGCGTCTCGATCACGAGGTCGTGCGCGACGTGGCGCGGAAAGCCGAGATGGACTGCCGCGTCGATGAGTGCCTCCATGACGAGGAAGACGTACGTGGGGCCCGTGCCGCTGACCGCGGTGGCCATCGCGACCATCTTCTCGTCGTCGACCTCGAGCTGGACGCCGAGGGCCCCCAGGAGCGCCGCGGCCTGGGCCCGCTGCTCGTCCGTCGTCTCGGGCGTCGCGTACCAGACGGTCATCCCCTTGCCCAGGCGCGCTGGCGTGTTGGGCATGCTCCGGACGACCTGGTCGTGGCCGAGCAGCCCGGTGAGGGCCGCGGTCGTGGCGCCCGCGAGCACGCTCAGGACGAGCTGGCCGCGGCGCAGATGCGGGCCGATCTCGCGCCCGACCCGCTCGAGCATCTGGGGCTTGATCCCGAGCAGGATGACGTCGGCATGCTGGACCGCGTCGATGTTTGCTGCCACGGTGCGGATCCCGTACTCGCGCTCCAACGCCTCGCGTCGCTCGGGCCTGGGGTGGCTCGCCACGACCTGTTCCGGGGTCACGAGCTTGCCGCGGAGCAGCCCGGCGATCATCGCCTCGGCCATGACGCCGGAACCGACGGTCGCGATCGTCGCCTTTGAGAGGGGGGACATCGGCGGGAGTATAGAGCCGCGATGGGGGCCCTCCCCCGCGCGTTCCGCGCGCTAGCCAGCGGTCGCCGTCCCCAGGACGAAGAACCGACCCGTCGCGCGGGTCTCGACGGCCACGAACCCGGCCGCCCCGAGCGCTGACGTCAGCTCGGCCGGCGAATGGAACACCTTGACGATCGTGAACGACCGTCCGTCGTCCAGCCGGCGCACGCTTCGATCGTCGGTCGGGGCCGGGTGATCCGCCGCGCCGCTCGCCGGGTCGGCGAGCGAATCGATGAACGCGAACCGCCCGCCGGGCTTGAGCCAGCGCCGGACGACGGCGAGGAAGTCGTCGAGTCGATCGCGCTCGACGTGGCTGAGCCAGAAGCCGGCGAACACGCCGTCGACCGTCCGGTCGGGCTCGGCCCACGCGTCGCGCACGTGCAGGTGCGCCCGTAGGCGGTGCGCCACCAGCCGTTCCCGGGCGCGCTCGAGCGTCGCGGGCGCCGCGTCGTACAGCGACAGCTCGCCCTTCGAGGCGAGCAGGGGCGACCACCAGCCGGTACCCGCGGCCAGCTCGACGATCTCGCCCTGCCACGGCAAGCCGTCGAGCCAGCGTCCGGCGCTGTCGAGCTCGGCGTTCCACGCTGCATCGTGGATCGCGCCGCGCGCGTACCGGCCGCGACGCAGGTACCAGTCGTCGTATTCGGGGGCGCGCGCCTCGTAGTACTCGACCAGGTCGTCGGTGGCGGCGACGGCGGTCGTCGTCGGCATGGTCCTTGCGGCCGGGGGCGCGGGCGGAGGCGGCTGGGTCTGGGCGCTGCGCGGCGCCGGCGGCGCGGCCACCGCTGCACCCGATCGCTCGGCGAGCGCCTGGCGCAGCCGGAATCGCAGGAAGCCGTTGTCGCCGGCCTTGCCAACGCAGTCAGGACAGAGCTTTGCCCAGCCCTCCAGGTCGTCGGGGGAACGGCAGGTGTGGGCGGCCCCACACCACAGGCAATCGAAGCTCGCGCGGTACGGCATCGCGGTGGTGTCGACCAGCGTCAGTCGACCGGCGTCCAGCCGCCGCTCGGCGCAAGACCCTCGAACGCGGCCGGATCGATGATCTCGGCGAGGAGCTCGATGCCGTCGATGACGCGCGGCCCCGGCCGACTGAAATAGGCCGATCCGTCGAGCGCGACCACCGAGCCGCGGCGGACCGCCGGCAGGTCCCCGAGCCAGGCCGGCTTCGGGGCTCGTGCCCAGTCCGCCATGGTGTCCGAGAGGTGGTATCCGCAAGGCATCAGCAGGAGCATCTCCGGGTCCACCTCGGCGATCGCGTCCCACGTCGTCTGGCGCGACGGCTCGCCGTCGGCACCCAGGAGGTCCCAGCCGCCCGCGCGCCGGATCTGCTCAGGAACCCAGTGCCCGACGGCAAATGGAGGATCCAGCCATTCGAGGCCGACGACGCGTGGCGGGCGTCGGCCGCGCTCGCGCCGCTCGGCGACCTTCTGCTCGACGGCGCTCAGGCGCTCGCGCAGCGACTCGACGACATCGACCGCCGCATCCTCCACCTCGGCCATCGCGCCGACGGTCGTGATCGAATGGAAGATGCCCTCGATCGACGTGGGCTCGAGGGAGACGACGGCGATCTCGGCGTCGATCGAGCGGACGACGTCATTGACCTCCTGATAGTTCACCGCGCACACGCGGCACAGCTCCTGGGTCAGGATCAGGTCCGGCCTAGCGGCCAGCAGCGCTTCCTCGTCGAGCTCGTAGATCGATGAGCCGCCGTGGAGGGAGGCCGCGACCCGGTTATGGATCTCGCGCGAGGTCACGCCCTCGAAATCCTCGACGCTGCGCGTCACGACCGGCTTTCCGACGACCTCGGGCGGCCAATCGCACTCGTGCGTGACAGCCACCAGCTCGTCACTCAGACCGATGGCGCAGACGATCTCCGTCGCAGACGGGAGCAGTGAGGCGATCCGCACGCCGGCCCGTCAGCCGCCGGCTAACGCGGCTTGGCCTCGTCGACCGCCGCGCGCGCGGCGGCCTTGTCCGTGTACCACGTGGCGTCGACCGCCGTCCAGTTCGCCCACTCGGGCGGCAGCGACTCCTCGGGGAAGATCGCGTTGACCGGACACTCCGGCTCGCAGGCGCCGCAGTCGATGCACTCGTTCGGATCGATGAAGAGCTTTCGGTCGACGCCCTCTTCGTAGTGGATGCAGTCGACCGGGCAGACGGAGACACACGAGATGTCGAGCACGTCGATGCATGGCTCGGCGATCACGTAGGCCAATTCGGTTCCTCCACGGCTTGCGTCTGGTGCTCGCTACGTCTGGTGCCGCTCCGTCTGGTGCTCGCCGCGCGCGGGGCCGGCCCAGCGCAGAGCGTACCACCGGCACCGTTCAGGGCAGCGTCGAGGAGCCGAGATTTGTCGGTACCCAGCGGACCGGGATGATCATCCCGTTCTTGAGGTGGCCCGGGATGTGGCACCCGACCGACCATGCTGTCCCGGACCGGTCGATCGGCACGGTCCAGACGAGGTCCATCCGCTCGCCCGAGCGGACGACGATCCGGAGGCCGGCCACGTCCCGGGGAACGCTGACGAGCGGCGTCGGCCCTAGCGGCGCACCGGCGGTGACCGCCTCCGCGGCCTCCCAGGCGTCCTGGACCGCCGCATCGCCGATGATCGCCTCGTGGAGATCGAGGCCGCCGTTGATGACGTGCAGCAGGACGGTCTCGCCCGGCACGAGATCGAGCGTGGGCGGGAGGAACGCGTAGTCCTTGGCGATGAGGTTGACTTCCCTCGGGGCGCGGGAGTCGCCCGCCACGATCGGTGGGGTCGCCGGCGTGGAGGCCGGTTCGCACGAGGCGAGCGCCGCCGACGCGGCCAGCGCGGTCGTCAGCAGCAACGAGGCGCCGGGTGGCAGGCGAAGACGGGTCACGAGCCACGAGTCTACGGCCCCCCGTCGTCCGCCTGTCACGCGCGGCGCACCCGCCTTGACACGCACGAGCGGCGCGCCGGATAGTGCGCGTCACCCGTCACCAACGCGATCCCCGTCTCGAGGTCCTTCCTTGACGCATCCGATGGACACCCTCGGACGGTCCGAATCCTCGACCCGCGCCGTGCAGCCCGACGCCTCGGGTAGGTCGCGACCCTCACCGACGGTCGCGGCCGTTCGGCTCGAGGGAGTCCGGAAGCAGTTCGGCGACGACACCGTCGGCCGGCGCGTGGCCAGGTACGTCGACGCCGGTGGGGTCTTCCCGGTCGTGGCGGTCGCCGGGATCGACCTCGAGGTGCGCGACGGCGAATTCTTCTCGATGCTCGGGCCGTCCGGGTCGGGCAAGACGACGACGCTCCGGATGATCGCCGGCTTCGAGCTCCCGTCCGCCGGCCGGATCCTGCTCCACGGCCGCGACGTCACGAACGTCCCGCCGTTCGATCGCGACGTGAACACCGTCTTCCAGGACTACGCGCTGTTCCCGCACATGACGGTCGGCGAGAACGTCGCCTACGGGCTGATGGTGCGCCAGGTGCCCCGGGCCGAGCGGACGACGCGCGTCGCCGACGCGTTGCGGATGGTCCGGCTCGATGGCTACGAGGGACGCAAGCCCGGTCAGCTGTCCGGGGGGCAGCGGCAGCGGGTGGCCCTCGCCCGGGCCCTCGTGAACCGGCCGCGTCTGCTGTTGCTCGATGAGCCGCTCGGTGCCCTCGACCTCAAGCTCCGCGAGGAGATGCAGATCGAGCTCAAGGCGATCCAGCAGCAGGTCGGCATCACATTCATCTACGTGACCCACGATCAGGAGGAGGCGCTCACGATGAGCGACCGCCTCGCGGTCTTCAACGCGGGGCGGATCGAGCAGATCGGTTCGCCGGCCGACGTCTACGAACGACCCGCCACCCGGTTCGTCGCGGGCTTCGTCGGAACCTCGAACCTGCTCAGCGGCGAGGCGGCCCAGGCGATCCTGGGGCGGCCCGGTACCTATACGATCCGCCCGGAGAAGATCCGGATCGTCGAACCCGACGTCCCGGTCGGGCCCGACGAGACCTCGGCGACCGGGCGGATCCACGACGTCGTGTACCTGGGCCCGGACACGCGCTACGTCGTCATCCTCGACGCCGGCGCTCGCCTGGTGGTCACCCAACAGAATCTCGCGACGACCTCGACCGAGGCGCTCGCCCAGGAGGGCAAGGCCGTCCGGCTGGTGTGGCGACGGCATCACGAACTGCCCATCGCCGATGGCGCAGGCTGAGCGCGCCGGGAGCGGCGCGAGGAGGAGGAGCCGTTCAATGAGGATCCATCGTTTCGTGGCGCTGGCTGCGGCCATGGCGGTCGTGCTGGCGGCCTGCTCGGGGACTGGAGGTGGCTCGGGCTCGGGCTCGGCCTCCAGTGCGGTCCCGGTCGCCAGCGCGGGCGCGGGCGCCAGCGCCGTTGCGAGCAATGGCTCGCCCCAGCCGAGCGTGCCGACCGAGCTGGGATCCACCCAGGGCCAGACGATCAACGTGCTCGCCTGGCCCGGCTACGTCGAGAACGGGTCGACCGACAAGACCGTCGACTGGGTCACCGACTTCCAGAAGACGTCCGGCTGCACGGTCAAGCCACAGATCTTCGGGACGTCCGATGAGGCCTACACGCTGTACTCGACCAACCCCGAGCAATTCGACATCGTCTCCGCGTCCGGCGACGCCAGCCTCCGGCTCGTCCGCGGCGGCTTCGTCCAGCCCGTCAACACGGCGCTGTTCAAGAACTACGCAGACATCTTCGACGCGCTGAAGAACAAGCCGTACAACACGGTCGACGGGGTGGCCTACGGCGTCCCCCACGGCCGCGGCTCGAACCTCCTGATGTGGCGGACCGACCAGGTCACCCCGGCGCCGACAACGTGGGCGCAGATGTTCGACCCGGCCAACAAGTACAAGGTCAGCATCTACGACGCGCCGATCTACATCGCCGATGCCGCGGTCGTCCTGATGAAGACCAAGCCCGATCTCAAGATCACCAACCCATACGCGCTCGACGACACGCAGTTCGCCGCCGCCATCGAGTTGCTGAAGGCGCAAAAGCCGATGGTCACGCAGCGCTGGGCGGACTACCTCAAGCAGATGGACGATTTCCGCTCGGGCAACTCGAATGTCGGGACGACCTGGCAGGTCATCACCAACCTGCTCAAGGCGGAAAAGCCGGCGGTCAAGGTGGATGTCATCAAGCCGACGGAAGGCGCCACCGGCTGGTCGGACACCTGGATGATCAACTCGAAGACCAAGAACCTCGCCTGCGCGTACGCGTACATCGACTACCTCGTCTCCCCGGAGATCAACGCCAAGATCGCCGAATGGTTCGGTGAGGCACCGGGGAATTCGAAGGCGTGTGCTCTGACCGCCGACAAGACCCACTGCGACACGTTCCATGCGAACGACGACGCGTTCTGGAAGGACGTCTGGTACTGGCAGACCCCGACCACCGATTGCGTCGACGGGCGAACGGACGTCAAGTGCAAGGGGTTCGACGACTGGATCACGGCCTGGACGGAGATCAAGGGTTGACCCCGGCCACGAGCTGATCGGACGGCCCAGGGATCCCGCCGCGGACCCTGGGCGGTTGCCTCTCGCGGTGTGGGGAGATCCAGCGACGTCCATGACGCCTCGACTCGCGCCGGGATCCCGCCGACGGACGCGCCCGTGACCGCGGCCACGCGCCCGTCGGCGGTGCGACGGGTCGCGAGCTGGCTGCACGGGCATCCCCGGTTCCGACTGGGGTTGATCCTCGCGCTCCCGCTGGGCTGGCTGGTCGTCGCCTACCTCGGCTCGCTCGCGGTCCTGTTCCTCAACGCGTTCTGGAGCCGGGATCCATTCACATCCCTGGTCGTGCGCGCCTTCACGCTCGACAACTTCATCAAGCTCCTGACGACCGAGGTGTACCGCAGCGTGGCGGTGCGCACGGTCGTCATGGCCGCGATCGTGACGGCGACCTGCATCGTCCTGGCCTATCCGATCGCCTACTACATGGCCAAGGTCGCGTCACCGCGGGTCCGTGGCCTGCTCGCCGTGGTCGTGGTCATGCCCTTGTGGGCGAGTTATCTGATCAAGGCCTATTCGTGGCGCCTGATCCTGTCCGAGCAGGGCGTCCTCAACTGGCTCCTTGCTCCATTCGGCGCGCGTGGACCGGGCTACGGCGACATCGCCGTGTGGCTGGTCTTCACGTACCTGTGGCTGCCGTACATGATCCTGCCGATCTTCGCCGGCCTCGAGCGCATCCCGAACTCCCTGCTGGAGGCATCCGCCGACCTGGGCGGCCGCAGCGCGATGACGTTCCGTCGTGTGATCCTGCCGCTGTCGATCCCGGCCGTCGCGGCTGGATCGATCTTCACCTTCTCCCTGACCCTCGGCGATTACATCGTGCCCGGGCTCGTCTCCACGACCCAGTTCATCGGGAACGTCATCTTCATCAACGTCGCCCAGAATCTCCCCCTCGCCGCGGCGTACTCGCTCCTCCCCCTTGTGATCATGCTCGCGTACCTCGTCCTGATGCGCCGGCTCGGCGCCTTCGAGGCGCTCTGATGGGAGCCGCCATCGGCCGCATCGGGTTGCAGGCTGTGACCGCGCTCGTGATCGCGTTCATCTACATCCCGCTGGCGCTCGTCGTGGTCTACGCGTTCAATTCGTCGGGGACGTCGGCGTGGCCGCCAGTCGCCTTCACGCTCGAATGGGTCGGCGCGGCCGCGGCCAATACGGGCCTCCAGCAGGCGTTCCTGACCTCGTTGATCGCGGCGCTCGGCGCGACCGTCGTCGCCCTGATCCTGGGCAGCCTGGCGGCGATCGCGGTCTCGCGCTACGACTTCTTCGGGCGCGAGGCCATCTCGTTCGTGGTGATCCTGCCGATCGCGCTTCCCGGAGTCGTCACCGGCATGGCGCTCAGCACGACGTTCGGCGCCGTTGGCTTTCCGCTGGGCCTCCTCTCGGTGATCGTCGGCCACGCCACCTTCTGCGTCGTCCTCGTCTACAACAACGCCATCGCGCGCTTGCGGCGGACGGCGCGGTCGTTCGAGGAAGCGTCCGCCGACCTGGGCGCGGACGCCTTTCAGACCTTCCGCTACGTCACGTTCCCAGCGCTGCGATCCGCGCTCCTGGCCGGCGGCCTGCTCGCCTTCGCGCTGTCGTTCGACGAGGTCATCGTGACCATCTTCACGGCCGGTGGCGTCAAGACGCTGCCGATCTGGATCTTTCAGAGCTTCCGCCTGGCCAACCAGGTACCGCTCGTCAACGTGGCGGGGCTCGTCGCGATCCTGCTGTCGGTGATCCCCGTCTACATCGCCACGCGCCTGTCGTCCGGGGCGGGCTCGTTCACCGGTGGTCGGGACTGAGCGCGGGTCTCAGATCCATCGACGTCCAAGATCGATGATGAAGATCAGGACGGGCACCGAAACCGCCATCAGGACCGTGGCGCCACGGCGTGCGCGTTCGACCATGGGAAGGACCTCCGCCGGCGTTGGCCGGCTCGCTCCGACGGCCGATCCCTCCGAGGAGTGCCCGATCGGGACCGCCGGCGAGCAGTATCCCAGCGGCCCCTTACCCCGGACTTATCCCATCGTGGGGACGTGGTCGGGCGAGAGGTACTGCTTCGGGTCGTCCTTGAACTCGAGCAGACAGCCCTTGCCGCAGAACCAGTAGGTCGTGCCCTCATACTCGTAGGACAGGGACGAGGTCGCGCTGTCGACCTCCATCCCGCACACCGGATCGATCTCGATCGCCATCTCGCAGCCTCCTGTCAGGTACTCCCGGGGAGTATATTCGAGCGATGGATCCAATGCTTCCGAGGACCGATCCCCGCGTCATCCTGATCGCCGAGCGCGACCGCCTCCTCGCCGAGCTCGGGGAGGCGATCGTGGCACCCGGCCAGATGACCTACGGCTCGCAGGCGGCGGCGGCGACCCAGGTATTCGAGCAGCAGCGCGATCTCGCCCTGCGCGATCGCTCGATCCAGCAGCTCGAGCTCGTCGAGGCAGCCCTGGCCCGGCTCGACGCGGGGACGTATGGCGCGTGCCTGCGCTGCGGGCAGTCGATCGCGCCCGCCCGGCTGGAGGCCCTTCCCTGGGCCGCCTACTGCATCGGCTGCCAGGCGCTCGTCGATCGGGGCCGGCGGTGAGCGACGATGCCGGGCTCGTGACGGTCGACGCCGTCCGGGCAGCGGCCAGGGTTCTCGACGGGGTGGCCCTCCGGACACCGCTCGTCGCGTTCGGACCGCCCGTCGACCGCCGTTACCTCAAGGCCGAGAGCCTACAGCCGATCGGCGCATTCAAGATCCGCGGCGCCTACGTGGCGATCGCGTCGCTCGCGGCGGCAGACCGCGCCCGAGGCGTCATCACGTACTCGTCGGGTAACCACGCCCAGGGCGTCGCCCGCGCCGCTCGGCTCCTGGGAGCGCCGGCGGTCGTCGTCATGCCCTCCGACGCGCCGGCGATCAAGCGCGAGCGAGTCGCCGCGGACGGCGCCGAGATCGTCACCGTCGGCCCCTCGTCGGACGAACGCCAGGCCGTGGCCGAGCGGCTGGCGGCGGACCGGGGGCTCGCGGTCATCCCGCCGTACGACGACGACCGGATCATCGCCGGTCAGGGCACCGTTGGGCTCGAGATCGTGGAGGACCTCCCTGACGTCGCGGCGATCCTCGTCCCGATCGGCGGCGGCGGCCTCGCGAGCGGGGTGGCCGTCGCGGTCAAGGCCCTTCGACCCACGGCGATGGTCATCGGCGTCGAGCCGGAGCTGGCCGCCGACGCCCGCGAGTCGCTCGAGCGTGGCGAGATCGTGCGCTGGCCGGCCGAGGCGGTCTCGCGGACGATCGCTGACGGGACGAGGACCGTAGCCCTCGGTCTCCGGACATTCCAGCACCTGCGCGCCCACCTCGATCGCATCGTCACCGTGAGCGAGGCCGAGATCGCCGCCGGGGTTCGACTCGCGGCCGAGCTCGGTCGGCTCGTGGCCGAGCCCTCGGGGGCGCTGACCATCGCCGCCATGACGTTCCGGTCGCGGCAGGCCGGGCTCGACGAGATCGATGGGCCGGTCGTGGCCGTCGTCAGCGGCGGCAATGTCGACCCGGATCGCTATCGCGACTACCTCGCGGCGCCACTCCCCGGCTGAGCGTCCTCGCGCTCGCGCGCCAGCCGTTCCACCAACCGTTGCTCACGAACGCGGATTTCGGCCAGCTCCGTGGTCGCGCGCCGATCCGCGCGATCCACGTCGCGCGCCTCGGCTCGCATCCAGCCCCAGACGATGGCGAGGATCGCGATGATGAAGATCACGTCGCCCACGATCCACATGATCCCCGCAGCGAGCTGCTGATCCTCGAGGGGCGTCGGTCCCCATGAGCGTTGCAGCGTGGCGTAGTGGCGGAAGAGCGGCGCGCTCGCATTGAGGATGACCACGGCGAGGAACGTGTTCTGGGTCATCTGGAGGAAGACATACAGCGCCCGGACCGGATGCGGCATCCGCCACGGCGCCGGATCGCGAGCGACTGCCGGCCACCAGAACAGGAGGGCCGCGGCGAGGAACAGCCCGTGCTCGAGGTCATGGATCAGTGGATCCTCGAGCGCGGCGTCGAACAGCGGCGAGAAATGCGTCACCCACATGACGGCCGTGAAGGTCAGCCAGGCTACGACCGGATGGGCGAGGATGCGGAGGACGCGCGAGTGGAGCAAGGGCAGGATCCACCGCCGGCGAGTCTCCGGTCCGGCGACCCGGAGCAGGAGCGTCACGGGCGCGGCGAGGGCGATGAGCGGGGCCGCGACGATCAACAGCAGGATGTGCTGGATCATGTGGACCCAGAAAAGGGTCGTGTCGTAGCGATCGACGCCCGAGAGGAGCGCGAACGCGATCGCGGCCATGCCGAGCCCGAAGGCCACTGACCGCGATCGCGGCACGGGGTTCGACGGGTGGAGCGTCCCGACCCGGCGCACGGCCCACCACCACCAGCCGACGGCGACCGCGATCCCAAGCGTCGGCAGCGGCTCGAAGGTCCAGCCGAGGAGCAGCGATCCGATCGACGGCGGCTCGTCCGGGACCGGCCCATGGGCCCACGCCGGCGACGCGAACATGAGCCACAGCAGGCCACCACCCAGGGCAGCCAAGGCCCGGGAGGCACAGGCCGACAGCCGGTGACCGAGGGAGCGGACGGCGGGCATCGGCCGCATCCTCCCACGAACGGGCGAGGCCGGTTCCGACCTGCCGGCCCGGCGCACGACACGCGAGTGCTCCGCTATCATGGCGCCGGGTCCGCTCGGCGGGCCGCCTTCGACCTCCCCACCCGCGCTGCCCCCGGGTCCGGGTGCACTGTCTGGCCCTTCGTCTCGAGGACCCTGCATGGCGAGTTCTCCCAGGACCGGCCGCTCATCCGCCGCGATCCTCGCGCTCGTCGTGGGCGCCATCCTGGTCGTCGGCATCGCTGTCGCAGCCATCGCCGGGGTGAACCTGGGGACGACCGGCCAGGGCATCCTCCGGGGCTTCTTCCCGCCGATCGCCGTGACCGATCGGGGCAAGCAGATCCGTGATCTGTACGACATCGTCTTCCTGCTCGCGGCCGTGGTCTTCTTCCTGGTCGAAGGACTGATCATCTGGACGGTGGTGCGCTATCGACGCCGCCCGGGCGACGACACCCTGCCTGTCCAGACCCACGGCAACGCCATCGCCGAGATCGTCTGGACGGTCATCCCCTCGATCATCGTCGCGTTCCTCTTCATCATCTCGTGGCAGACGCTGAACACCGTCGAGGCGATCTCCCCAAACCCCGAGGTCAAGATCCGCGCGGTCGCCGGCCAGTTCCAATGGACGTTCGATTACCTGCCGGCCGACTTTGATCCCGCTCGCAAGCCGCCGGCGAAACCGCTCTACACGCAGTTCCTGGCGAGCGGGGAGGGAGGCGGGATGGCCGTCCCGGCCGGGAAGACGATCCAGCTCTATCTCGAGAGCCCGGACGTGATCCACGCCTTCTACGTCCCGCAGTTCCTGTTCAAGCGTGATGTCGTGCCCGGGCGGATCAACACCTTCGAGTTCACGGTCGAGCCCGGCGATGCCGGGCAAACGTTCCGTGGCCAATGCGCCGAGCTGTGCGGATCTGGCCATCGCCTGATGCTCTTCGAGGTCCACGCGATGGCGCCGGCCGACTTCGATGTCTGGCTGAAGGGAAAGATCGCCGGCGCCCAGGCGTCAGGCCCGCCGTCCGGCTCCGGCCCGCCGCCCGCGTCCGGCCAGCCGCCCGCGTCCGGCCAGCCTGCGGGCTCCGGGCCTCCGGCGGGTTCAGCGCCCCCGCCCGCATCGGGACAGCCGGGAGCCGCCGGCCCGACGCTCGCCCTGGCCGCCCAGAACGTCGCGTTCGACCAGACGAGCCTGAGCGCTCCGACGAATACGCCGTTCAAGATCGAATTCGACAACAAGGATCCCGGGACGCCCCACAACGTGGCCATCCACCAGGGCTCCCCGACCGGGGCCGAGGTGTTCAAGGGTGAGATCTTTCCCGGCCCCGCCAAGCGAACCTACGACGTGCCCGCGCTCCAGGCCGGGACCTATGGTTTCGTGTGCTCGGTCCATGCGAACATGACTGGCACCCTGACGGTGAACTGAGGAGCATCCCGTGGCGACCACCGCGCTCCATCCGGCCGCTCCCGCCTATCGCAGCACGCTGTACGAGTGGTTGACGACGACCGATCACAAGAAGATCGGGATCATGTACGTGATCAACTCGTTCGTTTTCTTCTTCATCGGCGGTCTGCTCGCGATGGGCGTGCGCCTCGAGCTGGCGCAGCCCGGGCTCCAGTTCGTGCAGGACATCACCTACAACGAACTGTTCACGATGCACGCCACGTTCATGATCTTCCTGTTCATCATCCCGATGCTGGCGGGCTTCGGGAACTACGTCGCGCCGCTCCAGATCGGCGCACCGGACATGGCCTTCCCGCGGATCAACGCCCTCTCGCTGTGGATGCTGCCGCTGGCCGGGACACTCCTGCTCCTGAGCTTCGTGACCGGCGGCTCGGCCGCGGCCGGCTGGACGTCCTACAGCCCGCTCGCCCAGGACCGTCCCCTTGCGGCGGTCGGGCCGGGACAGGACCTGTGGATCGTCGGCGTCGTCCTCATCGGCACGAGCTCGATCCTCGGCGCGGTGAACTTCCTCGTCACGATCTTCAAGATGCGCGCCCCGGGCATGACCCTGTTCCGGATGCCGATCCTGGTCTGGACCGTGCTCGTGACGGCGGTCCTCACGCTGATGGCGACGCCGGTCATCACGAGCGCGCTGATCATGCTGTTCATCGACCGGAATCTGGGTGGCGCGTTCTTCGACCCGCGGGTCGGCGGCGACGCGATCCTCTACCAGAACATCTTCTGGTTCTACTCGCACCCGGCCGTCTACATCATGGTTCTGCCGGCGATGGGCATGATCAGCGAGATCCTGCCGGTGTTCAGCCGCAAGCCGCTGTTCGGCTACAAGGCCTTCGTCTTCGCCACGGTCGGCATCGGCGCGCTCGGCTTCACGGTGTGGGCCCACCACATGTTCACGACCGGCGCGGTGTACCTCCCGTTCTTCAGCCTGATGACCGCGCTCATCGGCGTCCCGACCGGCGTGAAGATGTTCAACTGGATCTTCACATTGTGGCGCGGCAAGCTGCGCCTCTCGACGCCCCTGCTATTCGCGCTCGGCTTCCTGTCGATGTTCCTCATCGGCGGGATCAACGGCGTGATGACCGCGGCCGTGCCGGTCGACTTCGCGCTCCACGACACCTACTGGGTCGTCGCCCACCTCCATTACGTCCTGTTCGGCGGATCGGTCTTCGGCGTCATGGCGGGCCTGTACTACTGGTTCCCCAAGATGACCGGCAAGATGCTCAACGAGACGCTCGGCAAGATCCAGTTCGTGCTCATGTTCGTCGGCTTCAACCTGACGTTCTTCCCGATGCACCAGCTGGGCCTGTCCGGCATGCCGCGGCGCATCGCCGACTACTCCTCGACCGCGGGCTGGAACGACCTCAACCTGCTGGCGACGATCGGCGGGTTCACGATCGCTGCGAGCACCTTGCCGCTGCTGTGGAATATCTTCCTCTCGCTGCGCAGCGGGAAACCGGCCGGCGATGACCCATGGGAGGGCAACACGCTCGAGTGGGCGACGAGTTCGCCGCCGCCGCCGTACAACTTCGACCACCTGCCCGAGATCCGCTCCGAACGACCGCTGTTCGACCTTCGGCACGGCCCGAAGACGAGCCACTGAGCCGCGCGCCCGATGACCACCGACAGCCACGCCCTCGCGACGACCGAACACAGCCCGGTCGCCGGACTCGCCCACGACACGCAGGGCGGCATCAGCAACCCCGTGCTGGGCATGCTCCTGTTCCTCACCTCCGAGGTGATGTTCTTCGCCGGCCTGTTCGCCGCGTACTTCAACGTCCGGGCGAACGCCCCGCAGTGGCCGCCGATTGACCCCGCGACGAATGCCGCCTTCCACATCGAGATCCTGCCGCTCGTGGGTCCGGCGACGGTCCTGCTGATCATCTCGTCATTCACCTGCCAGTACGGCGTGTGGGCGATCCGGCGCGGGGACCGCACCGTTTTCATGCGCAACTTCGCGGTGACCTTCCTCATCGGCGTCGTGTTCCTGCTCATGCAGGGGACGGACTACTGGCTGCTCGGCCACGAGGGCCTGACGCTCTCGTCGGGGACGTACGGGACGACGTACTTCACGCTCACCGGATTCCACGGCGCGCACGTATTCGGCGGGGTGGTCATGCTCGGGGTCGTGCTCTATCGCGGGATGGCCGGCCAGTTCTCACCCCGCCATCACGATGCCGTCGAGGCGGCGTCGCTCTACTGGCACTTCGTCGACATCGTCTGGATCCTGCTCTTCTCGCTCCTCTATCTCCTCCCCGGCAAGTCTCCAGCGGGGTAGCCGACCATGCATCCCCTCCGCCATCCTCGTAACGCGCTCGTCGTCGGCCTGATGTTCGCGTTCATCGGCGCGGTGTACTGGGGCGTCCCGACGCTGGGCCACTGGCACGTCGATTACGCCGGGGCGACGATGCTGGTCGCGCTCGGGGTCGCCATGGGCGTCATGGCCTATGTCCTGATCGCCGGATCTCCGAACGACTGATCCGCCCGCCCCATGCTGCAGGACCTCTGGAACGGCTTTCTCGACCTGACCTCGCGATTCGTCATCCCGGACTGGTCCTCGGTCATCGCCCTGCTGCCGGTCCTGACCCTGGTCCTGGTCGTGCTGGTCCTGGGCCGGATCATGGTCCGCCTGCTGCGGGCACCGAAGCCGCGCCGCGGCAAGCAGCGGGTGGCGCCGCGGGCCCCCGCGGGCGTCCATCTGCCCGGACCGTCGTTCGCGCCGGTCTTCGCGGCAATCGGCGCCTTCCTGCTCTTCCTCGGCCTGGTGTTTCCTGGCCCGATCCTCGTCCTTGGGGCCATCGCCCTCGTCCTGACCCTCGTCTACTGGCTCACCGAGGCGGTTCGCCTGTACGACCGCGACGTGGGCGACACCGTGGCGCCGGTGCCCGCGACGACCGTCGCCGCCACGATCCCGCAGGGGCCACCCCCCGGCGTCCACATGCCCGGGCCGTCGTGGCGTCCGCTGCTCGGGGCGTTCGGCACATTCATGCTCATGCTCGGGCTGGTCTTCCCGGGCTGGCTCCTGGCGGTCGGCGTGACCGCGTTGATCCTCACGCTCGTGGGCTGGCTCGCCGACGCCAACCGCGAGTTCGGGCGGACGCTCGAGGCCGACCAGACCGGCCACCTCGACAGCGGCCCGGCGCCGCGAGCGCCGGCGGCGCTGTTTGCGGCCCTGGCCATCCTGCTCGTCATCGGCGTTGCGCTCCAGGCTGGCTGGCTGCCGCCCTCATCGGCGAGTGCCGGAGCGAGCGGGGCGCCAGGGGGCTCCGCCGCCCCACCTCCCGGACCGTCCGGCTCAGGTGGACCGGCCGCCTCGGGTGGACCCGGTGGCTCGGTTGGACCCGGTGGCTCGGGCGGGCCACCGGCCGGTGGCGCCGCGGCCGACGTGACCTTGAACGCACACAACATCGCCTTCACCACGGCGACCCTGACGGCGCCGGCGGGCAAGCCCTTCAAGCTCGCCCTCGTCAACCAGGACAACGCCCCCCACAACGTCGCGTTCAAGGACGCCTCCGGCAAGGCGTTGTGGACGGGCGACCCGGTCATGGGCCCGAAAACGACCGTCTATGACGTGCCCGCCATCCCGGCTGGCTCGTACACGTTCCTGTGCACCGTCCACCCGTCGATGACGGGAACCGCGACCTTCCAGTAGCCCGCGCTGCCTCGAGGTCACGACACGTCGCGTCGCCCGATCCTCGTGGCCCTGGCGATCGCGGCCGTCACGACGATCGCCGTCCTGCTGTTCGTCCGATCGGCTGAGACCCGGGTCGCCGTGGGTGCACCGGCCCCGCCGATCGCGGGGGTGACGCTCGACGGCACGGCGTTCGACCTCAAGTCGCTCGCCGGTCGCCCGGTCATCGTCAATTTCTGGGGCCCATCGTGCGTTCCGTGCAGGGACGAGTTCCCGTTGTTCGTCGACAAGCTCGCGGCGCATCAGGCGGACGGCCTGGCGATCGTCGGCGTGCTGACCGACGATCCACCCGAACCCGCGCGCCAGTTCGTGGCCCAGTACGCGGCAACGTGGCCGACCGTCGAGGATCCCGACACGGTCCTCAAGCGGACCTACCGCGTCGTGGGCCGGCCGCAGTCGTACTTCATCGATCGCGGCGGGACCGTGCGGTCGATCCAGACCGGATCCCTGTCCGACGCCGACTTCGAACGCCAGTACGCCAGGATCGCGCCATGACCGCGGCAGCCGTCGGCCGCGAACCGGCGATCGCGGTCGAACGCCTGGTCAAGCGCTACGGGGCGCGGACGGTCGTCGACGGCGTCTCGCTCGACGTCCGGCCCGGCGAGGTCGTCGCGCTCCTGGGGCCCAATGGAGCGGGCAAGACGACGACCGTTGAGATCATCGAGGGCTACCGCCGGGCCGACGACGGCGGCGTGCGAGTGCTCGGCGACGATCCCGCGCGGGGTCGCCGGGAGCTGCGGGCCAGGGTCGGCCTGATGCTCCAGTCTGGCGGGTTCGATCTGCGCGCCCGGCCGCGCGAGACGCTCGAGCAGTACGCCGCATTCCACGCCGACCCCCGCGATCCCGACGAACTGCTCGGGCTGCTCGGCCTCCGGGACGTGGCAGGGACGCCATACCGGCGCCTGTCGGGAGGCGAGCGGCAGCGGCTGGGTCTCGCCGTGGCCCTGGTCGGCCGGCCGGAGGTGCTCGTCCTCGACGAGCCGACGGCCGGCATGGACCCCGAGGCCCGAGCCTCGGTCCGCGGCGTCGTCGCCGAGCTTCGGGCGGCTGGCGCGGCGATCCTCCTGACGACCCACGAGCTCGCCGACGTCGAACGGCTCGCGGATCGGATCGTCGTGCTGGTCGACGGGCGGATCGCAGCGAGCGGCACGCCGGCCGACTTGGCGGCCGGGCGGCGCCCGCGTCTGCGCTTTCGCCTGGACCAAGCGCTCGGCGAAGCGGAGCTCGCGGATCTCGGCCGGGCGATCGGGGCGGCGGTTGCCGTCGAGGGGGATTCATACGTCGTCGAGAGCGTGGTTCCCGATCCCGCGCTCGTGGCCGGCATCGCGGCGTGGTGTGCCAGAGGCAGCCGCCTGATCGTCGAGCTCCGCACGAGCGGCGGATCGCTCGAGGATGCGTATCTCGATCTGGTCGCGACCGAGACCGAGCCATGAGCCGCCCGGCGCCATTGGCGACGGCCATCCTGGCCCAGGCTGCCGTCGAGCTGCGCCTGACCACGCGACGGGGCGAGAACCTGCTCGCGATGATCGGCATCCCGGCGGCGGTGCTGATGTTCTTCGGCACGACCGACCTCCTCCCGGCGCCGGCCGCCGGGACCCGCGCCGACGCGCTCCTGCCCGGGACGCTCGCGCTGGCGATCCTCGCGACGGGCCTCGTCAACTTGGGCATCGCGACGGCGTACGAGCGCAACTACGGGGTGCTGAAACGGCTCGGCGGGTCGCCGCTCGGCCGGGTCGGACTGATCGGAGCGAAGGTCCTGGCGATCCTCGGCGTCGAGGTCGCGCTCGTCGTCATGCTGACCGCGCTCGCTGCGGCTGTGCTCGGCTGGCGGCCGGGCGCGACCGCATCACCGGCCGGGTTCGCGGCTGCCTTCCTCCTCGGGAGTTCCGCCTTCGCCGGGCTCGGCCTCCTGCTCGCGGGAACGCTGCGGGCCGAAGCGACCTTGGCGCTCACGAATGCGCTGTTCGTCGGCAGCCTGCTTGTCGGGGGAATCATCCTGCCGGTCGATCATCTGCCGGGACCGCTCGCCGACCTCGCCAGGCTCCTCCCGGGGGACGCCCTGAGCGAGGCCTTCCGGTCGTCGCTCGGAGCCGGGGGCGAGCTCAATAGGCCGATCGCCGTCCTCGCGGCCTGGGCGCTGGTCGCCGTCCTGGCAGCCGTTCGGACCTTCCGCTGGGAGTGATTCGCGTTGCGGCTTGGTGCCGTCACGCCGAACTTGCTGACATCACGCCGGATGCGCACCACAGGGCCGCGGAGCGGACTGGGTCGCCTGCGCCACGACCCGGACAAGGAAGAACCCCGGGTTGGTCGGGACCCGGGGTTCAGGAAAAGGCGTTGGTTGCGGGGAGGGGATTCGAACCCCTGACCTTCGGGTTATGAGCCCGACGAGCTGCCGCTGCTCCACCCCGCGACCATCAATGATACGGACCGGGCCCCAAACGGTCAACTCGTGGGCAATCCCAAGGGCCGTTCCCGCAGCCGCTGACCACCGACGACGAGGCCCACCGCGAGGCTCGCCAGCATCACCGCGGCGAACAGATAGAACGGGTAGAGGATGTTGATCGCGGCAAGCGCCCCGGCGATGAGCGAGGCCACGATGACGCCGAGCGTGCCGGCCGCCCCGAACACGCCCTGCGCGGTCGACGATCGCCCGGACGGCGAGTTTGCCGCCACGATCGCGTACAGGGCGGGCGTGAGGAGCGCCATCCCCGTGGATTCGACGACGATGAGCGGCACCGCAAGCACCGGATTCGTGAGGAACGTGTAGGCGATCCCGGTCAGTGCCGGCAGGATCGAGCCGACCACGATCAACGCCAGCGCCCCGCGCCGGTCGACGATCCGCCCTGCGACCGGCGAGAGGAGCAGCACCGGCAGCCCAAACGTCGCGAACGTCAATCCGATGAGCGCGAGATCCGCCCCGAGTCGCGAGAGGAACAGGCTCCAGACGACCTCGTACGTGCCGCTCGCGTAGTTCGCCCCGAACGTGAGGGCGATCGCCCCCATCAGGCCACGGTTGAGCAGCCGGGTGGGCGTGCCCGGCCTCGCAGAGGCGCCGCGCGCGCGGCTCTCGCGGTCGGCGGCCAGGCGCCCCTCGAGGTACGGACCGTCCGGCGGGAACTCGGTCGATTCGAGGCCATGACTCGCCGGCGCCCGAGTCGCTGCCGGCCCTTCGCGAACCCGTAGCGCGACCGCGATCGCGCCGAGGATGGCGGTGACGGCGGTGAATGCGAACACGAATCCCATCCCGCCGAAGGTGGCCGCTCCGAAGCCGCCGATCGTCGGCCCCAGGAGCAGCCCGCCCATCTGGGACGCTCCGTACAGGCCGAACGCCTCGCCCCGGCGCTCGGGCGGCGTGGCGTCGGTGAGGTAGCCTCGGGCGGCCGGATCGTAGATCGCGGCCCCGAGGCCGGCGCCCGCGCGCAGGGCGAGGAACCACAGGGGCCCGGTGAGGATGAAGGGGAGCGCGCCGCAGACACCGCCCAGGACGAGGCCCGTGACCATGAGCGGGACACGCGCCGTTCGATCGGCCAGCCAGCCGAAGATCGGCTCGCTCACGAGCCGCGCGGCGGGCCACGCGGCGATGACGAGGCCGAGGGTCGTGAAAATCGATGCCCTGGTTCGCGAAGTAGATCGGCAGGACCGGCAGCAAGCCCCCGAAGCCCAGCCAGATGACGAACTCGGCGCCGAACAGGGGCAGAAGCCCGCCCCAGCGTTCCAGCCATCGGTCGACGCTCGACGGCAGCCCCCGACGGACGGCGGGTGGCGGGCTCCGAGGCGATGGGCATGGGTCGGTCGTGCACCAGGGGCGGGAGGGCCCAGCCTAGCGCGGGAACGCATGGCGCGGAACCGGGTGCACGGCACAGGACGCGCGGTCGATGAGCCGATGAACGCGCGGCGCCTATCCTTGGGCTCGTGATGCCGGCGCCGTGGCTCCTCGCGCTTGGACTTGTGCTCGGATTGCTCGTCCTGATCCCGGCGCGCCGGCTCCAGGCCGCCGGATTCGCCTCGCGGACGATCGGCTGGTACGCCGTCGTGCTCTGGGCGATGGGCATGGCCCTCGCGATCCGGCCGCTCGGCGCACGGTTTCTCGTGCCGATCGTGCTCATCGCGTACCTGGCGCCGTTCGTCGGGGCTCCCGAGCAGGTCCGGCGCGTGCTCGGCCGTCGCCGGCCGACGGTGCCTGGAGCCTCGCCGGGCGCTCCGCCGATGAAGGACGTCACGCCACCCGATCCACCCGGGCACGAGGTCGGATGACCGGGTCGATCGCGCTCCACGGCGGCGGCGAGTTCCTGCCGGGCGACGAGCGATTCCTCACGGCGCTCCTCGACCTCGTCCCGCAGACGTCGGATCCAGTGCGCGTCGCGGTCATCCCGAGCGCGGCCGCCCGTGGCCGCCCGGACCTGGCTGCGGCGCACGGGGTGGAGGCCTTCGGTCGAATCGGGAGCTCGAGCGGGCGGGGGGTCGACGCGGTCGCCGTGCCGGTGATCGATGCGGCGTCCGCCGCCGATCCGGCCCTCGCGGCAACGATCGCCGGAGCCGACATTATCCATTTCCCGGGTGGGGACCCCGACCTCATCCCCACGCTGCTGCCCGACTCGGCCGCCTGGGAGGCGGTCCTGGGGGCGCGCGCCAGCGGTGCCGTCCTCGCCGGGGCGAGCGCGGGGGCGATGGCCCTCGGCGGCTGGACGTGGACGCGGGCCGGCGGTGTGCCGGGTCTCGGTCTCGTCCCGAACCTCATCGTCGTCCCGCACGCCACGGCCGACTCGTGGGAGGACGTGCGCGCGCGGTTCGGAACCAGCGTCCCGCCATCGTTCGCGGCCATCGGCCTCGCCGAGCGGACCGGCGTGATCGTGCCGCCCGACGGTCCGTGGCGAGTCGTGGGCGAGGGCGAAGTCCGCTGGCTCCCACCCGCCGCGAGCGAGCCGGTCGTCCTGCGCGACGGCGATTCGATCGAGCGCCCGTAGACCCACGACCCGCGGACTACGACCGGCTGGCGGACGCGCTCGGTCGCCGGCTGACCGCCGAGTAGATCGCCCCGAGGAAGCGGCTCGGGACACGGCCGATCGGCTGGGTGTCGGTCAGGCCAGCCTCGGTTGCGAGCCGCTCCCAGCTCCCTGCGGAGAACGGGTGCGGCACCCACTGCGTTCCGCGATCGACGTCGTACTCCACGACGATGAACCGGCCGCCAGGTGCCAGGTGCTCGGCCAGTCGAAGGACGACGTCGACCTGCCGAGACCGGGGCACGAAGTGCAGGCTGTTCGCCGCCACCAGGCCATCCAGCACCGGCAGATTGAGCGGGCCGGTGAAGTCGGTGACGAGCGTCGTCAGCAGCACGTCGGGGAATCGCGCAGCGACCGCGCCGGCGTTGCGTTGAAGCGCGCCCGCTTCGCGATCCACCGCGATGATCGACCCGTCGGGGCCGACGAGGTCGGCGAGCGCCAGCGTGAACGCCCCGTCGCCGGCGCCGATGTCGGCCCACGTTCCGCCGCGGTCGACTACGCCGGCGCGGAGCAACCCGACGTGGTCGTGATGGTCCATCCGGGCGCTAGCCCGTGTTCTGCAGGCCGGCGGCGACGCCGTTGACGGTCAGCTGGACGAGGCGCAGGACCCGGCCGCGGTCCGGGTCGTTCGGGGCCATCGAGCGCAGCCGGCGCAGCAACCGGACCTGGAGCTCCGAGAGCGAGTCGACATACGGGTTGCGCAGGCCGATCGAGCGCTGGAGGACGGGCGCTCCATCGAGCAGGCGCTCCCGGCCGGTCACGCGCAGGAGGTGGGCCACCGTCCGGTGGTACTCGGCCTCGATCGCGGTCCAGCGCCGCGCGCCCTCGTCGCCCCGGGCGAGGCTCGCGTACCGGCGCGCGACGCCCATGTCCGCCTTGGCCAGGATCATCTCCGCGTTGTCGAGCACCGACGCGAGGAACGGCCACGACCGATACAGCCGGGCGATCTCGGCCAGCCCGGCCTCGCCGTGGGCGGCTCGATAGGCCTCGAGCGCCGCGCCCAACCCGAACCAGCCGGGCAGGTTGATCCGGGCCTGCGACCAGGCGAAGGTCCACGGGATCGCCCGCAGGGCATCGATCGGCGGAGCCTCGCCAGCGTGGTGCCGGCCGCGGGCCGCCGGTCGCGACCCCAGCCGCAGGTCCGCGAGCTCCGCGATCGGCGTGATGTCGCGGAAGAAGGCCGCGAACCCCGGGTCGTCGTGAACGAGCGCGCGGTAGGCCTGGCGGGCGGTCGAGGCGAGTTCGGCCATCAGCGCGCCGCCCTCGCGCAGAGCGTCGGCCGCCGCCGCGTCGTGCTCGGGCGTGGACGCGATGAGGACGGCGCCGGTGAGCTGCTCGAGATGACGGCGCGCGATCGCGGGGTCGGCGTAGTTCGCGGCGATGACCTCGCCCTGCTCGGTCAGCTTCAGCCGCCCATCCATCGCGCCCGGCGCGCCACCGAGGATCGCGCGGTTGGCCGGGCCGCCGCCCCGACCGATCGCCCCGCCTCGGCCGTGGAACAGGGTCAGCTCGATCCCGCGGGCGCGGGCCGCCCCGACGATCGCCTCCTGGGCCTGGTGGAGCATCCAGGCCGCGGCGAGGAAGCCCGATTCCTTGCCCGAGTCGGAGTACCCGAGCATGACCTCCTGCCGGTCACCACGGGTCGCGAGGTGGGCTAGATACCCCGGGTCGGCCAGCAGGGCGTCGAGGATCGGGCCGGCGGCGCCGAGGGCGTCGGACGTTTCGAACAGCGGCACGACGTCGAGCACGGGTGGCGGGTCCTCGCCAGCAGCGACGCGGGCAAGCTGGAGGACGTCGGTGATGTCCTCTGGCGACGCCGTGAACGAGACGACGTACTGATGGGCCGCCTCCGGGCCGAAGCGCGCCTGGATCGCGGCCAGGGACCGGAACGTGGCCAGCGTCTCGCCGAGGGTCACGCCCGGGCCGACTTCGACCGCGGAGTCGGCTCCGGCCGCGATCATTGCCCGGGCGGCCCGGTGGATCGCGCTGTGCTGGCGGATCTCGACGGATGCCAGATGGAATCCGAACGTCGCGACCTGCCAGCGCAACTCGGCGAGCTCGCCCCAGGCGACGCGCTCGAGGCCGTCCGCAACGAGGGCGGCCTGGAGGTCCTCGAGCTCACGGTCGAGCTCGGCGGCATCCTCGTACTGGCCCGTGCGCGGTCCGGCGTCGTCGGTCAGCGCGGCTCGCGTGCGGCGCAATCGCTCGGCGATGAACCCGAAGCGTTGGCGGTACGGCTCGTCGGGGAAGCGCCGGCGGAGCTGGCGGTCGGTCTCGGGCAGCATCTCGGCATCGCGCGCGAGGCGGGTCGAGACCGCGCGCGGCAACCGCTCGTGCCCGGCGGCCGCCGAGACCGTCTGCATGAGCCGCATCGCCACGGCCTCGTACCCACGGAGGACGTGATCGACCTGGATCCGGAGCGTCTTCTCGGTGGTCTCCGATGTCACCGACGGGTTGCCGTCGCGATCGCCGCCGATCCAGCTGCCATAGCGGACGAACGGCGCCACGCGCGGCGGTCGGGCCCCCGTCCGCAGGCCGCGGACTGCGGTCGTGGCGCCCACCCCGTCAAGCGCCGCGTCCGTCGCGCGGTAGAGCCGGGGGACGACGGTGAATAGCGTCGCGTCGAATACGGCCATCGCTGTCCGGACCTCGTCCAGCGGCTCGGGCGCGACCGCGCGCAGATCGGACGTCCGCCACAGCAACGTGATCTCCTCGCGCAGGCGACGCCGGATCTCGCGATCCTCCGAGGGCGTGAGGCGCGGATCGTCGAGCCGTTCGAGGAGCACGGCGCATCGCCGCAGCGCGATGAGCGCCGTGCGCCGGCGGGCCTCGGTCGGATGAGCCGTCAGCACGAGCGTGATGCGCACGCGTCCGAGAAGCGCGTCCAGGTCGGCGTCGGATCGGCCGGCGCGGCGGAGCGCCGCGATGGCCTCGCCGACCGAGTCGTCGAGCAGTCCATCGCGAGCTGCCCGTTCGCGCCGCCGTAGCGCCCGCACCCGCCCGCGCGCCTCGGCGAGGTTGACGAGCTGGAAGTACAGCGAGAAGGCCGTGACGACCGACTCCGTCGCCCCGAGATCCAGTGCGTCCAGCTCGGCTTCCAGGCGTTCGCGGATCGCGGGATCGTCGCCGCGTCGCAGTGCGATCGCGCTCCGGCGGATGCGCTCGACGAGCTCGAGCGTCGCGTCGCCGGCCTGCTCGGCGATGACCTGGCCCAGGAGCGCACCGAGGAGGCGCACCTCCATCGCGAGCGGATCCCGTGCGCCCGCTGTCCCGATGCCGGTCGGCTCGGCAAGGGCGGCCGCGTGCGGCCGCGGGCCGGCTGCGTATCGCCGCGGAGCGTCCCGTCTCCCGCTCACGGCGGCCCCTCGCGCGACCACTTCCGCAACCGAGGCAGGACGGCACCGCAACCTTTCTCGGCCGCAACCTTTCCTACCCTTGTAAGGTGATGAACATGGCCACCCCCCGGCAGGCGTCCTCCACGGCGGGCGCACCCGCGAGGCGGACTCGCGCGACGCCGGTCGGGCCGGACCCGGCGCCGGTGACCGCGTCGGACCAGCTTGCGCAACTGCGGTTCCTCCACGACGTCGCCCGCCTGGCGACGACCGCGCGGACCTGGGACGAACTGCTGGAGACGGTCGTCGACGGCACGCGGGACGCGCTCCATGCCGATGTCTCCTCCCTGTACCTGCTCGACCGCGATGGAGCGTACCTGACGCTCGCGGCGACCAACGGCCTGGATCGGTTCCAGATCGGCCGGGCGCGGGTGCCCTACGGCGAGGGCGTCACCGGCTTCGTCGCCGCACACCGCCGGCCGGAGGTCATCGCCGACGTCAAGGCCGACCCGCGCTTCCTGTGGGTGCGCGGGCTCGACCAGCGCCGGTTCATCGCCTCGATGCTGAGCGTGCCCCTGACCTGGCACGACCAGATCGTCGGGGTCCTCAACGTCCAGACCGAACAGGCGCGCGACTTCAGTGACGCCGACGTCGCCCAGCTCGGGGCGGTCGCGGACCTGCTCGCCGGGATCGTCGAGAAGGGCCGGCAGCAGAGCGAGGCCGAGGCCCGGGTCGAGTCGCTCAAGCGGATCGATGAGGCGCGCAGCGAGCTCATCGCGCTTGTGACCCACGAACTGCGGACGCCGCTCGCCGTCGTGCGCGCCTACGCCGACCTCCTCGCCGAGGAGCCGCCGTTGCGCGGCCGCGAGTCGCGCGACGTCGAGCGGCGCACCACCCGCGCCGCGTGGCACGGCGCGACGCTCGAGCAAATCGAGCGGCTCGATCGCCTCGTCGATTCGATCCTCGCCTCCGTCCGCGTCGTGCCCGAGGCACCGGCGTCGGTCGCCCCGGTCGACGTCGAGGCACTCGTCGGCGAGGTCCTCGCCGGCCTGCGTCCCCTCCTCGGCCGCCACCGACTCGACGTCCATGGCGTCGCCCGCCTCCATGCGCTGGCGGACCCGCCGCGGTTGCACCAGATCGTCGAACACCTCGTCGAGAACGCCGTGAAGTACGCTCCGCCCGAGTCCGCCATCTCGATCGACTGGGCGCTCGTCGAGGGATTCGTCCGGCTCGGCGTGAGCGACGAAGGCCCCGGCATCCCCGACGAATGGCGCGAGCGGATCTTCGAGCCGTACGCGCGGCGGGACACCCATACGGCGCGCGGTTCGGGCATCGGCCTCTATGCGGCCAAGCGACTCGGCGAATCGATGGGAGCGCGTCTCTGGTGCGAGCCCGCCCGGCCGCACGGCGCCCGGTTTGTCGTCGCGCTGCCCGCCGTCGTTTCCATCTAGACGATATCGACGGATGAACTGCGAGAGAGGACCATGATCACGATGACCACGCGTTCCCTTCGGATCCTCGTCGTCGACGACGACCCGGCCATGGTCGGGGCGATCACGGCACTCGTCGGCACCGAGGGCCACCAGGTGATCACCGCCTACGACGGGCTGACCGCCGTCAAGCGCTTCCGCGAGGAGCACCCGGACCTGGTGCTGCTCGACCTCGCGATGCCGGGTCCGGACGGCTTCAGCGTCGCGGGCCAGATGCGGGCCGTCGGCCAGGCCCCGATCCTCGTCGTTTCGGGGGAGAGCGGCGAGGCGGCCAAGGTCCGCGCCTTGAGCATCGGCGCCGACGATTACCTGACGAAGCCGTTCGGCAAGGCCGAGTTGCTGGCCCGGATCGGGGCGATCATGCGCCGGGTGGATCGTCCTGGCAGCGGCCCCGGGACGGCGGCCGGGCCGCTCCAGGCCGGTGCGCTCACGCTCGAACCTGGTCGCCACGAGGCGCGCGTCGGCGACCTGCCGCTGGCGCTCACGCCCACCGAGTTTCGGCTCCTCGAGGCCCTCGTGCGCGCCGCCGGGGACATCGTCCCGCACCTCCAGCTGGCTCGCGCGGGCTGGCCGGCCGAGAGTGACCCCGATCTGCTGTGGCTCAAGCCGCACCTGGCTCGTCTTCGGGCCAAGGTCGAGGCGGCCGGCGGGCCGCAGGTCGTGGCCGTGCGGGGCGTCGGCTACCGGATCGTCGTCGACGACGCGAACCCGGCCTGATCCGGGCAACCGGCTGCCTGGGCCGGCGCGGTCGCAGGATCGCGGGGGTCGGGGCGACCGCGCGGTACTAGATCGCGATCGAGATGGGCCGGCCGGCCGCGTCGTGCGCGGCATCCGCGCAGGCGATCCGGCAGCCACGGGCGTCGCGCCCGCCGAGCGGATTGAAATGGTACCAGGCGTCGTCGCTCACCGGGGTGAGGCGACAGCCGCACTGGACACAGGTGACCGGGGCCCCCTGACCGCCGCGAACGGCGAGCGGGCGGCTGAGCTCGGCGTCGGTAGGGTGCAGCATGGAAGCCCTCGTCGTGGCGCTGGGTGCAGTCATGGGACGACGAGCGTAGGTCGGGCCCTGCCGGCTGTCGGTACCGCAACGGGAACGACCGGGTTGCGGGTCGGTTGCGGCCCCGGAGCACCCCGCGCCGCGGTCGCCCCAACCGGTCCCACCGGCGGAGTGGAGGCCCGTGGGATGATGACGCCATGACCCCACCGACCGACCCCGTCGCCGAACCAGATACATACCGTGCCGAGGTCCTCGGCTGGCTCGGCGACGACGATCCGGCGACCGTGCAGGCCGCCACGACCGATCGGATGCGTCAGGTCGTGGAGGCCGCCGGCCGGCGATTGCGCGAGCGGCCCAAGCCGACCGAGTGGTCGGTCATCGAATGCGCCGGCCACCTGGTCGATGCGGAGATCGTGGCGAGTGCACGAGTTCGCTGGATCCTCGCCGAGGACGAGCCGGACCTCGTCGGCTTCGACCAGGACCGCTGGGTGGACGGATTACGCTATCGCGAGGCCAGCCCGGACGAGTTGCTCGCCGTGTTCGACGCCTTGCGGCGAGCGAACCTCCAACTCTGGACGGCCACGCCGGCCCCTGGCCGGGAGCGCATCGGACTCCATCGCGAGCGCGGGCCGGAGAGTTACGAGCTCGTCTTCCGGATGATGGCCAGGCACGACCGCTTCCACCTTGCTCAGGCCCAGCGCGCGCTCGAGGCGGTCGTCCGCTAGGTCGATTCAGGCAGGCGGAGGCGGCTGGCTCCGGTCGATCGGCGACGCGGCCGTCGCGATGGACACGAGCGGCGCGCCGACCGCCGCCCCAGCGGGCCCGGGCACGCTGACGGTCGCGGCTAGTGCCGGCTCGGATGCCGTTGCTGCGACGATCGGCTCGACGACCCACACGCTGCCCGGCAGGTCGTCGCCGAGGAGCAGCCGCGCGGCGAGGGCCGACCCGGCCTCGCGATGGTCCTTGAGCAGCTCGCGGAGCTCGACGAGGCGATCGACGCCGTCGGGCCGGCCAAGGAGGACCGCCGAGAGGCGGACAGCCGCCACGCTGTCGACGTGGAGCGCGGCCACGTATCGGCCGCTCCTGTCATACAGGTAGGCACGGCCGCCGGTCATCCCGGCCCCGAAGTTGGCGCCCACCGGACCGAGCACGACGACCGTGCCCCCGGTCATGTATTCGCAGCCGTGGGCACCGATGCCCTCGACGACCGCCTCGGCACCGCTGTTGCGGACCGCGAAGCGCATCCCGGCCCGCCCGACCAGATGGAGCCGGCCGGCGGTCGCCCCGTAGAGCACGGCATTGCCGGCGATCGCCTCGCTCGCCGCCGATGTCGCGAGATCCGGCTCGGGAGCGACCACGACGCGACCGCCCGAGAGCCCCTTCCCGACGTAATCGTTCGCCTGGCCTCGAAGGCGAAGCTCCACCCCTGGACCGGCAAAGGCCCCGAACGACTGGCCCGCGGCCCCCCGCAGCTCGAGCCGGACCGGGCCGCGGAGCTCGCCGCGCTCGAGCGCGCCGGTCAGGCCGGCTCCGAACGAACGATCCGCCGTCGAGAGGCGCAGGCCGCTCGCGGTGACCGGCCCCTGGTCCCGGAAGGCCGCCGCGATCCGGGCCTCGAGCGGCGAGGCCGGCTGGTGGCGGGCGGTCCGCGCGGGCCGGGCCGGGTCGGCACGCCGGGTTGCATCGGCGGCCCAGGAGTCGGCGCCGACGATCGGCGCGAGCTCGGCCCGGGCGGCCGGCGACGGCCGGAGCACGCGCCGGCTCTCGCCGATGAGCTCGCCGACCGAGCGCGCCCCGACCCCGGCGAGCTCGTGCCGGAAGTCCTGGGCGAGCGCGAGGAAGTAGCGCTCGACCATCTCGGGGGTGCCGATGAACTTGGCGCGCAGCTCCTCGCGCTGGGTGGCGATCCCGGTCGGGCAGGTGTCGAGGTGGCATTGGCGCGCCATGTCGCAGCCGACCGCGACGAGCGCCGACGTCCCGAACGCGAATTCCTCGGCGCCGAGCAGGGTGGCGACGAGCAGGTCGCGCCCGGTCTGGAGCCCGCCATCCGTGCGCAGCGCGACCCGGTCGCGCAGCTCGTTGCGGAGCAGGACCTGGTGGACTTCGGCGAGGCCGAGCTCCCAGGGCGCGCCGACGTGCTTGATCGACGAGAGCGGCGAGGCTCCGGTCCCCCCGGCGTGTCCGGAGAGGTGGATGTAGGCGGCCCCGGCCTTGGCGACCCCGGCGGCGATCGTGCCGACACCTCGGCTCGCGACGAGCTTGACGCCGATCCGGGCCGTCGGGTTGATCGCGCGCAGGTCGGCGATGAGCTGGGCCAGGTCCTCGATCGAGTAGATGTCATGGTGCGGCGGCGGGCTGATGTAGCTCTGGCCGGCCTGGCCGCGACGCAGTGCGGCGATGTAGGCGGTCGCCTTGCGGCCGGGGAGCTGGCCGCCCTCGCCGGGCTTCGATCCCTGGGCGATCTTGATCTCGAGCTGGTCGGCGCGGGCGAGGTAGGTGGCCGTGACCCCGAACCGGGCCGACGCGACCTGCTTGATCCTGGCGTCGTGGCGCTCGCCGTTCGGCCCGGGCCGGTACCACGCCGGGTCCTCGCCGCCCTCGCCGGTATTGGCGGCGCCGCCGGCGCGCTGGATCCCGACCGTCAGCGTCTGGTGCGCCTCGGGAGACAGCGCACCGACGCTCATCGCCGACACGACGAACCGCCGGGCGATCGATCGGACGTCCTCCACGGCCGAGATGGCGAGCGGTGTCGAGGCGCGCCGGACCCGCAGCTCGTCGCGCGGGACGGCGGGCGCGTCTGCCGGTCGGGTCATCGCGCCGCGGTAACGGAGGAGGGCCGCGTCGAGCCCGATGGCGGGCGCGACCGCGGCGCCGTTCGTCGTGGCGCCGTCCGTCCTCGTGCCGTCTGTCCCGACGCCCTTCTCGTGGGCGGTGGCGCCGGACAGCACCTGGATCTCGGCTGCGATCCTCGGGGCGAACAGGTGGGCCTCCCCGTCCGCCCGGAAGCGCGCCCAGCCGGGATCGGGCAGGCGCGGCTCGCGACCGGGCGGGGTCGGCGGGAGAGCCACGGCGGCGGCCCGCCGCCGCAGGCCGCGCTCGGCGAGATCGGCCAGCGTCGTCCGGCCGGGCCAGGCAGCCGCCATCGGGAAGCATCGGGCGATGACGTCCGGGCCGAGGTCCACGGTGTCGATGAGCGCGCCGCCGATGTAGCTCGCGACCGCGCTGATGCCCATGCGGGCGAGGGT
>JBBQRZ010000034.1:0-35695 GCA_038214255.1 Candidatus Limnocylindrales bacterium
TGCCCGGCGCGTGGCCAAGCGCATCGCCCATGGTCTCAACGCATCGCCGGGCGCGGCTGTCGGGCGCGCCGTCTTCAGCGCCGACACGGCTGTCGAATGGGTCGCCCGCGGCGAGCGAGTCATCCTCGTGCGGATCGAGACGAGCCCCGACGACTTCCATGGCATGGCCGTCGCCCAGGGCATCCTCACGGCCCGTGGCGGCGCCACGAGCCACGCCGCCGTCGTCGCCCGCCAGATCGGCAAGCCGTGCGTCGCCGGTTGCGCCGAGCTCGTCATCGATTACGCGACGAAGACCGCCCGCAGCACCGACAGCGGCGTCACGTTCAAGGAAGGCGACGAGATCAGCCTCGAGGGCGCGACCGGCCAGGTCTTCCTCGGCGCGATCGCGACGGTGAGCGCCCGGTTCGAGGACCAGCCGGAGCTCCAGAAGGTCCTCGGCTGGGCGGACGAGATCCGCCGGATGGGCGTCTGGACGAACGCTGACAAGCCGGAAGAGGCGGCCCAGGCCCGCAGCTACGGCGCCGAGGGCATCGGCCTGTGTCGGACCGAGCACATGTTCCGCGAGGGCGAGCGGCTCGACATCGTCCGCGACGCGATCCTCGTCGCGAACACCGCCACCCGGGCGAAGGCACGGCGTGACGCCAGTGCCACCCTCAGCGAGGACGAGCGCGCCGACATCGAGCGGTTCGATGCCGCGATGGCCAAGCTCGAGGTCCTCCAGCAGGGCGACTTCGAGGGCATCTTCCGCGCGATGGACGGACTGCCCGTCGTCATCCGGCTCATCGACCCGCCGCTCCACGAGTTCCTGCCCAACCTCGAGGAGCAGCTCGTCAAGGTGACCAAGGCCGGCGACGCGGCGACAGCCGAGGACAAGGAGCTCCTCGCCACGATCAAGAGCCTGCACGAGCAGAACCCGATGCTCGGCCTGCGCGGCTGCCGGCTCGGGCTGATGATCCCGGACTTCGTGAAGACCCAGACGCGGGCCATCCTCAACGCCCAGATCGCGGTCAAGAAGGCCGGCGGAAACCCGATCGCGAAGATCATGATCCCGCTCGTCGGCCACGTGAACGAGCTCGCCCGGACGCGCCAGATCCTCGAAGCCGAGGCCACGGCCGTGGAAGCCAAGGCCGGCGTCGACGTCGATTACAAGTTCGGCACGATGATCGAGGTCCCGCGCGGTGCCCTGACCGCCGACGAGATCGCGCGCGAGGCAGACTTCTTCAGCTTCGGCACGAACGACCTCACCCAGTTGACGTTCGGCTACAGCCGCGACGACGCTGAGGGCGGGTTCCTGCTCAAGTACGTCGAGGAGGGGATCCTGCCGGTCAACCCGTTCCAGACCCTCGATGACGCGGTCGCGGGGCTGATGAAGGTGGCCGTCGAGAAGGGCCGATCGACGAAGCCCAAGCTCGAGCTCGGGATCTGCGGGGAGCACGGCGGCGACCCGGCTTCGATCATGAAGTGCGAGGCGATCGGCCTGGATTACGTCTCGTGCTCGCCGTTCCGGGTCCCGGTCGCCAGGCTCGCCGCGGCCCAGGCCGCGCTCGTTTCGGCGACGGAACGGGACAAGTAGAGATATTCAGTATTTAGCGTCCGGGCCGTACACTGGCACGGGGGTGCTGTGACCCCCGGCGCTTCGCTGAGACAGGGTCATCACGCATGCCAACCGAGCTGATCGACTTCATCCGCACGATGCAGTCAACGCTGCACGGCATCTCGCCCGCTCTCGTGGCGATCGTGTTGCTCGCCGGCCCGACCGTTCTGTGGCTCTTCTACCGTTTTCTGGTGCAGCCGCACACCAGTCGGTACGTGGAGGGCGGACGCGACCCGTTCTGGGTCTGCGAGAACTGCCGGTCGGCGAACGCGGTCCAGCGCAGCCAGTGCTATCGCTGCGGGTTCGAGCCGGACGCGGCCCACGACATCGAGGTCGTCGTGGGCAACCCCGCGGATCCCGATGTGCGGGTCAGCCCCGGGATATCGGTCGGGCCCGGGCGCCGCCCGGTGTTCGCGCAGGCGCACGAGTACGGGCATTACGAGGACGACGAGCGATTCGAGGACGAGCCGGGCTTCGAGGATGAGAGGCCGGCCCCGGCACGGCACGCCCCGTCGAGGGGCATCCCGGTTGGGCCTGGTCCGCCGACCGCCACGGCCCCGCGTCGATCCGTGGTTGCCGGTCCACGATCGGCTCCGCCCGCTGAGTGACCGAGGAGGCGGCCCAGCCGGAGGCGCCCCCGGAGGGTGAGCGACAACGGCACCGGGTGGTCGTCGTCGGGGGCGGGTTCGGCGGCCTCTATGCCGCGCGCAGCCTCGGGATCGACCCCGAGATCGGCGTCACGCTCGTCGATCGACGCAACTTCCACCTGTTCCAGCCGATGCTGTACCAGGTCGCGACCGGGGCGCTCTCACCGGGCGAGATCGCCCAGCCGCTGCGCTCGATCCTGCGCCGACACCGCAACACGACCGTGATCCTCGGCGAGGCCGTGGGGATCGATGTGGATCGCCACGAGATCGTCCTCTCCGATGGGGGGCCGATCGCCTACGACTCGCTGATCGTCGCGACGGGGGCCCATTTCAGCTACTTCGGCCACGATGACTGGGCGCAGTTCGCGCCCGGCCTCAAGACCCTCGAGGACGCCCAGGAGATCCGACGGCGGGTCCTCATCGCGTTCGAGGCCGCGGAACGGGAAGCCGATCCGGACCGCCGCCGCGAGTGGATGACGTTCGTGCTCGTGGGCGGCGGCCCGACCGGCGTCGAGCTCGCCGGCTCGCTCGGCGAGATCGCCCGCGACACGCTGCGGCGCGATTTTCGGGCGATCAACCCGGCCGATGCCCGGATCGTCGTCGTCGAGGCGATGGATCGGGTCCTGCCCCCGTACCCACCGGGCCGCTCCGCCTCGGCCAAGCGCCAGCTGGAACGGCTCGGCGTGGAGGTGCGGACCGGGACCACGGTCACCGCGATCGACGATCACTCCGTCCACGTCGTCCCGACCGCGGACCGGAACGCGCCCGGAGAGGTCATCCCGACCCGCACGGTCGTGTGGGCCGCAGGAGTCACGGCGTCCTCGTTCGCTCGCAAGGTCGCGACCGCGACGGGCGCCGAGACCGACCGCAACGGACGGGTCATCGTCGGCCCGGACCTGACGATCCCCGGTCACTCCGAGATCTTCGTCGTCGGCGATGCCGCGGTCCAGCCGTGGAAGAAGGGCCGGCCCACGCCCGGCGTGGCCCAGGGCGGCATCCAGGGCGGCTTGTACGCGGCCAAGGTCATCCGTCGGCGGGTGCTGGGCCGGCCGTACGACCCGTGGCGGTACAGCAACCACGGCGACGTCGCGGTGATCGGCCGGTCGTCGGCAGTGACGGACATCCCGTGGATGGGCCCGTTCGGCCAGCAGGGCGGCTTCACGGCCTGGCTCCTCTGGCTCGGGATCCACATCACCTACCTGATCGGGTTCTCGAACCGGCTCGTCGTGCTCATCCGCTGGGCCGGCAGCTTCTTCAGCCACGGCCGCCGGATCCGGCTGATCACGGGGACCCCACTCCTGCCACCGATCGAGGAACCGAAGCCGCCGGTGATCGCCGAGTCCGAGCCCGAGCCGGGGCCCGAGAGCTCCTCGGCCGACCGGGAAGAGATGTCCGCCCGCTAGTCGCCTGGCCAGCGGCCCGCGCGTCCTCCGGATCAGTCCAAGACGATCACCTGGCGGGTGTACTCGCCGCGGCGCATCGCGGCGAAGGCGTCCTCGACCTCGTCGAGGCGGAGCCGGCGATCGACCAGGCGCTCGATCGGGAGACGGCCCTCGAGCGCGAGCTTCGCATAGCGAGGGAAGTCGATCGGCGGGTCGGCGAACCCGTAGTTCGAGCCGAGGATCCGGCGCGACCCATCGACCAACGGGTAGACGTCGAACGCGGCCCGTTCGCCGAGCGCCGTCAGGCCGACGAGCACGGCCGTGCCGCCCAGTGGCAGCGCCGCGATCGCGAGCTCGATCGTCGAGGTCCGACCGATGGCCTCGAACACGTAGTCGGGCCCGCCGTCGGTCAGATCTCGCAGGGCCCCGATCGTCGCACCGGCATCGTCGCCGGCCACGAGGCCATGCGTGGCGCCGAGCGAGCGTGCCAGCTCGACCTTGGCCTCGACCCGGTCGATCGCCACGATCGGCGAGGCGCCCGCGAGCGCCGCACCCATCACGCACGAGAGGCCAACCCCGCCGAGGCCGATCACCGCGACCGAGGAGCCCGGCGGGATACGGGCCGTCTTCGTCACGGCCCCGACGCCGGTCGCCACGCAGCAGCCGATGAGCGCGGCCGCCGCCGGGTCGAGGCCGTCGGGGATCGGGATCGCGGCCGCGGCCGGCACGACGGCGGCCTCGGCCATCGTCCCGATCGCGCAATACGAGAGCGCGCCACGGAACGCGGACTCGCCGTCGAGCAGGCGGTGCCGGAACGACGGAGAGTCGGAACAGGCCCAGACACGCCCCAGGATGCAGGCCCGGCAGACACCGCACGAGATGAGCCACGACAACGCGACGGTCTGGCCGACGCGGGGCTTGTTCACGCCGGGACCGACGGCTTCGACGACCCCCGCGCCCTCGTGGCCCATGACGATCGGGGTGGGTCGCTCCCAGTCCCCGTCACGGACGTGGAGGTCGGAATGGCACACCCCCGATGCCAGCATCCGGACCCGGACCTCGCCAGCCCGCGGCTCGTTGAGGTCGAGCTTGGCGATGACCGTCCGTTTGCCGGCCGCCTCAAGCAGTGCGGCCCGAACCTGGGTCGTCATGCTTCGTGGGCGTGGCGCCGTTCCACCGACCGGAGTGGGCGGTATGGAACGTAGGCCGGCCACCACATCGCGGCCTCCACCTCGGCCTCGGGCTCGTCGCAGCCGGCCTCGCGGGCCACGGCGACCGCGATCCGGCGCGAGACCGCCCGGAGCGTGGCGATCGGCGGGAAGAGCGCGCCCGTGGCGAGCCGCTCATCGCTGACCGAGGCGGCCAGCTCGGTCGCCGCCCGGAGGAACATCCCATCGGTGACGACCGAGGACTCCGCGACGATCGCCCCGAGCCCGACACTCGGGAAGATGAACACGTTGTTGGCCTGGCCGATCTCGTGCCGCCGCTCGTCGAGCGTGACCGGTTCGAACGGGGAGCCGGTGGCGACGAGGGCTCGGCCCTCGGTCCAGGCGAGGACGTCGGCCGGGGTGGCCTCGACGGCCGAGGTTGGATTGCTCAGCGGCAGCACGATCGGTCGCTCGGCCGGTTCCAGCGCCGCGGCCATCGCGCCCACCACGGCCTCGCTGAACGTGCCGGCCATCCCGGTCGTTCCCACGAGGATCGTCGGCCGTCGCCGCCGGACCGTTTCGATGAGGCTCGGGGTCCCGCCCTCCGCATCGACCTCGGCCGGCACCGCCAGCGCCGCCTTCGACCCGTCGAGGTCGGCCCGACCCGCATGGACGAGCCCCTTCGTGTCGACCAGGGCGATCGCCCCGGCCACGTGCGCCTCGGACAGGCCCTCCGTGCGCATTGCGAGCCCGAGGAGCCGCGCGATCCCGATCCCGGCCGCACCGGCGCCGACGAGCACGATCCGCGCGTCCGCGAGGGTCCGCCCCGTGGCGCGCAGCCCGGCGAGGACCCCCGCGAGCACGACGGCCGCCGTGCCCTGGATATCGTCGTTGAACGACGGCACGCGGCCCTGGTAGCGGTCGAGGATCTGCAGCGCGTTGGCCTGCTTGAAGTCCTCGAACTGGATGAGGCAGCCGGGCCAGACCGCCTCAACCCCGGTTACGAACGCCTCGACGAGTTGGTCATAGATCGCGCCCCGCAGCCGCGGCGCGCGATAGCCCAAATACAACGGGTCCGCGAGCAATGCCGGGTTGTCGGTGCCGACGTCGAGCGACACCGGGAGCGTGAGCGACGGGTAGATGCCGCAGGCCGCGGTGTAGAGCGCGAGCTTGCCGATCGGGATCTCCATGCCGCCGGCACCCTGGTCGCCGAGGCCGAGGATCCGCTCGTTGTCGGTCACGACCACGAGCCGCACGTCCTGGAACGGGCCCTGCCGCAGGATCTCGGGGATGCGGTCCACGTCCGCCGGCGTGATCCAGGTGCCGCGGGTCCGCCGGATGATGTGGCTGAACTCCTGGCACGCTCGGCCCACGGTCGGGGTGTAGACGATCGGCAGGAACTCCTCGAGGTGCTCGGCGAGCAGTCGATAGAACAGCGTCGCGTTGCGGTCCTGGAGCGCGGCGAGCCCGATGTACTGCTCGAGGGGATCGACCTTGACCCGCAGGTGCTCGAGCTCGAGCTCGACCTGCTCCTCGATCGTCAGGACGCGGTCGGGGAGGAGGCCGCGCAGCCGGAACGCCTCGCGCTCGTCGGTCGGAAACCCGAGGTCCTTGGTCAGGCGGCGTGCCCCGAGCAGCGCCGAGCCCGAGATTCCGATGCTGGCCGGGCGACCGGCCGCGATGTCGTCGAACGGGGCGGGCAGCGGGCGCATGCCCGGCGAGGATACCCGCGTTTGGTCAGCCGCCGCCGACGATCTTCACGACGCCGACCATCCCGTAGGCCTCATGGCCGGGCAGGTGACAGATGTAGAGCTGCTCCCCGGGTTGCTGGAACGTGACGGTCGTGACGACAGTGGCTCCGGCCGGGATCGAGACCTCAGTCGGGCGCGAGGCGTGGACGGGTTCGGTCCCGGTCCGATGGCGTTCGTGCGTCGCCGCGTCGCCCACGATCCACTCGTGATCGATCGGGTCGGTGTTGTGGAGCACGATCGTGATCGGCACGCCGGCCCGAACCGAGATCGCGTCGGGCGAGTAATGCGAGTAGTGGATCGTGATCTCGGCGCGGTTCTCGACGAGACCCGGCGCATGGGCCCAGGCCGCGGCGATCCCCATCAGACCGAGGGACAAGGCGATGCCGCCGGCCAGGACGAGGCGTCCTGGCCGGCGGCGGGCCGTGATCACGCCGGGGTCATCCCGCCGCTCCCGGCCGGGCGGCGACGGACGAGCAGGAGGATCCCACCGATCCCGCCGATCGTGAAGGTGAGTCCGGCGAGCCAGCGGGCCAGGTCGTTCGAGCCCGGCGTGCCCGGCAGCTCGAGTCCGGCGGCCACCCGCGACGGGTTGCCGGCACGGCTCGTGTCCACGGCGAGGTCGAACGACAGCCGGGGTGCACTCGCGTCGATCGCGATCTTGCTCAGCCAGGCCGAGGTCGGGACCCATTCCATGCCGCGGTCCGAGCGCAGGTCGTCGAGCAGCGACGTCGACGCCTCGGAGCTGTGGCTGAGGGTGAGCCCGTTCCGGGTGTCGGGTGCCGGCAGCAGGGCCGGGGCGTGGTCGGTCATCAGGTAGACATCGGCCTCGACCCGTTCGTTGCCGGTCTTGCCGAGGGCGAGGATCCGGAGCGGAACCCACGGCTTGGAGGTCGGGATCGTGATGTGGACCGGCGTGCCGTCACCGACCGCCTGGCCCCGCTTGGCCGCCGCATTGGCGTCGAACGCCGCGGCAAGGAAGATCGGGCTGCGGTTCGCGTAGAAGTCGAGGACCTCCGGCCCGTCGGGCGGAAGGCGGAACCCATGGTCGGTGGCCCATTGGCCGACCTGCGCGGCGCCGCCGCGCAGGACGGTGATGTCGAGGGCGTCGATCTTGACCTTCATCAGTTCCTCGGCCGAGCCCGAGGCCGCCGGCGAGGCGGCGCTGAGGAACGCGTCGCGCTCCGTGACCGGATCGGTCTCGCGGATGAGTCGCTGGAGGGTCCAGTCGCCGCCCTTCTCGACGCTCGACGGGATCCCGGGGAGGGGCGTCAGGCTGCCGAATGCCCCTCCGCCGCCGGCGAACTGGAACGCCGTGATGTAGTGCTCGTTGCCGGCGTGGTAGCCCGCGAACGTCGTCGTTCGGAGCAGGTTGACGGCACCGTTGGGCCCGATGAGCCCGCCGCAGGCTAGAGCGGGGGCCGCGATCACCGCGACCAGGAGGAGTGAGGCCGCCGCGGCGGCTCCGACTCGGGTGATCGAACGGGTCATCGTCGATCCTCCTGTGGGCGGCCGGTCGCTTCTTCTGTGTGGGACCGGTCCGGTTAGGTTCTCAGACTCCCCGAAGCCAGAAGTTGTTCCGCGGTCCCGGTGCCGAGTGGCCCCATCGACCGGGTTACCGCGGATTGCCTCGGTCCGGCACACTGGGGCCATGACTCGACGCACGCCGCTCCTCGTGCTCGTCGCCGGAATCCTCGCGCTCGCGGGCGCCGTCCCCTGGGCCAGCCCGGCCCGTGCCGCCGAACCGAACTTCCCGGCCAGGGACAGCCGCTACCACAACTACCCGGAGGTGGTCGCGGCCATCGATGCCGCCGTCGCCGCCCATCCGGCCATCGTCAGGAAGTTCTCGATCGGCAAGAGCTACCAGGGCCGCGACCTCTGGGCGGTCAAGATCTCGGACAACGTCGCGACCGACGAGAACGAGCCCGAGGTCCTGCTCGATTCGCTCCACCATGCCCGCGAGCACCTGTCGGTCGAGCAGACCCTCGCGGTGCTCGGCTGGCTGACCAACGGGTACGGCACCGACGCCACGATCACGAGGCTCGTGAACACCCGCGAGATCTTCATCGTGTTCATGGTCAATCCCGACGGCGGGCGGTACGACCTGACCGGGTCGCCCTACCGGGCCTGGCGCAAGAATCGCCAGCCCAACAGCGGCACGACCGCGATCGGCACCGATCCCAATCGCAACTACCCGTACCACTGGGGCTGCTGCGCGGGGTCGTCGACGCTGAAGTCCTCGTCGACCTACCGCGGGCCGCGCGCCCTCTCCGCGCCCGAGAGCCGGGCGATGGCCGCCTTCATGGACAGCCGTGTGGTCAACGGCCGTCAGCAGATCCGCACGGCCATCACGTTCCACTCGGCCGGTGCCGAGGTCCTGTGGCCGTACGGCTACACCCGGACCCGCGTCCCGTACGACATGACGGCCGACGACCACGCCGCCCTCGCGGCGATGGGCCGGCGGATGGCCGCGATGAACGGCTACACGCCGATGCAGTCGAGCGGCCTCTACATCACCGATGGCGATGAGATCGACTACGCCTACGGGCGCCATCGGATCTTCATGTACACGTTCGAGATGTACCCGTCCCACGCCCAGGTCAGCACGAACGCGCGGTTCTACCCGCCCGACGAGGTCATCGCTCGCGAGACGGCCCGGAACGGCCGCGCGATCCTCGACCTGATCGATCGGGCCGGCTGCGTCTACTCGCTCATCGGCAAGTCGCGGCAGAACTGCGGGCCCCTGTTCGACGACTTCGAGATCAGCCGTGGCTGGCAGCGAGACCCGCTCGGCTCTGACACTGCGACCGCCGGGCTGTGGCAGCGGGGCAACCCGCAGCCGACGATCCGCCAGGCGGGGACCGCCCCGACCGGATCCTCTGCGCTCGTCACCGGAGCCCTCGCCGGGGTGTCCGTGTACGCGAACGACGTCGATACCGGCGAAACGACGATCCGCTCACCGCTCGTGACGCTGCCGGCGACGGTCGGCAGCCTGACGTTCCATTACTACTTCGCGCACAGCTCCAATTCGTCGTCGGCCGACTACTTCCGGGCGTATATGGAGGCGAGCGACGGGACCCGGACGCTCGTCCGCGAGCTGCTTGGCGCCGCGACGAACGTCGGGCCGACCTGGCGGTCGTACACGGTCCCGCTGACCCCATGGGCCGGTCAGGACGTCCGGATCGTGTTCGCCGCCGCCGACAAGGGTTCCGCGAGCACCGTCGAGGCGGCCGTGGACGACGTCCGGATCATGCGCCCGTAGCTGGGAGGGTGGCACGGAACGTCGTGCCGGCAGTCCCCGTGGCCTCGACTCCGAGGGTGCCACCGTGGGCCTCCACGAGATAGCGCGCGATCGCGAGGCCCAGGCCCGAGCCGCCGGAGTCGGCGCCCTTGACGAAGCGGTCGAAGACGTGGGGCAGTACAGCGGGGTCGATGCCCGCACCGGTGTCCGAGACACGGATGGTCAGCCGCGTGGGTGACGACGCCCCGGCTGACGGCTCGGCGATGGCCGAGATGACGACCGAGCCGCCGACCGGGGTGTGGCGCACGGCATTCGACACGAGATTCGAGAGGACCTCGCGGATCCGGAGCGGATCGACCTCGACGATCGGGAGGTCGCCCGGGACGTCGGCCCGCACGGTCACCTCGGCCGCCGATCCGGCTCCCGCGAAGGAGCGCACGACCTCGCCGACGAGCACGTCGAGATCGGTCGGCTCGACGTGGAGGGCCAGCGTCCCGGCCTCGGACCGGGCCAGCGTGCGCAGATCGTCGATGAGCCGGGCCATCACCCGCGTCTCCTCGAGGATCGGGGCGAGGTGGGCCGCGTCCGTGGGGTGGACGCCATCGAGCATCGCCTCGAGGCTGCCGGTGATGACGGTCAGCGGCGTGCGCAGTTCGTGGCTGACGTCGTTGAGCAGGGCCTGGCGCCGCTCCTCGTCTCGCTCGAGCCGCTCGACCATCGTGTCGAAGCCGCTCGCGAGGTCGCGAACCGCCGGGAGGTTGGAATCGGCCGGCGTCCAGCCAAGGCGAACACTATAGTCGCCGTCCCGCACCCGCTCGGTTGCGGCCACGATCCGGTCGAGCGAGCCCCCGGCCCGCTGGAGCTGCCGACCGATCCCGACGAGCGCCGCTACGACGGCCAGGATCGCGATGACCCCGGGTATCGGGCCCAGGCGCCCCAGCAGCGAGCTCGCACCCAGGATCAGCGACGAGGCGACGACGAGGAAGACGAGGCCGGCGAGACAGCCGAACCCGCGGGCGAACGGCCCGGGGCGGTGGCGTCGGCGGCCTCGGCCACCCCACATCTGGCGGCGCCTCCAGCGCCGGCGCTGCTCTGCCGTCCACGGCCCGCGCCAATCGTCGCCAGGACGGGTCACGGCTCGTCGCCGCGGTCGTCGGCGAAGCGGTACCCGACGCCGTAGACGGTCAGCACGTAGCGCGGCCGGCCCGCCTCGGGCTCGAGCTTGCGGCGCAGGTTCTTGATGTGCGAGTCAATCGCCCGTTCGTACGACTCGAAGGCGACGCCGTGGAGCGCATCGAGCAGCTGCGAGCGGGTGAAGATCCGCCCGGGCTGGCGGGCGAGCGTGGCGAGGATCGTGAACTCGGTCGGGGTCAGGTCGATGGTCCGTCCGGCCACCTCGGTCCGCATCCGTGGAACGTCCAGGGTCACGTCGCCGGCCGAGACCACGTCCGCGGCCTCGACCGGGCGATCGGCACGGCGCAGGACCGCGCGGACCCGGGCCACGAGCTCTCGCGGGGAGAAAGGTTTCGTGAGGTAGTCGTCCGCCCCGAGCTCGAGGCCGAGGAGCTTGTCGAGCTCGTCGTCGCGAGCGGTGAGCATGACGATCGGGACCTGCGCGGTCCCCGAGGTCGTCCGCAATTGGCGGGTGACGTCGAGGCCGTCGAGTCCCGGCAGGCCGAGGTCGAGGACGACGAGATCGGGACGGCGCGTCCTGGCACTGGCGAGGGCAGACGGGCCGTCGCTCGCGGTGAGCACCGCGAAGCCCGCGTGCTCCAGGTAGTCGCGGGCAAGGTCGACGATCCGCGGTTCGTCGTCGACGACGAGGATGGTCTTCATCGGAGCTGCATCGTAGCGGCGCCCCGGGTGACGCCGATCGACGGCATCACCCGGGGGAGGGAAGGGAAGTCAGGCGGAAGGCGTCCGCGGTTCCGTCGGATCTGTGTTCCCGGCCGGGTTGCTGGACGGGCCCTCATGGGCCTCGCGGTGCAACTCGGTAAAGACCTCGCGGGCCCGCGACTCGAACGGGTGGCGATGGTCGCCGGGGCCGTCCCAGCGTCCGCCGCCCTTCCAGCCTCCGCCCCATCCGCCTCGGCCCCATCCGCCGCGGCCGCCGAAGGCGATCGCCCGGATGAGCCCGAAGATGAGGAATGCGACGAGCAGGAACCCGAAGAACCCGAAGAACCCCAAGCCCCCGCCGAAGCCGTGCCAGCCGTAGCCGTAGCCGTAGGCCGGGACGACGACCGTCGTGGCCGGCGAGCCGTCGCCGGCGGCGGCGCCCTGGGCGACCGTCGTGACGGCCTGGGAGAGGCCTGCCTGGTACGCCGTGGTGGCGATCGCCCCGCCGCCGACAACGACGACGATCAGGACGAGGAGGCCGATGAGAAAGCCACGCATGTGGATGCTCCTTGGTGTGGTGACGGCCCACCGTGAGCCGCTGCTTGATGGGACCCATCCTCGGATCGGGGCATGGAGACGGTATGGAAGCGGCCGGGACTTGGTCGGGAGAACGCCACTCCGGCCCAAACACATCGCCGCGCAAACGCCCGACGACTAGGCTGTGCCCCGTCGTACATGGGCACGCGTGCCATCGGAGGGAGGACGTCATGCGCCGTACCAAGGCCGCCGTCGTCGCGGCGCTGCTCACCCTGCTCGTCCTGCTGCCGATCGCCGCGCCCGTCGCGGCTCGATCCGAGCATGCCCGGGTCCTGGCCTACTGGACGAGGGACCGGATCGCCAACGCGATCCCGCGTGACTTCATTCGCCAGTCGAACGGCCACTTCGCGGCGTCGAAGGGGAAGCGCCAGCCCGGCGCCGTCGTCGGGGCGTCCTGGACGAAGGGCGGCCTGATCCTCAAGGCCTCGGGCAAGGTCGTCTTCACGATGGGCGGGGTCAACTACATCTGTTCCGGGTCCGTCGTCAATGACCCACGGACCGGCAACTCGATGGTCCTCACCGCGGGGCACTGCGCGTACGACCAGGCCGCGCGGGCCTTTGCCACGAACTGGATGTTCATCCCCGAGTTCGACTCGGCGCCGAACTACAGCTGCCCATTGACGAAGTGGGGCTGCTGGGTCGCGTCGGGCCTCGTGGTCGACACCGGGTTCGCGAGCGCCGGCGGCTTCAACTCCCAGGCGACCGTCAACGATTTCGCGATCGCGATCGTCGGCTCGAGCGATCGAGGCACCCAGCTCGACAACACCGTCGGCTCGTTCGGGATCACCTACAGCGGCATCTCGGTCGGCGACCGCCTGTACGCGTTCGGCTATCCGGCCGCGGGCAAGTACCACGGCTTCGACCTCACCTACTGCGCCGGCAACATCAACACCGATCCGCTCAACGCGAACCGGACCTGGCGGATGGCGTGCGACATGACCGGCGGGTCGTCGGGCGGGCCGTGGCTGTCGGGGTTCGACGAGCGAACCGGGATCGGCGTGCTCAGCTCGCTGAACTCGTACGGGTACGGCGGCCTGCCAAACATGTACGGGCCCAAGTTCAATACGGACACCCAGTCCGTCGTGACCGCCGCCAGCTCGCGGACCGACAACTACGTCGTGCCGTAACGAAGGGCTCGGGCGGGGCGCGCGTGGGATCGATGGTCGCGGGTAGCGCCACGGGGTGATCCTGGGCGCCCGGCGGTTTCGTCCGGTCCGTCGCGGCCATCGAGCGGCTTTCGGCCGTCTACCATCGCGGGATGAGCGCCCCCACCGTCGCCCGTGGCGACGATCAACGACGCCTGGTGGCGGCGATCGACCAGGGCACGACCAGCACGCGTTGCATCCTGTTCGATCACGATGGTCGGCCAGTCGCGAGCCATCAACTGGAGCACGCCCAGCTCACGCCGCGGCCGGGCTGGGTCGAGCACGATCCCGACGAGATCATCGAGGCCGTGCGGACGTGCGTGCGCCTCGCGCTTCGCGAGGCCGGGGTCGATGCCGGCGCCCTCGCGGCCGTCGGGATCAGCAACCAGCGCGAGACGACGGTCGTCTGGGATCGACGGACGGGGCGGCCGGAGTACAACGCGATCGTCTGGCAGGACACCCGGACCGCGGAGGCGGTCGCGCGCCTGGCGGGATCCGGCGACGGAGGCATCGACCGCTTCCGGTCGACGACCGGGCTACCGATCTCGACCTACTCGTCGGCGCTGAAGCTGCGCTGGATCCTCGACCAGCTCGACGCCGCGTCGACCGACACCACGCCGCCGGACCTGCTGTTCGGCACGATCGATACATTCGTCATCTGGCATCTCACCGGCGGCCCGGACGGCGGCGTCCACGTGACGGATGTCACGAACGCAAGCCGGACGATGCTCATGAACCTCGAACGGCTCGAGTGGGACGCGACGATCCTCGAGGAGCTCGGCATCCCGGGGGCGATCCTCCCCGAGATCCGCGGCTCGTCCGAGGTCTACGGGACGGGCGTCGGTGACCTCGCGGGCGTGCCGATCGCCGGGGATCTCGGCGACCAGCAGGCCGCGCTGTTCGGGCAGACCTGCTTCGAGGCCGGCCAGGTCAAGTGCACCTATGGCACGGGCTGCTTCATGCTCATGCACACCGGGGATCGGCCGGTCCACTCCACCCATGGCCTGATCACGACCGTGGCGGCCCGCCTGGGCGGGCCCGAGGTCACGGCCACGTACGCGCTCGAGGGCTCGGTCGCCGTCGCGGGCTCGCTGATCCAGTGGCTGCGCGACCAGCTCGGGATCATCGATGACGCGGCCGAGGTCGAGGCGCTCGCCCGTTCCGTGCCGGATTCGGGCGACGTCGTGTTCGTGCCGGCGTTCTCCGGGCTGTTCGCCCCGCACTGGCGGCCCGACGCGCGCGGCGTCATCGCCGGCCTCACGCGGTACGCGACCCGCGCCCACATCGCCCGGGCGGCGCTCGAGGCGACGGCTTACCAGGTCTACGACCTGGGGGTCGCGATGGCCGCCGACCTCGAGGCGAAGCTCCCCGGGGAGCTGCGGGTCGACGGCGGGATGACCCGGAATGATCTGCTGATGCAGATCCAGGCGGACATCCTGGGGAGTGTTGTCCTGGCGCCGCCGATCACCGAGATCACGGCCCTCGGGGCCGCCTACGCCGCGGGCCTGGCCGTCGGGTTCTGGTCGTCGCTCGACGAGCTTCGATCGATGGACCGAGCGGCCCACCGCTGGGAACCCTCGATGGGCGAGGCCGAGCGGGCCGCCGCCATCGCGCGCTGGCACAAAGGCCTGGAACGATCCCTGGGCTGGGTCGAGTAAGGCGCGCCGCTTGCGTGTCACCCTGCGCTCGCGTCGCCGGGGAGCCGACGAACGACCGATCCCGAATCGACAGCACCCCAAACGCCGCGCGATGTTTTTCGTTATCCAAGGTGCAGGTCGTTACCCACCATGCGGTGCGCCAGAGCACCACTGATATGCCCCTGCTAGGTCACCTGCAACCGCGCCCTTCGGGGCTCGGTGACGCTCGTGCCACACTCGATGGGCGAGGGTGGGGGCAACCAGGTCGTCTGGAGGAGTTGATGCTCGCTTCGTCCCGTCGTTTCGCCCTCGCCCTCGCGTCAGTCGTCGTGCTCTCGCTGGCCGTTGCGCCGGCGGCGGGTGCCCACGACACCTGGCCTTCGACACTCCCGCACCGGATCAACCTTCCGACCGGATTCCAGCCCGAGGGCATCACAAGTGGGCCGTTCGGGCGGATCTACGCCGGGTCGCTGGCCAATGGCGCGATCTGGCGGGGCAACGTCTTCACCGGCCACGGGCGGATCCTCGTCCCGGGCGTCACCGGTCGCGTGGCGGCTGGCATCCATCGGGACGGGCTGGGGCGACTGTGGGTCGCCGGTGGGCCCAACGGGACCGTCCGCGTCTACTCGGCGCGAGGCGCCCTCCTGAGGACGTACACGTTCCCCACGGCCGGCTTCATCAATGACCTCGTCATCACCACGCGGGCGGTCTATGCGACCGATTCGGTCAACCAGCAGCTCGCCGTCGTGCCGCTCGGTCTCTTCGGTCGACTCCGGCCGACGACCGCGGCCCACACCCTGGCCCTGACCGGCGCCATCGCCTACACGACCGGGTTCAACGCCAACGGCATCGTCAAGCGCAATGGCTGGCTGATCCTCGTCCAGTCAAACACGGGGTTCCTGTTCCGAGTGAACCCGTGGACCGGCGTGACCCACAGGATCAGCACCGGCGGCCGACTCGTCGTGAACGGCGACGGGCTGGTCATCCGCGGCCAGATCCTCTATGTCATCCGCAACTTCAACAACAAGGTCGACGTGTTCCGGCTCGGCTGGACGTTGCACACCGCGACATTCCTGGGCTCGATCACGAAGACCTCGCTCGATGTGCCGACGACCGGGACCTTCGCGGCGGGTGCCCTGTGGGTCGTCAACGCCCGGTTCACCGTGGCGAACCCCACGACCGCCGCCTACTGGATCACTCGCCTACCGTCCCACCCATAGACTTCGTCTCCTCCAACCTCGGGCCGGCTCCCTTCCTGGGGGGAGGAGCCGGCCCGATGGCGTCGGCCCTGGACGCGCCCACTGGACGCGCCCACTGGACGCGACGGGTGACCGTCAGGATTCGCCAGGTCCCTCCGGCAAGGCGATCCCCAGGCTGGCCAGCAACCCGCCGTCCACGCGCACGTCCTCGCCGGTGACGAAGCTGGCTCGGCTGCTCGCGAGAAAGGCGACGACCTCGGCGACCTCGCGGGGTTCGGCCACGCGGCCCATGGGATGCATGCGCCCCCAGTCGCCGACGAGCCGCTCCACCCCCCCGGGGCTTCCGTCGCTGAATCGATGGGCCGACGCGCGGAGCATCGGCGTATCCACCGAGGCGGGGCAGACGGCGTTCACCCGGACCCCCGTGCGTGCCTCGTCGACGGCCATCGCGCGCACGAGCGCATCGAGCGCCCCCTTGCTCGCCGCATAGGCCGCCACGTCCGTCTGCGTGACGTGGCCCTGCACCGAGGAGACGACGACGATCGAACCCTGGCCGCTGCGGCGGAGGTGGGGCAGCGCCGCCTGCGCGACGAGGAAGACGCCCTTCACGTTGACGGCGAACACCTCGTCCCACACAGCCTCGTCGGTGTTGGCCACGCTGCCGTAGCGCTGGATCCCGGCGGACGTGATCAGGGTGTCCAGCCGCCCGTAGCGGTCGACGGCAGCCGTCACCGCCCTGACCATCGCGCGGCGATCGGTCACGTCCGCGCTGAGCGCCAATGCCTCGCCGCCCCCCTCGCGGACCGCCTCGACCGTCTCGTTGACGCGATCGGTCTCGAGCCCGCAGACACCCACCGAGGCGCCTCTCGCACTCAAGAGCTCCGCGACCGCCCGGCCGATCCCCTGCGAAGCTCCCGTGACCAAGGCGACCTTACCGCTCCATTCGTCGTCGGCGAGGTCAGGCACGGGCTACAGGCTCCAGCGCATGCAACAGGCCCTGCAGGTAACCGATCGCGTGCGCCCGCCCGCGGCTGCAGTAGGCGGCCGAGGCGGTGTTCGCCCAGGTGTCTTCGTCCCCAATCATGGCGGGGACGTGATCGTCGATGATGAAGCCATCGAAGCCGACGCTCGCGAGTCGTCGAAGGACCGCGGCAGGGTCGTAGTTCCCTTCGCCAAGGAAGGATTCCTGGAACTTGGGGACCACGCCCTGCACGTCCCGGAAGTGGACGTACGTGATGCGTCCGTCCGGCCCGAAGCGATCGATGACCCGGTTGACGCTTTCCTCGCCGGCCATCTCGGATACGGTGCCGAGACAGAGATCCAGTCCCCAGGCCGGACTCCCACCGGACACCTCGTACGCACGCTCGAGGCCTTCGGGGCTCGTCAGGATCCTCGCGACGCCTCCGAGCGGGATGTCGATCGGCGGATCGTCCGGATGGAGGGCGAGGCGAACGCCGACGTCTTCCGCGGTCGGGAGGACCGCCTCGAGGAAGACACGATAGTTCTTCCACATCTGCTCGCTGCCGATCGACGCCTCGAACGGCTGCTCGGGTGTCAGCTTGTAGCCCGCCAGCGCGTTCCCCTTGTCCACGTCCGCGGCGTCGAAGGCGGTGACCCGCGCGCCACCCCGCCCCTTCGCGTTGAGGTCGGTGCGCCAGACGTACGTCGGCAGGAAGTGATGACCGAGCACGAAGATCCCGGCTGCGGCCATGTTCCGGATCGTCGTGCGGTAGTTCTCCAGTTGGACGTCACGACCAGGCAGTCCGCGCAGGACCCGGTCCCAGTGGCGATACGGGACGTTCTCGATCCCCTCGACGACGAGCCCGGCGCCTTCGCACCGTTCCCGGAGCCGCACGAGCTCATCCACGTCCCAATAGCCGTGCTCGCCCTTGAGGTCGCTCGGCGTGTGGAACTGGACACTCGTCAGCCCCAGTTGCTGGGCGAAGGCGGCAACGGTGTCGTCGAACCCTTCGAGATGTCCAAGCGCGAGTCGAATCGTCATGCCGGGCCCGGCTGTCGTTCGTGCGAGACTCCGGTGTCGTGACGATGACCGCAAGCGACGTCGCCGCCGTGCTCGACCGCCTGGGGGACGCCGAGATCGACGCCTGGGTCGAGGGAGGGTGGGGCGTCGACGCCCTCCTGGGGGAGCAGACACGCTCCCATGACGATCTCGACATGATCGTGCGTGTCGATGCGGTGGCGAGGATGCGCGAGGTCCTCGCGAACGACGGTTTCGAATTGGTCGAGGGTGTCCCCGACTCCAATTTCGTGTTGCGCGACGGGCGCGGGCGCGCGGTCGATGTCCATCCCGTCCGATTCGACGACGACGGGAACGGCATCTACCGGATGGCCAACAGCGAGGACTGGGTGTTTCTGGCGGACGGCTTCACGGGGAAGGGACACGTGGGCGATCGCGCGGTGCGATGCCTGACGCCGGATGTCCAGATGCTCTGCCACGCGACCGGCTACGAGCCGGGCGCCACGGATTTCCACGACATGGGTCTCCTCAACGCCCGCCTCGGCACGCGGCTGCTGCCTCCCTTCGACGCGCCGCGCTAACGGCGAGCGGCGGCCGTCGTCGATGCCTCCAGCATCGGCTTGACCTCGCCGACGAACCGTTCCAGGGTCTCCTCGTCGAATGGCGCCGGAGCGTCGAAGAGGATGTGGCGGAAGCCGAGCTCGACGTACGGCGCCAGCGATGCCGCGATCTCTTCCGACGTGCCGATCTTCGGGGGGTCGTCGTAGCCCGGATGCTGCTTGCGGATGATCGCATCCATCTCACGAGCCTCGCCCGCGCTGTCGCGGATCACGACCAGGCCGAGGCCCAACGTCCGCTCGATCTCGGATTCGTCGCGCCCGACCTCCTGGCACCACCGCCGCAGGACCTCGTCCTTGTGGCGGACGAACTCGAGGTCGCCGCCGGTGTTCCAGGCGTCCGCGTACTTGGCCACGGTGTGGAGGGTCTTCTTCTCGCCGTCTCCCCCGATCAGGATCGGCAGCCGCCGCTGGATCGGTGGCGGGTCGTTGCGGACGTTCTTCGTCGTGTAGCGCGAACCGCGGGCTGTGGCTTCCTGGCCGCCCGTCATCGCCCGCATCACCTCGACGGCCTCGTCGAGCCAATCGAGGCGCTCGCCGAAACCCGAGCCGAACTCGATCCCGTAGGCCTCGTGCTCCCGCTCGAACCAGGCCCCGCCGATGCCGAGGATGGCCCGCCCGTTGGTCATGTGGTCGAGGGTCGTCGCCATCTTCGCCGTGAGTGCCGGGTTCCGGAACGTGTTTGCCCCGACCATCAGCCCGAGCGTGACCTTCGATGTCACACCGGCCCATCCGGCCAGGGTCATGTAGCCCTCGAAGATGGGGCCGCGCCAATCGCCCTGGATCGGGTAGAGATGGTCCCAGGTCCAGAGCGAGTCGTACCCGAGCTCGTCGGCGCGCTGGCCGACGCGCAGGAGCGACGGCCAGTCCGTGTACTGACCCCACGGGAGCACGCCGATTTTGATTCCGTTCGTCATCGAAGCCTCCATCTGGGTGATCGGCGCCCGCGGCGCGTTTGTCTACCGCCGCGCGGCAAGGTCGGGCACCGCCGCCGTGGTCGCGGCCAGGATCCTGACCGGCACCGACTCCGAGTAGAGGAGCCGCCCGAAATACATGACCTTGACCAGCGCCCAGTACGTCCCCGTCGCCACATCCATTGGCGGCGCCACGCTGAAGCTGAGCGTCGTCTCTCCGCCCGGCTCGACCGCGAACCCCTGGGTCCAGGGCGTGATCGTCGACCACGTCTCGAGGGAGCTCAGGACCTGCGCCTCGCCACGGATCTCGCTCGCGGCCAAGTTCCGCAGCGAGACTCGGAGGGTGCCGTCATCGCCCGGCGCGACCGTCAGGTTGGCGTCCAGGAGCTCGACGCGGAGCTCCCCGCCGGGGTCGTGCACCGCGCCGGCGTGGCTGGGCGCACCGGCCTCGGGTTCGACGCCGGCGGTCTTCAGCGCCCGCTCGACGGCCCATTGGAGCGCTGCCGAACGATCGCCCGCATCCGGTCGCCCGTCCCGGCCGTCACCGCCCGGCCGATGATCGATCGTCACGACGTCCTCGTGGAGCTGCCCCGCCTCGTCGGCGATCCGGGCGGCCACGAAGTAGCGGCCCGGCGACGCCCCGGGGGCCGGTCGGACGGTGGCATCGAAGGCGAGGTACGCGCCGGGCGCCAGGCGATAGATCCGTTCGGCCGGCGTGGCCTCCCAGCCCGGGGGGACGATCAGCGAGACGGAGCCCGCGGCCGCGCCTTCGGTGCGCTCTGACGCGACGACGATCGGCACGGTGTGCGGCCCCTCGCCGTCGAGATATGACGTCTTGATCTGCACGGTGACGGCCTGGTAGCCCATCGGCGCCGCGCCCTTGTTGTGCAGCCAATAGTCCGAGAAGACGGGACTCGCCGCCTCGAGTCTCGGCGCGAGGTCCGTGGGCGCGTGGTCCGTGGCCTTGGGTCGTCCTTCGGCGGCCGGCGCCTGCAGCGTGGCCCCGACCGTCGCGATCTCGTACGGTTCGAGCGGGACGTCGAGGCTGGATCCGGAGGGGCGCAGCGGCCGGTCCTCCTCCTCGAGCGCGTTCGTGGCGCTGGCCCCGACGATCGGCCAGCGACTGCGGATCGTTGCGGTGGTCGATCTCCCGGACGACTCGTAGAGCCGCAGGGCGACACCCCGGGCGGGGTCGACGTCCATCCCCGCCATCCGTGCCTCCGGAACGCCCCCCGGCTTCACCACCGTCATGACGACCGAGGCGGGCTCGACCTCGATCAGGCTCGTCGTGGCCGGAAGCCGGCCGGCGTGCGCGTCGAACGCTCGGGCCACGAGTGGGGTGTTGTAGTCGTGTCCCGCCCGAACCATCCCGCCATCACGCCAGTCACCGGACGACGCGACCAGCGCGTACTCGAAGGTGTGGCTCCAGTGCTGGTACTGGAAGTTCGCCCCGTCCGGCGTCGCCCGCCGAGGCGGGTCGATCCAGACGCCCGATGGCCAGCCGCTGCACGATCGCATGATCGAGAGGTACAGGTTCCCGTCGGCCTCCACGTTGAAGCTCGGCATGCCCCGGTTCAGGATCGCGACGGTGTAGTCCTCCGTCCGTCCCGTTCCACCGTCCAGCTCAGCTGGTTGCTCCACCGAGACGACCCCGTCCTCGAGGTCGGCGATGAGGGCTTCGACGGCACCGATCGTGGCATCGAGATCGCTGCCGGCGATGACGAGGGCCGGCAGGTCTCGCGGACCGCGCAGGTCGCTGATCGGCTCGTCGCGGCCGCGTGCCTCGTCGCTCTCCGGGACCCACAGCCGGGCCCAGCCCTGTCCGCTCAACTGTCGCTCGAGCTCGGCGCGGTAGCTCGGATCGGCCGCATCGAGGACGGCGCCAACGAACCGGTTGTCCTCGGGCCCGCCGACCGCGAATCGGACATCCGGGAGGTTGGAGTCGATGTGCATCACGCCGTAACGACTCCCATCGTGCCGCGAGACGGTCGAAGTGACGCCCTGCCGGACGAGTGCGATCACCAGGCTGCGAACAGCGGTGTCCTGGCCCGGATCGTCGGGCACGACGACCTCCGCGACGCCGATCGCCCGCGACGCGCGCGCCTCGGACGGGTCGGCGCCCGGTTTCCCGAGCGCTACCCGCGCGGTCGCTCCCAGGGCGAACCAGTTGTAGGCGGGATGGTCGAGGGTGAAGGGGACGCTGGCGACGTCGACATTCGGTCGCCCGAACGGCCGGCCGATGACCGCGTTGCCGGTCTCCGAGACCGGCGCGCCCCCTTCGAGCGCGGCCGGGAACCGGACCCGGAACAGGCGGTCATGGCCTCGGTAGTCGTGCAGCGACGTGGTGAGCTCGACCCGGTCGACGCCGCTCCACAGTCGGATCTCCTGATTTCGGTGTGATTCCTCGAACGGGCCGTCGACCCGGATGCGCTGGCCGATTGGGGATGTCTCCACCGTGACCTCGGCCGGGTAGTCGGTCGCCGAGGTGAATCGCCCATCGGGTGTCAGGTGCCAGGGGCCTTCCGCGAACAGGGGATGGTTCGGGTATTCGCGGTAGCTGCGGAGCTCGTTGGCGACCTCTCCCTGCTTGACGAGCTCCTTCCCCGTGCGCTTCTCGACGATGCTGGCGATGGCGCCACCGCGGGCGGGATCGACCGACACCGCATAGGCCTCGTTCTCGATCGCCAGGGTGTCCTTGGCGCGCCAGACGGCGTCATCCAGGGGAGCGGCGCTCGGCACGGCGCGGAACGTCCGATAGCCAAAGGCCGGAACATCGCGGGCGAGGAAGGCGATGGTGGCGGAGGCGGGCCGCCCGTCGTCGCGCCGATCGGCGGCCTCGAGCAGGAACGGCACACGACCGCCGGTGTCGTCGTGGATCTCGATCCCCGCAGGACCGTCATCGGGCAGGTCGATCACGACGCGGGCGATGTCCGTCCGCGGCCACGACCACGCATTGAAGACGGTGACCGCCCGGCCTTCGCCGTCGGTCTCGATCGCGGCACCCAGGTAGTCGAGCGCACCGTCGAGGACGGTCTGGCCGAGCTCGAGCGCCTCGCGCCAGCCGCCGATGAGGTCGAGATAGACCTGGTCCGACTCGGAGCCCGTGATCCCGTCGTGGTGGGCCCCGAACAGCAGTTGCCGCCACGCCTTGTCGATCGCCTCCGACGGGAATCGGGCGCCGAGGAGGCCGGCGATCGTCGCGAACTTCTCGGCACTGAGGAGCGTGTTCTCGGCGATCCGCTGCATCTGCTTCGTGTCGATGAACGACACGTCCTTGCCGGTGTAGATCGGGTTCATGTCGCGGGTCTGCGGCGAGAACGGGCGCCCCGTCCTCGCCTGCGCCTCGCGGACCGCGGTGAAGAACTCGCGCGGGATGGCCGCGGTGAACCTCGGCCAGACATACCGCTGGTTCCAGTCCCGGTGGATGGCGGTCAACCACTTGTTCGGCGGGGAGTAGTCGGTGCCGACCGGCAGGAGGACGTTCTTCGTGGCCGCGTCCGGGGCGAGCTCGGCGAACAGGCGATAGACCTCGGCCTCCGCCTCCTCGAGCGTGGGCGCGGCATCCATCCACCATCCGGCCGAGTAGTGGTCGGCCATGAAGCTCGTGAGCAGGGCACGGCCGCTCGGCGCGATCCAGTCGAACTCCATCGGGAACTGCATCCGTGGCGGCTCGCCGGCCGCCATCTCGGCGAACGGCACGCGGGCGGGCCCGCGGACCCAATGCGGTCCCCATTCGTGGAACGGCCCGCGGGCCCACGAACTCGAGGACAGTCCGGCGTCGGCCATGATGCCGGGGAACTGCGGGTCGTGACCGAACGCATCGAGCTGCCAAGCCGTGGCCGGCGACCCGCCCAGCACGTCGCGCTGGTAGCCGACCCCGTAGATCGCGTTCCGGATCGTGGACTCGGCACTCGTGAGGTTCGTGTTCGGCTCGTTGTACGTGCCGCCGACGAACTCGAGGCGATCGTCGGCCAGGAGCTGTCGGATGTAGTCGCGCTCCTCCGGATAGGCATCCCAGTACGGCTTGAGGTAGTCGAGCTCGGCGAGCACGAACTTGTAATCGGCATCGCGGCGGGCCATGTCGAGATGCGCCTTGACCAGCGCCAGGCCCGGCTCCTGGAACGGCGCCCGGTACTGGATCGTCGTTCCCCAGGTCTCGGTGTAGGCCGCCTGCGTGTTCCACCACACGGGGTCGTAGTGGAAGTGCGAGATCATGAACATCCGCCAGCCTGGCTCGGCGACGGCGACCTGGAACGGGTGGTTCTGAGCGCGAGATCCCGCCTCGACCACCACCTCGGCCTCGAGGCTCTCTCCGGCGGCGGCCTTCGCATCCACGGCGACCCCGATCTCGAGGCGCGCTTCCTCGCCCGGCCGGAGCGGCCCCAGCGTGACCGGCTCCTCTGTCTGCAGGCGCGAGCCACGGATGCTCACGCGGGCAGGCTCTCGAGCCGACGCCTCCGTCCCGCGCAGGACGACCCGGACGACCTGGCGCGGCGACGCTTCCGAGCCGATGAACAGGTTGGTCGACTCGGCGGCGACGATGTCCATGGCTCAGCTGCCGTCCGTGCCGCGCGACCCGGCTCCGGCCGGGACGGCGACCTCGTCCCGCCACGAGTGGCGTGGCTCGTAGCCGAGCATCCGGCGGGCCTTGTCGATCGACAGGAGCGTTGCGAAGTCCCCGGTCCCGGGTCGAAGCGGGACCGATGGATAGCACTCGGCGAGGAGCTGCGAGTTCGGGCGGTCCATGACCGTGTCGCCGGCGGCGATGATGAACACCTCCGCTCCGTTGAGATCCGCCGTCAGGGCGAGGCGGCAGGCCTGAGCGACGTCGCGGGCGTCGACGTACCCCCACATGTTCCACTCGCCCAGGTGCGGATCGGCCCAGACGTCAGGAAACGACGCGTACTCGGCCGGCTCACGGATCGCGGAGAACCGCAGGCCGATGAACGTGATGTGGCTCCACCGGGCGAACTGGCGGGCCATCTCCTCGCCGAGGACCTTGGAGAGCGAATAGCTCGAATGCGGGCGGAGCGGGTGGTCTTCGTCGATCGGGACGTAGTCCGGCTCGGGGTGATGGCCGGGGATGGCGGCTGGATCGAGCAGGTTGCGGGCACCGCGGCCACCGAAGGGCAGGCCGAAGGTGGTCTCGCTGGAGGCCCAGACGACGCGCTCGAGACCGAGCTGCGCGGCGGCGCTGAAGACGGTGTACGTGCTGAGGATGTTGATCTCGAAGGTCCGCTCGACGGTCCGGATCCTGGGCGCCGGGATCGCCGCGAGATGCACGACAGCATCCGCGCCGCGGAGCGCCTCGATCGTCTCTCCGAGGTCGGTGAGGTCCGCGCGAAGGAACGGGGCCTCCGCCGGGCTGGCTGGGACGACGTCGACGTTGACGACGTCATACCCGTGCTCGACGAGGTCGTGCACGACGGCTCGGCCGGCCTTGCCGCTGCCGCCCGTCACCACGATCTGCGTCATGCCTCACGCGCCTCCTGTCAATGCCGGTGGCTTGGGACCCCGTGGATGGGATGCGCCGGATGCTCGAATTCGGGCTCGATCACCGCGAGCGCCGAGCGCCGGCGCTCGAGCCAGCCCCCGAACGCCCGCGTGCGCGCGTCGATCAGGAGCTCGGATTCGATGGCAGCGCGGACCTCGTCGTAAGGCACGGACGACTCCGGCGCCACGGCTTCGACCCGCGCGACGTGCCAGCCGTGCTCGGTTCGGATGGGCCCGATGATCTGCCCGATCTCGGCACCGAAGATCGCGTCCTCGAGCGGTCCGGTGAGCTCGCCCCGATGGACGTCGCCCAGCTCGCCACCCTGCGTCCGGCTCCCCACGTCGGTCGACAGCGCCGCGGCCAGGGCCGGCATCTCGTCGCCCCTCGCGAGCCGGCGGACCACCCGCCGCGCGGAGGCCTCCTCGGAGAGCACGATATGGCGGACCCGGCGCGCCCCTCGACGTCGATATCGGTCGCGGTTGCGCTCGTAGTACGCGCGCACGTCAGGCTCGGCGATGGTGACCGATGCCGTCACCAGCTCCGTGAGGCGCGCGAGCGCCGCCCTCGGTAGCGCCGACTCCGTGCCGCCGCCCGCATCGATGATGCCCAACGACCGAGCCTCGTGGGCGAGGACCTCCTCGGTCACGAGCTCCTGGACGATCCATCGGCGAAGCCCGATCGACTCGAACCCGCCGTCCGGGGGGAGGTGTCGGCCACGCGGCCCGCGACGGACCTCGGCCACCCGTTGCTCGAGTCGTGCGTGCGAGATCGGACGCCCGGCGACGATGGCGACGCCGGCGATCGAGGGCGAGTCCAGGGCCACGGTCAGCCCTTGACCCCACCGACCGTAATGCCCTCCACGAAGAACCGCTGGGCGAGCAGGAAGACCACGACGACCGGGAGGACGACCAGGGTGGCGGCCGCCATGAGCAGGTTGTAGGCGACATCGTGCTGACTGGTGTAGAAGGCCAGGCCCACCGCCAGCGGGTACTTCGAACTGTCCTGCAGGTAGAGCAGCGGCAACAGGAACTCGTTCCACGCGGCGACGGCCGCGAAGATCGCAACGACGACAATCGCCGGCTTGGTCAACGGCAGGATGACCTTCCAGAATGTCTGGATCTCGCTGGCGCCATCCACCCTGGCGGCATCCGACAGCTCCCGGGGGATGCCCAGCATGAACTGGCGCATCAGGAAGATGTAGAACGGATTGCCGAAGAAGGCGGGCACGATCAGCGGCAGGAACGTATCCACCCAGGAGTGCGCACCCTGCAACCCGAACGAGGGCAACTTGCCGAAGATGTCGAACAGGGCAACCAGGATCACGGGGTAGGGGAGGAACAGCGTCGCCACGCAGATGTAGAACATGGCGTTGCGGCCGGGCCACCGGATCCGCGAGAAGCCGTAGGCCACGAGCGTGTTCGAGAGGACCGCCCCGATCGTGATCCCGACGGTGATGACGAACGAGTTGAAGGCGTACAGCCCGAACGGGATGTAGTTGACTGCGTCGACGAAGTTCTGCCACACCCAGGCCCCGGGCACCAGGCTGGGCGGGAACTTGGTGAGCTCCTGGTTCGACTTGAGCGCGCTGACGATCATCCAATAGAACGGCGTGATGAACAGCGCGGCCGCCGCGATGAGGATGATCCGCGGCAGGACCGAGACGGTCAGGATGTGGCCGAGCCCCCGCGGCGGCTTGGGCACCGCGGCAGCGATCGGTCGCGGGGTGTCGGTCAGGTCCCTCGTCGCCACCTATGCCTCCTCACCGCCGTAGAAGACCCAGCTGTTCGCCCACCGGAAGACGGCCGCCGCCAGGATGAGGCTCACCACGAACATCACGACCGACAGGGCAGCCGCGTAGCCCATCTGCCCGAACTGGAAGGCCTGCTTGTAGAGATAGAAGACATAGGTGAGCAGCGAGTTGTCGGCCCCGGCCGCCGTTCGCCCGCCGCCGGTGATGATGTAGGCCGACGTGAACACCTGCAGCCCGAAGCTGAGCCCGATGATCAGGTCATAGAGGATGATCGGCGTCATCATCGGGAGGGTGATGCTGCGGAACTTCTGCCAGGTTCCGGCGCCGTCGATGTCCGCGGATTCGTAGAGGTCAACCGGGATGCCGCGAAGTCCCGCCAGGAACACGAGCGCGAACTGGCCCGCGCCCAGCTGCGCGATCATGACGAGCGCGAGCTTGGTGTAGGCGGGGTCGCCGAGCCAGTTGGGAGACGGCAGCCCCACGGCCGAAAGCACCCAGTTGATCAGCCCGTACCCGGGGTTGAGCAGGACGACGAAGATGAACGAGATCGCGAAGACGGGCAGGATCGACGGGAGGTAGTAGATCGCGCGGTAGACCGCGACCTCGCGGATCTTTCGATTCATCGCGAGCGCAAGGACCATCGCGACCACGACCCCGACCGGGACCGCCAGAAGCGTGTAATAGAGCGTGTTGTAGGCCGCCTTGAGGAATAACGGGTCGGCGGCCATGCGCTGATAGTTCTGGATCCCGATAAACGTCGGCGCCTTGATGCCCGAATACCGGGTCAGGCTCAGGTAGAACGTGTAGAGGATCGGAAAGATCCCAAGGGCGATGAAGCCGAACAGCCAGGGGCTGATGAAGATCAGGCCCCAGCGCAGGTTTCGACGCTCGATCGCCCCAGGACGGAAGCGCGCGAGCCGCTTCGGCTTGATGGCGGCGGGGGCTACGGCCATCTCATCGCCTCGTGGAGGGTGGGGGACGTGTCGCGGGGATCGACGTTCGATCCCCGCAACAAATCGTTCGCGACTACGCGATCAGCAGCCCACGGCGTCGAGCTGCGGTTGAACGGCGTCCTGGACTTCCTGCAGGGCGGCCTTCGGCTGCTTGGTGTTGAGCTCGACCGAGCCTTGCGCGCTGGTCAGCGCATCCCAGTAGGCGGCGCCCACGGGGAGCGGCGGCCGGTTCTTCGCGGTCGGCAGCAGATCGAGGAACTGCTTGTGCAGCGGGTCGAAGAGCGACGCATCCGACAGCAGCGCGTTGAGCGTCGGCAGGTGCGTCGATTCCTTCGTGTACACCTTCTGGCCGTCCGGCCCCGCGATGTACTTCATGAACTTGATGGCCTGATCCTGGGCCTTCGAGTTGGGGATGAGCGCCATCGACCAACCGCCAGCCCACGTGGCTCCCTTGTCGCCGGCCTTGGGGACCGGGATGAAGGTGAACCCGTAGTGGCCGGTCGGGGCGTACTTGGCTGCCTCGGCGATCCGCCAGTCACCGCTGATCGACATGGCCAGCTTGCCGGTCCAGAGTGGGTTCTGGGCGGCGGGCGGGTTGGGTGGCAGATTCGTGGTGACCCAGCGAGCGACCTTCTGCGGATCGTGCGCCTTCGCCCAGTCGTACATGAACTGGTAGCCGGCGACGACCCCTGGATCGGTCGGCGTTACCTTGCAGGTCGTCAAGTCGGCGAAGTTGCCGCCGTTGACGAAGCCCCAGGTGTAGTGCCAGCCCTGATCGAAGGCGCCTGGATTGCCGCCCGCTCCGGGACCAGCAGGCATCCAGCCCATGACGTCGTAGTTGCCGCTGGAGTCCTTCTTGGAGATCTTGTCGGCCATCTTCGTGACCGCGTCGATCGTGGGCGGGCCCTTCGAGATGTCCAGCGCCGCGGGATCTTCCCCGGCTGCCTGGATCAGGTCCTTGTTGTACCAAAGTGCCCGTGCATCGGTATCGAAGGGGAGCGCATAGGTCTTCTTCTGGTACTGCGTCTCGGCCCAGGCGAACGGGAGGTAGTCGTTGCTCATCCCCGCCACGTCAGCGGGAAGCTCGGCCAGCACACCCTCGGCCGCACGCTGCGGGACGGTGAACCGGTCGGCCATGTAAACGTCGGGGGCGACGCCGCCTCGGATCGAGGTCAGCAGCTTCGCGACGTCGGTCTCGGCGCCCGGCACGATCGTCATCTTCACGCAGATGTCCGCGTTCGCTGTGTTGAACGCGTTGACGATATTCGTGAGCGCGTCTGAATCTGGCGGGGTGTGACTCGTCCAGAACTTGACCTCGGTCGCGCCGGAAGCGCAGGTCGCTCCGGTTACGGCCGACGGCTCGGCGCTCCCGCCCGCGGCGGCGGATTCACTCGCCCCGGCGCTGGGTGCGGTGGACGCAGGCGGAGCGGCGGAGCCGGCCGGGCTGGTCGCGGCGGGACCGCACGCAGCTACTACGAGGACCAACGTAAAGATCGGTACCGACCACCGGAACCATCGAGGACCCGGGCTCATGGCGCCTCCTCTTTCAATTCTCCGATCGTCGCAAGGACCCCTCTTGGGGCCACTCCATCGTCGCGCACGCCGAGGACCGCGGGCTCCAGGTGGACGGCTCTCCAAATCGTCCGCTGGAGCGAGATGCGGGCAGCTAAGCGCTGCGCATCGTGGAACGAGCACGGCGGCGCACACATCTCCTCCGGCGCCGCGGTCGGTCCGACAACGGTGTCAGACCATTTCCAGACGTGTCATAGCCGATGGCGGCCCGGCTCGTCAAGCAGCAAGTCCATCGCACGCTGGCGGTGGGGGCGTAGGATTCGGTCGAACCGTTCGATTGGGACCCAGCCGATGGACATGGTCGCCGCGATCGCCCTGCTCAGCGTCCTCGGTCTCCCCCTCGGCCTGCTCGCGCGCTGGTTCGTCGACCGCGGGCATGAGGACCTCGGAGTTCTCATTTCCGGGGGCGACAGTGACGCCTGGTGGCAGGCGACCCTGCCCTGGCCGCGAGGCGTCCAGGAAGAGGACGACGTGCACTGGCAATGGTCGGATCCGGGCCCCGCGGCGGTCGGATCATCAGCGGGCCGGCCCGTGGCGCCAGAGACCCTCCCGGACGCCTTCGAGATCCCGCCGATCCGCCCGCAAGCCCGAGTCGGCTTGCGCCAGCACAGGTCGACTCGCTGACCTACGGGTCGCCTCACTGACCTCGGCTGGCCAGGACCGCGGCACCGATCCGCCGCAAGCGGTCATGCGTGTTGCCCATCCAGCCGACGTCCTGGGGCAGATATCGCTTGGGCATCTTCGCCACGATCGTGTAGTTCGCGTCGCACACGTTCGCGATCGGCGAACGCGAGGCCTGCGTGACCAGCTGGTACGTGTCCATGACGGAGAGGCCGGTTTCCGCGGAGATCCAGCGGATGAGCTGCGTGTGGGCGATCCGGAAGGCGTCCTCGAGCGGCCGATATGAGCCCGCGACCATGATCGACTCGTCGTCCTCGAGCCGAGGCCACTCGCAGGGAACACCCTTGATCAGATCGACCGTGAGGACGGTGTCCATGGCACCCTCGACCGCGACCCCGCACACCTCGCCCTCGCCCATCGTGTAATGCCCGTCGCCGATCGAGAAGAGCGCGCCCTCGACGTTCACGCCGAGGTAGATGGTGGTCCCGGCCCGTGCCTCGGGCGTATCCATGTTCCCGCCGAACGCCTCCGGGACCAGCACGTTGCGAGCCTCATTGGCCGCCGGCGCGACGCCGATCGTCCCCAGGAACGGCTCGAGCGGGAGAAGCACCGAGAAATCGGAGTCGAGCGCGCGGTACTCGACGGTTCGTACCGTCGTGTCGACCGCATAGAGCCACGTCCGCTCAGGGAGGGCCGGCTGGAGGGTGGCCGTGAACCTGGAGCCGGTCAACGCGCCAAACAGCGGAACGGTGGTCGAGACGGCCCAGTCCCGCGCCGGCTGGACATCGATCAGGTGGATCGCGAGCGTGTCGCCGGGCTCAGCGCCCTCCACGTGGAACGGACCCGTCTGCGGGTTGATGAACGGGTAGGCGATCCTCTGGCTTGGGAGGTCCTGACTCGAGCGGATCCGGCCCCCGAATGCATCCTCCGTGAACAGGTCGAGGACGTCGCCGGGGCGGATCCGCATGATCGGCTCGCAACCGCCGAAGGTCCACGCGAACTGGTCCTCGGTTGGCACGAAGCGGGTGATGGGGGTTTGGGAGCTCATCGACCGCCCTCCGATCTGCCGAGTGCCGCCAGACCATCCTAGCGGCCGATCCGCCTCGCGGGCCACCCGGGCGCCCCGCGGCCCACCCGCGCGCCCGGCGGCCACCCCCGCGCGCCCGGGTCCGGTACCCTCCGCGGATGATCCGTCTGGCCGTCCTCAGCTTCTGGCACGTCCACGCCGACGACTACGCGCGCGAGGCGGCGGCCCATCCGCGGACGGAAGTCGTAGCCGCCTGGGACGAGAACCCGGAACGCGGGCAGGCCAAGGCCAAGGCCCTCGGCGCCGATTTCCACACCGACCTCGCGGAGCTCCTGGCGCGGCCGGACGTGGATGGGGTCATCGTCACGACGCCGACGAACGCCCATCGCGACGTGATCGTTGCGGCCGCGGAGGCCGGCAAGCATGTCTTCACCGAGAAGGTGCTGGCCCTGCGGCCCGCCGAATGCGACGAGATCCTGGCGGCCGTCGAGCGTGCGGACATCAAGCTCACCGTGTCGCTGCCCCGCCTCTCGGATGGCTACACGCTGGAGACGCGAGCCGTCCTCGCCGAAGGGCGCCTCGGCGACATCACCCTGGTGCGAGTGCGGCTGTCGCATGACGGCGCCGTCGGACGGCGCTGGCTGCCGCCCCAGTTCTTCGACCCGGAGCAGGCCGGCGGCGGCGCCCTCATCGACCTGGGCTGCCACCCGATGTACCTGACCCGGCTATTCCTGGGCGGGATGCCGGATCGCCTCACGGCGACGTTCGGCTACGTGACCGGTCAGGGGGTCGAGGACAACGCCGTCGCGGTGCTGCAGTACCCGAGCGGAGCGATCGGTGTCGTGGAAGCGGGCTTCGTGAACCCGCACTCGCCGTTCACGATCGAGGTCCACGGCACGGAGGGCAGCCTCCTGTACGGCACGCCCGAATCCAGCCTCCTCGTGCGGAGCACGCCAGCCGACCGCGACGACGCATGGACCGAGCTGCCAGTCCCGGCTCGCGCGCCAAGCGCATTCGACCAGTGGGTCGGCCACATCGAACAGGGCACGGTCGCGACGGAGAACATCGCCCTGGCCGTCGAGCTCACGACGCTCATGGATGCGGCCACGCGATCGGCTCGGACAGCTGAGACGGTCAAACTTGGGTGACACCCGTGGCTAAAGGCGGCCCGATCCGGGTCGGGATCATCGGTGGCGGCTCGATCGCCCAGGCGCATCTCGATGGCTACCTGCTGGCCGGCGATGCCGCCCAGGTCACGGCGATCGCGGACATCGACCGCAACAACGCGGCGCGCTCGGCCAAGCGCGCCGGCGGAGCGCAGGTCTTCAGTGACTACCGCGAGATGATCGCCTCCGGCCTGGTCGACGCCGTGGACATCTGCCTCCCGCACCACCTCCACAAGGACGCGATCCTCGCCGCGGCGGCCGCCGGCAAGCACGTGCTGTGCGAGAAGCCGCTGTGCCTCACGGTCGAGGAGGCGGCGGCGGTCAGCCAGGCCGTCGCCACCAGCGGGATCACCCTGATGTGCGCCCACAACCAGCTTTTCCTGCCGGCGGTCGCCAAGGCCCGCGCCATGATCCTGGACGGCGTCCTTGGCAAGGTTTACGAAGCCCGGACGACCGACAGTTTCTCCAACCGGCTGGACCCGAAGACGATCGGCTGGCGCGGCCCGCGCGCCACGAGCGGCGGCGGCGAGCTCATCGACACCGGTTACCACCCGACGTACCTGCTCCTCCACCTCGTCCCGAGCGAGCCGCTCGAGGTGGCGGCGATGCTGAGCCGGCATCGCCTGGCCTTCCTCGAGGGCGAGGACTCCGCCGAGGTCCTGGTCCGATTCGCCGACGGCGCGATCGGCACGATGATGACCAGCTGGGCCTACGACCCACCGGCGACGACCGAGAAGTTTTCAGTGGTGGGGGAGGCCGGCACGCTGTGGAGCGACGGCCGGACCCTCCGCCATCGGCCGCGGGGCGGCCGGACGACGATCGTCGCCAAGTACCCTCCCCCGAAGCCGCACACGATCGCGCTCGAGGTCGTCGATTTCATCGCCTGCCTGCGCGAAGGCCGGCGGCCGATCAACACCGAGGTCGAGGGCATCAGCGTCCTCAAGGTGATCCTCGCCGCGTACGCGTCGGCCGAGCGAAAGCAGATCGTGGCGCTCAGCGACCTGTAGCGGCCGCGACGCGGGACGTCAATCGGGACGTGCGGTCGAGGCCTCGGGCGTGCCCTCGCCGGCGGGCGCCGATGCCCGCCACGTTCTGTGAGGGATCGACCGCGATCGCGGCCACCGATGAGCCTGTGATCGCGGCGGCACCGAACTTGGCGATCGTGATCGATACGTTCGCGGCCTGGGCGGTCAGGACCGCGAAGCGCTGCTCGGAAGCCGGGGCGGAGGCGGACACTGGCTGCAAGGGTACGGCGTGGCGGGAGGGTGTTGAGCGGGTCTCCGGCGCGTGCCGCGGTTCCGTTCTGCACCGCCAATTCCGCCTTGGCGTTGCCTCCAGTCGACATGCACGAGTAGGCTTCGGGTGCGCGCGTGCGACCACGGGGGTGTGGTCCAATGCAGCACGAGACGAAGCCTTCCCAGTCGGGAGCCGATTCGGCCGCGACGGCCGACCACGCGACGGGCAGCCCGGTCGAGACCGCGGACCCGACGAGCGAGACCACGCAGATACCGGCCGAGGCCGAGCTGGTCCCATCGTTCCTCCACGAGATCGCCCGGACGATGCAGGCGGCGGTCGACCGCGAACGCGGACGGATCGTCGCCGCGGCCGCGAACACCCTCGAAGCGCACGTCGAGCAGGTCCGCAGGCGCGCGGCGGCCGAGGCCGCGGAGCTCAAGCGCCTCGCCGAGGAGGACGTCGACCACATCCGTGCCTGGTCGGCGGCCGAGGCCGAGCGAATAGGCCGCGAGACGGAAAATCGGATCGGGGCCCGCCGGGAGAACCTCGACCGGCACCTGCGCCAGCACGACGCCCTGGTCGAGCGCGAGATCGCCGGGGCGAGCGTGGCCGTCGAGGAGTACCGGGTCGAGCTGGACCGGTTCGTCGCCACGGTGGCCGAGGAGCAGGAGCCGACCGAGATCGCGCGACTCGCGAAACAGCTCCCGGAACCGCCCCGCGTCGAGGAGATCGCGTCAGCTGCCCGGGCGGATGCGATCGCCGAGCTGTCGCGCTCGGAAGCGTCCGCGGATGGGGCTTCCAAGAAGCCGGATGTCGTCGGCGTCATGGGCCCGCGCCCGGTGAGCCAAGCCGTTGGCGCGAAGGCCAAGGAGAGCGAGCCTGCTCAGACGGCAGGCGCCACGCCCCAGGAGAGCGCGCCCGCTCCGACCGCCGACGTCACGACCGAGGCTGAACAACCCGCCCAAGCGCGGCTGCCGCGGATCCTTGGGGCCCAGAACCGGGCCGACCTGATCCTGCGGCTGGCGTTGATCGTCATCCTGGCGGTCCTCATCACCACCGCACTGCTGGTGATGACCGGTCAGGCGCGAGCAGGCATCCTGTCAGGCTGAGGGCTGCTGGAGCGCCGCGATCAGGGCGCGAGCCTGATCGTGGTCCTTGTCGTTCGGGTGCTCGTGGTCGGCCACGATCCCGCAATAGACGTCATGGATCGCCTTGCTCATCGTGTCCTCGTTCAGGACCGCGAGGCCACCCTCCTGAAACCGCCGCATCGTGTCGTTGTCTGGCTCGCGGCCCATCGCCCGCTCCAGAGCATCCCGCATCGTCACCGTGGCGCCCTCCGCATCGACTCCAATTCGAGAAGCCTACGCCCCGACGTGAACGACGTTACGACCGTTGCGGGATCGGTTTCCGGATCAGCTCGGCGAGCGCGTCCCCTTCGGGTTGGACCAGTTCGGCAACCCGCTCGCGGTTGACATCCGCGACGATGATCTGGCCGATCTCGGTCCGCACGACCGTGAAGATGCCCAAATCCTGCATTCGTTGCGTCTGCGACTGGTTGTCCTCAGTCGGCGTCAGGTAGTGCAGCGAGCCGGCGCCGTAGCGGTGGATCAGGAAGAGTTGCACCAACGTCATCAACCGCCGCCGGCGGATCGACGGAGCGGTGTTCTGATCGCGGATCGAGAGGATGCTCCGGCCCCGACGGTCCACGATGCCGGCGAAGATCACGTTGGCGAGCGGCTCATCCGAGTCATCGAGCACCCGAAGCTCGAGGAGGTCGGATCCGGCCGTATGGGGCCGCAGCTCGACCCGGATCGTCCCCGGCCGATCCCACTGGGTGGCCCAAGCCGCCAGCCATCCCTCCAGCAGCCTGGTCGGCACCTCGGTCTGGACGAGATGTTGATGCTGCGTCGAGCCCTTGCCCATCGCCTTCGTCGCTGCCGTCCGTCCGGAAGCGGCCATCAACGCCGCGTCCAACCGGTCGCCGCCGACGAGGGATTGTGGCGTTCGATAGGGGGATTCGAGCAGCCGGAACTTCCGCTGGAGTCGGGCCAGGGCGAGCATCCCGTCGTCTCGTAGCGCCGTCGCGAACTCCTCGGCCGCGAGGCCGTCGATCTGGTGGCCTCCGTACGTGATGAAGTTGAACACGAAGCCCAACTTCCCGAGCTCCTCGGGAAAGCGCCGCATCTCGTCGTC
>JBBQRZ010000035.1:0-34100 GCA_038214255.1 Candidatus Limnocylindrales bacterium
ACGCCGTCAGCCGCACCGTCTCGCTCGGTCTCCACGCGGGCCGCGCGCTTCGGCAGGCGGGTCCTCCGCAGGCTGGCGCGGCCCTTCCGTCGCGTGCTCCAGTGGCTGCACAACCCGCCGTGGATGCACCCGATCATGCTCTTTCCGCTCCGTCCGCTCGGCTGGGCGATCCCGCTCGAGGAGCTGACCGAACCGGCCGACATCTGGCACGGGATGTGGGCCGGGTCGCTGCCGGCCCTCGGCCGGCTCCGGGCACGCCACGGCGGAAAGACGATCTATGACAGCCGCGACGTCTACATGCGCTCGCGCGGCTTCGAGCGGCTGGGCCTCTTCAAGGCGCCGTTCGCCTGGCTCGAGCGGCATTGGGCACGTCAGGCGGACGCGGTGCTGACGGTCAACGACGCCTACGCCGATCTGCTGGTCGAGCAGCTCGGCGTGCCACGGCCACCGGTGGTGCGCAACACCCCGAGCCGCTACATCCGGCCCGATCCGCCGCCAGACCTCGTCCGCCAACGGCTGGGCCTCCCGGCCGAGACCCGGGTCGTGCTCTACCAGGGCGGCCTCATGAGCGAGCGCGGCCTCGAGCAGAGCATGGAGGCGATCCTGTCGGTCCCGAACGCCGTCCTCGCGATCATGGGGATGGGTCCGGCCCGGGACGAGATCGTGGCGCTGGGTACCTCGGGACGGTACCGCGACCGCGTCCGCTTCCTCGACCCGGTCACACCGGACGAGCTCCTGGACTGGACCGCCTCGGCCGACATCATGCTCATGGCCATCCAGCCGACGAGCACGAATCACCAGTTCACGACGCCGCAGAAGCTGTGGGAGGCGATCACGGCTGGGGTCCCGGTCGTCGCCTCGGACCTGCCCGGCATGGCCGAGATCGTCACGGAGCTCGGCTGCGGGGTCCTGGTGGACCCGACCGACCCGAGCGACATCGCGCGCGGCATCCTCGCCATCCTCGACGCCCCGCCCGAGGAGCGTGCCGCGATGCGCGAGCGCGCGTGGCGTGGCGGCCAGGATCGCTACAACTGGGAAGCGCAGCTCGACGCCCTGTTTGGCTTGTACCGGAACCTCGTGGACGAGTCGCCGGGCCGACTCAGTGCCCGGCGAGTCGCTCGATGAGCGCGAGATACCCGCGCGAAGCGTTCTCCCACGCCGACGACGCGACGACGGTCGTCGCTCGGGCCACGGTGCTCTCCCGGTACAGCGGATCGTCGACGAGGCGCAGGATCGCGGCGGTCATCGAGGCCGCGTCGCCCGGCGGATAGGTCGCGACCGCACCCGCCGGAAAGTTGCGCTCGACCATCGGCAGGCCCGAGGCGACGACCGGCTTGCCCATTGCCGCGTACTCGTAGACCTTGCCGGACTGGCTCAGGGCGGTGAACCGGTCCAGGCGGGTCGGTGCGAGCCCGATGTCCGCCGTCGCGACCGCCGCGGGCACGTCGTCGATCGGGATCCGGCCGTGGAGGGTGACGCGGTCGGCCACACCGAGCTTCCGGGCGAGGGCTCGCAGCGCCTCCTCGGAGTCGCCCCGGCCATAGAGGTCGAGGGTGCTATGCAGCTCCGGTCGCGATCCGACAAGGTCGGCGACCGCGCGAATGGCCACATCGAGCTCGTAGGTCGGGGTCAGGGCGCCCGCGTAGATGAGCCGCAGGCGGCCATCCTCCAGGAAGGATCGTCGTGGGTGGGCGGCCGCGTCGAAGCGTGCGAGCGATGGGCTGTTGATGACGATCTCGAGCTTGTCGCGCGCGACGCCGAGTCCCACCAGGCGATCCGCCATCGCCTCCGTCACCGTGATCGTCTTCGTCGAGAGACCGATCGACGATCGCTCCTGGAGCAGGAGCAGCCGATGGATGAACGGATTCCTCGTTCCGGGGAACCGAGAACGAAAGAACTCGGGCATCGCCTCGTGCAGGTCCAGGACCAGCGGCACGCCCACGAGCCGGAGCGGCAGGGCCGCGAACGCGAGGAAGTCCGGCAGCGAGTGGACCTGGACGACCGCGAACCGCTCGCGGCGATGCGCGCGAGCCGCGGCCCACATCGCGCGGCCGAAGAACTCCAGGTACTCCCGCAGGTACACGCCGAAGCCCGCGCCCTGATGGCGCTGCACGTCGAGGTGACGGATCCGGACCCCCGCAAGCTCGGAGTCGACGGGGTCGCCCGGGCGGCGCAGGCCCAGGACGAGCACCGGTCGCCCGTTGGCGACGACCGCCTCGGCCTCGCGGCGAACCCGCGGATCCTCCTCGTAGTAGCTGTGGACGATCATGAGGACGGGCCGCTTGACCCGCGCCTCGCCGGGCGGCGTCAGGTCCGCGCCGACCATCCGGCCCCCAGTCGCAGGACCTGCCGCTCGTGCAGCGCTCGACCCTTGGAGCTGTCGACCGTGTCGACGACGAGGTCGGAGCGCTGGTAGACGCGCGCCCAGTCGATATCGCGGTGGGCGGTCACGACGACGATCGCATCGGCCCAGCCGAGCAGCTCGTCGAGGCCGGTCGATTCGCGCGTCATGCCATCCGCGTCGGGATAGGAGGGCACATGCGGGTCGTGATACCGGACGTCGGCGCCGCGGGCGGCGATGCCCGCAAGGACCTCGGCCGCGGGCGAGTTGCGCGAGTCGCGCACGTTCGGCTTGAACGCCACGCCGATGATGCCCACCTTCGCGGCCTTGACCGAGCGACCCCGGTCGTTGAGCGCCTCCGCGACGAGATCGACGACATGACGTGGCATCCCGAAGTTGATGTCGCCGGCGAGCTCGATGAAGCGGTCGATGAAATCGAACTCGCGTGCGCGCCACGACAGGTAGTACGGATCGACCGGGATGCAGTGGCCACCGACGCCCGGCCCCGGCGTGAACCGCATGAAGCCGAACGGCTTTGTCGCCGCCCCGTCGATGACCTCCCAGACGTCGAGGCCCATCCGTTCGCACAGCAGGGCGAGCTGGTTGGCGAAGGCGATGTTGACGTTGCGAAAGACGTTCTCGAGGAGCTTGGCGAGCTCGGCGGCGTCCGGCGACGACATCTCCACGACGTTGTCGTTGATGTGCCCCAAGAGCACCGCGGCTCGTCGCGTGGCCGCCGGCGTCGTGGCACCCACGAGGCGCGGCACGCCCTTGCTCGCGCTGGCCGGGTCGCCCGGGTTGACGCGTTCCGGGGCAAAGGCGAGATCGAAGTCAACGCCGGCCTTGAGGCCGCTCCGTTCCACGACCTCGCGGAACGGTCCGTTGGTCGTGCCGGGGAACGTCGTGGACTGCAACACGACGAGCTGACCGGCTCGGATCCCGCCCCGGATCGTCTCGGCGGCGGCGAGGACCGGGGCCAGATCCGGATCCTTCGTGGCGGTGATCGGCGTCGGCACGCACACGAAGATCGCGTCGGCATCGCCGAGCTGCGCATCGGCGGACGAGAGGACCTTGAGGCCGTAACCGAGCGCGGCGGTCAGCCGCTCGTTCGAGACGTCGTCGATCGGGGAGGTCCCGGCATTGAGCTCCGTCACGCGCCCCTCGTAGGCGTCGATGCCCTGGACCTCCATTCCGGCCTCCGCGAACGAGATGGCCAGCGGCAGACCGACATAGCCCAGCCCGATGACGGCGACCCGTCGATCCTCGGTCACGATCCCTCCATCCGCTCTGCGCCCGGGCTGATCCTGGGTCGCTGACCCCGTCCGATGTCGCGCCAGAGGATACCCGGACTCGGCGCCGGGCCGGGCCGGCCGGGCGGTGCTACCCTTCGCCGCGATGTCCGCCACGAGTGACGCACCGGCCGCGTTTCGCCATGCCGCGGCTCGGCCGGGACCGTTGCACCTGCTGCGCGAGGCCATCGACGATGTGCTCTCACGACGGCGGCTGGTGGGCTACCTCGTCCGCGCCGACATCAAGAAGAAGGGCGCCGACACCTTTCTGGGCAACCTCTGGTGGGTGATCGACCCGCTGCTCCAGATGATCGTCTACGTCATCTTCGTGTCGGTCATCTTCCAGCGCCCGACGCCCGACTATCCGCTGTTCGTCCTCGCCGCCATCCTGCCGTGGAAATGGTTCACGAGCAGCGTCAACGACGCCGCGAGCGCGGTCGTCGGCCAGGGGCAGCTGATCAAGCAGATCCAGTTCCCGAAGATCGTCCTGCCGATGGCCTCCACGTCGGCCGCGGTGGTGGGCTTTGCGTTCGGACTGATCCCGCTGTTCGCGATCAACCTGCTCTACCCCCACCGGATCAGCCCGTATCTCGTGCTCGTCCCGGTCATCGCCATCGTCCAGTTCCTGTTCACGCTCGGGTTCGCGTTCTTCGTCGCCGGCGTCAACGTCTTCTTCCGGGACCTCGGCAACGTCCTGCGCCATTTCCTGCGCCTGTGGTTCTACGTGTCGCCCGGGCTGTACAGCCTCGAGACGCTCGACAAGAGCCCGACGTTCGCCAACCACTACACCCTCCTGCACATCGTCCATGCCAACCCGTTCGCGACACTGTTCGAGTCGTACCGGGCGGTGATCTACGGCGAGCCGCTCACGGGTCCGCACATGCCCGACTGGACCGCGCTCGGGACACTGGCCGTCGGAAGCCTCGTCCTCATCGCCATCGGGGCGATCGTGTTCAAGCGCCTCGAGCCGATGTACGCCAAGGTCCTGTGAGCCTCCTGACCGAGCCGCCGCCGCCGATGCAGCGGGCGGGTGCCCACGCGATCGACGCTCGCGACCTGGGCGTGCAGTACAGCCTCCGGTTCACAAAGAAGACGACGATCCGCGAATCGATGGCCCAGCTCTTCTCACGCGAGCCGCTGGAGCCGTTCTGGGCCCTGCGGAACGTGTCGTTCAACCTGTTGCGCGGCGAATCGCTCGCGGTGATCGGTCCCAACGGCGCAGGCAAGAGCACGCTCCTCCAGGTCCTCGCGGGCATCATCCTGCCGTCCGAGGGCGCGGTCGACGTGAAGGGTCACGTCTCGAGCCTCTTGACGCTCGGCGCGGGCTTCGACCAGGAGCTGAGCGGTCGCGACAACATCCTGCTAGCCGGCGCGTTCCTCGGCCTCGGCGACCCGATCGTGCGCGAACTCCTGCCCTCGATCGTCGACTATGCCGACCTGGGGCAGTTCATCGATGCCCCGATCAAGACCTATTCCTCGGGCATGCGGGCGCGACTCGGCTTTGCCATCGCGACCTCGGTCGACCCGGACATCCTGCTCCTCGACGAAGTCCTGGCGACCGGCGACGCCGAGTTCCGGGAGAAGTCAAAGGCTCGCGTGATCGAGCTCGTCAAGGCGGCCAAGGGCATCGTCCTCGTGACCCACGACATGACCTGGGTCACCGAGTACTGCAACCGGGCGATCCTGCTGGAAAAGGGCCAGGTCGTCACGGAGGGTGAGCCGGCCGAGGTCGTGCGGATGCATGTCGAGCGATCGACCGCGCGCAAGGCGGCACGCGCGGCGCAGCTGGGGGGCGCAGGTCTCTGATGCCGCGGCCCGGTGCCGTGTGGATGGCGGTGCGCCTGCGCGCAGTCCGGCTGATCCGGCGGTGGTCGCCGCGGACCCGCGAAGCTGAAGCCGCCCTCCGTGGGGGCGACCCCGAGCGCGCCCTCTCGCTGATGGCCGGGCTCATCGAAACGCGACCCGGGGACCGTGCCGTCCTCAGCGTGCGACAGCGAGCGTTCGCCGCGCTCGGCGACCAGGTTGCCGTGGCGGCAACGATGGCGGCGTTGGGCCGGGTCGGACGGCTGCAGGCCATCAATTGGTACGAGCGGCGCATCCACGGTCATCTCGCGGAGACCGATCCACGCTGGCATCTACGGGTTGCCGGCCCGCCCGAGTCGTTGACGCCGGCGACCGACCGTCGCGTGCTCCACCTGCTCAAGGAATCCCGGCCGCAACGCCAGTCGGGCTACACGATGCGCAGCCACTACAACATCGTCACGCAGCGCGACGCGGGTTGGGATCCGGTCGTCGCCACGTCGCTCGGGTTCCCGCGCTGGCGGAGCGGGCCACCGGCATCCGCCGTCGAGGATGTGGACGGGATCCGTCATCACCGGCTCGACCCAGGTGCGGCCTACCCATCCAATGCTCCCGTCGACATGTACCTCCAGGACCACGCCTGGTATGCCGCTGTGGTGGTTCGCGAGGAGCGGCCGGCGATCATCCACGCCTCGTCCGGATTCCGTGGGTACGACATGGCACTCGTCGGCCTGGCGCTGGGATCGCACTTCGATCTGCCGGTCGTCTACGAGGTTCGGGGTGTGTTCGACGCGCCGATCATCACGGGCAGCCAGGAGCACGAACAACGACGCCGTGCCGACACCGACGTGCGAGCGATGCAGGCCGCCGACGCCGTCGTCACGCTCGCCGAGACGATGCGCGCCGACTTCGCGGAGCGGGGCATCCCGGCCGACCGCATCTTCGTGATCCCCAACGGCGTGGACCCCGAAGCCTTTACCCCGATGCCCTCCGACCCCTCCCTGCGGGCCCGCTACGGGCTCGATGACCGGTTCGTGATCGGGTACATCAGCAACCTCGATCAGCCCCGCGAGGACCACGAGACGCTCATCGAGGCGACCGCGCGACTGGCCGCGACCGGGCGCGACGTCGCGTGCCTGATCGTCGGGGACGGCCTCCGGCGCGACCACCTCGAGCGGTTCGCTCGGGCGTCGGGCGCCGCGGATCGGATCGTGTTCACGGGCGCCGTGCCACACGAGGAGGTTCGCGCGTTGTATGCACTGATCGATGCGTTCGTGGTCCCTCGCCGCAACGAACGCGCGGCCCGCGTCGTCACCCCGCTCAAGCCCTTCGAGGCGATGGCGATGGCGCGCCCACTGATCGTGGCCGACCTTCCCGCCCTGACCGAGATCGCGCCGGATGGCGAGCGCTCCCTGAGCTACCCGGCCGAGGATGCGAGCGGTCTGGCCGCCGCCGTCGAGCGCCTCATGGACGACCCGAACCTCGCGCAACGGCTCGCGGCTGCCGGCCGCGATTGGGTGCTCGCCGAACGGTCGTGGGCCGCCAACGGCCCGCGCTGGGACGCGGTCTACGGGTTCGTGCTCGACCATCGGCGCGCTCGCCCATGATCCTTCGACACCGGGGCGTCGCTCGAGATCCGGCGGTCGCCGCGCTCACCACGATGGCTGCCCTCCGCTTCCTCGCGGCGACCGGCATCAAGACGCCGAGACTGTGGGTCGCCGACCCGCGACAACAGGGGCCGTCGTCGGACGCTACGGCTGATGCGGCTCGTGCCTGGTCGCGTGGTGTGGGGGTCGTGCGGGCCGAGGGCCGGCGGGCGCAGCAGGCCGCGATCGACACCGCGACGGCGGCCGGCGTCGCGGCCACGCCCGAGGTGCCGGCACCGGCCGGCGACGACCCGCCGGCCGGGACCCTCGACGGGGTACGTCTGGCCGCCCGGTTCGAGATCGGCCTCTTTCCCGATGAGATCGTCGAGCTCGTGTTGGGCCACTCGGCCACGAACGACCTGGAGGCTCGCCTGGCGGCGTTCGACGATCAGCTGGAGGCCACACCCACGCCGCGTCGCCTGGTGCTCGCCGGCATGCCGGACCACGGGCCGCATCTATCGGCCGCGCTCGTGGCCGCGATCGTCCATCCGCTCGTGGTCGTCGAGCTGACGCCATCGGATGCCGTGACGCTGAACATGCTCCGACTGGCGGCCGACCAGGTCGTCGAGCCCGCCTGACCGTCAGGCCGGAGCCACCTCGATCGGCACGCCCGGGGCCGCTCGCGCGCGTAGCCAGCCCTCGACGACCTCGGCGATCCGCGCGCCGGCATGACCGTCCCAGAGCGGCGGTCGCGGACCGGTCGGCCGTACCGGACCCGCCAGCACGGCGCGCGCCGCCGCGACCACCCCGTCGGGCCGCACCAGGCGATTCGTCCCGTGCGTGATGGTGATCGGCCGTTCCGTGTTGGGCCGGATCGTCAGGCACGGGACGTCGAGGATCGTCGTCTCCTCCTGGATGCCGCCCGAATCGGTCACGACCAGGCGAGCGGCCGCGACGAGCGACAGGAACGCGAGGTAGCCCAGCGGCTCGATGATCCGCAGGCGATCCGAATCCTGCAACCCGGCCGACTCGAGGTTCGCGCGGCCGCGTGGATGGAGCGGCACCACGAGGGGAACAAGGTCGGCCAGGCCGACGAGCGCCTCGACGATCGCGCGCGCGCTGGCATCCCCGTCGACGTTCGAGGGCCGATGTAGGGTGACCACGCCGTAGGTTTCGGCGAGCCCGAGCCGCGAGCGCTCGCCATCGTTCTGGAACCGCGACCGATGGGCGAGCAGGGTATCGATCATCGGGTTTCCGACGAAATGGATCCGCGCGGGATCGACGCCCATCGCGGCGAGGTGCTCTGCCGCCTCGGGGCTCGTCGTGAACAGGAGGTCGGCGAGGAGGTCGCTGACGAGCCGGTTGATCTCCTCGGGCATCGAGCGGTCGAACGAGCGCAGCCCGGCTTCGACGTGGGCCGAGGGGATCCCGAGCTTGGCGGCGGCCAGGCTGCCCGCGAGCGTGCTGTTCACATCGCCGTAGAGGACGACCAAGGCCGGCGGATCCGCGCGGAACTCCCGCTCGAGGCCGACCATCGCCGCGGCCGTCTGTTCGGCATGCGTACCGGACCCGACGTTGAGGTTGACGTCCGGGACCGGGATGGCGAGGTCGGCAAAGAACACGTCGGACATCCGCGCGTCATAGTGCTGGCCCGTGTGCACGATCCGCTGTCGAACCGAGCGCAGCGCGAGGGCGGCGATGACCGGCGCCGCCTTGATGAAATTGGGGCGAGCGCCGATGACGTGAATGAGGTGGTCGGGCATCGCAGCCAGTATGCCGGAACCGCCCCCCGCGACGCCCGAGGCCGGCCGCCGACCGCGGTATCAGCGGCGGTGGCGCAGGACCCCGAGGACCAGGCCGATCATGGCGCCCGCGGCAAGCCCGCCTCGCCAGTCGAGGACCGGCCGCACCGGTCCATCGACGCGACCGGCGATCAGCACGAACACGGCGCTCGGCTGGCGGAAGGTGGCCCGACCCGCGACCACCGTCTGGACCAGGCTCTGGTCGAGGGTCGCCTCACGGGCGATCACCGCCGAGGCGAGGCTCTGGCTCAGCCGGGCCTCGCCGGCCAGCGTGAGCATGTTCCCACCGAACTCGGTCGAGACATGCTCACCACGGGCGATGGCGATGCCCCCCTGGTGGATCGCGATGTCGTCGGCGGTGGCCCGGGCGATCCCGCCCTGACGGATGTCGATCGAGCGCGCGTGGACGGTCTCGGCGCCGCCCTGCAGGATCGAAACTGATTCGGCCTGGACGACCTCGGACGCCCCCGCCGGGTTCTTGGCCAAGACGTCCGCCGGCGCGGCCGCCACCGGTGAAGCGGCGGCAGGCTTGCGGGCGGCCTTCGAGGTCCGCGTGCGCGTCGACACCACCTTCGGCGTTGCCGGCTTGGTCGCGTCGTCGGACATCCCATCCCCCTCCGATTCCACTCGGACTGCGCGTGCACCTCCTCCGGTGCGTCGCACCCGTGCGACGACCAGCCTAGCGTCACGACGCCGGGCTTGTGCGCGTCCGGTATCCTGCCACCGGTCCACCGTCCGAGCATCGGCAGGTCGACGCGGTCACGCACCCATGACGAACCGTCATGGCGGAGGGTTTTTGCGGATGAGACGAGCGGCGACGTTGGGCGTGCTTGGCCTTGCGGCCGCGGGCGGCCTCGGCCTTGGGGTCGTCCTGGCGACCGGCGGCCAGCGGCCGGTCGGCGCCATCAGCTCGCTGGGACCGTCCGCGACGCCGACCCCGGCCCTCGGCGCAGCCGGCAGCCCGCCATGGAGTGTCACGCCGAGCTCGACCCCAGCCCCGACGCCGACGCCGGTCCCCACACCCACCACCGTCCCGGCGCCGCTAACGGGCCGCCTCGTCCTCCCCGCGGTCGCCGCCCGTCACCCGATCGCGGTGATGATCGATGACCTGAGCGCGGCTCGACCGCAGTCCGGCTTCGCGGCGGCGTCGGTCGTCTGGCAGGCCCCAGCCGAGGGTGGCATCCCGCGCTACATGCTCATCTTCCAGGAGAACATCCCGAAGGCCGTCGGCCCCGTTCGCAGCTCGCGCCAGTACTACATCGCCTGGGCCAGCGAGTGGAAGGCACTCTATGTCCACGCCGGCGGCTCGCCGCAGGCGCTCGCCACGCTCCGAGCCAACGGTCGGGGTCAGTGGGTCTTCAACGCAGACGAATTCCGCTGGGGCCACTATTTCTGGCGGATCCGGCAGCGGTTCGCGCCCCACAACCTCTACACGGACGGGCGGCACCTGCGGGGCCTGGCCAAGTCCGCGGGCGCGAGGGACGTCTCGGCGCCCAAGGCCGCCTGGAAGTTCGGACCGGCCGCGCCGCTCGAGCGGCGGCCGGTGGGCGGCCAGGTCCAGGTGAGCTACCCGTGGAATGAGATCACGTATCGCTATGACAGGGCGACCAACACGTACCTGCGTTCGGTCACCGGCGAGAAGAAGCAGATCGACGCCTCGACGGGGACGCGGGTCGCTCCGACCAACGTCGTGATCATGACCATGTCGTTCGGACCGCTCAACGACGGCAGCAAGAAGCACCGGCTCGAAGCGAACTTCATCGGGACCGGCACGGCCTGGGTGTCGACCAACGGCAAGACGATCAAGGGCACGTGGGCCAAGAAGAGCATGACCGGCCCGACGCGCTTCTACGATCGCAACGGCCGGCAGATCGTCCTCACCGTCGGGCAGACCTTCGTGCAGGTGATGCCGAAGGGATCCCGGATCCTCATCGCCGACGGCAGGGTGCCCCCGGCGAACGCGATCCCGTCGGGCGCGCCGTCCCCGTCGCCGCAGCCGAGCTGACGGAGCGGGCTCAGAGCCGCCCGGGGCGGCTCACCTCGGCGTAGATCGTACGGACCTCGGCGGCGACGTCGCGCCACGTCCGGATCGGTTGTCCGTCGCCTCGGGCACGCGCCGCCGCGGCCGTCGTGATCCGATCGTGGACGACCTCGTCACTCCACGCCGCGGCGAGGGCAACGGCCAGCCGCTCCGGGTCGCGCGGTTCGACGAGGATGCCGGCTGTCCCGACGATCTCGGGCAGGGCGCCGACGGACGACGCGATGACCGGCACCCCGCAGGCAATCGCCTCGATCGCGGCGAGGCCCGTCGAATCGGCCAGGACCGGTAGCAGCGCGGCGCAAGCGCCGCGGATCAAGGCCACGGTGTCGGCCATCGGCAGCCCCGGGGCGTACGCCAGCGCATCGCCGATGTCATGACGCGCGACGATGCGAGCGAACGCCGCCCGATCGGCCGGTGTGGCATCGAGCAACAGGACCCGCGGCGGCCAACCGATCTCGGCCGGCAGGTCCGCAGGTCGGCCGGCTGACGCCAGGGTGCCAAGGGCCCGGGCCAGCGTGGCCAGGTCCTGGCGCGCGTCGTAGCGGCCCGAGAACACGAAATAGCGTTCGCCCAGGCCATATCTCGCCGCGGCGGTGCGTCCGGCGGCGACACCGAGTCGGGCCATATCTGCGGAGGCAAGCGTGATCGCCGGACGGGGTGCGAGCGGCACGATCCGGAGACGATCGCGACGCACGTGGAGCAGCCGCCGCGCACTCGCGGCCACAGCCTCGCTGCCCACGATGACGGCCGCGGCGTCCCGGACGAGCCGGGCGCGCAGGCGATACCCGAATCGGGCCCGCGTCGTGCGCTGGAAGACCGCCGGCAGCTCCCACGGCGCGAGATCCAGGACCGTGGCGATGACCGGCAGACCGGAGGCGATCGGCAGGCTCGCGCCGAAGGCGTGGTACACGGCGCCGGCGGCGCCCCCGCGCTCCGCGCGCCAGGCGGCCCCGATGGAAGCCCCCCGCAGCACGAACGGGTCGATCGTCATCGCGGTCGAACGGAGCAGTCGCGTCGGCGGCAGCAGGCGGCGCCCGACCACCTCCAGGTTCGTGTAGCTTCCAGTCGGGTCGTCCTCGTCCGAGGCAAGGAGGAATGCGAACGACTCGCCCGCGACCGGCTCGGCATCGAAGGCGCCGAGCAACCCATCGAGATAGGCCGCGGTCAGCGGGGCCCGGGCCGGCTCCTGCAAGGCGCGAGCGTCGAGGACGACCCGCACTCCCGATGGCGCCTCGCCGGCCGGCACGGAACCAAGGCGCGTCACGCGGATGGGCGGCGCGCCCGTCGGAGGCGCCCGAACAGCTCCTCCAGGCGCAGCTGCACCACGACGACGAGCGCCTCGACGACGATCCGCCGCGACATCTTGCTCTGCCCGACGCGGCGATCGTGGAACGTGATGGGCACCTCGCGGATCCGGGCGCCCGCGCGACTGGCTCGGAACGTCATCTCGATCTGGAACACGTATCCGCCGGCGTGGATCCCCTCGAACGGTAGCGCCGCCAGCGTCGACGCGCGCCAGGCCTTGAACCCGCCGGTCAAGTCGTGCGGTCCCAACCCGAGGACCGTTCGCGCGAAGATCGAGCCGCCGCGCGAGATGACTCGCCGCCCCATCCCCCAGTCGACCACGCCGCCGCCGGGGGCATAGCGCGAGCCGATGACGAGGTCGGTCGACCCGTCCTCGACGGGTGCGATGAGGTCGGGGAGCACCGTCGGGTCGTGGCTCAGGTCGGCATCCATCTGGACGAGAATCGAAGCGCCGGCGTCGAGCGCGATCGCGAAGCCGTCGAGGTACGCCCGGCCGAGGCCCTGTTTGGCCGGCCGATGGCGGACGCGGATCCGCGGGTCGGCGGCCGCAAGCTCGTCCGCGATGTGGCCGGTGCCATCAGGGGAATTGTCATCGACGACGAGCAGCGTCGCGGCCGGAAGCGAGTCGAGGATGGCCGCCGACACCGGCCGGATATTGTCGGCCTCGTCATAGGTCGGGAGGACGACCCACGTCCCGTGCCCCCGCGCGTCCACCGTGGTCATGCGGGGCAAGTGTAGTAGCCGACCGATCCGCTCAGTGGACCTGGACCGTGACGTTGCGCGAATACCAGGTGGTCCCAACCCAGCTGGTCGCGCTCACGAGGATGCGGTAGGTTCCCGGCGGGACGTCGGCCCCAGCCGCGGTCCGGCCGTTCCAGGTCGAGGTGTAGGTGCCGGCACGCAGCGAGCTGCCGGTCCAGATGCGCCTGACGAGGGTGTTGCCGTGGTAGATCCCGACCGTGACCCTGGCCGCGCGCCGCAGCACGACGGATGCGCGGCTCCGTTGCCCAGCCCGCGGATCGAACGACACGGCGGACCAGCGCACCGACCGGATCGTGCGGTCGACGAGGATCGTCCGATCCACGACGGTCCGGTTGCCGGCACGGTCCCGACCGTCGACCCGGTCGGTGTATCGACCGTCCTTGACGACCAGGCCATGTCGGTCCCGACCGTTCCAGGTTGTCGTCCCGCCGGTTCGCAAACCGAAGCTCCACGCTCGGGCGGTGGTACCGGCGGCGTCCCGCACCCGAAGCGTGCCGGCGAGCGCCTCGCCGGCCGCCCATCGCAAGGCCAGGGTGTCGGCCTTGCCGTCGCCATCGGGCGAGATGAAGCCCCTCGAGGCGCTTGAGGTGGCGGTCGCCGGCCTCGTGTCGAGTGTGACAGTGAACCCCTTCTCGGCGTGGTTGCCGGAGGCGTCCTCAGCCCAGAGCGTGATGCGATAACGACCGTCGGCAGCAGGGTGGCCGTCGGCAGCGACGCCGGTCCAGGTCAGGATCGGAGCCTTGCCGGTCCGGCTACCGCTGCGGATGTTCGCCCCGAGCGTCGCGCCGATGACGGGCTGGACCCGGTAGCCCCACGTGATGAGACCGGTGACCCGGAGCCTGACCGTCGTCGCATCGAGAACGCGGTCCCCGTTCGGCGAGATCGCCCCGACGGACACCGAGATCGAGGTGATCGACGGCGGGACGGTGTCGACGATGAACTTGTCGGCGATCGCCTGGTACAGCTCAGGGCGCGTGCCGTCGTAGCCCAGCGCCCAGATCCCGGCGCCGCGCAACCCGTAGCGGTTGACAAGGTCGTACTTGGCCCGGAGCGCCGTGGCGTCGTCGAAGTAGATCTGCCGCCATGCCGACACGCAGCCATGGGTCGCGGTGCAGGTGTCACGCTGGTAGGCCGTCCACGCAACGCCCTCGATCGGGTCGTAGCGGCGTCCGTAGGTGGCCGCGTAGGACCGCGCCGTCTCGTACAGGACCGCCGTCGATGCGCCGTATTTGTTGCCCGAGATGTTCCTCGCGTTCACGTCGCTTGTCGGCGTGGACCAGGCCCGACCGTAGTACGGCACGCCGAGGATGAGCTTAGATGCCGGGACGCGCGAGACGTAGGCCGACAACGTCTGGCGGATGTCGTAACGCGGACCGCCGATCGGAGCGACCGAGCCGACCGGGTTCGACGTCGAGGACCGATAGTCGTATCCCATGATGACGATCGCGTCCGCCCCGCCGGACGCCGTGGCGGCTTCGATCGGGTAGTTGCCGATGGACCCGGTCGTGTCGAACGTCAGCTGGTACCCGTGCGCCGTCGCGTTGAGGACGGACCGGACCTTGCGCACGAGCGCTGTGAACTGGTCGGCGAAGCCCGCGGCGATCGGCTCGAAGTCGAGGTTGACGCCGTCGGCCCCGCGGTCGCGGACGGCCGAGGCGATCTGGTACGCAAGCCGGGAGCGCGCGGTCGAGCTCCCGAGCAGCGCCTTCTGGCGCGTCGCGCCCGAGGTCGACCACGCGAAGCTCTGGACCGTCAGGACCACCCGGGTGTGATTGGCATGGGCCGCATTGATGACGCTCGTCATCTTCGAGCTCGTCCAGCCGCTCCAGCCGACGGTGGTCGAGCCGTCCGTGTTGCGCTTCTGGAGGGACCCGTTCGCCTGGGCGCCGACCCCGAAGTAGGCGATCGTCGAGAGCTTCTCCCAGTCGAGCGTCGTCGACGAATCGGTCAGCTCCCAATAGGGCAGGAAGCCGAAGACCTCGCGCTGCAGGGCCCCGGGATCGACGGCGGCCGCGAGCTCGTACGTCGGGGTGTCTTCAGTCGTCCACGTCGCATCGTCGGCGACGATCACGGCCGCGGGCTCGACGGTCGGCAGGTCGATCGGCGCGATCTGGCGTCCCGGCCGGATGGCGGCCCGCATCGCCCGCCCGGTCGCGCGACCGGCGGGCAGCTGGCGCGCCCCCGCGCCCGCGACCTTCCAAGGATCGCTGGCGCGCGGCCGGAACGGGATCGTGACCCGGTCGCCGGCGCTGAAGGCGATCCGGTCGTGGGCGTGTGCCTGCGCCTCTTCGTAGTGGATGGTCGGATGCATGGTGTCCGATCCGGCCGGCGGGCCTGCCGCAAGCGCGGCGACCGGCAGCAGCAAGCCGAGCGAGAGCAGGGAAACGCAGAGAGCGAGGGGCCGTCGCAGGGACCGGGAGACGACCGAGCGGGGACTCATGATGAAAGCGATCCTCGACAGGAGGCGTGGCGGGGATCTCGACGGTAGCGGTCCGGTGAAACGACCGGCTACGCACCGAAGGTCCGGGCGTGGGCCGGTACGGTGGGGGTCCACGGAGGTCGGGGCGCAGAACCGATCCAGTATGGGCGAGCTGGGCAAGCCCGCGAGGCGGGTCGCAGCGATCAGGTCGTCCCGGCGGTCAGGTCGTCCCGGCGCGGAGGCGCTCGATCAGCGCGATGAGCGAGGGGTTCGCCTGGTCGCGTTCTGACAGGATCGGTCGTCCATCGGCCGTCGCCTCGACGACGGGCCACGGCACGGCCGCCGTCGTGTCGTCCCAGGCGAATCCGAGCTCATCACTGCCGTCGTACTCGTTCGTCACGAGATAAATCAGCTCGAGCGGCTCGAGGGCCAGAAAACCGTGGGCCACACCGCGCGGGATGACCACCCAGTCGTCCTCGGCGAGCTCGCGCGTCTCCACCTCGGGACGCGGCGCCCCCGTGTCCAGGAGTGGACGCACGTCGACGAGCGCGATGAACGCGCGCCCGGCGACGACCACCCAGTAGTCGAGCTGCTGGCGATGCAGATGGAGGCCGCGCAGGACGCCCGCGGCCGAGCTCGAGAGATTGCCCTGGACGAACGGCTCGCCGATCGACGCGAACGCGCTGGCCCGCCACAGCTCGCGGAACGCGCCGCGATGGTCGGCGTGGCGCGGGATCGCGCCGTACTGGACCCCGCTCAGGGCGGAGGGCGGGCGCTCGAGTGTCATCGCCGCGCCAGCGCCCGTCGAAGCAGCGGTGCGTACTCCGCCATCGCCGCATGCCAAGGTCGCAGGCCCTCGCCGCTCGGCAGCGGCGTTGCCGCCAGGATTCCCCAGCGGGGCGGGCTGGACGCCCGTTCCCAGGCGTCCGCGGACACGTCCTCGGTCGCCACGCGCTCATCTGCCAGGCGGAGCACCTCGCGTGCCCATTCCGCCCGCGACGCGATCCCGCCATTGACCAGGTGGTGCACGCCGACGGCCGCATCGTCGGGCGCCAGCGCGTCCTCGGCGATCAACTCGACGATGCCGTCGGCCAGATCTCGCGTGTAGGTCGGGGACCCGAACTCGTCGTCCACGAGCCGGAGGGCCCGTCCCTCCGCCAGGGCGGCCCGGCCGGCCGCGAGGATCTTGGTCGGGAAATCCGGACTTCCCGGCCCGAAGAGCCACGACGAACGGACGATCGCCAGTCGTGGCCGGCGACCCTCGTGGTCGGGCCCGCGGACCTGCTCGAACGGCCGGCGCGCCAGCTGCTCACCCTCCAGCTTTGAGGCACCGTAGGCATTGGCCGGGTTGGGAACGTCGTCGGCGGCGTATCCGCGCCGATCGTCCCGATGCCCGTCGAAGACCTCGTTCGTCGAGACGACCACGAGATCGATGCGCCGATCCGCGCAGGCCATCGCAAGGTCACCGGTCGCGCGACCGTTCCGCCACATCGCGAGCTGCGGGTCGCGGGCGCAGCCGTCGACGTCGGTCCACGCTGCCGCGTGGATCACGACTTCGGGACGATCCCGCTCCAGGAGGTACGCCGCGCCTTCGGCGGCCTGGTCGATGTCGAACGCCGGCCGAGACCACCCGAGTGGGCCGCCTGGCCCGGCGAACGGCGCGTCCCCGAGGGCGGCCATCAGCGCGCTGCCCAGGCGCCCCGTCGAGCCGGTCACCGCGACCCGCATCAGCCGGCCGAGCGCAGGCGCGCCCCGTACTGACGCTCGTAGTAGGCATCCCAGTCGCCCGAGCGGACGGCGCGCCACCACGGCTCGTTCGCCACGTACCAATCGACCGTGGCCGCCAGGCCGTCCTCGAACGAGGTGCGCGGTCGCCACCCGAGCGCGGCAAGCTTCGCCCCATCCATCGCGTACCGCCGGTCGTGGCCGGGCCGGTCCTCGACGTGGCGCACCAGCGACCACGGCTTGCCGAGCCGGCCGAGCAGGAGCCGGACCGTATCGCGATTCGTCATCTCGACGCCGCCCGGAACGTTGTAGGCCTCGCCGGTCTCCCCGTACCGCAGGACGTGGTCGATGCCGGCAGCGTGGTCGGAGACGTGCAGCCAGTCGCGCCGCTGGAGGCCATCGCCGTAGAGCGGCAACGGCCGATCGTCGATGGCGTTCGTGATGAACAGCGGGATGAGCTTCTCGGGATGGTGGTACGGGCCATAGGTGTTGGAGCCCCTCGTGATGACGGCGTCCACGCCGTGGGTCACCACGTAGCTCCGGACGAGCAGTTCCCCGGCCGCTTTGGCCGCGGCATACGGAGATCGCGGGGCGAGCGCGTCCCCCTCGACGGCGTGCCCCGAGTCGATCGATCCGTAGACCTCGTCGGTCGAGACCTGGAGGAAGCGCGGCCGCGTGGCGGCCGTCCGGCAGGCCTCGAGCAGGATGTGGACGCCGATCACGTCCGTTCGGAGGAATGCCTCGGGGTCGAGGATGGACCGATCGACGTGCGACTCGGCGGCGAAGTTGACGACCGCGTCAGTGTCTGCCACGAGCGGGGTGACGACGTCCGGATCGGCGATGTCGCCGCGGACGAACCGCAGGCGGTCGGCCTGCTCGGGGTCGGCGCCGACCGAGGCGAGGTTGGTTTCGTTGCCGGCGTAGGTCAGTTTGTCGAGGACCGTGATCTCGGTGCCGTCCCGCCGGGCGAGGACGTCGCGGACGTAGCACGACCCGACGAACCCGGCGCCACCGGTGACGAGGACGCGCTGAAACGTTCGAGTCACCATGTCAGCTCGTCGGTCGATCGATCGGCGGTGCCAGCCGGCCCGCTGCATCGTCATCGCGGACGAGCTCCGCGGCCCGCATCAGCGAGGCCACGGTACCGGCATCGGCCCAGTGACCCTCGTACACCGGTGCGTAGAGGCGGCCCTCCGGGATGTAGTGGTTGAGGACGTCGGTGATCTCGAACTCGCCGCGGGCGGACGGCGCGAGGTGCTCGATGACGTCGAATGCGTCGGGACGCAGGTAATAGACGCCGATCGGGATCAGATCGCTCTTGGGGTAGGCGGGTTTCTCCTCGAACCTGACGACGCGGCCTCGGGCGTCGAGCTCGGCCACGCCGAAGCGCTCCGGGTCGGGTACGCGGTAGAGGAGGGTGCCGGCGCCGTATTCCCCGGTCTCGAACGTGGCCGCGATGTTGGCCAGGGCCGGGCCACGAAGGATGTTGTCACCGAGGATGCAGCAGAAGGCCTCGTCCCCGACGAAATCGCGGGCCAGGCCGATCGCGTGGGCGATCCCGAGCGCACCGCGCTGGTATCGATAGGTCAGCTGGATCCCGAAATGATCGCCGTCGGCGAGGAGCTCGACCACGTCGCCGACGCTCTTGCCGCCCACGATGACCATGACCTCGCGGATGCCCATCGAAGCCAGGGTCTCGATCGGGTAGTAGATCATCGGCCGGTCGTAGATCGGCAGCAGGTGCTTGTTCGTGACGATCGTCAGCGGAAAGAGCCGGGTGGCCGTCCCACCCGCCAGCACGATGCCCTTCATCGGCGCGAAGCCTAGCAGTCGCTGCCCGCCCGCGGCCGCCGCGGCCCGGCGCTTGCCGCTACGGCTTCGGGGTGGGCGTGTAGCACGGTTGCTCGCCCTCGGGCAACGTGCCGTGGGCGCCACCGCAGTTCACCGGCTGCTGCTCCACCGGCGGCAGGCCGCCCTGGTAGTCCAGGATCACGAGCAGGTTCTCGAGCTTGTCGAGGTTCACGGTCGGCTGCAGGTACGCGGTCTGGACGACCGCGTTGGCGTCCCGGCTCACGTCGACTACCTGGCCGATCAACAGGCCCTTCGGGTAGGGCGATCGGACCCCGCCACCGAGCTCGATGCCGGCGGTGACCACCTCGTCACCCAGGTCGATGCGCTCGCTCGCGTCGATCTGGCCCATGACGAGGACGCCCCCGAGCTGGCCCACCACCTGTCCCGTCGCCGCGGTCTTCATCAACTGCCCGATGACGGTCGAGGTCGCATCGGTCAGGAGCACGACTGTCGCAGAATCGGGGCCGACCTCGATGACCCGTCCCGCGAGGGCGCCACCGCTCGCGATCGCCACGTCCCCGAGCGCGATCCCGTCCTTGGTCCCCTTGCCGAGCACGACGACCCGCCGGAACTCGGACGACTCGCGGGCGATCACCGGCGCCGCAGCGGTCTTGTACTCGAACCCGGCCCGGAGCTGAAGCAGCCCGGTCAGCTGCTCGTTCTCGCGCCGGATCTCCTCGACCTGGGCGTTCTCGGTCGTCAGACGATCCCGCTCACGGCGGAGCGCTTCGTTGTCGACTCGGAGCCGATCGATCTCCGCGAGCGACGTCGCGATCGAGGCGACGCCACTGGCAACGCCGTCGAGCGCGCCCTGGATCGGACGGAAGGCGAAGCTGACGCCGCTCTGGAGATCGCGGACGAAGGGGTTCGTCGAGAACGCCATCATCACAAGGCTTGCGGCCAGCAGGACGATGAACGCGATGCTGCGCCGCCGGGTCGTGCGATTCGCGAGCACGGTGGTCATGTCATCGATGGTCCGCGTTCGAGGGCCACCCGATCGGGCGCTCCGTCATCACGCTAGCGCGGCGGCCGCGAGTACGTCTCGGCGACGAGGACGCGATCCATGCTGTCGAGCCCCTCGAGGACGATCCCGGTGCCCCGCGCGACGCAGGTCAGCGGGTCGTCGGCGATGTGGACCGGCATCTGGGTGGCTTCGGCGACCCGCCGGTCGAGGCCGGCGAGCAACGCGCCGCCACCGGCCAGGACGATGCCCTGGTCCATGATGTCGGCGACGAGCTCCGGCGGCGTCTCCTCGATCGTGTCCTTGACCGTGTCCACGATCTGGGCGACGGAGGGCTCGATCGCCTCGCGGATCTGGTCGGCTCCGACCTCGACGCTGCGCGGCAGGCCGGTCAGCAGGTCGCGCCCACGGAGCGAGACGCGCTGCGCATCCCACTCCCCGGGGTAGGCGGATCCGATCGCGATCTTGATGTCCTCCGCGGTGCGCTCGCCGAGAAACAGGTTGTACTCCCGCCGCGCGAAATTGACGATGTCCTGGTCCATCTCGTCTCCGCCGATGCGGATGGAACGGGAGACGACGATGCCGCCGAGGCTGATGACCGCGACCTCGGTCGTGCCGCCGCCGATGTCGACGATGAGCGATCCGGACGGTTCGCTGACCGGGAGGCCGGCGCCGATCGCGGCGGCCATCGGCTCCTCGATGAGCCGCGCCCAGCGGGCGCCAGCGTTGAGCGCCGCGTCGCGGACTGCCCGCTTCTCGACCTCGGTCACCCCCGATGGGATGCCCAGCAGCATCCGCGGTCGGGGGATGAGCCCGATGCGGTCATGGACCCGGTTCACGAAGTACTTGATCATCTGCTCGGTGACGTCGAAGTCGCTGATGACGCCGTCGCGCAGCGGCCGGATCGCGATGATGTTGGCGGGGGTGCGACCGACCATCCGCTTCGCCTCGGCGCCGATCGCGAGGACCCGCTTCGTCTTGGCGTCGATTGCCACGACCGAGGGCTCGCTCATCACGATCCCGCGGTTGCGGACGTGGACGAGGGTGTTGGCGGTCCCGAGATCGATGCCGATGTCGCGCGAGAAGAGGCCGAGCAGGCGGTCGAACATGATTGGGGAGAGGGTCCTCGTCGTTCGGGTCGTCCACGACTCGACCCCCGGCCGGGATCGAGGCCGGGTCGCGCCGCCAGGAGTCGGTCGATGGGGTCACTGCGTGGGTCGGGCGGAAAGGCCCGCGCAGTATACCCGAGCCTCCCCGGCCGGCCAGAACGGCGCCCGGTACGTGGATCCGACGCTCCGCTCAGCCGCTCGCTGGCCGTTCGGCCGGCGTCGGCCGGTCGAACGAGACGCCGCGATCGCGCAGCGAGACATACGCGTCGTGCCCGATGACGAGATGGTCGAGGAGGCCGATGTCGAGCAGGCGCCCGGCCGCCAGCGCCTCGGCGGTCAGGTGCAGGTCGTCGGGCGAGGGCGTGGGGTCTCCGGAGGGGTGGTTGTGGACGAGGATGACGCTCACCGCGTTCAGGCGGACGGCGTCGCGGAACAGCTCGCCGACCCGCACAAGCGACGAGTTGACGTTGCCCTGGTAGACGGTCGCGATCCGGAGCACATGGTTCTTCGTGTCGAGGATCACCACGCGCAGCTCCTCCCGCTCCAGGCGACCCATCTGGAGGACGAGCCGGTCGGCCACGTCGCGCGGACCGCGGATCGACCAGCGGCCGGCCGGCCAGTCCGCCAGGAGCCGACGGCCGAGCTCGAACGCGGCGACGAGCTGAGCGGCCTTCGCGGCGCCGACCCCGGACTGGGCGGCCAACTCGAGCTCGCCGGCGCGCGCGAGGCCGGTGAGGCCATCGTGGGCGGTCAGCGCATCGGTGGCGAGTTCCACCGCCGAGCGTCCGCGCGTGCCGCTGCCCCACAGCAGTGCGATGAGCTCGGCCGCAGTCAGGCCTCCGGGCCCGCGCTGGGCGAGCCGCTCGCGAGGCCGTTCCGCGACGGGAAGCTCCCGGATTGCGTGGCCCTGGCGCGGCTCGGTCACACGACCTCCCGGGATGGCACGGCGGCGTTGGGCGGCCGCGGTTGGCGGGCGAGACGGCGGCGAAAGTGGGCGGCAGCGACGGGCGGTGGCGATCGGGCGTCCCCGAGGCCCGGACGACGGAAGCCCGCCGATTCCCCCCGCCGTCCGGACCTCCAGGGACGGCCTGAAGGCTAACGAGCGGCCCTCATCGGCGGCTCATCGCGGGCTTGACGTCGGCTCTCCGGCTCGCTGGCGGCTCTCCGACCTCGCGCCCCTTCGGCGTGGCGGTCAGAGACCGTGTGCCGCCGCCTGCAGGATCAGGAGGATCGCGTTGAACGTCGCGTGCAGCCCGATCGGCGCCCAGATCGACCCACGACGCAGGAACAGCCAGCCGAGGGCGAAGGCCACGGGGAGGCGAGAAGCGAACGCGACGACCGCGAGTTCGGCCGCTGGGCCGGCCGACGCACCCGAGATCGTCAGCACGTGCACGATGGCGAAGAACAGCGCCCCCCGCACGAGGGCCCGCCGCGGCCCGACGACCCGAGCCCAGGCGGTCGTCGCGAACGCCCGGAACAGGAGCTCTTCACCCAGGGGCGCGACGATGGCCCCGGCTGTGAGCTGAAGCGCGAAGCCGACCGGCTCCCCGGTCGGTGGGAGCGGGCTCACCGGGTTCACCGGGAACAGCAGCGAGAGGATCCAGGCGACCGGGATGGTCGCGATGATGACGGGAGCCGCCCACAGCGCCCCTTCGACCAGTTCCACGACCGCGCGCCGATCCGGTCGGTGAATCCCCATCTCGGCCCAGGACAGCGCCGCCGTATCCACGACGAGCAGCCGAACGATGCCGAGGTAGATCAGCGCCTGGGCGACGACCGAGGCCAACTGTCCGACCGGCCCGTCGACCGGGACTCCGGCAAGGCCCAGTGGCACCCCGAGCACGATGATCGACAGCAGCGAGAGCGGAACCGAGGCCACGAACACGAGGACCGGCGACGGCCCGTGGTAGGCACCGCGTCGACGGGCACGGCGCTCGATCCCCTGGGCGCCGGCGGCGGCCACGAGCCCGACGGACAGGATCACGAGACCGCCCACCGCGAGGATGGGCGCCGCCCCTCCTCCGCCCGAGAGCAGGCTGATCGCGATCAAGCCGGCGCCGACGATCGTGGCGAGCCAGCCGAGGACGAAGAGCCCGGGTGCGGCTCGACCCTCGATCGTGAACGTGCCCGCCCCGGGGCGAGCCGACGTTCGTTGACGCGGGGATGCGTCCGTGGGCGTCGCGGGCGCGGGGAGGTCGGGTTGAAGCGGCGGCCCGGAGGCACCCTCGTCCGGTGGAGCCATGGAGCCCGAGTCGGGCGGGATCAACGCTCCGGGAGCGGATCCTGCGCGGCGGCCGGGCGGGAGCGCGAGCCGCCACGGGTCGCGCGGCCCGAGGACGTCTGGATCGAGGCTGGGGCCGCGCTCGATGGGCCAGCGATCCGGCCCGTCGCCTCGTGCCCGGCGGGCAACGGCTCGATCACGGCCGCCGCGGTCACCTCACGCCGTTCGAAGTCCTTGCCGCACCACGCGCACAGCGACCAGTCGAGCCCGACCAGGCGGCTGCAGTTCGGGCACACGCGGTTGAGCCGCGTCCGGCACGACGGGCAGATGATCCATTCCTCGTTGACCCGACGCTCGCAGGTGGGGCAGTGGCGGATCGCCTCGACCTCCGCGAGGAGCGCCTCCTCGGCCAGGTTGCGCTCCCAGACCTCGCCGATCTTCTCGTGCGGCCGGACGATCTTGTAGACCCACACGGCGAAGATGAAGAAGATCGGGGTGAACAGGATGATCCCGGCGGCGACGAGGTACGGGAGGATGGCGTTGTCGGACCGCTGCTGCATGTCGCGGAACGCCCAATAGGCGGTCGCGATCCACAGGATGACGAGATAGATCGCGATCATCCGAAGGCCCAGCTGGATGACCGGGCTCTTGATGAAGTCCTCGATCGTCTTGCCGATCCCGGCGAGGATCTCTGGCATAGGCTCGGGGCTCTCTCCCGTTCGATCCGATTCGCGGCCGACCCGATCTCAGGCGATCAGGCCAGCATCCGGCGCAGTGTAGCAGGGGGCGCCGCGTGCCCCGGGATCGCGGCCGGCCCTCGGAGGGGCGAGCGAACGGCCCTCAGACGGCTCGAGGGAGGTCGGCGTGACGGCTGGTGGCGATCGCGAGGATCCCGGCGACGAGGATGAGGGCGGCCCCGATCACCACGGCCACCAGCCCGGCCTGCACCCCGAGGGGGCCGATCGCGTACGGCCATGCGAGGCCGAGGAGGAGGGCGCCGAGAGCGACACCCGGGATGCCGAGCCGAACCCAGGCGGGAACAGGCACCCGCACGACGCCCAGGACGAGGAGGACGAGGAGGCCGGCGACGACCGCGAGGTGGCCGGGTCCGGCGAGTCCCCAGCGATCGAAGTAGCCGACCCCCGTCGCGCCGATGACGCTGTTCGACCAGGGCAGGATGAAGCCGACCGACGCGAGCGCCGCGCCGGCGACCGACAGCCAGCCGATGAACTCGTCGAGCTTGGACAGCTCGGCCGCCGGCTTGACCGCCTTGGTCTCCGCCGATCGAACGGCCGCCGACGTGTCTGGGACATCATCGATCGGTGGCAGTGAGTCCGTCCCCGCCCATGCCCGCGCGGGTGCGGGCGCCGCGATCGACAAGGCCGATGCGGGCGCCAAGACCGGCGGGACATACGCGCCCGGGGTCGGCCCGGTCGCCGCAACCGGAGCGGGCGAGGCTGCGGCGGTCGCCGCGGTCGCGCTGGCTTCGTTCCACCGCGTCCCCGCGACCGAAGCAAGCAGCTCGCCACATTCTGGACAGGAAAGGCGGCCATTCGGAACGCCCGCCCCGCATGCGTTGCAGACGATCATGGTCGTCGCCATCTATCACCTCGGGTCCGGATCGGCCCCCCGGGGCCGCGGATTCGGCAGCGTGGCAGACGCATCGCCATCGTCCCAGCCATCCTCTCGGCTGTTGGTGGCTCCCCCGAACGTCCCACCGGCCGCGACCGTCCACACGGCGGCTCGGCACGCGCTGACGACCGCGATCAGGACGAGTCCACCTGCCCACAGGGCGATGAAGACCGCGATCGTGGCGGCCCGGAAGGGCGATGACATCGCCGCATCCAGGGCGGCCCGCACCGCGCCCCACGCGAGGTTCGACGCCAGCCCGGTCAGCACCACGACGACGATCAGCGCCCCGAGCGGCAGGATCGCAAGCCCGAGCGTGCGGATCGGGTGGCGACCGAGCCGGACCAGGGCGTAGCGGAGAGCCATGAGCGACCCCGTGCCGTGGATCCCGATCCGACACGCTGCCAGCCCACCGATCGTCTCGCCGAGGAGCCAGGTGACGAAGATGACGGTCACCCCGTCCGCGGCGCCGCGGACGACTCGGAGCGCGATTGGGGTGATCACATCGGAGGGGAGCGTCAACTCCGCGTACGCGACCGACACCAATCGGCTGCCCGCCCAGTGGAGCGCGATGAACGTCGGGACGTGGGCCAGCAGACGCGCAACCAGGATCCGGACCGCGGGCCGCCCAGGCGCGGCCCGGGTGGAGGGCCGCGAGCGATCGGGCGGCTCATCCCCGACAGCCACGATCGACATGGCGTCGAGCTCGGCGAGCGCCGCGAAGAGCCCGCCGATCACGAGCCACGCGATCGCCACCGTGCCGATCCCGGCGATCAGCCGCGCGACGTCCGGTGTGAGTCCGACGAACGCGAGGGCGGTGATCGTCGGCGCGAGGACGTTGCCGAGGCCCACGGAGCTCGGCAGGACGACGATCGGGGCGACGACGAGGACGATGCCCCCGCGGATGAGGAACGTTCCCAGGCCGAGCGCCCACGTGGACGGATTGGCGAGGGTGACCAGGAATGAGGCGACCAGGGTCGCCCCGACCTTCACGGCGCCGGGCTGGCCGATGTCCCTGGGGACGGGATGCCAAGGCCCGGCGCGAGCTCGTCGAGACGCTTGAGCGCGGCATCGACCTTGGCGATCTCCGCACCGTAGGTCGCGAAGTCACCCGCACGCAGCGCGGCCTGGGCACGCTCGAAATGCGTGTTCGCGTACGAGATCAGGCCCGCGAGGTCGCTCGGCAGGGGCCCCTCGGGACCGGGCGTGGCGCTCGGTCCGGGGGTCGGCGACGGGCCACCCGGCTCCGGTGTCGGGCTCGGGCCCGGCGCCGCCCCGTTCTCGGCCGCGAGGAGCAGCCGCAGCGATTCGCCCAGGGTCTCGGCCCACACGACCTCGCGCGGCGACGCCACGACGATCCGGCGGAACTCGGGGAAGGCCGATCCGGTCGACTGGAGGTAGACGGGCTGCAGGTAGATCAGCGAATCGCCCACCGGCACGACGATGAGGTTCCCGCGGATGACGGTGCTGCCGGCCGTGCTCCACAGCGTGATCTGTTGGCTGATGAGCGGGTTCTGGTCGATCCGCGCCTCGATCTGCGCCGGTCCGAAGATCGTCGTGTCCGCTGGGAACCGGTAGACCCTGGTGACGCCGTAGTTCGGGTCGTCCATCCGGGCGGCGATCCAGGCGATCATGTTCGGGCGGCCATTGGGAACCATCGGCTGGAGGAGCAGGAACTCCGCGTGCGGCTCGCCGGGCATCCGCATGACGACGTAATAGGCCTCGGACGGCAACGTCTGCTCGCTCGTCTGGCCCTGCGGCACGGTCCACAGGTCGTCGCTCCGGAAGAACTGGGCCGGATCGGTCACGTGGTAGCGCCCGAACATCCGGGTCTGGATGTTGAACTGCTCCTCGGGCACCCGCAGGTGGGCCCGCAGGTCGGCGGGCAGCTGGGCCATCGGCTCGAACAGCGACGGGAAGATGCCGGCGTACGCCCGGATCAGGGGATCGGTCGGATCCGAGACGTAGAAGTGCATGGTCCCGTCGTACGCATCCATCGTGATCTTCACGCTGTTGCGCAGGTAGTTGACCGGGTCGCCGATCGTGTTGCCGTCGAGCGTCGAGGTATCGAACGACTGCGCGTGCGGGAACCGATCCGAGACGGTGTAGGCGTCCTGGACGTAGACGAGCCGCCCGCTGCCGTCGATGACGAGGTACGGGTCCTTGTCGTAGCGCAGGAACGGCGCGACCCGCTGGACCCGGTCGCTCAGGGATCGATGGAAGAGCAGCTGGCTGGCCGGCGTGACCTGATCGCTGATCAGGAGATCGAGGTCACGGAAGCGCAGACCGAACAGCAGCCGGGTCAGCGGCGAGTCGAGCTTGATACCCGTTGCCCCGGTCCAGTTCGTCTCCGTGCCGATCGAGCTGGTCTGCTCCCCTTCCCCGGTCGGATAGTCGAACTCGCGCTGCTTCGCCCCGACCACGATGTAGGACGACGCGCGTTCTCCGAAATAGATCCGCGGCTGGGTGATCGTCGGCGCCCCCGCGACCGACACCGGTGGCAGGTTGCCGATGAACGTCCGCGGCTGGCCTTCGTTGGCCACCTCGTTCACCGGGACCATTGCGAGGCCCACCCCGTGGGTGTAGATGACCCGCTCGTTCACCCACCCGGTTGCCGGCGGGTTACGATCGAGTGCCAGCTCGCGCCCGGCCAGCATGACCTGGCGTTGGACGCCGTCGATCTGGTAACGGTCCGTGTCGACGTCGGTGAACGCGTAGTAGCGGCGCACGGTCTGCAGCTGGTCGAGCGTGACTCCGAGCGGCCGGTAGTCCCAGAGCCGGGCGTTGCGGAAGGTATCCGCCTCCGATTCGATCATGGCCTGGGTCAGCACGGCCTCGCCCTTGAACGGCCGATCCTGCCAGCTGTCCAGGCCGAAGGCGAGGCGAGTCATCGCGATGTTGTTCGCGATGTACGGCTGCTCCTGGGCGAACTGGTTGGGCTGCACGGTGAAACGCTGGATCGCTTCGGGGTACAGCCGGCCGACGACGAGCGACGCGATGAGCCAGACCCCGATCGTGACCCCGAGCGGCAGGAGGCGCCGCGTCATCGCGGTCGCGAGCAGCACGACGGCTGCCACGGCCGACAGGACGGCCAGGACGTCGAAGGCCAGGAACTGGGCGTGCTGGTCCGTGTAGCTCACGCCGGTCGCGATGCCGCGCGTGCTGTACGCGAGCTCGAACTTGTCGAGCTGGTAGCCGACCGCGACAGAGAGCAGGAACAGCGCCCCGAGCACGGCCAGGTGAGCTCGGACCCTCGTGTTGAACACGAGGCTGCCACGCGTCCCGGCCACGAGGTAGCGTGCGAGGACGACGATCGCGGTCGCGATGACGACGCCGTTGAACAGGGCCTGGAGGAAGCGCAGGAACGGCAGGTCGAACAGGAAGAAGCCGATGTCCCGGCCAAAGATCGGGTCGGCCACGATCGTCCCCGCATCCGGCGAGAACGGCACGCGATGCTGCCAGAGCAGGATCGTCTCCCATGAGGCGGCGACGGAGCCGGCGATGGCCAGCGCGATCAGGACGCTGATCGCGATGAGGATGCCCGAGGCGATGGGCGTCAGGTCGGGTAGCTCGTCCCGCACGGTGGTCTCGCGTGGCGGCCGATCGGGCGGCCATCGGCCGGGCCCCCCGAAGCGGTCGCTGTTGGCGCCGGTCGCGGCTTCGCTCAGCCGGTCGAACCAGGAGCGGAAGGAACCGCCCGTGCCAGCCGCATCGCCAGGCGGCAGGAGCCGGCCGGCCAGCCGCAGATTCCCGAGCAGGATCGCGAGCACCGCGACAAGCGTCCCGAGGAATAGCGCGCCCTGGGCGCCGAGGCGGGTCCAGAAGACCCCGTCGTATCGGACGCTCGTGTACCACAGGGCATCGGTCCAGACATCGAGCCCGATATTGAAGACGATGAACAGCGCGACGATCGCGACGACCGTCAGCCACAGCCCGGTCCGTCGCCGCGGTGGCCGGCCGGCTCGTCCGGTCGTCCGGCGGGGCGGCGCCGGCTCGTGCGGGACGTCGTCATCGCCGTCGTCGGGCCCCACCCGTCGGGGCCGCCGAGGTGCGCCCGCGTCGGGGTCCTCGCCCCGGGCCGCCGCCTCCCGCCGTCGGAGCTCTTCGAGGAAGTCATCGAACAGGTCGCGCATGGGTCGCCGCCGAGTCTAGCCGGTTCGGGCCACGGCGCCGAAACGGCGACTGGGTCAGGGCCGTCCGAGACCCTCGACCGCCCGGATGAACCCGGCGAGGACCGTTTCCGCCAGCTCGTTGGGCCGCATCGTGGCGGCGCGCGCCGGCTCGAACCGGAACGCGGCCCGGATCGCCAGCGGCGCGCGCCACGGCCGCGTCGGATCGTCCGGCGGGACGACGCCGCCGAGACGAAGCTGGAGTCGCCCCGCGTCCTCGAGGATCAGGCCGGACAACGCCCCGGCGACCGCGGGACCGAGCCGGGTCAGGGGTGGGTCGGGTGGCGGACCGGCGGCCGGGGCGACGTCGCGAAAGCTCACGACGCCTTCGTCGTCGGCAACCCACAGCACGGTCAGCCACCAGCCGTCGGGAGCATCCGACGGGCGCGACATGCCGGCGCGATAGCGGTTGTCGCCGACGCGGACCTCGTGCTCGCGCAGGAATGAGGGACCTGGCAGTGGGAGTCGATCGGGCACGGCCGAAGGATAGTGGCGGCCCGTACTCAGGCCGGTGGTGTGTCCCCCGCGGTCGCATCGGGCTCCAGCTCGGCCGGGACTTCGTCGAGGCCGGCCTCGACGGAGGCGATCTCGGTGACGATGGTGTCGGCGGCCGCAGCGTCTTCGGGCGAGGCCTCCGGCAGGCGTCCCTCGATGGCCGCATCGGCCTTGAGGGAGTCGGCTTCGGCCTGCAGGTTGGCGACCTCCGCCTCGAGCTCGAGCCGCAGGATCTCGCGGCGGACCTCGACGTCGGGCATGGCCAGCGCTCCGGCCTCCGCTGGGGAGGCGCTCTGATCCGGGTAGTCGCCGCTGATCCAGGACAGGAGGCGGTTGCGTGGCCGGGCCACGGGTTCCTTGGCGCGGACGATCGCAGCCGCGTCGATCGCGGTCAGTCCCGGCAGGGCGGGATCGGCAGCCGCGTCACCCGAGAGGGTCGCGCCGCACGATGGGCAGTTCTCTGGCTCACCCGCGTACGAGGCGGAACACCAAGGGCACACCGAGGCGGTCGACCCGCCCCGAGAAAGCGTTTCGTCGACCATGGGCCAACTCTACCCCCCGCGAAAAGAGCGGAAATACCCCATTGGTCAGGGGCCGTCACTCCCACTCGATGGTGGCCGGCGGCTTGGAGCTGATGTCGTATACGACCCGGTTGACCCCGGGTACCTCGTTGACGATCCGCGACGAGATCCGGCCGAGGACCTCGTACGGGAGCTTCGCCCAGTCGGCCGTCATCCCGTCCTCGCTCGTTACGGCGCGGATCGCGACAACGTTCGCGTAGGTCCGCCCGTCGCCCATCACACCGACACTGCGAACCGGCGTGAGGATCGCGAAGCTCTGCCAGAGGCTGCGATAGAGACCGGCGGCCTTGATCTCGTCGATGACGACCCAGTCCGCCTCACGCAGCGTGTCCAGGCGCTCGGCGGTCACCTCGCCAATGATCCGAATGGCCAGCCCGGGTCCGGGGAACGGCTGGCGCAGCACGATCGCCTCGGGCAGCCCCAGCTCGAGTCCGACCCGGCGGACCTCGTCCTTGAACAGGTAGCGCAGCGGCTCGATGAGCTGGAAGCGGAGGTCGGCCGGCAGGCCGCCCACGTTGTGGTGGGTCTTGATCTTCTGGGCGGCCTTCGTCTCGGACGTCGCCGACTCGATGACGTCCGGGTAGAGCGTGCCCTGGGTGAGGAAATCGATGCGGCCGATGCGGGCCGCCTCCTCCTCGAAGACCCGGATGAACTCATCGCCGATGATCTTGCGCTTCTGCTCCGGATCCTCGACGCCCGCCAGTCGGGCGAGGAACCGCTCGCGCGCATCGACCATGACGAGATCCATGCCGAGGTGCTCGGCGAAGGTCTCGCGCAGGAGCTCCGACTCCTTCTTGCGCATGAGCCCGTGGTCGACGTAGATGCAGGTAAGCCGATCGCCGACCGCTCGATGAACGAGTGCCGCCGCGACCGCGGAATCCACCCCGCCCGACAGGGCGCAGATGACCTTCCCTTCGGACCCGGTGGCGCGCGCGTGCGCATCGACCCGCTGGCGGATGCCGGCGACGGTCGTGTCGATGAAGTTCGCCGCGGTCCACGAGGGGTCCACCCCGGCGATCCCGACCACGAAATTGCGCAGCAGGTCGCGGCCTCTGGGCGTGTGGACCACCTCGGGGTGGAACTGGATGCCGTACAGGTTCCGGGACGGGTCGGCGAGGCCCGCGTATGGCGCGGCGTCGGTCTGAGCGGTCGCCACGAAGCCGTCGGGGAGTCGCGTGATCGAGTCGCCGTGGCTCATCCACACCGGCTGTTCACGCTCGATGCCGGCGAACAGGCTGTCGGGGCTCGTGATCGTCACGTTCGCCGGACCGTACTCGCGGCGGTCGGTCGGGAGCACATCGCCGCCGAGCTCGCGGGCCATGAGCTGGGCGCCGTAGCAGATGCCCAGCACGGGGATCCGGCCGCTCCAGATCGCCGCGTCGGGCTTCGGGGCCGCGTCGTCATACACGGACATCGGACCGCCCGACAGGATGATGGCCTGGGTACCGCGGCGCTCCAGCTCCTCGTACGGCGTGTCGTGGGGGAGCAACTCCGAATACACGTCGAGCTCGCGGACGCGCCGCGCGATGAGCTGGGCGAACTGGCTGCCGAAATCGAGCACGACGACCGGGCCGGGCGCCGCCCGATCGACCTGAGGGTCGTCGATGGAGCGGTCGGGGGTCGGGGCCTTGAGCGCCGTCTCGAGATAGGCCTCGACTTCGGCGTCGTCGGGAGCGAGCACGCGGTGCCCGGCGTTCGCCGGTTCGCCGTGGACGGTCTTGCCACGCGCTCGGTCTGTGGTGGATGACCCCTCGGTGTCCGCCAATGCCGCCTCCGCTCGCCGTATGCCCGCCCTGGGGGACAGTGTACCGGCGTGGGGGACGACCAACGAGCGCCTCGATGGGACGCCTACCACCGGGAGCCGTCGCCGAGGGTAAAAGATCGATCTAGTGTGGAAAAGCTGGCCCGACCGCGGCCGGGACGCTGGTCAGCGCCGGGCGCGTCCCGATCGCGCGGAGTGTCGTCGCGGCTCTTCGCCGCGAAGATGATGGGCGGCGAGCTCGAGGCAAGCAAGGGAGCCGATGGCGAGGATGACCATGCCCAGCGCGTCCATGGCCTGATGTTCGGTGCGGTGGTCGATGCTCGCCATCCGGCGAACGTCATGTCGTGAAGCGGCGAATGGCGGACCGGCGGGCGGATAGGTCAAGCCCCGGAGACCGACTCCAGCCGCCGTCGGAACGCCTCGAGGTCGAGTGCAGCGGCACGCTGGACCTGGGGCGCGGCCATCGACTCGAACATCCGGTAGCGCAACGGCAAGCCGATGCGAACGCTCCACCGCAGGGAGGTACTCGACGGATCGGCCGGGGCCAGGTCCGCGTCGATCTCGACGGTGATGCCATCCGAGGCCCGGCCCGCGACCGCGAATCGGGCGGGCGCCGCGAGCGCCGTGACCTTCGCCTCCAGGGTGGCCGACCGACCGGCGACGCGCTGCTCGATCCGCAGGTGCGAGCCCTCGGATACCGGGCTGCCCGGCGGTTCACCCACCCGCTCGACGCGCACGATCCCGCTCGCGATCAGCCACTCGGGCCAGCGCTCGACCGCGACCAGGTGGTCGAACACCTCGTCCGGCGATCGCCCGAGGCGGACCTCGAGGGTCTGGGCGATCGTCATCCAGGCGCACCGACCGGGCGGAGACGGAACGATGGCCCGCGGCCGAGGCGTTCGGACGGGGTGCCGTAGCGAAGGATCAACGCCCCCACGACGGCGGCGTGCTCCTCTCGGTCCAGGAGATCGGCGACCGCCTCGAACCGTCGTTCGCCGATCTCGACAAGGCAATGGGGATCGGCTTCGAGGTTGTCGGCCCACGCGGCACCCTCACCGGCCGCGACGAGGACGGCTCCGTCCGGGTCGTCGACGAACCCGACTGCGACCCGGCGCGGACGTCCGCTCCGACGACCGGTCGTCGTCAACAGGGCGACGCGGCCGTAGCCACCGAGCGAGCTGGCGATCTCGTCCGCGGCGACCCTCAGCGCGCTCGCTGCCAGGACTTGCCCTCGGTCGCGACCGACGGGGCGTAGACCATCTCGACGGCCTGCATCTCGCGGATCGTACGGGCGCCCAGTGCGGCCATGGACTGGCGCAGGGCGCCGATGAGGTTTTCGCTGCCATCGGTGACGTGGGCCGGGCCGTTCAGGATGCGCTCGAGCGAGCCGACCGTCCCGACCTTGATGCGAGTGCCGCGAGGCAAGGTCGGCGAGGGTGCCGCCATACCCCAGCTCGTGCCTCGACCGGGCGCTTCCTCCGCGCGGGCCAGCGGCGAGCCGATCATCAGGACGTCGGCCCCCGCCGCGACAGCCTTGGCGAGCTCCCCGCCGCGGCGCATGCCACCGTCCGCGACCACGGGAACATGGCGACCGGTCTCCGCCTGGAACGCATCGCGAGCGGCCGCCACGTCGCTGATGGCCGTGATCTGGGGCACGCCGATCCCGAGGACCTCGCGCGTCGTGCACGCGGCGCCCGGGCCGACGCCGACGAACACCGCCGCGGCGCCCTGCTCCATCAGCGCGAAGGCCGCCTCGGCATTGGTCGTGTTGCCGACCGCGACGGGGATCGGCATGTACCGGGTGAACTCCTCGAGCGAGAGTGGGTCGTACTCGGTGGCCAGGTGGCGCGCGCTGCTGACCTGGCTCTGGACGAGGAACAGGTCCGCGCCGTGCTCCGCACAGAACGGGCCGAACCGGCGAGCGGCGGCCGGTGTGGCGGCCACGGCGGCCTTGGAACCCGCGGCGTGGATCGCTTCGAGACGCGCGGCGATCAGGTCCTCGCGTATCGGCTGCTGATAGACCTCGGCCAGGATGTCCTGGACGTCACCGTCGGCTGCCGTGGCGATGCGCTCCAGGACGACGTCGGGGTCGTCGTAACGAGTCTGGACGCCTTCGAGGTTGAGGACCGCGAGCCCTCCGAGACGGGCCAGCGCGCCCGCCAGCCGTACGTCGACCACGGCGTCCATCGCGGAGGCCAGGATCGGGATCTCGAGCGGGAGGCCGCAGAACGTCTGCGACAGGTCGACGTCGG
>JBBQRZ010000036.1:0-28479 GCA_038214255.1 Candidatus Limnocylindrales bacterium
GGTCGTCGTCACCGACGGCGAGAGCTTCCGGATGCGCGAGGCACTGGCCCGCGGAGGAGGTCGCCTATCGGTGTCCTGAGACCTCCAGGGGTGGGGACTTTTCGTGGCCACCAGTGGGGACTTCTACGTGGCCATTGACAGATGCTGTGCACACCTCCCGCGCGAACCCACGCGCCGGATCGTCGCAAGAACTCTGGGATCGACTCAAGGCAGTCCCACGTGAGTGGAGTGGTCCACTGACCCTGTCCCAGAAGCAGGACGATGCCGTCAGCAACAATCGAGCTGACCGTGAACGGTACTCTCTGGCCAACCGTCCGGAGGACCGCAGCTCCAGCAAAATCTCGCCCGAATCGCTCGTTCCACGGGTCCCACGCCAGCCTCCTCGGTTCCCAGCGACTTCGGACGCATTCTGCGCCCGTGCCGCACATGGCTTGGCGGGCGGGGTCCGGCGGCTGTTAAACCGCTTGGCTGCAGGATCGTCCGTCCCTCCGGCTCGATCGTCATCAGGAGCCCTTATCGGAGCCCTTATGGGTCCTGTTTCTTGCGTCTCATGCGTCTCTGGGTAGGCTCGTTTGAACGTGGCTGAGACCCATGAGACGGCTCGATGGGAGTCCGGTATGCGGTACCAGTCCCTTCGCCCGATCTTGCCGCGGTCGTATCCACCCACCGCCACGTCGCGAGCGCCTGGCCCGAGTACGCTTCCCGCCCATGACCACCTCCGTTCGCGCCCAGGCGCGTCGCGTCTGGCGACGAGTCGTGGCTTCGCCGGTCGCTCCCCTTGCCTGGCGGGTCCGGTTCCTGCCACGGATGCTCGGTCGCGGGTTGGGGCGGTCGCTGGTGCGTGCGGGGGCGAAGGTCGGCGGACGCGAGGCCCTCGAGGCGGTGGGCGCAGGCTCCGACTCCGCGCGGAAGAAGCTGCCACAGCGATACGTGACCCTGCCCCGGCCCCGAGCCATGAGCGCCGAGTGGCCCGATCCGCCCCACGTCGACGCGCCCGCCTCCGTCGTTCGGTCCATCTACGACACCGGGGAACGCCCGCCGGTCATGGACCTCGCACTCCTCGAAGCGCTCAACGAGGAGTACCGCTCGCAGCCGCTCGTCCCCGAGCCCCTGAAGGGGGACCAGGCGAGTCGCGAGGATCGAGCTCGAAGACGCCTCCTCGACGTCCATGGCAGCGTCGACCTGGCCGGCAAGCGCGTGCTCGAGCTCGGCTGCGGAGCCGGGTTCGAGGTCTGGTACCTGAGCCACCACTTCGGGGCCGACGCGTGGGGTGTCGACGTCAGCGAGCGTCGCGCCTGGGCTCCGCTGTCGGACGAGCGGACCCACTTCGTCTGCGCGGACCTCGCCACCGACCGGTCGTTCGAGCCCGCCTTCTTCGACCGCGTGTATTCCTTCACGGTCTTCGAGCACGTCGTCCACCCCTGGGCGGTCCTCAACGAGCTGTTCAGGATCATGAAGCCCGGCGGGTTGGCGTACCTGCAGGCGAACCTCCATCGCGGACCCCGCGCGTCGCACATCTACCGTGAGCTGTACTTCCCGTTCCCGCACCTGCTGTTCAGCGACGACGTCATTCGCGAGTTCCGGCTGAAGCACCACGGCAAGGACGAAGGGGCGTCCTGGGTCAATCGCCTGACCTGGTCGGAATACGAGGACTACTTTCGAGAGATCGGGTTCGTGATGCGATCGCTGCGATTCCGGGAGGCGCCGCTCGACGAGGCGTTCTACGAGCGCTTCGACAACATCCTCGGGCGCTACCCGAAGCGGGATCTCACGAGGGACTTCTTCTACGCCGTCCTGGAGAAGCCCAAGGGGTAGGGCGCCGCGTTGGCGGCATCGGCGTTTCCGTAGACTCCGGGCGTGCTCCCCACCGAACCACGACGTCTGGTCATCCTGACCGAGGGCCAGTTCGGGATCCATGACGCCAAGACGGCTCTCGGCGTCATCCGCTACGGGCGCGATCACGTCGTTGCGATCCTCGACTCGACGATGGCCGGGCGGAACCTGCGCGAGCTCCTCCCTGCCTTCGATATCCCGTTCGTCGCGACCCTCGACGAGGTGCTCGCGGGGCCGGACCGCCCCGACGGGCTGCTGATCGGCATCGCCCCGACGGGCGGTCGGTTTCCGAGCGCATGGCGCGCCACCGTCCTCGGCGCGATCGCCGGCGGACTCGACGTCCACTCCGGCCTCCACCAGTTCCTGGGTGACGACCCGGAATTCGCGGACGCCGCGGCCGCGGCAGGGACCCGCATCGTCGACTATCGCCGGCCCCCGGAGCGCGAGGAGACAGCGGTCGGGCGGAAGCATCTGCCCGGCAAGCGCGCCATCCTCACGGTTGGTACGGATTGTGCGATCGGCAAGATGTCCGTTGCGCTCGAGCTGGTCGCGGCCGCTCGCCGGGCCGGCGAGTCCGCCGTCATGGTCCCGACCGGCCAGACCGGCATCATGATCGAGGGCTGGGGCGCGGCGGTCGACCGGGTCGCCAGCGACTTCACGAACGGCACCGTGGAGTGGCTCGTCGAGCAGGGCGAGGCCCGCGGCGACTGGGTCTTCATCGAGGGCCAGGGCTCGATCGATCATCCGGCGTACAGCGCGGTGACGATGGGCCTGATCCACGGCGCGACCCCGCACGCGATGGTCCTCGTGCACAAGCCCGGCCTCGCCGAGCACGATTTCGACCACCTGCCGGAGGCGTCCTTCCCGCTCGCGCCGCTGCGGCCGTTCATCGACATCCACGAGCGGATCGCGGCGCTCGTGGCACCCTCGAAAGTCGTGGCGATCGCGCTGAACACCTCGCTCATCGCCGATGACGACGAGGCCCGCCGGACGATCGTCGAGATCGCGGCCGAGACCGGGTTGCCGGCAGACGATCCGGTTCGGTTCGGGCCGGACCGGCTGTGGGCCGCTGTGCGCGAGGGGGTCGACGCGCTTCCATGGGTCTGACGCTCTCGCAGGAGACCCTGTCGCTCGGCCTGCGCGACCCGCTTCGAATCGCGCGCACCGCCCCAGACGAAGGGACGCGCATCACGACCGTCATCGTCGAGCTGCGCGACGGTCGTTATCCGGACGTCGTCGGGGTGGGGGAGGGCTATCCGGATCCGTACTACGGGGAGACGCCCGCCACGATGGCGGTCGTGCTCGTGCAGCTGCTGGCGGCGGTCGGCCAGCCGGAGCTGACGGCGGGCGGACTCCTCGCGGCGGCCGGCGCGATGGACCGCACGATCCGCTGGAACGGGGCCGCCAAATGCGCCCTCGACGTCGCGCTGCACGACCTCGCGGGCAAGGTCCAGGGGGAGCCCGTCCATCGCCTGCTCGGTCTGTCGGCCGACGTGCCGCCGACCGACTTCACGATCGGCATCGACGAGCCGGCGGTCGTCGCGGAGCGGGCACGCCGGGCCGCCGATTTCCCCGCGCTCAAGATCAAGTGTGGCGGGCCCGCCGACATCGTTACGCTTCGCGCGGTCCGCGACGTCTACCCCGGTCCGATCCGCGTCGACGCGAACACCGGCTGGACCCGCGACGCTGCGGAGCGGCTGCTGCCCGAGCTCGTGGATCTCGGCGTCGAGCTCATCGAACAGCCGTTCCCGCCGCGAGCCTACCGCGACCTCGCCTGGCTCCAGGACCGCTCGAGCCTGCCGATCGTCGCCGACGAGAGCGCCGTGATCGATGAGGACCTCGACGCCCTGGTGGGCGTCGTTGCCGGCGTCAATGTCAAGCTTGCGAAGTGCGGTGGGATCGGACCGGCACGAGCCATGCTCGAGCGGGCGCGCGAGCTCGGCTTTCGGACGTTCCTTGGCTGCATGGAGGAGACGTCCGTTGGGATCGCCGCCTCGGTCGTGGTCGCGTCGCTCGCCGAATGGGTCGACCTCGATGGGAACCTGCTCCTGGCGAACGACCCCTTCGTCGGCCTCGAATTGGGCCCGGACAAACGCTGGCGTCCCGCCGACCGTCCGGGCCTCGGGGTGACGCGTCAGCCGGGCTGAAACCAACTCCCGCATGTTCCGCACAGACGTTCGACGAACGCCTGTTCGTGTGGATAAGTTGGTGGACGAAGTCGTGGACAAGGCCCCTTCCGGCCCGGGCCAAACGGGCCTAGGATGTCCGTCTACCGGTCGCCGAGCGCCTAGAAGTGGACCGGAAACCCCGCCGGGAACCTTGTCCGGTCGTCGCGCCGTCAAGCACCGACACCGCCGGGCCCGGCTTCGTATTGCCATCGGACGTCGACCAGCGCCAACCGCTCGACACGGGCGAGGGCCGGCGGCCAGAGAGGAGGGCACGCCATCGATGGAGCCGCGTACTGCCACCACGCGAGTCCCTGACCCGGACGCGGTCGAGTTCATCAGGTTCTGCTATCGCCGCCGACGCGTGGGCTGGCCGGAGCTCTATGACGAGATGTGCGCCGTCGCCAGTCGTGGCCTGTTCCGGGGCTACGGCAGCGACGACCTCGCCGATCACGGGATCGGCTTCAGTCTCTTCGACATGCCAGCGCTCGCCGCAGAAGCGACGCGCGTGGTCGTCGAGGAACAAGCACTTCGACGCCCTGCGAGCGTCAGGATCATGGCCGAATCGGCGGAAGGGGCTTCCGACCCGCGCGTCACCTCGGATGGACCCGCCTCGCTCGTTCCGGTACCGGCCGGCGCCTGATCCCGCTCTCGTTCTCGTCACTATCGACGATCCCGACCCCTGCTCGGATCCCAGCCGAGCGGGGGTCATCTCTGTGCGGCGCCGGGATTAGCCCGGTGGTCCGGGATGACCCGAGGTCAGGCGCGGATGCGGCGCCTCGCCATCTCGCCCTCGATCTGGCGCTCCGCCTCGACGTATCGGTCGATCTGCTCGCGGAGCTGGTTCGCCTCGGGGGTATAAAGATGGACCTGCTGCTGGAGGATGTAGGACAGCCGCCGGCTCGTCATCCGGACGTGGTCGAGGTTCTTCATGAGAACCAACGGATCCATCGAAGCCAGGTCCGACGGGTGGTACATCTCCTGCATCGGGCCATTCTAGATGGGCCGCAGCGACCTCGGCGGCCAGGTCCAGTCGATGTCGAGCGAGGCTAAGGCAAGCGCGCGCCGTCGCCCTGATTCGTTGGCGCCGAGCACGAGGATGCGGTCGGTCTTCGTGGCCCGACCCGCTTCGTCGCCCCATAGCTTGGTCATCTTGCGGACGGCTGCCACGTCGTCGATCGCCACCCCGGCGAGGCGGTAGCCCTCGGGTTCGGCGGCCTGCTCGAACGTCCGCTCGGCGAGGCCGACGCCGCCCTTGATCCGGCGGCCTCGGTCGGTCTCGACGTCGCCGATAACGAGCACGACGATCGCGTCCTCGGCCAGGACGGGCCGCAGGCCCACGAGGACGTCCTGGAGGAACGCGAGGTAGGGCTCGCGATGATGGGCATCGTCGAGCGCCGAATCGATGGCTCGCGCGTCAAAGCCGAGAAACCAGGTCCGGAGCCAGTTGTAGTAGCCGTACTTGACGACCCGAAGGTACGGTGGGGACGTGACGACCAGTCGGGCGCGCTCGGGTCGACCCCGACCGCGCAGGGCAGCGCGGGCCCGCGGAGCGACGTCTCGGGCATCGCCGAGGAGGGCAATGCCGTCCAGCGCGGGTGGTGGCTGGCGGAAGAGCCGATCAAGCTTGGCCGCGAGGCCGTCGAACACGTCGCGCCGCGGCGACGCGAAGGCAGTTCGCTCGGCGAAATCGCGGACGTAGCGCGGGGCCATGCTGAACGTATTCGGCATGAGCTCCGAGAGGTAGCTCGCGCTCTTGCCGTGGAGGATGCCGCTGATCGCCGCGGCCAGGAATCGGTCCGTCCGATCCTGCAGATGCAACGAGGTCCGCACGAACAGCAGCTGCCCGAGCGTGCCCGCATGGAACGCGAGGGCCACCTCGGTCGGGACGGTTTCCGGGCCATGGCCAGGGGTGTCGCCCGAACCGGCCGACGGGACCCGGGTCTGGCTCGGATCCGCGATGACCCGCTCGGCGAGGGTGAGCCAATCGATCGAACCGGCGTTCCAGGCCAGGCGCAGCTGCGCGAGCCGCGTCGTGGCCGCGGCGCGAGTCGCCGGTTCCACCTTCGAGGCGGTCAGGAGGTGGGCGAACGGATTGAGATCGTTGCCGACACCCACCCGCCCCTCGGCGCAGGCCTGAAGCGGGGTGGTGCCGCGTCCGGAGAATGGGTCGAGGACGACGTCACCGGGTCGGCTGTAGCGGGCGATGAAGGCGTGCGTCAGGGCCGCCGGGAAGCTCGCGAGATAGGAGCACATCGGGTGGAACGAGTGGCCCCACAGGCGCTGCTGCGCTTTCCAATCGGGCGCGATGTCGATCGCCGGCAACTCGACCGGCAGATCGAGCGCGAGTTGGCCGGCGTGTGCGCGGGTCACGGTCGTCGGGCGAACCGACATGGGCGTGGCGAACCTCACTGCCCGGCGCCGATCCCGGTCGGTGCGGCGGGTGGCGGAGTGTAGCACGCTGATTCGGGCATCTTCGTCGGTTCCTACTGGTCCTCGCCGGGACGGGGGAGTAGGCTTGCATCAGGCCCGAGGCTGACAACGGACGAGGTAGCGTCCCGGGCGCCAGGGAGACGGTCTCGCGTCGACTTCGTGGCGTCCGGTCCGTGGACCAGTCCCATCCCCACCGTCCGGCCCTCGCCGGCGGAGAGGCCACCTCGGTGCTGCCGAGGCCCGCCCGGACCGGCTTGTCCGGCCTCGTTGGCGGGCCTCCTCGCGCACCCGCGGTCTATGCTGCAGTCGCGTCCCCGTAGCTCAGCGGATAGAGCAGCGGTTTTCTAAACCGTCGGTCGCAGGTTCGAGTCCTGCCGGGGACGCCAGCGTCGACTGTAGAGGAGTTCGATGGGCCTCCCATCGAGGATCGAGACCGTCGTGATCGGTGCCGGCCAGGCGGGGCTCATGATCAGCTCGTACCTGGTCGATGCCGGCCGCGACCACATCGTCATCGACCGTCGAGCGCGCCTCGGCGGCGGCTGACAGGATCGCTGGGACCGGTTCCGGCTCGTCACGCCGAACTGGACCGCGTCGTTTCCGGGCGATCCGTACGATGGCCGGGATCCGGACGGGTTCATGCCTCGCGACGAGACCGCCGGACGCGTCGCCGCGTACGCCAGCCGGATCGGCGCGCCGCTCGCCCTCGGGACCGAGGTCCGCCGGCTGACGCGTCGCGACGGCGGCGGATTTCGCCTCGAGACCGCGCAGGGCACGGTGGACGCGAGCGAGGTGGTCATCGCGATCGGAAGCTTTCACACCCCGCGCATCCCGGCGATCGCGGCGGATCTCCCGACCGGCCTCACGCAGCTCCATTCGCACGACTACCGGAACGAATCCTCGCTGCCGCCCGGTGCCGTGCTCGTCGTCGGCAGCGGCCAGTCGGGGGTGCAGATCGCCGAGGAGCTCCAGGAGGCCGGCCGGCGGGTCTACCTGTCCGCGGGGAGCGCCGGCCGGGCATCGCGGCAGTACCGCGGTCGCGATTTCTTTCGATGGCTCGCCGCGCTCGCGACCCGGGGAGAGGAGTTCGGCGTGCCGCTACCCACGGTCGACAGGTTGCCGGACCCGCGTACGCGACAGGCGGCCAACCCCCAACTATCGGGGCATCACGGTGGCCACGAGACGGACCTGGGCGCGTTCGCCGCGGCAGGGATGACCCTACTCGGCAGGATCAGGCCGTGGATGGATCGCGCCTCGAACTCGCGCAGGATCTCGCCGACAACCTGGCCTGGGCCGATCGATTCTTCGAGGAGCGATTCCAGAAGTCCATCGACACCTACATCGAACGAGCCGGGATCGATGCCCCGCCCGACGACAGGAAACCGGTGACCTTCCAGCCGCCGCAGCCTACCGATCTCGATCTCGACGAAGCCGGGATCTCCACGATCATCTGGACGACCGGCTACCGCCTGGACTACCGCTGGATCGACCTGCCGATCTTCGACGAGCAGGGCTTCCCCGCCCAGCGCCGGGGCGTGGCGGACGTGGCAGGGCTGTTCTTCCTCGGGCTCCTCTGGCAGCACACGCAGGCTTCGGCGACGCTGTTCGGCGTCGGACTAGATGCGCGCTATCTCGCCGCGCAGATGGGACTGCCGATCCGCGACGAAGGGGCCGCGCTGCAGTCCTGAGTCAGGGGGTGGCCGATGGAGTGGCGCCCGGCGCCGTCTGCTCGTCCGGAGCGCCCCAATCGCCGATCGGTCCGTGGCCCGGTCGGCCGAAGAGGCCCTTGCCGAGACCTCGCCCCGCGCCGCCGACGACCGCCGTCGCGTCGATCGAGCCATCGCTTCGTGCGCGTCCCTCGATGCCGACGATCATGTCGACCTTGATGTCCGACAGGCTCGCCGTGCCGGTACCCGCCACGCGGAAGGTGGTGTCCGAACCAACGTGGATCGTCCTGGTCGAGCCGTCGCGCGACTTGATCGTGATCGAGTCGGCGGTCTTCGCAGTGACGGTTCCGAGCGTGTGATCTGCGGCGACCCGCACGCGCAGCGCGGTCAGCTGGTTCGCCGCCGGGCTGTCGCCCTGGACAAGCACCCGGGTGCCGGCCACGACATCGGACTTCGACCCGGTGCCCGAGCCGAGGGCGAACGTCGTCGAGCCCGTGAGCGCGATGGTCCATGTCGACCCGTCGCGGGTCTTGACCGTGAATCCGTTCGCCGTGACCTCCCCGACCGTGCCGGCGACGGTCGGCACGACGACCGCGATCGCCGTCACGGTGTACGTCCCGTCGCTGTTCCGAGTCTGGCGGAAGCGGATGTGATCGCCGGCCTTGAGATCGGTCAGGGCGATCGTCTGGCCCGCTCGCGTCACCGCAACGGACGAGGTGACGGTGATCGTCCGGGTCCAGCCGTCGGCCGTCGTGAGCTTGAGGTCCGACCCATTGATCGACGTGATCGTGATGTCGCGGAATCCGCCGCGGCCCTCGAACCGACCGAAGTCGACGCCGGGATCCGACTCGTCGAGCGTGGGATCGAGCGCCGCGAAGGGTGCCGGGGCGACCGCGCCGCCACCGGTCGATGGCGTTCCGCTCGACGACGAGGGGGCCGGCGACGCGGCGAGTGACGTGGCCACAGCACCGACTGCGAGGGCGACGGCGACGCCAGCCACGGCCCCAACACGGAGCTTGCTTGGGCTGGGAGTTCGCGCCGCGAACGCGACGCCCTGCGGTTCGGCGGCCCTTGGCTCCGGCACCGCCGCGGGTTCGATCGCGGCGCTGGGTTCGAGCGCGGTGGCAGGGTCGGGCGTGGTGCTGGGTTCGGACGTGGTGCCCGGATCCGGCTGGGTCGACATCTGAGGACCTCCGAGAGGGTATGCGCATCCAAGGGCGGTTCGGTCGCCGTCGAGCCACCGTGATCCTCGTTCCTGAGTCCGTCATGAGAATCCGGCATCTGGCCTGATACTGCACGGATGACCCTGTCCGGCCGGCCCTCGATCGTCGCGCTGATCCCGGCCTACGACGAGGACCCCCGGATCGCCGCGGTGGTCGAGGCCGCCTCGCGGTTCCTTCCCGTCCTCGTCGTCGACGACGGCTCTCGCGACGGCACCGCCGCCCGGGCCGAGACCGCCGGCGCCACGGTCGTCCGCCAGGTGCCGAACGCCGGCAAGGGCGCCGCGCTGCGCGCGGGATTCCGTGCCGCGATCGAAGCCGGCTGCGAGGCCGTCGTGACGCTCGATGCCGACGGCCAGCACGACGCCACCGAGATCCCCGACTTCCTCGCGGCGTTTGATGCGGGGCGGCCCAGCCTGATCGTCGGTCGGCGTGACTTCGGGACCATGCCGCCTGTCCGGCGCCTTTCCAACCTGCTCGGCGGCGTTGTGCTGTCGACTGCGATCGGTCGCTGGGTCCCGGACAACCAGTCGGGCTATCGACTCATCGCGCGCCCGCTCATGCAGTCCCTCCTGGACAGTGATGAGGACGGCTTCGAGTTCGAGATCGAGATGATCGCCCGGTGCATCGCCCTGGGCCTGCCGATCTCATGGGTCCCGATCCGGACGATCTACGCGGGCGAGCCCTCCCACATCCGGCCGTGGCGCCACTTCCGCGAGTTCCTCCGCGCGACGCGCTCGGCCCGGCGCATCGTTCGCGGCGGCTGAGGCGGTCGAGGAGTCATCAGGCCGCGCGACGGTACGGGACTCGGAGATCGAGGCGGGCAGTCGCACGGGGCGATGGTAGGCCCCTTGCGGGGAGGTCTGGTACTGGTGGGTACCCCAAAGTACGGCTTGGAGGACCCTCCTCCCCACTCCTACGCTCTGCCTCGCAGCGGGCCGGACCATACCCCTAAGAACCCGCGGGAACCGCAACCGCCGAGAAGCGTAGAACGAGGCAACCTGACCAATGGCATCGATGGCCGTTCACGAACTGGGACCGATGCTCACCGCGACCGAAGTCGCCGAGATGCTCCACCTGCATGTCAACACGGTGAAGCGCCTGGGTGACCGGGGTGAGCTGCCCTTCTATCGCGTCTGCAAGCGAGGCGATCGCCGCTTTCGACTTGACGACGTCATGAAGTTCCTCGCCACCAACCGCTGATCTCGCGTCGGACTGCCAGTCCGGCGCCTCTTCCACATCGCTCGCTTCTCCGAGCGCCCGGTCCTTCCCCGGGCGCTCTTGTTGTGCCCCGGCAACCAGCCGGCACGGCTCAGGCGCGCGGGATGGACGCCAGCGTCTCCCCGAAGATCTCGACGGCCTCACTGATCTCGGCGGAGGTGACGTCAAGGGGCGGGATCCAACGGATGACCTCGTGCGATCGCCCACAGGTCAGCAGCAGCAGTCCGGCGTCGGCGCAGGCGGCGCTCAGTCGGTCGGGGAGCGTGCCGTCCGGTTCGCGCGAGGCGCGGTCCAGGACGAACTCCACCCCGACCATCAGCCCGGGTCCGCGGACGTCGCCGATCCGGTCGTCCTCCGCGGCGACCCGACCCAGCCCGGCCGTCAGCTCGGCGCCGCGGGCGATGGCGTTCTCGAGGAGCCCTTCGTCGCGGATCGTCTCGAGCACCGCCAGGCCGGCGGCGCAGGCTACCGGGTTGCCGCCGAACGTGGACCCGTGGGCGCCCCGTCCCCAGCGATCCTGCAAGGCTCGCGACGAGACGATGGCCGAGAGCGGCAGACCGTTTGCGATGGCCTTGGCGAGACACACGACGTCGGGCACGATGCCCGCCGCCTCGAACCCCCACATCCGTCCCGTCCGCCCGTAGCCTGACTGCACCTCGTCGGCGATGAGCAGGATGCCGTGCTCATCGCACCAGGCCCGAAGTTCCCGCAGGAATGCGTGCGGCGCCGGGGTGAAGCCGCCCTCGCCCTGGACCGGCTCGATCAGCACGGCCGCGACCGAGGAAGCCGGGATGTCGCTCGACGTCAGAGCCCGGAGGTCGGCCAGGGCGGCCTCGACGGCGGCTGCCTCGTCGCCGCCGAAGTCACGGTAGACCGCCGGGAATCGCGAGAGGTGCACCCCCGGCAGCAGCGGCTCGTACCCCGTGCGGTAATTGAGCGCCGAGCTGGTCACGGAGGTGGCGCCCCAGGTCCGCCCGTGGAACCCGCCCCGGAACGCGATGATGCCGGGTCGGCCGGTGACGCGCCGGGCGAGCTTGAGCGCGCCGTCGATCGCCTCGGAACCCGAGTTGAGGAACATGACCGCGTCGAGCGGCGCGGGAAACGTCGACGCGAGCGCGTCGGCGAGGCGCGAGATCGGCTCGGTGAAGCCGAGCGCCGAGATCGGCCCGACGAGCCGATCCACCTGGGCGTGGATCGCGGCCGTCACGCGCGGATGGGCGTGCCCGAGGGCCGTGACGGCGATCCCGTTCGCGAAGTCGAGATAGGCCTTGCCGGCCGTGTCGTAGAGCCGATGCCCCCGCCCGTGACTCCATTCGCGCAGGAAATAGCGCCCGAGGACTGGCGTCAGATGCGGGGCGCTCTCCATCGTCCGAGTGTATCGGCCGGGATGCTCCCGCGGCGCTCACCCCGGCCGCGTACGATGCGGCCATGGTCGATTTCAGCCTCACCGACGAGAACCGGCTCGTTCAGCAGAGCGCTCGAGCCTTTGCCGAGGCGGAGATCCTGCCGTACATCCGCGAGTGGGACGAGAAGGGCGAGGTCCATCGCGAGCTCTTCGCTCGGATGGGCGAGCTGGGCTTCCTCGGTGCCCCGATCCCCGAGGCCTACGGCGGGGCCGGGATGGATTACATCAGCTTCGCGATCCTGTGCGAGGAGCTCGAGCGAGCCGACACCGCGTTCCGGGTGGTGCAGAGCGTCCACGTCGGACTCAACTCGCTCGCCCTGCTGCAGTGGGGGACCGAGGAGCAGCGCCAGCGCTGGCTTGTGCCGCAGGCGAACGGCGAGAAGCTTGCGACCTTCGGCCTGACCGAGCCGGGGGCCGGCACCGATGCCGGGAACCTCCAGACCACCGCCCGGCGCGACGGCACCGCCTATCGGCTCAACGGCCAGAAGATCTGGATCAGCCTCGCCGATCTCGCCGATCACTTCCTCGTCTTCGCCACGGTCGATCGCGAGAAGAAGCACAAGGGCGTGACCGCGTTCCTGCTCGAGCGGGGGATGCCCGGCCTGACGACCGGATCGATCCACGGCAAGCTCGGCATCCGGGCCGGGAACACCGGCCTGATCAACCTCGACGACGTGCCGGTCCCGATCGAGAACCGGATCGGGGAAGAGGGCGAGGGCTTCCTCATCGCAATGAGCGCGATCGATCAGGGGCGCTACACGGTCGCCGCCGGTGCGGTCGGTCTGGCGCAGGCCTGCGTCGACGCCTCGGTGCGCTACGCCCACGAGCGCCACACGTTCGGGCAGGAGATCGGCGAGCACCAGCTCGTCAAGCAGATGGTCGCGAAGATGGTCGCCGGCACGGAAATGGGACGGCTCCTCGTGTGGCGAGCGGGTTGGCTCAAGAACCAGGGCCGGCGCAACACGCGGGAGACGAGCCTCGCCAAGTGGCACGCCACCGAGCACGCGGTCCAGAGCGCCCTCGACGCGATCCAGGTCCACGGCGCGAACGGCTACTCGAACGAGTTCCCGGTCGAGCGCTACCTCCGCAACTCGAAGGCGGCGGTCATCTACGAGGGGACGAGCCAGCTCCACACGCTCATCCAGGCCGACTACGCCCTCGGCTACCGCGAAGACCGCCCGCTCCGCTGCGAGCCGTGGCCGGCCCAGGGCTGGGAGCGCGCGACGCACTGAGGCGGCCCATCGGCACGAACCCGATGGTCAGCCTGATGGCGCTCGTTCGGCGGGTACGTCGGCCGGTGGCAACCGCCGCGCGACCCGCGGACGCTCGTCGGGTCGGACGGCCGGTGCAGCCATCCGGCCCCGGGCCGTCACGATGAGCGCGACGGCTCCCACGATGACACCGCCGGCGAGCACCGTCCGAGGCTCGATCGGCTCGTGGAGGATGATCGCGCCGAGGATCACGGCGACGATCGGATTGACGTACGCGTAAGTCGCGACCAGCGGTAGCGGCGCGATTCGCAGCAACCAGCCGTACACGGTGAACGCCACCAGGCTGCCGACGATCGCGAGGTAGACGAAGGCAGCCATCGAGGGCAGCGAGACGGCGGCGGGATCGAATCGGGCGGGTTCTCCCGAGAGCGTTCCCATGATCGCGAGCACCACGCTGCCGGCGAGCATCTGGACACCGGCCGCGACGAGGGGCCGTCGGGGCAGGACCGCGCGGTGCGAGGCATAGAGCGAGCCGAGTGACCAGGCGATCGGCGAGATGATGATGGCGGCAAGCCCGGTCGGCTCGAGGGCGCCCGTGGCGCCAACCGCGGTGGGCCCCACGAGGATCGCGATCCCAAGGAAGCCGACGACAATGCCGATGACCGCGAGCGGCGGGAGCCGCTGTCCGAGCATCAGCCGCCCGAACACGGCCACCCAGACCGGCATCAGGGCGACGAGGAGGGCGGTGATGCCCGACGGGACCGTCTGCTCGCCGAAGGCGACCAGCCCCATCCCGCCGCCGAGCAGCAACCCGCCCACGATGGCCGAGTCACGCCATTCGCGCCGCGTCGGCGGTACGAACGCGCGCCGATCGCGAAGGAGCGACCACCCGACCAGGAGCGCCCCCGCGGACCCGAACCGGACCGCGGCCATGAGGAACGGCGGAAGGGTGTCGACGGCGACAGAGATCGCGAGGTAGGTCGAGCCCCAGACCGCGTAGAGGGTCAGGAGGCCGAGCCAGACCGGGCCGCGCTCGGCGGGCGGAGATGGCGCGTTTGGCATAGGAGGCTGGTCCAAGACGACAGGATACCGCCGCGGCCGGTTCGCCGCCCGCGCAGCGCGGCGGCGTCCCAAGGCGGGTCGATCAGGCGGCCAGGGCGGCTCCCGAGTCGGGCCGGCAGACTCGGCACGGCCGGTAGCCGGCCTCGCCGGCGGCCCGCAGCGAGCGGAACGGCACCCAGTGGGTGGCCGTGATCCGTCGAGCGTGCCGGCACGTCGGCAGGCAGACGACCTGAGTCGTGTCCGAGCCGAGATACCGGATGCCGGCCGCCGCGAGCGACTCGAGGCCGTCCGGATCGAGGCCCTCGCTGCGCAGGATCGTCCGCTTGTTCCCGGGGCCACCCAGCGAGTACTGCCCGATGGTGCCGTCGGTCCGCACGACCCGGTGGCACGGCACGATCAGCGGCACCGGGTTGTGGCCGAGCGCCGTGCCCACCGCCCGGACCGCCTTCGGCCGTCCGATCTCCGCGGCGACCCAGCCGTACGGGCGGACTTCACCACGGGGGATCTCGAGGGCCTTGCGCCAGACGTCCTGCTCGAATGGGCTGTGCCCACGAAGGTCGAGCGCGATGCGCACGCGTGGATCGCCGCCCAGGCGACGTCCGATCGCGGCCGCGAGCGGCCCGGGCAGCGATGCGGCCGGATAGGCGGATCGGCCGGTCACGGACCGGTGGCGGGCGACGAAGGCGTCCTCGTCGGACGCCGCGTCGACGAGCGACACGCCGAGGCCGTTCCAGGCGACGAGCAGCGCCCCGATCGGGGAATCGATGCGGGCGTATCGATCGGCCAAGCCGACCTCGGCGAGGACGGCCGACCGCAGCCCATCGGGCGCTCGCACGGCCAACCCGGCCAGCGTCGTCGCGATCTCTTCCTCGGCGGTCGTCATGCGGTCATCTCCTGCTTCTCGAGGTGGGCTTCCGCCTCGAGCATCGTTCGCAACATCGCGATCCCTCGGTGGACCTGGGCCTTGACCGTGCCCTCCGGACGGCCGAGCGCCTCAGCGACCTCGGGGTATGACAAGCCGTCGACGTGGCGGAGCACGACCGCGGCCCGGTATGGGACCGGCAGTCCGGCCAGGCGCATCGCCCAGGCCTCGCGGGCCGCATGGCGTTCGACGATCGCCGTGGGTGTCTGTTGCGGCGGCGCCGCCGGATCGAGGCTCGGCGCGGTTCCGCCGGGGACCGCCATGTCGAGCGATAGCGGGGGCGTCCCTCGGCGCGCCCGTCGGCCGGCCCGGCTCCGACACAGGTTGAGGACGATCGTGGCGAGCCACGGTCGGAGTCGGAGGGCCTGGATCCGGTCCGCCTCATAGTCCGAGAGGGCCCGGTAGGCCCGGACCAGCGCATCCTGGGCCGCCTCCTCCGCGTCGCGCGGATCGCCCAGCATCCGCAAGGCGATCGAGTAGAGCCGGTCGGCGTGGCCGGTCACGAGCGCCTCGAACGAGCCGTCGAGGTCGCGGGCAAGGTCGGCGATGAGACGATCGTCGGGTTCCATCAAGCGCCAGAACCCGCCCGCCGGCCGAACCGTTGCATCACCCTACGGTACCCGGGCCGTCCGTCCTCGCGCCCCGACCGGCATGCGACAATCCGGCCGGGATGGGCCAAGACGACCGCTTCGACGACCTCATTGCCAGCCTGGGTGGGTTCCACCGCTCGTGGCTGATCTACCTGGGCCTCGAGCTCGGGTTGTTCTCGCGGCTGCGCTCTGCCGGCCCAGGTGGTCTGACCCCGGCCGAGCTGGCCGAGACGACCGGCACGCACCCCGAGGCCGTGAGCGTCTGGGCCTGGGCCGCCGACGCCCACGACCTTGCGACGCTCGAGGATGGCCGGCTCGTCCTCGACGAGGGCGTGGCCGTCATCCTGCTCGACGACGATCGAGCCGAGTTCCTCGGCGGGCAGTTCATCCACGCCGTGGTCGCCTCGATGGACTGGGGCGCCATGGCCGACTACTTCCGGACCGGCACGCCGATCCGCGAGCGACCGGACCGCTACCGCGTGGCGATCGAGCGCCTGACCCGCCAGGACATCGCGGTCTTCTTCCAGGAGGCGCTCGCGGCCCTGCCGCAGCTCGTCGCGGAGTTGTCCCGGGGTGGCCGGGTGGTCGACATCCATTGCGGCGGTGGCCGCTGGCTTGTGGCGATGGCCCGTCGATTCCCGGCGCTCGAGCTCGTCGGCGTCGAGTACGAGGCGGACTCGGTCGCCCGGGCCCGCGCGACCGTTGAAGCGGAGGGCCTCTCCGACCGGATCGACATCCGTCAGGCCGAGGCGACCAAGCCCGGCGGCACCGGCGAGTTCGATCTCGCCTACTTCCAGTACGCCCTGCACCAACTCCACGACGCGCCGCGGGTACTGGCCGCGGCCTGGGCGGCCCTGCACCCGGGAGGACGGCTGATCGTTCTCGACTGGCCCCTGCCGACCGAGCCGGAGGAGTTCCGGACGCGCCATGGCGAGATCATCGCCGGGGTGCAGCTCGACGAGATCCTCCAGGGCACCGCCCTGGCGTCGCGCGCACAGTTCCTCGGCTGGTTCGAGCGCGCCGGGTTGCCCGCGCCCACGAGCATCGACCTGCCCTCGGGCGCGGCGCTGTTCGTGCTCGAGCGGCCGGCCGGACGGCCGGCCGCTCGTATGGTCCCGGTTCGGCGGCGCTAGCTGACCGTGATCGTGCCCATCATGTTCGGATGGATCTTGCAGTGGAACGGATAGGAACCGGCGGCCGTGAAGGTCAGCGCCCCGCTCGCACCAGCGGCGATGGTGTCGGTCGTGCAGGACGCGTCGTCGAGGGTGGCCGTGTGCCCAACGGAATCCTTGTTGGTGAAGCCGATGTGGTCTCCGACCTTGGCCGTGATCGCAGCCGGGCTGAAGGCGAAGCCCTGGATCGTCACCGCGACCGTCGCGGTCCCCGTCGAGACGGAGCAGGCGGAGCCGCCGGCTGTGGACGGCGCAGCGGACCCTGCGGCAGCCGATGGAGCGGCAGCCGATGGAGCCGCAACCGATGGAGCGGCGGCGCTCGCGACCGGGGCGGCGCTCCCGGTGCTGCCGCCGCACGCAGCGACGAGGATCGCGAACAGCCCCAGGGTGGGAGCAAGGCGGTGAGTCATGACTCCTCCTCGATCGTCGGTCGTGGGCGGGGAACCTTCCGGATCGTCTACGTTCGCACGTTCGCGTCGGTTTCGCATTGGGCATCGTGAACGGCGTCGACACGCCGACGATGCGACGGCTGCTCATGCACGAGGCGCAGGTCCACGCGCTGCCCGGGCGCGACCTGCGGGACCTGGGGGACGCCATCCTCCTGCACGATCCGAGCGACCCGGAGCCGTTCTGGAACCGGATCGAGGCCGTTGCCTGGCCGGGGGACACCGCGGGGTTCGATCGGCGCCTGGGCGAGACGGCCGTCCTGTTCGCGAGCCTCGGCCGCCAGCCGCACATCTGGTGCTCTCCGTCGCACGATCAGCCGGCCGACCTGGCCGAACGGCTCCTCGCCAACGGGTTCGAGGACGTCGGCCCGGGGCATCTCATGGTCGCTCGCGATGACGCAGCGGCGCGAGCGGCGCTCACGCAGGCGCTGCCGGCCGGGACGAGCATCGAACGACCCTCAGGCCTGAGCGGCCCTGCCGCCGAGCCCATCGCCCAGGAGATCGTCGGGGTGCTCCTGGAGGCATTCGGGGTGGAAGTCGAGCGAGGGCCCGCCATCGCGGCCGAAACGGTCGCGTCCCTCGCCGACCTGCGGTTCACCCACTACCTGACCCGACGCGACGGAGAACCGGTCGCTGTCGCCCGACGCGCCACCTTCGATGGGCTCTCGTACCTCTCCTCCATCGGGACGATCGAGCAGGCGCGAGGGCTCGGATACGGCCAGCTCGTCACGGCGGCTGCGGTCGTCGACGCGATCGCGGCCGGCAGCGAGTGGGTCCATCTCGGGGTCTTCGCAGGCAACCTTCCCGCCTACCGCCTCTACGGGCGTCTCGGCTTCGTCCCGGCGGGGCCGGCCGGTCCGGACATGGTCCTCACCGGGTGAGCGTCGTCCGCCACGTCGCCCTCGCGGATGCGATCGAGCGAGCGCGGAACGCGGCGCCGGCGAGCACGACCGTCGCTGCGATCGGCTGGTCGACCGTCGATCTCGATCGCGCCGAGCGCGATCTCGGCCTCGCGTTCCGCGATGCCGCGCCCGACGTGATCCTCGGCGCCCGAAGCCGCATCGCCAGCGGTGCCCTGGCCGTTCCCCTCGTCCTTCTGGAGCCAACGACCGAGGGCCGCCTGGCGGCGTCCCTGGCCCGCCTCGGCGAGGGACCGGTCGTCTCGTGGCTCGTCGGGATAGAGGGCGCGGCCGGACCTCGGCTGAGTCCGCCGTCGATGGGCCCGTTCGGCGAGGAACGCCTGCAGCCCGGCCCCATCCACGGTCCGTTCCGCCTGTTCCTGACGCCCGCTACCATCGGGGCCATGACCGACCCAGCCCTCACCATCCGATCGGCGTCGGCGACCGATGCCGATGCCATCGCCAGGTTGTTCACCGACGAGGGGTATCCGGCCGGACCCAGCGACATCGTCGAGCGCCTGTCGCGGTTCAAGTCGCCGCATTCGCAGGTGCTCGTCGCGGAACATGAAGACGCGGTCATCGGCTTCATCGCGATCCATGCGTTGCCACGCTTCGAGCACGACGATCGGATCGTTCGGATCCTCGCGCTCGTCGTGGACGCCGGGGCGCGCGAGCGGGGTGTCGGTCGGGCGCTGATCGCCGAGGCCGAGCGGATCTCGGCCGAGCTCGGTGCGGCGTTCGTGGAGATCACCGCCGGCCACCACCGTCCCGAGGCTCGCCAGCTGTACGAAACGCTGGGCTACGACGCGTCGGTGGCGGCCTACCTGCGCAAGAAGCTCTGATCGCCCGCGCCGGCACACCCGAGCCGTCCTCGCCCTCGGCGTTCGTCGGATTCCCGCGCCTGCGGCTGCGCGAGGGCGCGGCCGAGCTGCTCGACCTCCCCTGGGAACGGCCTCTGGCCGACTGGCCCGCGGAGAACGGGACCGACGGCATGCGGTTCCGCGAGTTCCCGGTCGGCCCGTCGCGACACCTCGTCCGCTTCCTCGTGACCGACCGGCGGACGTACGCCCTCAAGGAGGAGCCGCTCGAGGTCGCAACGGCGGAGTACGACGTCCTGCGCCATCTTGAATCCCTGGGTCTGCCGTCGGTCGGAGCGGTCGGGATCGCCGAAGCGCCCGATCGCGACACCGGGATCCTCGTGACGCGATACCTCGACTTCTCGATCCAGTACCGGCGCTTGCTGATGCGGTTCCCGCTGGGGCCCGGGGCCTATCGCGACCGGCTCCTCGATGCCATGGCCTCGCTCCTCGTCGATCTCCATCGAGCGGGCGTCTTCTGGGGCGACTGTTCGCTCGCCAACACCTTGTTCCGCCGGGACGGAGACAAGATCCAGGCCTACCTCGTCGACGCCGAGACGAGTGAGATCCATCCGCAGCTGTCCGACGGCCAGCGCGCCTACGACCTCGAGATCCTCATCGAGAACGTCGCGTTCGGGCTTGCGGACCTTGGGGCGATGCAGGGTCGTGACGATGCGACCGACGACGCGGTCCAGGCGGCTGAGAGCGTCGGAACTCGGTACGCCGACCTGTGGGAGGAGCTGCACCTGGAGCCCGAGCTCTCGCCGGACGATCGGCACGCGGTGCGCGCCCGCGTCCGACGCCTGAACGAGCTCGGCTTCGCGGTCGACGAGATCGCGCTCGAACCGGCGGCGGGCGGGGAGGGAACGGTCCGGCTGCGGGTCGCCGTGGCCAATCGACGGTTCCACTCCCGTGAGCTCGAGCGGCTCACCGGACTCGTGGCCCTCGAAGGTCAGGCGCGGCTGCTGCTCAACGACCTCCACGAGTACCGGGCCTGGCTCGAGTTCGACGGGCATCGGGCGGTCGACGAGCGGGAGGGCGTCCGGCGTTGGCGGCGCGACGTCCTCGAACCCAGCCTGGCGACGCTCCTCCCGGCCATCGGTCCTGGCCGGGACCCGCTCCAGGCGTATTGCGACGTGCTCGAGCAGAAGTGGATCCTGTCCGAGTTGGCCGGGACGGATGTCGGCCTGGAAACCGCGATGGATGCCTACCTCGGGCTGGGAGCGCCGGCGCCTGAGGCGGAGTCCGGCTCCCAGGCGCATGAGCGGATCGCGCTCGACGTCGACGCCTCGGAGGACTGAGACCGCACCGATGCCCCGAGGCTCCGGCTCGAACGAGCGTCCGGGCCCGTCCAAGTGTCGTCGGCGGGTACCATCCGGCCGTGATCACGGCCACCCGCGCCGAGCCCGCCATCCGGGTTCGCGGACTCACCAAACGTTACGACGAGATCCAGGCCGTGGCGGGCATCGACTTCGAGGTCTTCAGCGGGGAGATCTTCGGGCTGCTCGGTCCGAACGGCGCCGGCAAGACCACCACCGTCGAGATCCTCGAGGGCTTGCGCGCGCCGGACGACGGCGAGGTCACCGTCCTCGGCGTCGATGCCGCGCGGCACGCCACCGCGCTCAAGCCCCGGATCGGCGTGAGTCTCCAGACCGCGGCGCTCTACCCGAAGCTCACGGTCACCGAGGTTCTCGACCTCTTCCGCAGCTTCTATCCACGCTCGCGCTCCACCGGCGACCTCATCGATGCTCTCGAGCTGGGCGAACGCCGCCACGCCCAGACGCGGGTCCTGTCGGGCGGTCAGCGTCAGCGCCTCAGCGTGGCCCTCGCGCTGGTCAACGATCCGGAGCTCATCTTCCTTGACGAGCCAACGACCGGGCTCGACCCGGCCGCGCGGCGCTCCCTCTGGGACCTCGTGCTCAAGCTCAGGGCGGACGGGCGCACGGTCCTGCTGACGACGCACTACATGGATGAGGCCGAGATCCTGTGCGATCGGTTGGCGATCATGGACCACGGCCGGATCCTGGAGCTCGGAACGGTCGATGAGCTCATCTCGAAGCGCTTCCATGAGCGGGCGGTCCGGTTCGATCGAATCGACGGGCTGACCCATCAGGATCTCGCCGCGCTGCCCGGGGTGTCATCGGTCCAGGACGACGCGGACGAGGTGCTGCTCAACACCCCCGACGTGGGTGCGACGATCGGGGCCCTGCTCGCACTTGCCGACGCGCGCGGCCTGGAGCCCGCGAACCTGACCATCCGGCGGCCGACCCTCGAGGATGTCTTCCTCGACCTGACCGGCCGGGCGTTGCGGGACTGACGACGCACGATGTCGGCTCTGCGCGCCCTGACGATCGCCAACATCAAGAGCTACCTGCGCGATCGGGCCGCCCTGTTCTGGACGCTGGCCTTCCCGCTCGTCTTCATCGTCATGTTCGGCCTGATCTTCTCGAGCAGCGGGTCGCGCCTCACGCTGGGCTGGAGCGACGAGGATGGGTCCAGCGTGGCCGCCACGCTGCGGGACGCCTTCGCCGCGCAGAACGGCGTCACCCTGATCGACGCGGCGCGGGACCCGTCGCTCGAGCAGATGAAGCTCGGCAAGGTCGATGGCGTCGTCGTCGTGCCGGCCGGCTACGGCGCGGCCCTCGCCGCCGGAGCTGGCGCGACGTCCGGCAAGCCAGCGGATCTGGTCGTCTACACCGATCCTTCGCGACCGAGCCTCGTGGGCTCGATCTACCAGGTCGTCGGGAGCGTGCTCGGGGTCGTGAACCTGGGCGGTCGGCCGCCGCTCGTCGTGCCGGTGGGCGCGAACGTCCAGACCGAGAACCTGAAACCCATCAGCTACTTCGTGCCGAGCATGCTCGGGCTTTCGGTCATGCAGGTCGGGATCTTCGCCGCGATCCCGCTCGTCGCCGATCGCGAGAAGCTCATCCTAAAGCGGCTGGCCGCGACGCCGCTGCGACGCTGGCAGCTGGTCGGCTCCAACGTGCTGATGCGCCTGCTCATCGCGCTCGCCCAGACGGCGATCATCGTGACGGTCGGGGCGTTGGCGTTCGGCGTCCAGATCGTTGGGTCGCTCCTGCTGACGCTCGGATTCGTCGCTTTGGGCGCGATGACGTTCCTCGCGCTCGGGTATGTCATCGCGTCGTTCGCGTCGACCGAAGACGCGGCCAACGGTATGACGAGCATGATCCAGTTCCCGATGATGTTCCTGTCGGGCTCGTTCTTCCAGATCGACGAGATGCCGGAGTTTCTGCGCGGGATCGCCCGGATCATCCCGCTGACGTACCTCTCGGATGCGCTGCGCCAGGTCATGGTCGGCGGGTCGGCCTTCGCACCGTTGTGGATGTGCGCCGCTGTCCTCGCAGGGTGGCTGGTCGTGTGTTTCGGGATCGCGGCCTGGAAATTCCGCTGGCAATAGCCGAGATGGTCGCCGCGGGCGGCCGGGGCCCGGGCCAGACTCACGTCGCTACCAGCGCTCCTCGTGGACCAGCTCGGTCAGCGGTCGCCGACCGCCGGCCTTTGGTGGGCGGGTGAGGTCGCTCGGGTCCGCCGGGTACCCGAACGACAGCAGGAACTCGCAGTGGTGGTCGGCCGGATAGCCAAGCAAACGACGCGCAAGGTCGTGGTCGTAGACCGTCGCGGGCACGCTGCCCACCCCGAGCTCCCAGGCCGCGAGCATCATCGAGTCCGCCGCCTGGCCCAGGTCCAACATGACCGATAGCGGGGCGTCGGCCGTGCGCGGATCCGGCGTGATGAGCGCGATCGCGACGGCCGCGCCGGCGATGTGCCCGGCCCACGGACCCAGCTTCGAGAGCTCGCGCCGGTGGTCGCGGTCGCGGCACACGATGAACGCCCAGCGCTGCTGGTTCTTCGAGCTCTCGGCCCGCCGGCCGGCGTTGAGGATGCGCTCGAGGTGCTCGTCGGCCAGCGGCCGGTCGGCGAACCGGCGGATGACCCGCTTCCTCGAGATCGCGTCCCAGACCGGTTCGCGGGTCGGCATCAACCGAGGCCGGGCTCGTCGGCCCCGGCCGGTGGCTCGTCAACTGGGGGGACAAGTGCCCGCTGCCGTACCGGTGCCCGGGTCCCGCCCGGCATCGCTACCTGGGCGAGGGTTCGGAAACCGCCCGGGTTCTCGTCCACGGCGGCGAATCGGGTCTCGCCGTCCGGGATGCGCTGGCTGGCCGTGGCCGCGGCCACGTCGCCGGCGGCGGTCGGGGACAGCGGCCCGCCGAGCGATCGGGCGAGGAACGTCGCGACGGCACGGCGATAGCCGGCATCCTCGTACAACCACGAGTGTTCGCCGCCCGCAACGACGAGGGTCTCGACCGGCGCCGCCGACGGGTCGTCGGCTCGCGTCGCGCGGGCCGCGGCGGCCAGACGGTCGAGATGCGTCGCCGGCACGACCCGGTCGTCGGAGCCGTGCGCCAGGAGGACGGGGCCGCGGTAGCGCGCGATCGCCCGCGTCGCGCTGACCCCGCTGACCCGGTGGCCGCGCGGCCGCAGGTACACGCGGGTCGTCAGCCAGGCGAGGGGATATGCGATCGGGTCGGGGATCGGCAGGTGCGCGAGCCGGAACGTCTGGCGGGTCAGGCGATACGGATCGGCGGGTCCGGAGGTGGCGACGACCGCCGCGACCCGCGGCTCCGCAGCGGCCGCGAGGATCGCCCCGATCGCCCCCATGGAGTGGCCGGCGATCGCCCCGACCGTCACCTCCGGTCGCGCGACGAGTGCCTGGAACGCGACGAGCGCGTCGGCGCCAAACTCGCCGGCACTGACCGGTAGGGTCTCGGGCAGGTTCGCTCCGTGACCGCGGACGTCGATGGTCAGGACATGGAAGCCCGCGGCATGCAGGAACACGGCATTGGGCAGCGTTCGGTCTCGGGCGGATTCCCAGCCGTGGATGAGTGCGATGCCGGGGCCGGGCGCCTCGCTCCGAGCGGGGATGAACCAGGCGGGCAGGGTCACCGCACCATCGTGCAGGGTCATCGGCTCAAAGGGCAGGCCCAGTTCGGCGGGCGTCAGGATCTGTGGGTGCTGGCGAGGGAATCCGGCCCGCGCCCGGTAGGCGAGCGCGAAACGATAGGCAAGGCCGAGCGGCGCCGCTGCGATGGCGGCGGCGAGGCCAGCTCGGCGGACGGTCCCCATGGCGCTAGGGGACGGCACGCGGCGCAGGCTGTCAAGCGCCGCCCGACGCGCCAGCCAGACGCGCCCCCCAGCCCGACGCGCTCGCCCCGCCCAACGCGTTCGAGCGGCCCGTACACTCCAGATGTGGCCAAGCGCGATCCGCACGATGTCCTCGGGCTCAAACGTGGCGCAAGCCCCGGCGAGATCAAGGCCGCGTGGCGCCGCCTGGCCCGATCGAATCACCCCGACCTGACCGGCGACGATCCCGCGGCCTCGCGCGCGGCGACCCGGCGGATGGCCGAGATCAACGACGCCTACGCCTCGCTCTCTCGCGAAGCGGAGCGCGACCGGCGCACGGCCGCGGGCGAACGAGCCGAGTTCGATGCCGACGCTCCCCGCCGGGGTGGCCCGCCACGCCCGCGGCCGACTCGCCCCGTCACCGGCCGGGTCGATACGACGACCTCGTTCCGCCCGCGCAACCAGACGACCGCCCCCGCCGGCGGCGCGGCGAGCACCCACGGCGGCGCGGCCCGGCGATCGACGATCTTCACCGGTCAGGCCCCGCTCCGCGGCGAACGCGTCCGCCAGGAGCCGCCGCGCGCGTCGACGCCGACCGGGGCGCTGGAACGCGGTCGCGTGCGGCATTTTCGGCGGCCGAAACCGCCGTCGCTCGATGTGGCGCGTCAGCACGTCATCGACTTCGGCAAGTTCCACGGCCACGCGCTGGGCGACATCGCGGCGTTCGAGCCGTCGTACATCGATTGGGTGGCCACGACCGTGACGCGCGACCCGGACCTGGTTGCCGCCGCGCGGGTGCTCCAGGCGGACCTCGATGGGCGGGGTGTGCCTCGACGCGCCCATCCGACCCCGGCGCGACCCGGGAGGACCGCGTGACCCGAAGCATCTCCGCGCGGCGATCGCCCGGAGACGCGTGATCGCCCCCCGGAGACCGGAGGGCGATCGATACGCCGATGATTGGCGCGGAGTGATGAGCGCTGCCGCTCCGACGACCTTACGGGCCTGAGGCCGAAATCCGGTTACTCGGCTCGTGACCGGGAACGGGATCCCTCTCCCGAACCTCCTCGGGTGAGCGTCCGTTTCCCGACCCGTGACCGACGCCTTAGGTTGCGTACCCCGGTTCAATCGCGGTGCGGCGTGGTCAGAAGGTACGCCCCCTACGTCGTGCAGAGCAATGGCACCCAGGTCCCGAAACGACGGGTTCGATGGTCGGGCGCACCGACGCACCGCTCGTGGGCCACCCGTACCAGGTGCGGCGGCGCACCATCACCGCGTCGGCGGCACCGGACGGGCGGCTCTCCTACTCTGTTGCGATGGCCTTCCGACCGATCGGCACCGTGCTGTGCGCCGCCCTCCTCGCGCTCGGTGCGTGCGTGCCGGCGGCCGTCGTTTCCTTCGATCCTACCGGGCCCTGCACGATGGACGGGGCGGCGCCGGGCGCCTACCCGGAACTCGAGGCCCTGGTTCCGGCGAGCTACGAGGGCCGCGGCCCAGATCGACTCAACTCGGGCCGCAACTGCACGCCCGAGAACCTCGGTGCCCTCGCGGGCATCGGCATCGCCGAGGTCCGCTTCGCCGGTGGTACCTGGGATTTCGGCGGCAACCGCGCCGCCGCGCTCGTCGTGTTCGAGGCGCCCGGGCTCACGGCGAGCGCCATGGCCGACTTCTATGAGAAGAGTGCCGCGGGCGCCAGCCGGACCCAGATCACCGGCCGATCCACGCCGTCGCTCGCGGGGCGGGCCGGCCGCCGGCTCGACACGATGACCGGCGATCGCCAGCAGACCGTCGTGGTCTGGCCGGCGGCGGGCAGGGATCGGGTCGATGTCGTGCTGACCAACGATCTGCCGGATCCGAAGATCCAGGCGGCGGTCGATGCCTTCGGGGAGCGATGACCGATGCTAGAGTCGCGGCCATGACAGACCGCTCGAAGTGGGAGGCCGAGCGCCTTGGGCCGGCCCTGCGCCGGGCGCCGGAGCGTCGCCCGCAGTTCTCGACGATCAGCGACATGCCGATCGAGCGGCTCTACGGACCCTGGTCGCTCCCGGCCGACGCCGAGGCGCGCATCGGCCTGCCGGGGGAGCCCCCATTCACCCGCGGCATCCATCCCACGGGCTACCGCAGCCGCCTCTGGACGATGCGGATGTTCGCGGGGTTCGGGGCGGCCGAGGACACGAACGCCCGGTTCCACCAGCTGCTCGCGGCGGGGCAGACCGGCCTCTCGATCGCCTACGACATGGCGACCCTCTACGGCTACGACACCGACGACCCCGAGGCCGAAGGCGAGTTCGGGACGTGCGGCGTCGCGGTCAGCTCCCTCGCTGACATGGAGGTCTTGCTGGCGGGCTTGCCGCTCGAGCGCGTCAGCACCTCGATGACGATCAACTCGCCCGCCGCGCCGATCTGGGCGATGTACATCGTCGCGGCGGAGAAGGCCGGCGTGCCGCGCGACCAGCTCGAGGGCACGACCCAGAACGACATCCTCAAGGAGTTCATCGCCCAGAAAGAGTTCCTGTTCCCGCCCGAGCCGTCGATGCGCCTCGTGACCGATACCATCGAGTTCGGGACGCGCGAGCTGCCGCGCTGGAACACCGTCTCGATCTCCGGGTACCACATCCGCGAGGCCGGTTCGACCGCGGTCCAGGAGCTCGCCTTCACGATCGCCGACGGGATGGCCTACGTCGAGGCTGCCCTGACGCGGGGTCTGCGGGTCGACGATTTCGCGCCGCGACTGAGCTTCTTCTTCAACTCCCATTCCGACTTCTTCGAGGAGATCGCCAAGTACCGCGCCTCGCGGCGGATCTGGCACCGGCTGATGACCGAACGTTACGGGGCCGAGAACGAACGCTCCGCGTGGATGCGGTTCCATACCCAGACGGCGGGCGTGTCGCTCACACCTCAGCAGCCACTCAACAACCTCACCCGGGTCGCCCTACAGGCGCTGGCCGCGGTCCTCGGCGGGACGCAGTCCCTCCACACCGACGCCTACGACGAGGCGCTGGCGGTGCCGACCGCCGAGACGGCCTTGCTCGCGTTGCGCCAGCAGCAGATCATCGCCGCCGAGTCCGGCGTGGACGCCACCGTGGACCCCCTTGGCGGGTCGTGGTTCGTCGAGGCGCTGACCGACGAGACCGAGCGCCAGGTCCTGCGCTACCTCGATGAGATCGACCGTCGCGGCGGGATGGTCGCCGCGGTCACCGAGGGCTATCCGCAGCGCGAGATCGCTGACGCCGCCTATCGCTACCAGCGCGAGTTCGACGCCGGGGAGCGCCAGGTCGTCGGCGTCAACATCCACGTCGACGAGCGGGAGGAGACGGCCGTGCCGGTCCTCGCCGTGCCCGCGGGATCGCTCGAGCGGCAGCTCGAGCGTCTGGCGCGGACCCGCCGCGAGCGCGATACGTCCGCGGTCGAGGCGGCGCTCCGCGGGCTGCGCGAGGCCGCGTCGCGGCCGGGGACCAGCGACACGAATCTGATGCCGCATTTCATCCGCTGTGCCGAGGCATACGCCACGCTCGGCGAGCAAGTCGCGGTCCTGCGCGGCGTCTTCGGGGAGTACCGCGAGCCCGTCGCGGTCTAAGGCCGATCTTGGGCACGCAGCCCAGCGCGGTCCTCGTTCCTCCTCAGTCCACGGGTCGGGTTGCCGGTGGCACCATTCGCCGGCGCCATTCGCGCGGGTACCACCCGGCGAGCCGCACGATCAGGTAGACCGCGATGAGCATTGGGCGCGGGGGTCGTGTCATCGGCAGCCTACCGCGCGGGCTACCATTCGAGCGTGTATCTCGATGCGATGGAGTATCTCGAGGAGGAGCGGGATGGCTGGGCCCCATTCGAGGCCCTCGCCGACCTCTCCGACGAGCAGCTCGAGCGACCCGTTGCGGGCGCCCATGGCTGGTCGGGGCGCGATCTGATGGGGCACCTACTCGCCTGGCAGGAGGTCGCGCTCGACATGGCGCGCGAGCTCGCGATCAATGAGACGAGCCCCTCGCAGGCCCGGATGGATGCCGACTGGGACACGCGGGGCGGCGAGGCGATCAACGCGGAGTTCAGCGCAGCGTGGACCGGCCGGCCGATCGACGAGGTCCGCGAGCGATACCGTACGCTGCCCGGTGAGCTGCGCGGCTACCTGACGGTCGTGCCCGAGACGCGCTGGCTCAAGCACCCGACCCATCTCAAAGCCTTCCACGACGAGATGACGGCACATTACGAGGACCATCGCGCCGACCTGGCGGCCATCCTCGAC
>JBBQRZ010000037.1:0-26241 GCA_038214255.1 Candidatus Limnocylindrales bacterium
CATGGCGCTGGGCGAACGCCCCGTCCAGACCCCGCGAGCCGGGGATCACGACGGCGTCCGGCGGGATCGCGAGCGGCGCTTCGGCCGTACCGATCAGGACCGTCTCGCGGACGAGGTCGTAGACACGCGACGTGCCCGTCAGGGTCACGCCGGCGCCGATGACGGCGCCGCGACCGACCAGGACGCCATCGAGCAGCGCGCTGCCCGCCCCGACGAACGCGCCGTCCTCGACGATGACGGGTCGAGCGCCGGGCGGCTCGAGCACGCCGCCGATCGTCACGCCCGCGGCGAGGTGGACATCGGCCCCGATCTGGGCGCACGAACCGACGAGGACATGCGAATCGACCATCGTGCCCTCGCCGATCCAGGCCCCGATGTTCACGTACGACGGCGGCATCACGACGACGTTCGCCCCGAGGTGCGCCCCTCGGCGGACGGTCGTCCCGCCCGGGACGACCCGCCATGGACCCTCGGCGAGATCGCGCGGCGGCACCGCGGCCCGATCCCGGAACGAGAAGGGTCCTGGGGACCAGGTTGCCATCGTCGGGTCTCGGAAGCGATCGAGGATCGCCGCCTTGACCTCCGGATGGACGCGCCAGCCGGCGGGGGCGTCCGGGTCAGGCTCGGCGGCTCGGACACGACCCGACTCGAGGTCGTCGAGCAGGGTGGTCCCGAGGCCGGTCTCGACGGTCATGCCACGGCCTCGCGGGGGACGTCGTCGATGCGTCCGCCGGCGGCCTCGACGAGGCCGAGCCCGCGCAGCGTCGCGGCAAGCGCCGATCGCGCCTCGTCGTCGAGCCGCAACAGCGGCGCGCGGACCGCGTCGTCGTCGAGCAGTCCCATGAGCATGAGCGCGGCCTTGGCCGGGACGGGGTTCGGAGCGCCCCGGAAGTTCGCGAGGAACAGGGGCAGCCACCGTTCGTAGATGCGCCGTGCACCATCCGAGTCCCCGGCGCGCGCCGAGGCGCACAGCGCGACGAGCTCGCCCGGGACCTGGTTGCTCGCGACCGACACGACGCCGTCGGCGCCCATCGCCAGCATCGGCAGGGTCCAGGCGTCGTCACCGGCCAGCACGGCCACGTCGCGCGGCCGCTCGCGACAGATCCGGGCGATCTGCTCGAGCTGGCCGCTGGCTTCCTTGACGGCGATCACCCGCGGATGCTCGGCGAGCCGCAGGAACGTGGCCGCATCGACGTTCGTGCCCGTTCGCGACGGGACGTTGTAAACGACGATCGGCAGGTCGCCCTCGTCGGCGACGGCCCGGAAATGCGCCTCGAGCATCCGGCTGTCGGGGCGGTTGTAGTACGGGGCCACGACGAGCGCGGCATCGGCCCCGAGTTCCGCCGCACGACGGGTGGCAGCGATCGTGGCGGCCGTGTCGTTCGTGCCGGTCCCGGCGATGACCCGGACTCGCGCCCCGGACGGCCGTTCGGCAACGATCTCGACGGTCGCGGCGATCAGCCACTCGCGCTCGGCCGGGGTGAGCGTCGGCGCCTCCCCGGTGGTTCCGCATGGCACGAGGCCATCGATCCCGGCAAGGACCTGCCAGCGAACGAGCCGACGGAACGTGCCTTCGTCGACGCGGCCATCGGCGAGGAACGGGGTGACGAGCGCGGTGAACGCGCCGCGGAGCATGGGTCGTGTGGACGCGGACATGGGGGACTCCTTTCGGGTGTTTCGGTTCTGGGATCAGGCGGCCGCGACGCGACGAGCGAGCAGCTCGTCCACGACCGGGTCGAAGGGATGGATGCCGGGGGAACGCGGTGCCCGCCGTAGCCAATCGGCGGCGGCGAGCGCGCCGCTCGCATACGAGCGTCGGTCACGCGCGGTCAGACGGAGCTCGATCGTCTCGCCGTCCGCATCAAACCCGACGAGGTGCATCCCCGGCGAGCTGCCGGCGCGGATCGACACGGTCTCGAGGTCCGCCGCCGTCGACAGGCGCGGGTGATGCGCCACGATCCGGCGGGCCAGATCCATGGCGGTGCCGGATGGCCGGTCGGCCTTCGCGCGCCGGTGCCAGTCGAGCAGGTACGGGTCGTACCCGTCCACGGCCCCGAACAGGTCCGCGGCCGCCTCCACCAGCCGCCCGAACAGCGCCACGCCAAGGCTCAGGTTCGCGGCGACGACCGCCGACGCGCCGTGCGCCCGGAGCTCGGCGTCGATCTCGTCGCGCGCCGTCCATCCGGTCGTCGCGATGACGAACCGTCGTACCCCGGCCTCGAGCGCGGCGGAGACGTTAGTGAGGACGGCAGCGGCCGTGGTCGCGTCCACGACGAGGTCGGCGCCGTGGAAGGCGGTCGGGTTGTGGCGCGAGCCGGGCGGCCGGCCCAGGACCGGCGTCCGCTCCCCGCGCTCGCCGGCGGCGGCGGCGATCGCCCAGCCAAGGTGGCCGTCACCCAGGATGATCGTCTGCATCGTCGTGGTCCTCACCCGTTGTGGTGGGACCCCGCAGGGCCGGAGGGCAACAAGAAACCGCGGTCACCATTCGTGGTGCCGCGGCCCCTGGAACCTCCGCGCCCTGGAGGCCCCCGTCGGTCGTCGTGTCCGCCGGTCAGCGCTCCAGGGCCCGTGCCTCCCGGCAGGGCCGCCAGAGCTTCTTCTTCGAGTCGCTGGAGAAGATTGGGCGGTTCACAGTGAGAACCATACGCATAAACCAGGGTCCATGCAACCATTTCCGTCGCGCTTGCGCTGGAGCCCCGGGTCGGGTACACATCGCTGGTGCCCACCACCGTCCCGTCGGCCACGCGTCCTGCCGGTCTGTGCGTCGGCTCGGGTCATGTCGTCGTCTACGGCAACCCGGCCTTCGTCGCGCAGTTCGGCGACCGCTGCCTCGGCATGCCGGCCCGCGAGGTTCTCATGGACTTGCCGAGCGCCGCGTTCGAGCTCCTCGACGCGGTCTTCGAGCGCGGTCAGCCGTTCGCCCGCTGGATCACCCGGGGCGGGCAGAAGTGGCGGATGACCGCCATGCCCAGGCGCGAGCCCGGTAGCGACGAGGTCTACGGCGTCGCCTTCCACCTGCGAGCCCGTCCGGACGCGTCCGGCAGCGACGACGCTCACGGCGCCCGGTAGGTGCGAACGCCGGGACCCCTCGACAATCTGCCCCGACCGCTGAGCGAGCGGGAGGGACGGCGCGGCCGGCGACTCCTTCGCCGCGTGGTCACGCTCATCGTCGTCGGGACCCTCGTTGTCGGTGGCCTCGTCTTCGTCTCGTCCCTCGTGCCAGCGGCGATCGTGCCCGCCGGCGCCGTCGCCGGTGCGGTCGCCACTGCGCCGGCGCTGTCCTCCACCGGGGACACCTTTGCCGGCTCCGTTGGCGCCGCGCCGTCGCCGGTGGGTCGGGCCACTGAGCCCTTCGGCACGTTGACGGCCAGTCGGCCTCGTTCCCTCGGCGCCGAGATGACGGCGCGCAACGGCGCCTGGCCCGAGCGCCCCGGCGCGCCGGAGACGCTGTCCGGCTACGAGTGGCCGCTGCCCCATGGCCGCATCACGCTCCCGTTCGGACCGTCGCCGTGGGGCTCCCGTCTCGTTGAAGGAAGCGCCTACCACGACGGCCTCGACATCGCCACGTTCTGTGGCGATCGGGTCGTGGCGGCCCACGACGGGACGGTGCTCGCGGCCGGCCGTCGGTACGACGCGTACATGGGCTGGATCGGGGACCTCGCGGCCTACACGGCAAGACTCGGCCGCAAGCACCTGTGGATGACGCTGCCGATCGTCGTCGTCATCGACGACGGTAACGGCTATCGGAGCATCTACGCTCATTTCGGCAAGGTCGTCGTCAAGCGCGGGGCGACCGTGCGAGCCGGACAGCTGCTCGGCTACGAGGGCGCGACGGGTCACGCATCCGGGTGCCATGTCCACTACGGATTGTTCAGCCCGCTCGAGACCGCCCGGTGCGCGATGGAGCCGGCCGTCATGAAGCGGATGAAGATCCCGGGCTACCAGATCGCGCGGGTCGATCCGTTGCGGGTGCTGCCGCAGCGCTGACCCCAGACCGAGGCGCCGACCTCAGGCCGAGGCGCCGACCTCAGGTCGTGACGATCCGCCGGTAGCGGCGGGCGATGAGCCAATAGGCCGGGATGGATCCCAGCGCCGAGGCCACCGACAGCGTCCCGCCATCGCGCGCCTCGAGGGCGAGCAGCCCGTCCATCGTCGCGTCATCGGCCGGCCGGGCGTCGACGACCGCCAGGTCGATGGCGATCCGTCCCGGCTCCGGTTCGCCGAGCGCCGCGATCCGCTCGTCCGGGCGGGCTCCCGCCTCGTACTCGGCCCGGATCTCGGCGTCGGCCCGCCAGGTCGGCTGGCGGAGGAGGATGGCCCGCCACGCCTCGGCGATCGGGCGGCGCACGCGGCCTTCGCCGGGTGCCGGTTCGGCGGCGCCGGGCTCGACGACGTCGAGGCCGCGCGCCCAGCGGGCCGCCTGATGGAGCAGGGCGTACTCGTCGAGATCGGCGAATGCGCCCAGTCGCTCGGCCGGCGAGTCGTCGCCGAAGATCGCGGCGATCGAGGCGGCGAAGACCTCCGCCAGGTCGAGGTCGATCGCCCGGACCGTCCGGTGAAAGTAGACCTGCTGATACATGAAGCGGCGCGCGGTCAGGAAGATCTCGAGCGCGCCGAGTCCCGGCTCGTACAGGGTCAGGCCTCGCTCCGACACGAAGGTGTAGCTGCGCAGCCGATTCACGTCGACCGGCCCGATGGCAACGCCGGTGAGGTACGCATCGCGCCGGACGTAGTCGAGGTTGTCGACCGTGAAGACGCCCGACAGCAGTGGCTGCAGCCAGCGCAGCCAGCGCGGCATCGAGGGGTCGGCGATGGCCGGCTTCGAGATGAGGTACGCGACCCAGCGAGGATCGATCGACTCGTAGTCCGCGAAGGCGTCGCGCTCGGGGACCGCGCCAGGCGCCCGGCGCAGGCCGCGCAGCACTGAGCCCAGCTCGTCCTCGATGATCCGGGCACTGAGATCCTCGTGGGTCAGTCGCTTTGGGCCCTCCCGGCGCGGATCGACCGGCGCCTCGAACGCCGCGAGCACCTGCTCATCGAAGAAATGGGCGAACGGACCGTGGCCCACGTCGTGCAACAGCCCGGCCATCCGCAGGGTCTCGACCACCAGTCCCTCGGACGGGACCGGCTCGCGCGGCTCGGCCGTGAGGAGCGCGGCCCGCAGGCTCGGGTAGAGCGAGCGCGCCCACAGGCTCGCCTCGTGCATGACCCCGAGGCCGTGGGTGAAGCGCGAGTGCTCGGCCGTCGGGAAGACCCAGCGGGCGCTCTGGAGCTGGCTGATCCGGCGCAGGCGCTGGACCCACGCGGTGTCGAGGATCTCCTGTTCGGCGACGTCCTCGGCCGGGAGGCCGGCCGCCGCGGACTCTCCGGCGTCTAGGCGCTTGGTGAGCTCGATGTACCCATGGACCGGGTCGCTGATGAGGTTGACCGCGGCAAACGGGTGAGGCGCCATGCGGCCATCATGGCACCCAGACCGGCAGTGGCGCCGACCAGCCCCCGAGGTTGCCGCGATGGTCCGTCGCACGGAGCCGCAAGGCATACGAGTGCCCATGGACGCGTCCCGGCAGGATCACCGACGTCGAGGACGTGTTGTTCCGGAGAGTCAGCCAGGTCCCGCTGTCGACGCGGTACTGCACGTCGTAATCGCGCAGGCCCGAGGTGTGGCTCTGGAGACGGACGTCGCCTCCGGTCCACGACCAGCGGAGGTCGGTGCCGCTCCGGGTGGCCCTCGTGAACCAGGAGCGCGCGCCGGTCTGGTCCGGTGACTCGGAGAAGATCGTCGAGCTGAACGTGCGGTGGTTGGACGATCGGTAGGCGAGGCCCAGGCCCACGTAGTTGAAGTACCGACTCATCATCAGCGCGTGGTGTGGGGGGCTCGCCTTCCACATGGCGTAGATCTGCCTGGCCGCCTCGAGCGTCCACGTCCGGCCGGAATACGCGATGTTCTCGCCGTACCGGTACCAGCGGACGCGACGAGCGCTCAGCTGGTACGGGATGCTGCCGGTGATCGTGTGGCTCATGACGTTCGCCCTGGCCATCCGCGACGCCCGGAGGCCGGCGATCGCGGCCAGGTCGTAGTCGGCCCGAAGCGGCTGGAGGCCGACCGCGCTGCGGTCGCGATTCATCCAGCCGATGATGAGACTCTCGGCCTCGCTGGCCGATGGTGCAGCGCTGGCGGGGGCCGCGAGAACGGCCATCGTGAGGGCTGCCAGGAGGGCCGCGAGGAGCGCGGCGGGCAGGCGTCGACCGCTGGGGCGGGTGCGCATGGGATCGTCCTCCGGCGTGTGGGGGGGCACGACGGGTGCGTTGAACCTACCCTAACCCAACCGCACTACACCGTCCAACCGGGGTGTTTCAGATCTCGTACAGAGAGGCCGCCCGGCGGTGCGTCCGGGCAACGTCGTTTCGCAGATCGGCCGGCTCCAGGACCTCCACGGCGTCGCCCCACGACAGGACCCAAAGCCGGATCTCGATCGTCCCCGCGACCGTCGCCCGCCACGTCAGCGAACCATCGGGCGCCGTCTCGAGCCGCTGGGTCGGATGCCAGGTCGTCTCGGCGACGCGCGCCGCGACCTCGGGGTTGAACCGCAGGACGACCTCGGCGGCGGGCTGGTCGGCGATGATGTCCCAGGCTCGGCGCAGCGCCGATTCGATCGACCCGCTCTCGGGCGGCTCGAAGGTCCGCGGCGTCAGCGCGACGTCACGGATCCGCTCGATCTTGAAGGTCCGCAAACCCGCGCGCATCTCGTCCCAGCCGATCAGGTAGAGGGCGTGTGTCTGGAGCGAGGGCTCGATCAGGTAGGGCCGGACGACGGCGGTCCGTGCGGCCGCCTCAGGGGCGTACCGGGCCGGTTCGTACTCGAGTCTGACGACCCGTCGGTCCGCCCACGCCCGGGTCAGGCGGTGGACCCGCTCGCTGAAGGCGTCATCCCGTGGGTGCTGGGCCAGGACGTCGAGGGTCCGCTCGACGTACTCGGCCAGCGGCCGCGGCAGGACCTCCTCGAGCTTCTCGAACGCCGCGGCGAGATCGGGGTCGTACTTGTCCACGTAGCGGACCATCAGGCGCGCCGACAGGACGACCGCCATCGCCTCGTCGAGCGTCAGCTTGAGCGGCGGCAGGAACTCCTCGCCGACGACGCCCCACAGCCCGTTCTCCGACCAGACCGCAACGCCGACCTCCTCCTCGAGCGCGCGCAGATCGCGGTAGACGGTGCGGGTCGCGACGCCGACCCGCCGGGCGATGTCGGTCGGGCGGATCCCGTCGGGGTGGCCGCGCAGGACGGTCACGACGCGGAGCATCCGGGCCAGTCGGTCGCGCTTGCCGAACGGCCGCTCCGTGCCGTCCTCGATGGTCATGGGGCCGGAGGATAGATGACGGCGCCGCGGTCACGCTCGGTGGCGGTCAGGCGCACCGAAACCGTCGCCTGGACCGCACCCGGCTCGAGCCCGATGGCATCGCCGTTGACGCTGCCCGCGACGAGCCCAAGCTGGCCGTCGAGGAACACCCAGTAGTCGAGCTGGCCGCGCCAGCGGCCGAGGTCCGCGTCGCCGACCAGCCAGCGCACCTCGGGAAAGGCCGCGCGGAACGTCGCGCCGTCGACCGCGACGCGGCAACGCCGCGCTCGGGCGCCCTCGATGACCTCGATGCCGCGGTCCTCGGCCGTGGTCCGGTAGCCGGGGACGAGCGCCGCCTCGAGGGCCCGGAGGTCGACCGATTCCGTGGCGACCGTGTCGATCGGCGCCGCGGTCCACCCGCGGGTCGGCGTGCGCTCCCAGGCCCGCTGGCCGATCCGGGCCGCACCGTACGAGCCGAGCTGCCGGACCGTGGCGACGTACGCGAGCCACCGGAAGTCGGCCCCGGACCGGACTCCGCTCAATTCGATCGTGCCGATGGAACGCAGGTCGACCTCCGCATCGAGATGGATCGTCACCCGCGCGGCGGGCCCCGCGGCCAGCGGGCCATCGCACTCGGGCGGCATCCCAGTCGCGTCCGTCGGGCCGTAGCGCGACGAGGCCGGTGGTCGAGCGGACTCGGCCAGGGCTAGTTCGTTGGCGACGGTGACACCGGCGAACAACGCTCCTGCGGCGGTCGTGAGGACGAGCGAGATGGAGATCCCGAGGAGCATCCGGTGACGGCGGAGCGCATCGCTCCCGTGGACGCGTCGCGCGATCCCGAACCCCGTCAGCAGGCTGGTGCCGAGGAGGGCGAGCGACCAGGGGTAGGCGGCCTCGGCCGAGGGCAGGAGCGTCTGGGATCCGAGCGCGAGGAGCTGGTTGAGCATGCCCCCGATCGACGGCAGCAGCATGAGCAGCGACCCGAAGCCCAGGCTGATCATCAGCGGGAATGCCCCGGCGCCGCGGGCGACCGGCGGCCAGAGCACGCCGGCGACGGCGATCGCGATGGGTGCCAGCATCGTGACGCCGACGAGGACGTCGAGCGGGCCACCCGGCCGGTAGGCCAGCAGGACAAGGCCGGCGGCCACGGTCCAGGCAAGGGCGAGCGCGATCGCGATGACCCGGAGTTCGAAGCGGCGGACACGCATGGTCCGGAGTCTAGCGACGAGGGCCGATGGGACTGCCGCGGGCGACCGCCGCAAGTACCTGGAGACCACGGGACCGATGGGTCATCGCGACTGCGCCTCCCCACGACCAACATGCCCGTACCGCACCGGACGAACGGTGCGGACCGAATGGCTCCGAGGGGAAATGGACATGGCCGGTCAGGCACAGCGAGGTTCACGGGCACGCGGGCAAACGACTCGCCGCGGCGCTTCGTCGGACCTGCGCGCGGCGGCCTTCCCGGCGGCATCCCGGGCCCTCGTCCCGTACACCGCGACACCGCCGCCGGCCACCACGCCGGCACAGACTCGGATCGCCGATCCGCTTGTCACCCGCTCGACCTTTCGGCTCCTCCAGATGCGCGGCCTCGCGCCCGGAGAAGCCGCCAATCTCACGGCCTTCATGTGCGGGCTCTCCGTCGCCGAGGCGGACTGGTCACTCCGCCAGGTCAACCAGCTCCTGTTCCTTCGCCAGCTCGCTCTGACCGGACGGTTCGGGGCCCATGATGGAGCGCAGCCCCGGCCCGACTGAGATCGCATCGCCCTCATCGAATACCTCCCGACCGCGACGGCGAGAACCCTCCTTCGCCCCCACGGTCGATCCGCCGAAGCGGCGCCGATCCTCCTCCCGGCGCCGCTTCGGCGCGTTCGGGCCCTTGCGGCCCGCCCGACTCGTCGATGGCCGCTTCGCTACCATCGCCCGATGCGACCTGTAATCACCTTCCTCACCGACTTCGGGCCGGCCGCCCCCGCCGTCTGCCGCGGGGTGATGTTCCGGATCTGTCCAGACGCCAACGTCATCGACATCAGCCACCAGGTGCCGCGCTACTCGATCCGCGAGGGCGCCGACACCCTGGTCTTCGCGCTGCCGCACATGCCGATCGGGGTGCACGTGGCGGTCGTCGACCCGGGGGTCGGCACCGATCGCCTGCCGGTGGCGCTCAAGGTCGCGCGTGGCGACGTCCTCATCGGTCCCGACAACGGCCTGCTCATGGACGCCGCCGACCTGCTGGGTGGTGTCGTGGAGGCTCGGTCCCTCGAGAACCGCGAGCTGATGCTGCCGGTCATCTCGTCCACCTTCCACGGGCGCGACCTCTTCTCCCCGATGGCCGGGCACCTGGCCGCGGGCGTCCCCTTCGAAGCGCTCGGGTCGGTCGTACCGATCAAGGCGCTCGTTCGCCTGCCGGTCATCCGCCCGACCGTCGGTGACGGGGTCCTCGAGACGCAGATCGTCCACGTCCTGATCTACGGCAACCTCACGTTTGCCGGCACGCCGAGCGACCTCGTGGCGGCCCTCGGAACGATCGAGTACGGGGAGCCACTCATGCTGGAGTTCCCGGCCACGGGCGATACGCCCGCGGTCGAGGAACGGACGGTCTGGCAGCGAACCTTTGGTCTCGTCCCGGTCGGGAGCTCGCTGGTCTTCTCGGACTCGGAGGGTCACCTGTCCCTCGCCGACAACCAGGGGGACGCCGCTCGACGGCTCGGGCTGACGCTCGACCGGGCGGTTCGAATCCGGCGCGCCTGAGCGCATGGGCGCCGACCCGAGCGTCGCCGAGCCGGCCGCGCCCGCGCCGGGCGCGCCCGCGCCGGCCGCGCCCGCGCCGCTGGTCGTCGTCGATGGGCTGACCTTTCGCTACCGGCGCGCCACCGAGCCCGCGATCCTGGACGTCTCGCTCACCGTCGAGCCCGGGGAGGTCGTGCTCGTGGCCGGGCCGTCCGGCTGTGGCAAGAGCACGCTCATCCGGGCGATCAACGGCCTGATCCCGCACGCGTACACGGGCGAGCTCAGGGGTGAGGTGCGGGTCGCCGGCCACCCGACCACGGAACTCAAGCTGCGTGACATCGCCCGCACGGTGGGGACGGTGCTCCAGGATCCGGCCAAACAGATCGTCGGGGCCACCGTCGAGGCGGAACTCGCGTTCGGGCCGGAGAACATGGGGGTGCCTCGCGACGAGATCCGCCAGCGGATCCGCGACGTCGCCATCCAGGCGGCCATCGAGCCGCTCCTCGGACGCGAGACCGCCGCCCTGTCGGGTGGCGAGCGGCAGCTGCTCGCGATCGGCGGGATCCTCATGATGCAGCCGCGTCTATACGTCGTGGACGAGCCGCTGGCCAACCTCGATCCGGCGACCGCGGAACGGTTGCTCGCGATCCTGCGCGCCCTCGCGGACAACGGCGATGCCATCGTCATCGTCGAGCATCGCGTGGAGGAAACGCTCGAACTCCGGCCCGACCGCGTGCTGTACCTCGATGAGGGCCGGACCCGCTATCTCGGCCCGGTGGAGGGTTTCCTCGAGATCGCCGATCCCGAGGCGGTGAAGCTCCCGTTCGAGGTCGTCCTGCGTCGGGTCCGCGCGGACGCGGCCGCGAGTGACGCGAAGCTGCCCGTGCCGGCAGAGGTGGTCCCGATCCCCGAGGGCGGAAACGACGCGGCCGGGGCCGCCGGCCCGGACAGCGCCGACGGCGCCAGCCGGCTCGAATTCAGCGGCGTGCGCGCCGCGATCGGCGGCCACGAGATCCTCCATGGCGTCGACGCGCGACTTCGGCCGGACGAGGTCGTCGCCGTGCTTGGACCGAACGGTTCCGGCAAGACCACGCTGTTTCGCACGGCGATGCGCCTGCTCGACATCACGGGCGGGAGCATCCTCGTGGACGGCGTCTCCAGCGCCGCTCGATCGACCGCGGAACTCGCCACCGAATTCGGCTACGTCTTCCAGAGTCCGAGCCAGATGCTGTTCGCGCGGACGGTCGAGGAGGAGCTGCTGTTCGGGCCGCGCAACCTGGGACGCGATCCCGCCACCTTCGACGCGCTGATCGCCGATTGCCTGGAGCGGACGTCATTGGCCGATCTCGAGGACATCCGCATCCGGCCGCCGCTGGCGCTGTCGTTCGGGCAGCAGAAGCGGCTCGCGCTCGCGATCGCGCTGGCCCTGCGCCCGGCCACGCTGATCCTCGATGAGCCATCTGCCGGCCAGGATCACCGCACGGCGGAGGCGTTCATGGGCGAGGTCCTGGCCATCCCTGGACTGCGGAGCCTGTACCTCGTCACGCATGACGTGGACCTTGCATTGACGCACGCAGACCGTATCCTGCTGTTCAGGGAGGGCCGGGTCGTGGCCGACGGCCCCCCGAACGAGGTCATCGCGGACACTGAACGGTGGGGGGCCTGCAATCTGCGCTCGACGTCGTTGATTCGGGCCAACGTGGAGTGGGGCGCCGCCGAGGGCGGCTTCCTCGAGGCAGGGACACTCGCGCGTCGGATCGTCGCCCACGACCACGACGTCACGAGATTGGGGCGGAAGGAGGCCAGTCCGTCGCACGAGAACGACTGACTGAACACTGACACGCGTTCATCTGAGACAACGTCGGAGGGATGATGTCCACCCTGACCATGCAGCGAAACAACCTCTGGGAGGTGACCTCGCGCACGATCGTCTATGCCGCGATCGGCGCGGCCCTGTACGGGATCCTCCTCATCGCGCAGCTGCCGATCCCCGGCAGCACCGTATCCGTCCGACCGGCCTTCGCGCTGGTTCCGTTCTTCGGGTACGCCTTCGGTCCGATCGTCGGCTTCTTCGTCGGTCTCGTCGGGAACGGGATCGGCGATCAGATCTCCGGCTGGGGCGCCCTGACGTCCTGGAACTGGAGCATCGCGAACGGCCTTGTCGGCCTGATCGCCGGACTCGCCCCGCTGTACCTCGCGCGCTGGGTCAACGGTGACCTGCGTCAGCGAGCCATCGGCGGCGCGATCGCCGGTGCGATCGCCGTCGTCATCGGGTTCATGTTCGTATTCACCGACGCGATCATCCAGAAGATGGAGGTCGGGACGATCCTGACGACCCTGTATGTCCCGGTCATCGTCGGCGACCTGATCGGCACGATCATCCTCGTCCCCATCCTCGTCTACGCTTGGGAGCCGGTGAAGGCGCAACTAGGCAGGTAGGCTCGGGGTCCGGGGCAACCCATGAACATCGCCCCACGCTATCTGGGCCGGGGATCGTGGCTGGCACGCCGCGATCCCCGCGTCCTGATCCTCGTCGTCGCCCTGTATATCTTCACCGTCCTGCAGGTCTGGGACGGTCGCGTCGTCTTCGGCCTGCTCGTCATCGCGGTCATCTATTACCGTTCCGCCGGCATCCCGTGGTCACAGATCCGCCGCAACTGGGCGATCGTGTTCTTGTTCATCGGGGTCCTCGTGGTCGTCAACACGCTCGTGGCCGGCGGCGACGTGCAGAACCTGTCGGTCGAGCAGACCCACGTGCTGTTCTCTGTCCCACTCCTGGGCACACCCATCTCCGGCGAGTCCATCAGCCTCGCGGTGACGCTGCTGATGCGCTACCTGGCGATGGCCACGATCGGCTTTCCGCTGGCCTTTGCCGTGGCACCGTCTGACTTCGGGGTGGCGTTCCACCGGATCGGGGTGCCCGAGAAGTTCGCGTTCGGGATCGACCTGACGTTCCGCTTCCTGCCCTCGCTCGCGAACGACCTCCAGACCACGGTCGATGCCCAGCGGATCCGGGGGTTCGACTGGTCCGCGGGAGCGACCGGCGTCCTGTCCCGCCTGCGCCACTCGGTTCCCGTCATCGTGCCGACCGTCGTCAATGCGATCGCCGGCGCCGAGGACACGATCGATGCGATGGACCTGCGCGGGTTCGGCACGTCACGCCGCACATGGCTCCGGCACCTCGCCTACGACCGGACGGACTTCATCGTCATCGGGTTCTTCGTCGCGCTCCTGGTCGCGGCCACGATCGGCGGGTTCAGCGGCGTGACCGCTCACCTCTGGACGCCCCCGTTCCTGATCGAGCTGGCCGGCGGCTAGCTCGCGAGCGGCGCTCGCGCAGCGGGTCGGTCGGCCATCCCAGTCGCCGCGCCGGCCGCCTCGACGAACGCAGCGAAGAGCCGCTCGAACGCTTCCGGGGTCGAATCGGTCCGCTCCGGGTGGCACTGCACGCCAACGACGAAGCGGCCGTCGGCGCCCTCGAGGCCCTCGACGATGGGTCCCGCCACGCTGTCGGCCCACGCGTTCGCGACGAGCCCGGGGGCCAGGTCCTCGGGACGCACCGCCTGGTGGTGGTACGAGTTGACGTCGATCGTGACCGCGGGCGCCAGGACGGCGGCGAGGCGGGTCCCGGCCTCGAGACGAACCGGGTGCCGGTGTGCTGCCCCCTCACCCCAGCCCGGGCCGGCGTGACCGGGCACGTGCTGCAGCAAGGACCCGCCTGAGAACACGTTGATGGCCTGCAGGCCACGGCACAGGCCGAGGACCGGACGCTCGCGAGCCGCCGCCGCATCCCAGGCCGCCGCCTCCAGCTCGTCTCGCTGCCGGCTGATCTCCTTGGCGCCAGAGGTCGTCTGCCCGTAGCGCGCCGGGTGGATGTCGACCCCGCCGCTCAGGAGCAGCCCGTCCATGGAGTCGAACGCGACGCGTCGTTCTTCCTCGGTCGCGCGGACATCGAGCAGGATCGGGCGGCCGCCGTGCCGCTCGACGGCCGCGGCGTACAGCGCGATCCGCTGGGCCGCGAGGTCGGGCTTGTCGTGCCAGTCGGCGACCGCCACGGTCACGACGATGCGCGGCGGCGTCGATGAGTCGAGCGTCACTGGTCGATGATAGCCGGGGTTAGGCCGGACTCGGCAGCGCCGACGGACTCGGCACCGGCGACGGCGAGGGGCCGACCAGCTCCTCCGGATCGACCTCGACGCCCGGGTGGAGGCGCAACATCCAGCCCACCTTGATCCGATCGGGGGCGTACGACGGCGAATCCGGGTCGAGCGAGGGATACGCCGCCCGGTTCCAGAACGCGAGGCTCTGGGTCGTCGTCTCGAACCGTCGGGCGATCGAGGACAACGTGTCGCCGCGGACCACGACATACACGCGGAAGCTCGGCTCCGGCATCGGGGTCGGTCGGACGAACGACCGGACCGGGGTCGGACCGGTCGGGGTCGGTACGGGCGTCGGCTGTGGCGTCGGCACCTCGGTCGCGACGGCCACCGCCCCACTCGGGCCGGGCGGGCTCGCGGCCGACCGCGCGAGCGGGGTCGGGACGCACGCGCCGACCAGGACGGCGCCGAGGTTCAGGATCACGAGGACGCGGGCCGGCGCGAGGATATGCGAGTTCCTCACCGCAGGCGGGCCGTGACCTCCGAGTCGACCGGGGTGGGCTGCTGGAGCGAGAACTCGGCCGCGAGGACGAGACCCTCGGCCGCGGTGGCAACGCGGTCATGCCCATCGCGCTTGGCGAGGAAGCAGGCCCGGTCGGCGGCCAGCAGGACTGCGCTCGCCGTGTCGCCGTCGGCGGGGAAGGTCGCGATCCCGATGGACGCGGTGACCGAGCCACCCAGGTTCTTGACCGCTGCCCGGGCGCGCTCGGCGACATGGAGCGTCCCGGCCGCGTCCGTGTGGGGCAGCAGGAACGTGAACTCGTCGCCGCCGTAGCGGAACACGAGGTCGGTATCGCGGCCGGCCCGCACGAGGCCGGCGGCGATCCGGCTCAGCACCTCGTCGCCGGCCTGGTGACCCATCGTGTTGTTGACGGTTCGGAAGTCGTCGAGGTCGAGCATGATCAGACCGAAGCCGGACGCCTCGCGGACGGTTCGCTCGAGGTAGTCCTCGAACGTCCCGTGGTTGAGGATCCCGGTCAGCGCGTCGGTCTGGGCCCGGATCTCGACCGCCCGGAAGACCTCCGCGTTCTGCAGGGCGATGGACACCTGGGCCGCGAAGAGCTTGACGAGATCGAACTCCTCCGGTGCGAACGTGTTCCCGGTGCCGAGCCGCTCGATGGTCAGGACACCGATGGCGCCTTCTCGGCCACGCAGCGGCACGACGATGAGGCTGCCATCGACGGTTCCGGCCGTGCGAAAGTGGTTGACCCGCGGGTCAGCTCGCTCATCGTCGACGTAGACCGGCTCGTTGTGCTCGACCACCCAGGTCGCGAGGCCGGTTTCGCCCGGCTCCCAGGGCTCCAGATAGTGGGCCGCGTGGATGCCCCGGGCCGTTAGCGGTCGCAACAGACCGCTCGATGGGTCCACGACCTCGATCGCCACGTTGTCGCAATCGATGAGGCTCCCGAGCCGCTCGGTGATGCCGTCGAGCACGGCGCGGGCGTCGAGCGTCGTGAGGATTGATTCGGTGATCTGGAGGAGCGCCCGCTGGCTGCGGAGCTGGCGTTCGAGGGCGGTCGACTGGGCGCGCAGCCGCTCGGTCGTATCGGCGTTGGCCATCGCCTGGGCCGCGAAACTGGCATAGATGACGAGCAGGCGCAGGTCGTCGTCGCTGAACTGGTCGAGGCCGAGCTTGGACAGGACCAGCACCCCGAGGACCTCGTCCTCGAACATCATCGGCGCGAGGAGCATCGATTCGTCGAGGTCATCCTCGGTCCCCGGGATCGTATTGGCGCGTGGGTCGGCTGCCGCGTCCGGCAGGTTCTGCGCGATCCGGTGCTGGGCGACCCAGCCCGTGATGCCCTGGCCCATCGCGACCTTGAGCTGGTCCGGCGTCTCGTCGACGTATTCGCCGACCTGGCCCTGCATCGCGACCGGCAGCAGCTCCAAGCCGACCAGGCGGTAGACCCGGACGTTGTGGTAATCGATGAGCTGGCGGAGCTCGGTGGCGATCGCGAGGCCGATGTCGCGGACGCTGGAGTGGTGGTTGAGCCGCGCGCCGAGCTGCTGGATCGACTGGAGCTGGGCCGTCCAGGTCGCCATCTGCTGGAAGTTCAGCGCGGTCCGGATCGCGACGCTCGCCTGCGTCGCGAGCGCTGCGATCGTCTCGAGCTCGTCGGGGCTCCAGGCGTGCGGCTTGTCGTGATAGACGTTGAGCAGGCCGAGGATGTCGGTGCCGTCCATGAGTGGCGCCGTGCAGATCGTGTCGAATCCCTCCTGGACGACGGCGGCCCGGACGCCTGCGCCGCGGGGATCGTCGCGATAGCCGACCGAGAACAGCGGCCGTCGAGCGGTGACCGCGGCCGCCGGCAGGGACCGCAGCGGGAACTCCCGCACCGCGGTCAGGTATTCGGCGGAGAGCCCGCGGCTGACCTCGGCCACGGCCCGGCCGTCGGGCCGTTGCAGGAAGACGGCTGCGCGATCGCCCTCGAAGAGCACCATCGCGTGGTCGACCAGGCCCGACAGGATCCGGTCGAGGTCGAGACGGCTGCCGATGTCGCCCGCCACCCGCCGCAGGGCCTCCGCCCGGTGGAGCAGGTGCGCGACCTCGTCCTGGCGCCGGTCGACGTTGATGATCGTGCCGATCGCGCCGGCCAGGGCGGCGACGAGATCGCGGTCGGTCGAACCGGGCATGGCCGTGGTATCGGGGACGATCAGGAGCACGCCCCATGGGCCATCCGGCCCGGGGATCGCAGCCGCCAGCTCGCTCCGGGCGCCCGGCAGCACTGTCAGGGTTGCCCGTTCGCTCCCGTCGCCGACGACGGCGACGCCCGGCGCGGCATCCAGGGCGCGTCCGAGGATCCCGAGGCTCCGCGACACCTCGAGCAGGCGCGGTGCCGTGACCCCGGCGGGGACGACGGCCGCTCGCGGGGTCAGCCGCCCACCGCGCAGTTCCCAGGCCCCCACAAGGGGATGGTCGAACGTGTCGCGGATCTCCCGCAGGGCTTTGGTCAGGTCCTCGTCGAGCTCGCCTGCCGTCAGCGTCAGGCGCGCGATCGCTCCCAGCAGTGCCAGGTCGCGGCGATGCCGTTCGGCGGCTAGCGGATCGGGCTCCGAGATCGCCCGGCCGGTCCCGTGCTGGCCGCGCGTTGGGGACTTCAGGGCGGCGCTGACGGCCGCGGTGTCAATGGCGCGCCGCGATCCGACGCCGGCGGCGCCGCTCAGCTCGATCGGCGCGTTCTCGGCGGCCGCGAGGAATCGCTGCAGGTCGCCGAGACGATAGCGGCGATCGCCGCGTGGGTTGATCCGGTAGTAGCGCAGTCGACCGGCATCGCTCCAGGCACGGACCGTGTTCGGGTGGACCCCGAGCAGGCGCGCCGCTTTCGTCACCGAAAGCGTCGCATCGGTCGGCCGAGGCGGCAGGATCGCGGTCATCGAAGTGCAAGCGCTGTGAAGTTCACGCCGCGAGGCTACCAAGTTCACAGTTCTTGCCAATAGTCCGAAGGTCCCAGACGGACGTTTGGGCCAGCCTCAGGTCCGGCGGCCTCGGGTGAGGCGGATGTAGGTGAGCGTGCCGACCACGGCGAGGAGGCCGATCGTCACGACGAGGCCGATGGCGACGAGCGGATCGCCGACGAGTCCGGGCCCTTGACCGCTGCTGCGCGGGTCGCCGCCGATCCCGGGCGTGGGGCTCGGCGAGGCCGCCAGGGCGGTCGCGGTGACGGCGCCGAGCAGGGCCCAGACGACACCGATCGTGAGCAGCACGAGCCCGCTGCCGAGGGCGACGGCCGCGGCCAGCGGCCTGCGCGAACCCCCACCGGCGAGGACCCGCATGGCCTCACCGACCTCGAGCGTCGTGAGGATGAGCGGCCGGCCCAACCCCGCGGCGAAGCGGACCGCGCCATCCGGCGCCGTCGTCGGCTGGCCCATGACGATGGCGTGCTCCACCGATGAGATCTGTTCCACCCGCAGCCGCAGCGGTGTCTCGGGCGGGGTGCCGGTCGGGACCCGATCGGACGCGTCGGCGGCCGTTCCGACGGACTCCCGCTGGACGACGACGAGCCCGGCATCAAGGTCATCCTGGACGACCCCGATCGAATCGAGTCCCTCGTGGATCTCGAACTCGACCGCCTGGACGTGCTCATCGACCGTCTCCCAGTGCGATCCCCGACCGAGCTGCAGGCGGGCGCGGCGGTAGACGAGCGGACGATGCGCTTCGTCCTCGAACTCATCCTCGGCGTCGATCCGGCCGCGCACCCCGACGTAGCGCGGCGGCCCGGCCGCGAGGTCGCGGGCCTCGGCGACGGTGATGATCGGCGTCGCCGACAGGAGCCGACCCACGCGGTAGCGCGGCCCGAAGCTGCGCAGGATGGCGATGCCGATGGCGAGGGCGACCAGACCCGCGGCGACCGGGAGCAGGGGAGTCATCGGCGGCGATGATACGCGTCGGGCATGAAGGGCCCGAAGGAACCTCCACGGCACGTGGGCGTTGATGCGATCGCCGCCGTTAGTGTCGTTCGGCCCCTCCGGGCTGTTGCCTACGCTACGGGGTGCGATGGTTCCGGGTCAAGGTCGTCGTCCACCAGATTTCGGCCAAAGGTCAGGTGTTATCCACCGTCCGTGCACAGGGTGGATCGGCCGCAGCGGCTCTGTGCCCGTCCCGGGCCGCGCTGCGATCAGCCGCTCGAGCGCCCGGTGACCGGATCGAGCGCGTTCATCTGGCCGTCGAAGCCGGTCAGGACGAGCCGGCCACCGATCAGGTCCGCGGCCGTCACGACATCCGAATGCGCCACTCGCCAGGCCACCGTCCCATCCGGGTCGATGGCGAACGTTTCGAGCTCGGACTGGACGAGGACGTGGGCGAGCCGCGGCGACCCGAGCAACGCGAGCAGCGGCGTGGCCGAGCGGTGCTCCCAGCGCAACTCACCGGTCGCCGGATCCAGCCCGTACGCGTGAAACCCATAGGCCACGACGAGCAGACCGGCGGTATCCCAGTAGATCGCCCGCGGCTCGTCGTGGATGAGCGAGGCGAAGCGCGCCGTCCACGCGCCGCGCGGGCCCTCCACCCGCATCTCCGCCCGGCACAGGGCATCGGGATCCTCAGTGACGTTCGGCCCCAGGTCGATCAGCGTGCCGCCCGCCTGCGACAGGGCGAACACGGCCGCCGCCTGGCCGCTGCCGCCCCACCGCCATCGCGCGCGCAGCCCGCCGGGATAGCTGACCGCCGAGTTGCGCGGCTCCGCCGTCGTCCTCCCGGGGAGCGACGTCACGCGCCGGCGTTGGGCGTTGGGAGCCCGGCCGCCTCGGCCTCGATGTCGGCCGCTCGTCGCTCCTCGGTGATCGGCGCGACCGTCGCGTTTGCCAGGATGCTGAGCGTTCCGGGCGGGACCTCGAACACGGCCGTCGGCAGGCCGGCCGCGGCCCACACGGTCGGGTAGCGACCGAGGTCGGGATCCATGATCACCCGGAGCGGCCGCTCGTAACCGATCGGCGGGATCCCGCCGATGACGAAGCCGGTCAGGTCGTTCGCCTCCCGCGCGCTGGCGCGTCGGATATCCGGCTCGCCGGTGACCGCGGCCAGGCGCGCGAGATCGACCCGGTTCGGCCCCGAGACCAGGCAGATGATCGGTCGGAGGCCCGCGTCGCCGGTCGGTGCGACGAAGACGAGGGACTTCACGATCTGCCCGATATCCGCCTCGAGGGCGTTCGCTGCATCTGCCGCCGTGTGGGTCGATTCATCGAAGACCCGGATGTCGAGGGTCACGCCCTTGCGCAATGCCGCGTCGAGCACGCGCTGGATCGCCGGATGGTCGGTGGGCTCGGGCACGGCGGGAGTCTAGCATCGGGTCGCTATCATCAATCCCCATGCAGGCCATCGTCCTCGCCGACGGCGAAGCCGGGTCGCGCGACCGCCTCGACGTCGCGTGGCCGGGCTGGGCGCGGCCCGACGCCATCGTGATCGCGGCCGACGGTGGCGCCCGCCATGCCGCCGGGCTGGGACTGCGCATCGACCGTTGGGTGGGCGACGGCGATTCGCTAGGCGATGCCGGGGTGGCGGAGCTGATCGCCGCCGGGATCCGGGTCGACCGCGCGTCGCCGGACAAGGACCAATCCGACACCGAGCTGGCGGTCCTGGCCGCGTGCCAGGCGGGCGCGACCGAGATCGTCATCCTGGGCGCCCTGGGCGGTGCCCGGACCGACCACGCCCTGGCCAACGTCGCGCTCCTCGGGCTGTCGGAGCTCAAGGGCATGGACGTCCGGTTGCTCGCCGCCGATGCCCGCGTCCGCCAGTTGCACGGACCGGACGCCAGCGGCCTGGCCGGCCACCTCGAGCTCGAAGGCGATGTGGGCGACCTCGTCACACTCCTCCCGGTCGGTGGCGACGCCGAGGGCGTCACGACCCGGGGACTCCGGTTCGCCCTGGGCGACGAGCCGCTCCTGATGGGTCGGACCCGGGGGCTGTCGAACGTCCGCGTCGAGCGCGTCGCCGGCGTCGCGCTCCGGCAGGGCCGTCTCTTGATCGTGGAGACGCCTGCTACGCTCTGACCATGAGCATGCCGAACGTCGGCGACCCCGCTCCCGAGGTCGCGCTGCCGGACGAAACCGGCACCGTCCACCGCCTCAGCGACCAGCGCGGCCGGTGGACCGTCCTCTACTTCTATCCGAAGGACGACACGCCCGGCTGCACCGTGGAAGCCTGTGAGTTCCGCGACGCCAACGACACGATCGTCGAGCGCGGAGCCGAGGTCTGGGGCGTGAGCCCACAGGGGGCGGCGAGCAAGCGTGCCTTCCGCGAGAAGTTCGGCCTGCCCTTCATGCTCCTCGCCGACGAGCAGCACGACGTGGGCGAGGCGTACGGGTCGTGGGTCGAGAAGCAGAACTACGGAAGGACCTACATGGGCATGGCCCGCAGGACGTTCCTCGTCGACCCCGACGGCCGGATCGCGCGGGTCTGGCCGAAGGTCAAGCCCGAGGGGCACGCCGCCGAGGTCCTCGCGGCGCTCGACGAGCTGCAGCCGGCGGCGGGATGACCGCCGGGGACTGCGAGGCATCGCTCGTGGGGGGAGACGAGCGATGCCTCGGCCGACAGCCTAGCGTCCTGCCTCGGGGCTCGCAAGACGATCCCGCATGCGACATCACGCGGCGCAACAGTCGATGACGGAGGCGGCGTCGGCCGGCGCTCCGGCCAGCCATCACCCGTGGCGGCCGGCCCGGTTCATGGTCATCGCGGCGCACCCCGACGACGCCGACTTCGGGCCGGCAGCGACCGCTGCCCGCTGGATCGACGAGGGGTCCGAGGGCTGGCTCGTGTGCTGCACGAGCGGGGACCAGGGCGGTGAGGATCCGGACGCCGATCCCTTCGAGCTCGCGGCGCTGCGGGAGTCGGAGCAGCGCGCGGCGGCCGACGTCATCGGCTATGCCGGCGTCTCGTTCCTGCATGCGCCCGACGGCGCGCTCGTCAACGACCTCGCCCTCCGCGAGCTGCTCGTGACCGAGATCCGAACGTTCCGGCCCGACGCTGTCCTCGCGACCGATCCCGAGACGATCTTCCATGGCGACGGCGGGATCAACCACACCGATCATCGGGCGGCCGGGATGGCCGCGGTCGACGCCGTCTATCCGGCGGCACGCAACCCGATGGCGTTCCCGAACCTGGCCCGGAACGGGTTGGCTGCCCACCGCGTGCGCCGGCTGTACCTGTTCTGGTCGAACCACGCCGACGCCTGGGTCGACGTCTCGTCGACGCTTGAGCGCAAGCTGGCGGCGCTGCGCGCGCACGCCAGCCAGATCACGGACACCGAGCGGCTTGAGACCTGGATCCGGGAATGGGCCGCGGATGAAGGCCGGCGGATCGGCGTGCCCGCGGCCGAGGGGCTGCGGACGATCGTTCTCGACGAGGACGACGAGATCGAGGGGCCGGGGCCCGAGTCTATCGAGAGCTGATCGCGGCGCGACGGCGGTCCCTCCCGTGGCGCGAATCGCTCCCCCGGTCAGCCGTCCTCGAGCAGCAGCGGTCGAAGCCGGCCCCAGGCGTTCCACACCAGGGTCAGGCCGTCCGCCCGGCGACCGAGCATCGTCACCAGCTCGCCGAGGGTCAGGTCACCGGCGTTGTTGGCCAGGTGCTCGTCGGCCGCCACGGTCACGTCGGCGAAGAGCTCGTGCATCTCGTCCTCGGCCGGCCAGTGGCGCATCCGCATCGAGTCGAGCCCCGCGTAGCCCAACGCGAGCGAGAGGTCCCGCTGGGAGGGGATCCGCCCGTCGACCCAGCCACCGCGCCCGTCGAACCGGTAGCCGAGTGATGAGAGCGCCGAGGCGATGTCACGTGCCGGGGTGCCGTTGAACGGTCCCCAGAACACGTGATCTGCGGGGAAGTCGAGGACCGAGGCCTCGATGCTGTCGGCAAGGATCGCATCGACGAGATCGGCGAGGCCGACCTGCCACCGGCGTCGCTCCCCGGGATCCTCGCCGCCCATCAGGCCGACGAGCTCGACGAACGCGGTCCGATCGCCGCGAAGGAGGCGGAAGATCCGGGGTGCTCCTCGACTCCGGAGCATCCCGGCCAGGATCTCGGCGTTGGTGTCCCCATTGACGGGCCCCTCCGGGGCACCCGATGGAACCCGCGGCTCGTGACCGGGCACGGCCGCACCGGCCCGCTCCTCGCAGGCCGCGACGGCCTCACGTGCCTGCAGGCAGGCCCCCTCGGCGGCCTCGGCCGCCATGCGGGCCGTCTCGGCCTCCATCGAGGTCCGCTCGAGGGTCGCGCCGATCATCCGCGCAGCCTCGCGTTCGTGCGTCATCGTGGCCATCGCTTCGCGGGCCTCGCCGTTGATCTCGTTGATCTCGACGAGCCACACGCGGGCCGCCCCCTCGATCTCCTCGGTCGTCGTCGCCCGGCTGCGCCCGGCACGGAAGCGGGCCTGGGCCTCGTCCTTGGCGGTCCGGACCGCGCGCGCGTCGATCGCGGCGGCGGCCTCGTCGGCGCGTGCCTCGTGCTCGTCGTAGGCGCGCTGGGCAGCCCGCAATGTCTCGTCGGCACGGCTGGCCTGCGCCCGAGCGCGCGTGGCGAGCTCGCAGCGTTCGTCGGCGAGGCGACGCTCGTCGTCGCAGGACCCCGCCGCCGACCCCGCGGCCGTGGGCCGAACGCCCTCCGCCTCGGCCCCGACCGTTTCGCGGAGCGAGCCGAGGTCGCCGGCGTCGGCCGGCGGTTCCGGTCCGGATCCCTTCCGACCCGCGCCGTGCGCCGGCTGGGCGTCCTGCCGTGCACTCGCCACGACCGGATCGCGCTCCAGCGCCGCGGCCAGGGCGGCGGAGCCCGTCGCGGTCGCGGCCGGGGCGGCGGGGCGCCTCGCGGTCACGGCGGCCACCGCCGCGCCGGCGCGGAGCTCGGCGATCATCGGGTCGGCACCCGAGTCGATGGGGAAGCCGACGGGCCTGAGGCGGGGGCTGCGGGCCCACGGATCGGCCAGCCGAAAGGCCGGCTCCATGATGCGACCGATGCGCGGGCCGGCCCCGACCGCGGCGCGATCGTCCTTCTGGGCGAAGACCGGCGATCCGGCGGTCGACGCCAGCGGACCGGAGCGAACGTTCGTTCGAAGATCAGGGCCTCCGGGTCGGCCGAGATCGTCGTCCGGCTCCAGCTCGGCGGGTCCGCCGCGGGCCGGCCTTAGGAGGGGCACGGCGAAGGCATCGTCGGCGAGCGTCGACCCTCGCCGACGTGGCACTGCGTCGCGCGCCACGGTCAGGCGCACCCCGTCTCGTGCGGAAAAACGCGCTCGGAGGACCTCGAGGATGGCCGCGCCACAGGCGACGCCGAAGGCAAGCCCCATCACCAGGAAGGCGATTTCGCTGGGGGTCACGGTGCCGATATCTCCCCGGTCCTGCTCTTGTCGAGCTGCGGCGACATCTCGGCGGAGCGTAGCTGCGACGTGGGCGAGCGTCAACTCGGCGCGGGGTACCGGTCGGGGGGCTCGTGCTTTGCAGGCCCAAGTGCGTCGATGGTAGATTGGCACGGTCGGTGTCGCCGCCGATCCCCGTTCGGGCCCGAGGCTCGCCGAACCACGGAAAGGCACGTCTGCGCTTGGCCATCGAGTCCACCCAGGAATTCCTCGTTCAGCCTGTCGATGCCTCCTGGTTGCAGTGCAACATCGAGTGCCAGGAAGCCTGTCCGGTGGGGACGAATTGCCGCGGCTACCTGAACCTCGCCGCCGAAGGGCGGTTCGAGGAGGGCTACATCCTGTCGCGCGAACCGAACCCGGTCGCGGCGATGTGCTCATATGTCTGCTCGGCGCCCTGCGAGCGCGCCTGCCGGCGGGGTGACATCGATCGCCCGCTGGCGATCCGCGCGATGAAGCGCTTCCTGGTCGAGTGGCACGAGGCCTCGGGGATCCCCGACGTCATGCCCCAGATCACGCCGAGGGCCGAGCGGGTGGCCGTCGTCGGCGCGGGTCCAGCCGGCCTCGCGGTCGCGCGCGAGCTGGCGATGAAGGGCTACCAGATCACGGTCTTCGACAGCCTGCCGTTCGCCGGCGGGACGATGCTCATCGGCGTCCCCGCCTTCCGCCTCCCGCGCGAAGCGATCGAGATGGACGTCCGGCTCGTCGAGCGCCTCGGCGTCCGATTCATCTACGACACCGAGATCGGCAAGGACATCACGTTCGAGCAGCTCCAGCAGGATTTCGACGCGATCGCCATCACGGCCGGGGCGATGGACGCGGTCGCGCTCGACATCCCGGGTGCCGAGCTCGAGGGCGTCGACTACGGCGTCGACTTCATGAAGAAGGCGAATCTCGGCCAGCCGCTAGAGGTCGGCCAGGACGTCGTCGTCATCGGCGGTGGCTACACCGCGATGGACTGCTCGCGGACGAGCCTGCGTCACGGCGCGGACCACGTCTCGATCGTCTACCGGCGCACGCGCTCCGAGCTCGTCGTCGACGAGGAGGAGCTGGGCGAGACCGAGCGCGAGGGCGTCCGGATGGAGTTCCTCGCCAGCCCGATCGAGATCCTCGGCGAAGACGGCAAGGTGGCCGGCGTCAAGTTCATCCGCAACCGGCTCGGCGAGCCGGATGCCTCCGGCCGGCGTTCCCCGGTGCCGATCGAAGGCTCCGAGTTCGTCATCAAGGCGCAGACCGTCATCCCGGCGGTGTCGCAGGCGGCGGACCTGACGTTCCTGCCGGTCGAGGCGAAGTTCGAGATCAACCGCGGCCGGGTCAAGGTGGACCCGGCGACCTACGCCTCCAACGTCCGGGGTGTGTTCGCTTGCGGCGACTTCGTCACCGGACCCACGACGCTCATCGAGGCGGCCGGCCACGGCAAGAAGGCGGCCTACGCGATCGATCGCTACCTCGCCGGGCGGACCGACGTGAGCGTCGCGGCCAACGTCAAGATCACGAGCTCGTGGCGCCACGACATGCCGGAGTTCTACGACATCCTGCCGCGCCAGCACATCCCGATGGTCCCGCTCCAGGCCCGGATGCCATCGACCGACCCGGTCGTCAACTTCAACACCCCGGTCGAGATGGGCTACGACGCGAACGGCGCCGTGGCCGAGTCGACCCGCTGCCTCATGTGCAACTACAACATCTGGTTCGACCCGTTTCGGTGCGTGCTGTGCGGCGCGTGCGCGGACGTCTGCCCCGAGGGCGTCATCCACATGGTCGACGTCAACACGCTCAAGTCGGAAGGCCTCCTGCCCGAGCTCGAGGAGGCCTACGGCTGGGAGAACGGTGGGGCGATGATCCTCGACGAGGAGCGCTGCATCCGATGCGCTCTCTGTGTCAAACGATGCCCGTTCGACGCCATTACGATGGAGCGGTTCGAACTCCAGGAGATCTCGACCGACGGCCGGCTCTACAAGGAGTCGTACCGTGACGCGCAGCTCGCCGGAACGCCCGGCGTCGCAGGAGGAGCCCGTTGAGTTTCCTCGAGCGGATGGACGAGACCATCCGCCGAAGCACGGTCTGGCGCTCGCTGTTCCGCCAGCCGTATCCGCGCGACGAGCGCTCGCGCGCGTACGCGGTCATGAACAACGTGTTCCTCCACATCCACCCGGTGCGGGTCCGCCAGCACGCGGTCAAGTTCG
>JBBQRZ010000038.1:0-17908 GCA_038214255.1 Candidatus Limnocylindrales bacterium
ACCTGACCCAGGCCTCGATGACCAGGCTCATCGGCGGCATCCCGGGGACCACATTGAGCGACCTGCTCAAGGAGGGGATGGCCGTCTGAGAGGTGTTCGAGCTGGAGGTCGATTTACACCACTTGACGGGGCATGGCCCCACCTCAGAACGGGATGGGCTAGTTATCAGCTATTCGAGCGCTGTGCTAACCGAACCCTACGTGAGGCTGTGGGCTTGCCAGAGCGTGGACAGCTGCTGTCTGAAGCCATCGCCTATACTCGGCGTCCGGCCGACATAGCTCAGCGGTAGAGCAGCTGTTTCGTAAACAGCAGGTCCGCAGTTCGAATCTGCGTGTCGGCTCCAGCCCTACTTCTCGTTCAGAATCCCCAGTTCGAGCTGCGAATCTCGTCGGTTCGTGTCTGCCACAACGCTGAAGACCTGCTAACTGAGCAGATCTTGATGCGGCACATCGGGCGTCAGCAGTTCCCGGATCCCGGCCGCCGCGCCGACGACGCCGCCCGTGGCACGCCAGCGCTGCTGCCTTCGACTCAGCAGGCCCGGGGCGGATCGAGTGCTGACCGCTGGAAGGGAAACGGATCGAGGACTTGAGTACGGATCAGCTCGCTTCAACAGGGACAGTCAATACGCCTATGTCCGTGATGCGTCGGGCAACAGCCCCCAGCGCGTTGATCAGGTCCGGATCGGCGTTGAGCGAATCTATCCGGTGGAACGCCAAGCCGCACCGCTCGGCCTGCTCGCGCGCGCCAACATCGACGTCGTAAAGGATCTCGAGATGGTCGGCCAGGAATTGCACTGGGGCGACAAGAACGGAACGCCCAGCCGCGGCGGCGATCTCGGGCATCAGGTCGGCGAAATCGGGCTTCATCCATTCACCCGGTTCGTGACCCGCGCTCTGCCAACAGAACCTCCAGTCGCGATCCGACAGGCCGGCGCCTAAGGCCACGGCATGAGCGGTGGCGCGAAGTTGGGCGAGGTAGTCCGGCTCTTGATCGGCCACCCGCTTCGGCAGGCTGTGGGCGGTCATGAGGACCGGGGTCGCGTGGGGGTCGTCGGGCCGGAGTCGCTCCAGCGCCTCGGTGACCCGCCGGGCGAGGGCGCCGATGAACGCCGGTTCTTCATGCCAGGCACCCGCGACGCGCACCTTCGGAGCCGCGGCGCCCAGCGCCGCCCGCGCCTCGTCGATCGCCCGCGCGTAGCCGCTCATCAGGAGTGGCGAATATTGCGGGGAAAGGATGATCGCGGCGACCTGGGCGACGCCAGCCTGGGCGAGCGCTCCCAGGCCGGAGAGGACGGACGGTTCGGAGAACCGCATGCCGACCTCGACTGGCCACCCGAGCGTCTTCGCGAGCGCGGCGGCCTGCATTCGGGTGATCTCAATGAGCGGTGAGCCGCCGATGACCCGGTACCGGCGGGTGAACTCCTCGACGAGCTCCGCGTCGGGCTCGCGTCCGCCCCGGACGCGCGCGAGATAGGCGTGGATGTCCTCGCGCTCCAGCGAGGCGGGCGAGCCATACGTCATGAGGAGCACGCCGGTCCGCTCAGCGTCGGTCACCCGACCACCTCGGCGGCGATCCCGGAGGAGGCGGTCTGCTCGTGGACGTAGTCGACGAGGCGGTGCAGCAGCCCAGGATCGGTCTGCGGCAGAACGCCGTGGCCGAGGTTGAAGATGTGGCCCGGCCGCCCTGCCGCCTCGTCGAGGACGACCTGCGCGCCGTCCCGGGTCGCCTCCCAGCCGGCCAGCAGCCGGGCGGCGTCGAGGTTGCCCTGGACACCTCGGTCATGACCGATCCGCTGCCAGGCATCGGCGAGCGAGACGCGATGGTCGAGCCCGATCACGTCCCCGCCGGCCTCGGCCAGCAGCTCGAGCAAGGCCGCTGTACCGGTCCCGAAATGGATCGTCGGCACCCCCTGGAGCGCCGCGAAGATCCGCCGCACGTGGGGCTGGACGAACTGTCGGTAGTCGGCCGGGCCAAGGCCACCGACCCAGCTGTCAAAGAGTTGGACGACGTCGGCCCCGGCATCGATCTGCGCCTGCAGGTAGACCACGACCATCGTCGCCAGGCGTTCCATGAGGTCGTGCCAGGCTGCCGGCTCGCGGTACATGAACGCCTTCGCGATCGCGAAGTCGCGCGATGGGCGGCCCTCGATCAGATAGCAGGCGAGGGTGAACGGTGCGCCGGAGAAGCCGATGACGCCGGCTGAACCGTCGAGCTCGTGGCGCACGAGCCGGATCGCGTCGAGCGTGAACGACACCCCAGCCGGATCGAACGGCCGCAGAGCGGCGACATCGGCGGCCGAGCGGATCGGCCGCTCGATGATCGGCCCGACCTCGGGCTCGATCCGCAGATCGACGCCCATCGGCTCGAGCGGCAGCATGATGTCGGCGAACAGCACCGCCGCGTCGACCCCGAGCTCGCGGACCGGCATCAGCGTCACCTCGGTGCACAGCTCCGGCGTCTTGGCGAGCTCGAGGATCCCGTATCGCTCGCGCATGGCGCGGTAGGCGCTGAACGATCGTCCCGCCTGACGCATGAACCAGACCGGCGTCGCATCGACCGGCTCGCGCCGGCAGGCCCGCACGAAACGGTCGTTCATCCGACGCCCTCCGCGAACGCCACCCGGGCGGCCTCGATCGTCGCCCGGATCTCCGCCCGACCATGGGCCATCGACGGGAACCACGCCTCGAACTGCGAGGGCGGTAGGAGGACGCCCTGGTCGAGCATCAACCCGGAGAAGCGCGCGTAGGCCTCGCGGTCCGACGCAAGCGCCTCGGCCGCATCGACCGGCAGGGTAGGCCGGAAGAAGACGGTCAGGAGCGCCCCGACCCGGGCGATCGCGACCGTGCGACCTGCATCCGCGGCGGCCTTTGCCAGGCCGTCGGCGAGCTCGGCGGCGGTCGCCTCGAGCGCGGCGTAGCGGTCCGGTGTGAGCTCGGCCAGGGTAGCGATGCCGGCCGCCATCGACAGCGGGTGACCGGACAGAGTTCCGGCCTGGTAGACCGGACCCGCTGGGGCGACGAGATCCATGAGATCGGCCCGCCCGCCATAGGCCCCGATCGGCATGCCCCCGCCGATGACCTTGCCCAGGGTCGTCAGATCCGGCCTGATGCCGAATCGAGCCTGCGCGCCGCCGAGCCCGAGCCGGAACCCCGTGATGACCTCGTCGAAGACGAGCAGGGCGCCGTCGGCCTGGGTCACGTCCCGGAGATGCTCGAGGTAGCCGGGCTCGGGCGCGATGACACCGGCGTTGGCAATCACCGGCTCGACGATGACCGCCGCGATCCGACCCACCTGCGCCGCGAAGGCGACGCTGACCGCGGCAGGATCGTTGTACGGCAGCACGATCGTGGTCGCGGCAATCGCGCCGGGCACGCCGGCGCTGCCGGCGATCGCCTGGGTCGCCAGACCGGAGCCCGCCTCGACGAGGAGACCATCCGAGTGCCCGTGGTAGGCACCGGCGAACTTGACGATGATGTCCCGACCGGTCGCCGCCCGCGCGACCCGCAGGGCGCTCATGACCGCTTCGGTCCCTGACGAGGTGAAGCGGAGGCGCTCCATCGACGGCATCGCCGCCTGGATCGCCTCCCCCAGTACGACCTCCAGCGGATGGGTCGCCCCGAGCGCGAAGCCGTTCGCGGCGGCGGCCGTCACAGCGCCGACGACCGCCGGATTAGCGTGACCAAGGATCGCCGGCCCCCAGGCTCCGAGGTAGTCGATGTAGTGCCGCCCATCAGCGTCCCAGACGAGCGGACCTTCGCCGCGTTCCAGCACGAGCGGCGGCCGACCGACCGCCCGGGACGCCCTGACCGGGCTGTTGACGCCGCCCGGGAACAGCCGCTCCGCGCGCTCGACGATCGTGGCCATCCTCGCGCCCGTTGCCGTCGTCGCCATCAGCCGGCGCCCAGGAGGTCGAGGATCTCGTCCATCGACCGGTGAAGGCCAAGGAGGATCGGAGTGTCGCTCACCGTGGAACGCCGGCTCTCCGTCGCGCGGAGGGCACGGACCAGGTCGCCGAACGCGACCAGGTCGTCGGTCTCATAGGCGACCACGAAGTCCTGCGAGTCGAGCCCGAATGAGTACGCCAGCGCCTGGCGGATCGTGGGATAGTCGTGGCCGACCCGCATGTGCTCGTTCATCACGCCTTGGCGCGCCTCCTTCGAGAGGAGGTACCACTCGGTGCTCTTGGTGAACGGGTAGACGACGAGGTACCGCGAGCGCTCGCCCGCGAACAGCGATTGCTCCTGGTCGGTCGACTTCCGGACGTACTGCGAGGGCCCGATCCGCCCGACGAGCGAGTGACGGACGGTCAACCAGGTACCGAGCCCGGCGCGCAGCAGCGCCGCCGCCGCCGTCTCGAGCGCGTCCACGGACGGTGCCATCCGCCAGAGTAGGAGGTCGACGCCTGCCTCGAGACCGATCGAGGAGTAGGTGATGCTGCGGACACCGTAGAGCCCGGCCGCGACCTCGGCCTCGCCGAACCGACACCCATCGTCGTGGCGCTCCTCGTCGCTCCGGCGCCGCCACGCCGGATCGATCCCGAGGGCGATGGCCTGGACGTAGATCTGCTCGTCGGCGCTCATCGCTCCTCCCGCAGCCAGGTCGCGATGTCGGCCGCGGCATATGTGATGACGATGCCGGCACCCGCTCGGACGATCGCGGTCACGGCCTCGGTCATCGCCCGCCGCCCGTCGAGCCAGCCGCGTTCGGCCGCGGCCGCGAGCATCGCGTACTCACCCGACACCTGATACGCGGCGATCGGGAGGTCGAACCGCGCCCGGGCGGTGGCGATGAGATCGAGTCCCGGAAGGGCAGGCTTGACCAGCAGGATGTCCGCCCCCTCGTCGACGTCGAGCGTCATCTCGCGCACTGCCTCGCGGCCATTGGCCGGGTCCATCTGGTAGCCCCGCCGGTCGCCGAAGGCCGGAGCGCTGTCGGCCGCCTCGCGAAACGGACCGTAGAACGCGGAGGCGTGCTTCGCGGCGTAGGCCATGATCGCGGTCTGCTCGCATCCAGCCACGTCGAGCGCGGCCCGGATCGCGCCGACCTGGCCATCGATCATCGCGCTCGGCGCGACGATATCGGCGCCGGCACGCGCCTGGCTCACGGCGATCTCGGCGAGCCGGACGAGCGCCGCGTCGTTGTCGACGGTCCCGTCCGCCGCGAGGGGACCGCAGTGGCCGTGGTCGGTGTACTCACAGAGGCACGTATCGGCGATTGCGACGAGCGGCAGCTCGAGCGCGCGGATCCGGCGGAAGGCGTCCTGGACCATGCCATGGTCCGCGCAAGCCGCGGAGCCGAGCGCGTCCTTCGCCGCGGGCAGACCGAACAGGATGATGCCGCCCACGCCGAGCTCGGCCAGGCGGGCGGCTTCGTCGGCGGCGAGGTCGGCCGAAAGGCGGGCCTGCCCCGGCATCGAGGCGATTGGCTCCCGCACCCCGACCCCCGGGCGGACGAACAGCGGGGCGACCAGCATGGCTGGATGGAGACGGGTCTCTCGGACCAGTGCCCGAAGGGCCGGCGTGCGTCGCAGCCGGCGGAGTCGAATGGGCAGCGACGTCCCGGTCGCGGGGGTGGCCGAAGGCGGCTGTCGTTCGAGGTCCAGCGTCATTGGATCTCCTCTGGTTGGAGGGCGAGGGCCCGGGCGGCGGCGGCAGCCAGCGCGGTCGACTCCGGGCTCGCGGCGACCGCAAGGATCCGGAAACCCGCGGCTCGAGCCTCGCGGGCCGTCTGTGGACCGATGCAGATGGACGGGATCGAGGTGACGTCGACCGACTCGGCCTTTCCAATCGCCACCAGCCCACGAACGCTCGAGCCGCTGGTGAACACGGCGGCCGCGATCGGCCCATCTCCGATCGCCTGTCGCAGGAGTGCTCGCGAGCTGTCGGGCGCCTCGCGGGTTCGATAGGCGACGACGTCGTCGACCTCAGCCCCTCGTCCGCGAAGCGTGGCCGCGAGCGCGCCGTCAGCCAGGTCACCGCGGACGACAAGGACCCGGTCGCCGGCGACGACGGGCAACTCGGCGGCCAACGCGCTCGCCTCGCTCTGGCTCGGTTCAAATTGAATCTCGATGCCTTCGTGCTCGAGGACCCGGCGCGTCGCGGGGCCAATCGCCGCCCAGGCTGGCGCTCCGAGCTCGGTCAAGATGCGCTCGGCGGCCTTGAGGATCGCCCAGGCGCCGTTGGCGCTGGTGATGACTACCCAGGCGTACGTGTGGAGGAGCCCGCCGGCAGCATCGAGCTCGCCCTGTGGTGGTTCAATCTCGACCACGATCGTTGGCACCGCGACGGGCTCGAGACCGGCGTCACGGAGGGCCGACATGAGCTCATTTGCCTGGCCAACCGCCCGCGTGACGATGACCCGCTTGGTCGTTATCTGGTGCTCGTTGCGTGGTGTCGTGATCCCGGCGCGGCGAAGCTCCGAGCCGAGCGCCATCGCGAGCTCGCGACCCAGGGCCCTCCCGTCTGCCACCGAACCTCGTCGATGGCTGACCGCGCTTGCGGAGCCGTCCGGGCGGGCATAACCGCCGAGCAGAACGAACTCTCCGTTCTGGAACTCGGCGAGCGCCCCGATCGGCGAGCGGCAGCCGCCACCCGACGCTGCCAGGAACGCCCGCTCCGCCTCGACTGCGACGCGCGTCGGCCCGTGGTCGACTGCCGCCGCCAGGGCGATCATCCGCGGGTCATCTCGTCGGATCTGGACGGCAATCGCGCCCTGGCCTGGTGCCGGCGGCACGATCTCTGGCGGGATGCGTTGCGCGATCCGGTCGTCGCGCTCGAGTCGATCCAGTCCCGCACAGGCGAGCAGGAGGGCGTCGGTTTCTCCGTCGTCGAGGCGACGTAGGCGCGTGTCGACATTGCCATGGAGCGGATGGACCACGAGGTCCGGCCGGCGAGCCAGAAGGAAGCCTGTCCGGCGCGGGCTGTCGGTCCCCAACCGTGAGCCAAACGGAAGATCGTCGATCCCGTGTTCCGCGGCGCCGGCGCGCACCACGAGGGCGTCGCGTGGATCGGCCCGCGGCAGGTAGGCGCCGATCCGCAGTTTCGGATCCTCGCTCGTCGGTAGGTCCTTCGCGCTGTGGACGGCGACGTCCACGCGTCTGTCGAGCAACGCTCGCTCGATCGCGGCGACGAACGCTCCCTCGCCCCACGCCGTGTCGGGAGGGCGACGATCTCCGTCGGTCTCGATGATCACGATCCGGCCTGGATGACCCGCTTCGGCGAAGGCCTCGACGACGAGCCTCGCCTGGGCGAGCGCCAGCTCGCTGCCGCGCGACCCGATCGCGATCTCGGGCACGTTCACAGTCCGAACAGCTCCCGCATTGCCCGCTCATTGCGGCCGTCTTCATCGCGGCCCAGCCGCTCGAGCGGCTCTCGGAGGAGCCGGTTCGCGAGATGCTCGCTCATCCGCTCGATCGCGTCGCGAGCGTCGGCATCGAGGTCGGGTAGTCGTCGCCACAGGACCTCGAGCTCGGAATGACGTTCTTGTTCCGCACGAGCGGTCAGGGCGGCGGCGGCAGCCCGTCCCCCGCGCGCCTCGAGCCATGTCAGGAACTCCGCGGTTGTCGCATCGATCAGGGCGTCCAGACGGGCGATGGTCCGATCGTTGACCACGATGCCGTCCACTGCGGCAAGAGCCAGGTCGTCGGCCGAGATTAGACGCGGTCCCAGACGCTCAGACAAGCTGATGGATACCGCGGCGGGAACCGACAGATCGACGACGACCGTCGAGCTCTCGACAAGCGACTTGACCGTGCCTTCGCCCACCGCCCATGGGCCGCCGAGCGCGACGATGAGGGCCGCGAACTGGTCGATCGCCGGACCTGGATCGAACGCCTCGATCCGGCTACCGCTCTCGGCCGAGATCGCGATCGCCTTGTCGGGCGAACGGTTCGCCACCGCGACGGATGCCCCGGCGGCGAAGGCTGCGCGGACGGCAACTCGTCCCATCTTGCCGGCGCCAACGATGAGGACTTCGCGGCCGAGAACCGGTCCCGCCCGCCGCTCTATCAGCAACAACGCGACGTCGGCGAGCGAGCGCGCTGGCCCTTCACGCCACGACCGGGCTCGCCGTCCGGCCCGGAGTCCGAGGGCGAACAAGCGCTCAAGGATCGGGTGAAGGCTCTCGTCGCGGCGCGCCCGTTCCACCGATGCCCGCAGCTGATGGAGGATCTGATCTTCGCCGACCACAACGGAATCCCGGCCGACCGCGACGGTGATCGCGTGACGGATCGCAGCCTCGCCGACAAGCAGGCGGCCGTTGGCCGGAAGCCGCTCGGCGCATGACGTGCCGTCGGCGGAAGACACGAGGTAGGCCTCGACGCGATGGCAGGTCGCGAGAACCATCGACCCGCCGATCGACTGCTCCCGAAGCGATGTCGCGAACCGCTCCCGCTGGGCGGCTGGAACGTCGCGGACGTGGGTGACGAGTGCGACGATTGATCCCTGCTCAGCCGGTGTCACGGCTGCTGGTCCTTGACGATCAAGGTGGGCGGCCCTTCTCGCAGCCGTGTCGAGCGAGGGAGTGACACCTTGCCGTGACCGGTCATCGTCGCCACGAGGAGGCGGTCCATCGCTCGCTCGGCGGCTTCGAGCAGGTCTGTTGTCTCGCCGGTGTCGAAGCCACGCCGCCGGGCGGCCACGGCGAGTTCCTGGTGGAACGGCATGCGGAAGCGTAGAAACCCTTCGACGGTCTGGCTGAGGGAGAGCCCGAGCGACGCGGCGACGCGGCCGTATTCGGCGGCATTGCCGGCAGCCTCCTTCAGGTGGCGGCTAGCCGATTCGGGCTCAGGCGCATCGAGGTGCTGGAGCAGTCCGGCGGCCAGGAGCTGGCCGCGTTCCCGGAAGAGCCCCCGCTGGTCGTCGGTCAGGGCGAGAACCCAGGGCAGCTCCGGAGCGGCCTCGCGACTCGCGCGCCGATAGGTCTGAGCGATCCTCGTGGGGGTAAATCCGGCGCTCCCGAGCGTGGGACGATGAGAACGATCAGCGGGCAGTAGCCGCTCGAGCGCGCTGCGTGAGAACCGTCGATGACCGCCGGGAGTCGTGAACACCCGCAGGCGGCCGGCGTTGCTCCAGCGCCGGAGCGTTGCCGGGGAAACGCCGAGCAGGCGACTGGCCTCCGATAGCCCCAGCCAGTCCGGATCGCGCGATGTCGAGGGACGCAAATCTACCCAAATCTATCAGAACATCACCGACTCGCTCACTGTACCATGGCCGGTGACGAGGAGTCTTGGCGCGCGGCGATGCTTCCCCCGGCGTCGGCCGCGGCGCCGGGCTCCTCGTTCAGCTATTCGACCGGGCCTGCGACGTCGTCGTAGATCCGCGCCTCGGCGATCCTCCCGCTCGAGCCGCGCTCGTACACCGCGACCCCGGCCTGTGGCGTGAGATCGACGCCACCCCAGCGAATGGCATTGAACTCGAGCGCCGTCCAGGCGCCGTCCTCCGTGACCGTGCAGTGCTCGAGGACGATGCCGCCGCCTGCGCCGAAGAAGCGGGCGAAAAGCTCCGTGAGATCGGCCGTCCCGCAAACTTCGGGTACGATGCCATCGACCATCGCGCGTCCCTCGGAGGCAGGCGCAGCATAAGGCTCACACGGTCAAAACGAAGACCTGCTAACTGAGCGGCCTACGCTCGCCATTCCACGCTTGTGCCACAACGCTTAGGCCGAACTACTTCGTAAACAGCAGGTCCGCAGTTCGAATCTGCGTGTCGGCTCCAGCCTTTCCCCCTCGCACGGGATTGCGCGCGGGACGCGAGGTTCGCACGTCGCAGCTGCCACAACGCGTTCGGCCGTCTCGCGACGACGCGGATCGCTGACTCCTGGCCCCTCGTTCCTGTGGGCGATCGCCGAAACTCCTAGACACGTCCGTCGCTGTTGGCGGATACTCCACGGTATGCCGCAAACCAGTGAACGGGCACCCAGTCGCGTGCGAGTCGGTCAGGCCGCCGAGATGCTCCAGGTCTCCATCGAGACCCTCCGTCGCTGGGAGACCGAGGGGCGGCTGCGGATGACCCGCTCCGAAGGCGGCCAGCGGCTCGTCGATATTGACGAGGTGGCACGCCTCCTCGACGAACGCCGGAGGGGTTCGGTCGACCGTCCGATCATCGCCCAGTCGGCTCGCAACCGGTTCCCGGGCATCGTGACGCGGATCGAGTCCGATCGGGTCGCGGCGGTCGTCGAAGTCATCGCCGGGCCACACCGGATGGTCAGTCTCATGACCGCCGAGGCCGTGGAGGAACTCGGCCTCAAGGTCGGTGATGAGGCGATCTGCATCGTCAAGGCCACCAACGTGATCGTCGAGATCCCGACAGCGAAGGAGACCCGCTCCTGAAGTCTCGCCGCATTCCCCTCTTGGCGATCGTTGTGTTGGTCGTCGCAGCCTGCTCAAGCGGTTCGGGAACGTCGTCGATACCTGGCTCGGTGGCCCCGACCTCTGCGGCCGCATCGTCCGCGCCGGCCGAGAGCGCGCCTTCGGCACAGATCACCGTCTTCGCCGCGGCCTCGCTGAAGGGCGCCCTGGACAAAGCCAAGACAGCGTATGAAACCGCACATGTGGGCACCACCCTGACCATCTCGACTGACTCCTCGTCCGCCCTCGAGACGCAGATCGAGCAAGGCGCCCCCGCCGACGTCTTCCTGTCCGCCGACGCCACGAACCCGAAGAAGCTCGTCGACAAGAGCCTCGCGAGCAGTGCGGCGGTCACGTTCGCGGGCAACAGATTGACGATCATCGTCCCGACGGCCAATCCCGCTGGCGTCGCGAGGCCGGCCGACCTGGCCAAGGCGGGCGTCAAGGTCATCGCCGCGGGCGACGCGGTCCCGATCACGAAATATGCGATGCGGTTGGTCGCCAATCTCGCCAAGGAGTCGGGCTATCCCGCCGACTTCGCCGCCAGGTACACCGCCAACATCGTCTCCAAGGAGGACAACGTGAAGGCCGTCGTGGCCAAGATCGAACTCGGCGAAGGTGACGCGGGCATCGTCTATGTCACCGACGCCAAGGCCGCGACCAAGGTCAAGGCGATCGACGTCCCCGCTTCCGCAAACGTCCCGGCCACCTATGCCGGTGTCGTCGTCAAGGCCTCCAAGAACCAGGGTGCGGCACAGGCCTTCCTGACATGGGTCGCTGGACCGGACGGCCAGGCCATCCTCGCGTCCTTGGGATTCCTTCCGCCGTCATGACCGGCGGCGCCGAGGCCCGGCCCGCCGCCGACGCAACGCCTGCGGCCCCTTCCCGGGCGGCCGGCCGGCCTGGTCGGCGGCGCTGGGGCGAGCGATCGCTCCGCGCGATCGCATGGCTCTTTGCGCTGTTCCTGGGGCTGCCGGTCGCCGTCCTCGTCATCCGCTCGGCCATCGATGGCTCGCTCGTCCACGCCCTCTCGACCAAGGTCGTCCTGGATGCCCTCGTCCTGAGCCTGGCGACGACGGCGGTCAGCCTGGTCATCACCGTCGGCTTCGGCCTGCCGCTCGCATTCGTCCTCGCGCGCCGAACGTTCCGTGGATCTGGCCTCCTCGAAGCGGTCGTCGATCTCCCGATCGTGTTGCCACCGGCGGTCGCTGGCCTCGGCCTCCTGCTGGTCTTCGGCCGCCGTGGGTTGGTCGGTGACCCCTTCGGCCTGAGCATCCCGTTCACGACCGCAGCGGTCGTTCTCGCCCAGACGTTCGTGTCGGCCCCGTTCTTCATCCGCTCGGCGCGCACCGGGATCGCTGGCGTCGACCGTGACCTGGAGGACGCCGCGCGGGTCGATGGGGCCTCGGAGCGGCAAGTGTTGCGGATGGTCACGATCCCGCTGGCCAGCGCCGCCCTTGCGGCCGGGCTGGTCATGACCTGGGCCCGGTCGCTGGGCGAGTTCGGCGCAACGATCATGTTCGCCGGCAACGTCGAGGGCCGGACGCAGACGCTTCCCTTGGTCGTCTATTCCGAGTTCCAGGCCGGGAGCCTTGATGCCTCGATCGCGGCTGCGGCCATCCTGGTCCTGGCGGCCTTCGGCGTGCTGATCGCCGTCCGGGTCTTCCGCTGGGGGTGGATCCTCGATGCGCGCAGCCTGACATGACGATCTGCGCGCGCTGCGGATCGGGACTCTCTGCGGCGGGTCCCTGACCCCTGTGCGACGTGACCCTGAGCAGCCCGCCCCAGGTCTGCTTGCGATGGCGTACGGTCATCGGGGACGGCGAAGGCTGCCTCCGGGCATTCCCCCGGCTCCCCGACGACCACGAGATCGCCTGGCGGCTCGATCGGATCGACGGTCCTCAGCGAGGAGAGCCAGCATGAAGATCAGCGCACGCAACCAGCTAGCCGGCACAGTCAAGGCGGTGAGCGAGGGCTCGGTCATGGCCGAGGTCGTGGTCAGGATCGAGGGAGGTCAGGAAATCGTCGCCGCCATCACCGCCGAGTCCGCCCGGAGTCTCGGCCTGTCGGGAGCACGTCGTCTCCGAGCGAGCGAACGCGCTCCACATCCTTGGTGCTGCAGACGTCGGTGATATGCGCGCCGAGGTGCTTCGCGAGCTGAACCGTCGCGGTCCCGATCGAGCCCGAGGCACCGTGGACGAGCACGTGCATGCCCGGGCTGACACCTGCGCCACAACGCTCGGGCCGATCATCAACGGGCGCCTCGGCGGGATGGCCGGGATGGCCGCACCATCCATTGCCATGGGGACGAGGATGGACAAGGGGATGCGAACGCAATGGCGACGGATCTTGGCGATGGTTGTCGGACTGTCGCTCGTAGCGATCGGGTGTGGCAACCAGGCAGCGTCCGCGCTGCTTCCAGGCTCGGCCTCGCCGACGCTGCCAGCAACTCCATCGGCGTCGCCGCCGGGCCTTGCGTCGCCGTCGGTGGCGACTGGATCGGACATCTCCGGCGGGATCGCGACCGGCGGTTTGGCCAGGACGTATGTGCTCCATCTGCCGCCTGCTTCAACGCGACTCCAGCCAACGCCGGTCGTCATCGCATTTCACGGCTGGCCGATGACGGCGGGGCGGTTGCGCGACGTCACCCATCTCTCAGCTGTTGCCGACGCACACGGCTTTGCCGTCGTATTTGCTCAGGGATATGAAGAGAGCTGGTCCGTCCCGGGCGGCCTGCCGACTCCTGCACATGAGGCCAGGATCGATGACATCGCCTTTACGCGCACTCCTGGATTCGATCGGGCCCAAGTACCAGCTTGATATATCACGAGCCGTTGCGACGGGGATCTCGAACGGTGGGCACCTTGCCCAAGCACTCGGGTGTGCACTCGCGGATCACGTGGTGGGCATTGTGCCCGTCGCTGCCCCGCTGCCGATTGGCGGCTCTTTGAAGTGCGCTCCGTCGCGCCCGGTCTCAGTGCTGGAGATTGTCGGCAGCGATGATCTGAGCGCGAGTGCGTTCCCGGACTCGCTCGCATACTGGGCCGGCGCGGACAAATGTCCCGACCCCGCAGTCAGCTCTTCCCTTCCCGACGTTGCCCATGACGAGACCACGGTGACGATCGCGAGTTTCACGGGATGTGTCGGCGAGACGGAAGTGACTGGATATCTCGTCAACGGCGGCGGTCACGCGTGGCCAGGCGGCGAGCCTCTGGGGAGCGTCGACGAATTCGGCCGAACGACGCGGCAATTTGACGCGAGCGAGCTGATCTGGACGTTCCTCGACCGCCACCGATGACGCTGCTGACAACGTCGCCGTGAATCGCGTGTCCATCTCGGCCCGGGTCGAGACGATCGAACTATCCGAGTCTTGCCCGAAGCCCGGCTGCTCGGGAGACCCCGTTCCCATACCGTCCGGATAGCCTGCCTCGATCCGCAGCGGCGCGGCCTTCCGGCGTGGTAAGGCTGGACTTGGTGATTCGAGATCGAAGCGATCTTCACAGGCACAGGCCTCGCGCTTCGGGCCCGCCGCACTCGGCCTCGCGGCCCTACGCCCAGAACGGGTTTGACTCAGCAGGCCGCCGCAGACCCGGCCGCATGGCAACCTCATCAGCGGGACCCCGTTTCCGGGCCGAAACATTCGATCGCCGCGATCAGGTCGGTGGGACAGTCGGCAACCATCAGACCCTCTCGATGCTCTTATCATCTCGAGGATGCGGCGGAACCTTCGACCTGAGGATCTCGGTGACTTGCTCGAGCGACCGATCAACGCGATCGTCGGCATGCATCGGCTCGACGGCTCGATCCTGCTCACTCCTGTATGGCACCTCTTTCGCGACGGTACGTTCCTGTTCCAGGTCCCAGGCGGTGACCGAAAGATCCGGATGCTGGAGCGAGATGCGCGGGTCAGCCTGATCGTCGCGGAGGATGATCGGCCCTACCGTGCGATCGAGGCGACCGGACGCGCCCGACTGAGCTCGGATGGATACGACGAGGTGGGCCGCGCGATCGTCCGTCGGTACGTCGAGGCCTACGATCCGGGGGCTGATGTCGCGGACTATCTGCTCGAAGGCGGGGCCATCGTGCGACTCGAGCCCGACACGATCCGCGCCTGGGATTACGCCGACGCCGCATACGTCTAGAGGGTTGGCGGCCGCGCAAACGCGAAGGCGGCCCGCGCAACAGATGGAGACACGATGAGCATTGCCGCCAGGACGGAATCGCAGTCGCGCGCGCTCCACGTTGCCGACACCCACGATCTGATTCGCGTGCAGGGCGCGCGCGTGAACAACCTCAAGGACATCAGCGTCGAGATCCCGAAGCGTCGGCTGACGGTGTTCACCGGCGTCTCCGGCTCGGGCAAGAGCTCGCTGGTGTTCGGCACCATCGCGGCGGAGTCGCAGCGGATGATCAACGAGACCTACAGCGCCTTCGTGCAGGGCTTCATGCCGACCCTGGCTCGGCCCGAGGTCGACGTCCTCGAAGGACTGACGACCGCGATCATCGTCGATCAGGAGCGGATGGGTGCCAATGTCCGCTCCACGGTCGGCACCGCCACCGACGCCAACGCCATGTTGCGCATCCTCTTCAGCCGGCTCGGGCAGCCGCACATCGGCTCGCCCCAGGCGTTCTCCTTCAATGTCGCGTCGGCCCACGGTACCGGGGCGATCACCCTCGAGCGTGGGTCCAGCACGGCGCTGACACGGAGCTTCTCGATCACCGGTGGCATGTGCCCGCGCTGCGAAGGCATGGGCTCGGTCACCGATTTCGATTTGTCTCAGCTGTACGACGACACCAAGTCACTTAACGAGGGTGCACTCACCATCCCCGGCTACAGCAAGGACGGCTGGTACGGCCGCATCTTCAGCGGCTGCGGCTTCTTCGACCCGGACAAGCCGATCCGTAAGTTCACCAAGAAAGAGCTGCACGACCTCCTCTACAAGGAGCCGACCAGGATCAAGGTCGACAACATCAACCTGACGTACGAGGGACTGATCCCGCGGATCCAGAAGTCATTCCTGTCCAAGGACCCCGACGCGATGCAGCCGCACATCCGCGCATTCGTCGAGCGGGCGGTCACGTTCACCACCTGCCCCGAGTGCGACGGCACGCGGCTCAGTGAGGCGACCCGGTCCTCGAAGATCAAGGGGATCAGCATCGCCGACGCCTGCGCGATGCAGATCAGCGACCTCGCCGAATGGGTCCGCGGCCTCGACGTGCCGTCGGTGGCGCCCCTGCTTGCGACGCTGCGGGAGACCCTCGACTCCTTCGTGAACATCGGGTTGGGCTACCTCTCGCTCGACCGGCCGTCAGGAACACTGTCGGGCGGCGAGGCGCAGCGCACCAAGATGATCCGCCACCTCGGCTCCTCGCTCACCGACGTCACGTACGTCTTCGACGAGCCGACGATCGGGTTGCACCCCCACGACATCGAGCGGATGAACGACCTGCTGCTGCGCCTGCGGGACAAGGGCAACACGGTGCTCGTCGTGGAGCACAAGCCGGAGATGATCGCGATCGCCGACCACGCCATCGATCTCGGCCCCGGCGCCGGCACCGAGGGTGGCGAGGTGGTATTCGAGGGTAGCGTCGAGGACCTGCGGACCAGTAGCACCGTCACCGGGCGGCACCTGGATGACCGGGCCGCCCTCAAGGAAACGGTGCGGACACCGTTGGGTGTGCTGGAGGTGCGCGGCGCCAACACCCACAACCTGCGCGACGTCGATGTCGACATCCCCCTCGGCGCGCTGGTGGTCGTGACCGGCGTGGCCGGGTCGGGTAAGAGCTCACTGATCCGCGGCTCGGTGTCGGGGCGGGATGGCGTGGTGTCGATCGATCAGGGCGCGATCCGGGGCTCGCGGCGGAGCAATCCGGCGACGTACACCGGATTGCTCGACCCGATCCGCACGGCGTTCGCGAAGGCCAACGGCGTCAAGGCGGCCCTGTTCAGCGCCAACTCCGAGGGCGCCTGCCCCAACTGCAACGGCGCGGGCGTCATCTACACCGACCTAGCGATGATGGCCGGCGTCGCTACGATCTGCGAGGAGTGCGAGGGGAAGCGGTTCCAGGCATCGGTGCTGGACCACCACCTCGGCGGCCGCGACATCAGCGAGGTGCTCGCGATGTCAGTGATTGAGGCCATGGCGTTCTTCGGCGCCGGCGAGGCGCGCACGCCGGCCGCGCACGCCATCCTCGGCCGGCTCGCCGACGTCGGGCTCAGCTACCTCAGCCTCGGCCAGCCGCTCCCTACGCTGTCGGGGGGCGAGCGGCAGCGGCTCAAGCTGGCCACCCAGATGGCCGAGAAGGGCCGCGTCTACATCCTTGACGAGCCGACCTCCGGCCTCCACCTCGCCGACGTCGAGCAGCTGCTCAGCCTGCTCGACCGGCTCGTCGATTCCGGCAAGTCGGTCATCGTCATCGAGCACCACCAAGCGGTCATGGCACACGCCGACTGGATCATCGATCTCGGCCCCGGCGCCGGCCACGACGGCGGCCGGATCGTCTTCGAGGGCACACCCGCCGACCTCGTCGCCGCCCGCTCCACCCTCACCGGCGAGCACCTCGCGGCCTACATCGGCGCCTGACCGAGGCCCGTGCGGAGACAGCGCGGCCTTGACCGATGACTCTGGCGCCAGAGGGCGGTCTAATCCAATGCCGCCGAACGACGCTTAGGGCCGCGCCCGTGCCAAAGGGAGACCGAGATGGACCAGAAGAATCTCGACATCTACGGCAGCGAGCCGATCCCGTGGTCGCGCCCGCTCAGGCAGCTTGAGGCGTTTCAGGCCGGGCCGGACAACAGCACCTGGCTGTCGACCACCCGCCCGGACGGTCGACCGCACCTGGCGGGCGTCGGCGCGCTCTGGCTCGACGCCCGGTTCTACTTCACGTCGGGAGCGGGGACGCGCAAGAGCCGCAATCTCGCCGAGAACCCGAACTGCATCATCTCGACGTCGTTGCCGGACATTGACCTCGTCGTCGAGGGCACCGCGGCCAAGGTGACGGACGACGCGACCCTTCGACGGCTGGCCGAGCGCTACGCCGAGCAGGGATGGCCGGCCAGCGTGAAGGATGGTGCGTTGACCGCGGAATACAGCGCCCCGAGCGCCGGGCCGCCGCCGTGGCACCTCTACGTCATGACGCCGACGGTGGCATTCGGGGTGGCCACCGCCGAGCCCTACGGCGCGATGCGCTGGCGGTTCACAGCCTGACGGGGTAGCGGCGAGGGCCCCCCCAGGGCAGCCGGACGACACGATCAAGCGTGGATCGTCGACGTGGACAGCACGCTCCCCTTCGTCGAGGCGGAGACGGACGAGAACTCCGGCCCTCCCGAATACCGGGTCCTCGGACCCAAGCTCGAGCAGGAGATCCCAGCAGATCATCGACTCGATCCAGTTCAGCTAGTTCGGTCAGGGACCCGGTCGGAGGGCCACGAGCTGGCCGACGTTGAGCCCCGTGTTGGCCGCGGTGGCGACGCGCGTGCCGGTCGCCCCGGCGGACGCGACGGCACCGTCCGCGGCGGCGGCGGTGATCTTGTAGGTGTTGGTCGAGGGGACGGCCTGGTCG
>JBBQRZ010000039.1:0-17056 GCA_038214255.1 Candidatus Limnocylindrales bacterium
GGTCGTCGTCACCGACGGCGAGAGCTTCCGGATGCGCGAGGCACTGGCCCGCGGAGGAGGTCGCCTATCGGTGTCCTGAGACCTCCAGGGGTGGGGACTTTTCGTGGCCACCAGTGGGGACTTCTACGTGGCCATTGACAACCGGCGGTAGGTGGCGGACGCCGGATGACGAACGTCATGTCGGTATTAGCTCGCCAAGCCTCGCGGAGAACGACGCAGCACGATGGAACGATCGTGGAGGGCTGGAGATGAGGCAGGGCGAAGAGGGCGGGTAAGCGGGCTTGGAATGATGAGCGTCGGGGCGTCAGCCAGCGCATTCCCTTCGCGACCCGCGACTGCCACCACGCCGCTCCCTGTCGAGCCACCCCGAGCGATCAGGCCGTTGCGGTCTCCCTCGGCAAGGATGCCCGTGGTGCCGATGTCGTCGCCGTAGGCGCGCGATGGCGGCAGGAGCCCCTTCCGTGTGTGCCACCAGCGCCGGACCAGAAATATTCCGGAGGATGGTCGGAGAGGAGGCAGTATTATCGCCCCCGAGTACGACGCCACCGTCACCTCCGGCGCGCACCCCGGCCGGCCGCGTAATCGCGATGCGGCCGTAGCCGCTACCACACCGGCAGCCGGGGGCGAGCACAGCACGGCGGCTGCGTTGGACGCTCGCATCGGTAGACACGGCGAACCTCCCAAGACACCAGGCGGCGGGTCGCGCCCGACAGGAGGCTCGGCCGTCGGCCCCGAGTGAGCACCCGAGGCGTCGAGTTCCTGCACGACGGCCTAGGACCCGGTGCTGTCTCTCCGCCGCGATCCACTCCAAGCCGCGCTCCCAATACTCGCGACCCGGCTCGATGGCGTCCTGGGCCGCCTGGGCGTCCCACGCGGCGATCACGCCTCGGCGGCGGGCTCGGTCACGCCCGCTCCAATCAGGCCATTCCGGATGGCGTCGCGGCGCCGTCGATCCGGGCGGGATCGGCTCGGCGGGACATGACCCCGAGGGTAGCGTGTCCGGAGCGACAGGTTGGGTGGCATGGGATTACAGTCGCGCAAGCGTCGGTCCGTCGACTGACGAAACGCGGACGGCGCCACATGACGGGCAGGTTCGTGATCAAGAAGACGGCGGGCCAGTACCATGAAGGGAACTCCCCGTCTTCGGCCTTCCGGCAGATGTCGACCGACTCTCGGTAGGTTGGTGCCAATGGCTTCTCAATGAGCAGGTGTTTGCCCGCTCCCAGCACAGCCATAGCGGCTTCGTAGTGGAGCCCGTGTGGCAGGGCGATGTCGATCGCGTCGATTGACGGATCGCCGATCAGGTCATCGAGATTCGTGTATGCATTTCCCCCGAACTCTTCGGCGAAGGCCTTCGCTCTGATTGGATCAACGTCGCAGACGCCCCGGATCTCGGCCAGGTCAGGCAGCCGCTTGTAACCCATGGCATGCGATGGGGCGACGAGACCGAGACCAGCGATGCCGACGCCGACTTTCGAGTTGGACATCTGAGCTACCTCCTCGAGTGCATTCTTGCCGTAGGCGGAACGGATGGACGAATATGTGGGCGTCCGGCCCGACCGTCGCTGACCCGCGATGCGGGGGGCATCGCTGCGGATGAGCGCCTCCACCTCGCCGAGCGTGGCCATCGACGGGTCGCCGGGCGTCATCATCGCGAGAGCGCCGTGTGCCACCGCATGCTCGAGAGCCCTGGCGGGGTCCTCGCCGGTCATGATGGCGTAGATATGGCCCGACGCGAACGAATCGCTCCCACCGACACGGTCCAGGATCTCGAGGTAGCCCGCGACGCCTCGCGGACAATCCTGACGACGTCGCCCGGCCCCGAGAGCTCCGCCACGATCGGCACAATCAAGCCAGCGCCTGACTCGGAGGACAACGTGTCGAGGGCCTCTGGCCTTCGGCTCACCGCGGCGACGCGGACTCCCAGCTCGACGAGTGACCGGGTGACCGCGAATCCGATGCCGGAGGTCGCTCCCGTGACGAGCGCTCGGCTACCGCAGCCGGCGCGACGCCGCGGGCGGGCTCGTCCATCCGCGTGAACTCGTCATCGTGCCCAAGGAGGCGGCGATCGTGCGCCGCGTGTGGCGCGAGCTCGCCCAGCGATCACTGGTCGAGCTGGCCGACCTGCTCAACCGCGAGGGCGTCCCGCACCGCAGTGCGTGGACCCGCGACGCGGTCAAGGACATCCGCCGGCGGGGCCGCTTCTACGCCGGGTTCGTACTCGAGAAGCGCGGCCGCGACGAACGGCCCGGACGGCACGAGCCGATCATCACCGAGACCGAGTACCGCCGGACGACCGCGGCCATCGCGGCGCGCACCCGGATCGGCAACAAGCCGCGCCCGTTCCGCCACTACGTCCTGCGCGGCCTGCTGTACTGCTCGTGCGGCACGCGGATGCGTGGGGAGGCGCACCTCCAGCGTGGAACCGAGCGGCGCTATTACCGCTGCCCGACCCTCGGCTGCCGCGCCCGACGCTGCCCGGCCGACCTCGTCGAGGACGACGTACTCGGCACCATCGCCGGCGGGCTGCTGCCGGCGTCGGTCATCGATGCCGCCCGGGTCGAACTGCGCCGGCGACTGGAGACGCCCGAGGTCGCCGTCGCCCGCCGTCAGCGAGCGCGGCTCCTGACCCGTCTCGAGCAACTCAAGAAGCAGCATGCCTGGGGCGACCTCAGCGACACCGAGTACCAGGCCCAACGGGATGCCACTTGGGCCACCCTCGGAGACCTGCCGGACGGCGACCGGATCAAGGCCTTCGACGCCTACCGGGCGCAAGTCCTCGCCCTGCCCGAGGCGATCGCGTCGGCGTCCCCCGCGCGCCGGGAGGAGCTCTGCCAGATCGTGGTCCAGAGGGTCGTCGTGCGCGACCGGACGGTGCAGTCGATCGACTGGACGCCGCCGACACGGGCCTTCTTCGAAAAACAGCGGGAGTGCCCCCAAGGGGATTCGAACCCCTGATCTCCACCTTGAAAGGGTGGCGTCCTAGGCCTCTAGACGATGGGGGCGCGAGGCCACGCCGGGCGGATCCGCGGGGCGCTCCAGGGCGCCGAGTCTAGCAGAGGCCTCAGCCCGGGCCGCCCGGGCCTGGGCCACCTGCGAGCAGGAACAGGATCAGGGCTCCGGCCAGACAACCTGACGCGGCGATGGCTGCCACACCGCCGAGGAGCGCGATCAGCAGCGCGCGACGCCCACGGTCCTCGAGGCCGGCCCGCCACGTCTCGCGCAGGCAGTAGGCCGCGAGTGCGCCGAACACGATCGCCAGCACGACGGCCCCGGAGCCCAGAAGCGGGATCTGCGAGGCGTCGCGGACCGTGATCGCGTAGGCGACGTACGCGACCGACCCGATGAGTGCCACGGCCAGGAACAGCACGCCGGGCGAGACGCCCCGGCGTCCGACAGGCCTCGACGGGTCGCCGATCGGGCTGGCCATGCGCGGCGGTTCGGGTGGAGCGGATCTCGAGGTCATGCGTCGGCAACTCCGAAGGTGCGGTGGTAGACGGCGACGTTGTACGAGAGTCGAGGCCGGGTCAAGGCCTGGCCGATCGCCCGGCCGACCTCGCCGAAGGCGTCGGCGAGGAACCCGCGCGCGTCGTCCAGGGTCTCGAACGTCCACCAGCAATGCAGGACGCGGATCCTGAAGCCGCCGCGCAGAAATGGTCCGTTGCGTCGACTCCATTCGCCGTATTCGGGACGATCGCCACGGATCTGCGAAACGTCGTCGCGGCCGTAGTCATGGACGACGAGCAGACGTCCACCCGGTCGCAGCAGCCGCCCGGCCGCCTCGATCTCCGCGGCCGGCGCGCCGCGGAACGCGGACCAGTAGGCCACCACCACGTCGGCCGATGCCTCGGGCGCACCATAGTCCGTCTCGCCCACCGGCCCGACTAGCGTCACCCGGGCGCCGAGGTCGGTCAATTGGCGAGCGCGCAGGCCAGCGGCGCCATCGACCAGCGCGACGTCCCGGCCGCCCACCGGTCCGAGCGCGTCGAGTGCCCTGGCGATCTTGCCCTCGACATCGAGGACCCGCGCGAGGTGGTCGGCGAATCCTGGGTCGAGGTCCATCGGGAGGTCTGCCACGTGACCGCGAAGTATAGGCGGGATTGCCGACGGGGCCGCCGGTGCTGATCTGCCGGACCGGGTCAGGCAGGGCGCACCCGAACCACGCGGCCCGTCCGGGGAGCGAGCTCCAGGCGGGCACGCCCGTCGACGATCCGGGGCTCCGTGCCCCACCCGTCCCCGCCGCCGGTCGCCCTGGTGTCGGCACCCTCCAGCTCGACCGATTCGAGCGAGCCGGCCTCGACGCCCGGCACCGCGACCTCGAGCGTCATCGGATCCGTCCCGGGATGGATCGCGACGATCAGTCGCTCCTCGCCCAACCGGCGCTCAAAGGCCATGGCGGGACCGCTCGCGGCGACCGCCGTCGTGGATCCGTGCCGGAGGGCGGGAACCGCGCTGCGCAGCCGCAGCAATGACCGGACGAACGCCAGCAGGTCCCGATCCCAGCGCGACTCGTCCCACGGGAAGGGAGCCCGATTCGCCGGATCGTTTCCGCCTGCAAGCCCGATCTCGTCGCCGTAATAGATGCACGGAGCCCCGGGCAGCGTCGCCTGCAGGAGGATGGCGAGCCGCAGCGCCGCGCCATCGCCGCCGAGCACCGTCTGAGCCCGCGGCGTGTCGTGCGAGCCGATGAGATTGAGCTGGACCGCGACGACGTCGAGATCGTAGACGCCGAGAAGCTCGATGAGCCGGTCGGCGAAGCCAGCCCCGTCGAGCGACCAGATGTTGTCTCGATACTCGAGATGCCCGTGGACGATCTCCCAATCCAGGCTCGGGCCCCCGACGTAGCCGAGGATCGCCTCGGCGAGCGGGTAATCCATCAGCGCGTCGAAGCGATCGCCGCGGAGCCATTCAGGGGCGACGTCCCAGATCTCGCCGACGAGATACGCGTCGGGCCGAATCGCGCGGCAGCGCTGGCGGAACGTCTGCCAGAACGCCACGTCGTCGATCTCGGTCGGGACGTCGAGCCGCCACCCGTCGATCCCGAAGCGGAGCCAGTGCTCGGCAACCGAGAGGAGGTATTCACGCACCGGAGGGTGGCTCGTGTTCAGCTTCGGCAGCGCCGGGAGGCCCCACCAGGCTTGGTACCCGAGCGATCGGCCAGTGGAGGCATCACCAGGCGGATAGGGCGTCAGCTCACGTCGTCCGGCCAGCACGTCGTCATCCAGGTGGAACCATTCCCGATACGGCGAGGCGGCCCCGTTCTCGAGGATGTGATGGAACGGCCAGAACCCCCGGCCCGTGTGGTTGAACACTCCGTCGAGGACGACTCGCATCCCGCGGCCGTGGGCCCGGTCCAGCAGCTCGCGCAGGGCCTCGTCGCCGCCCAGGATCGGATCGACCGTGAAGTAGTCGTAGGTGTGGTAGCGGTGGTTCGACGCCGACTGGAAGACTGGCGTCAGATAGATCGCGTTGACCCCGAGGTCGGCTAGGTAGTCGAGGCGTTCGGCGATGCCCAGGAGGTCGCCGCCCTTGAATCCAAACGTCGTTGGGGGCGTGTCCCACGGCTCGAGCAGGCCCGGCTTCGGCACCCGCTCGCTGCTCGCGAACCGGTCGGGGAAGATCTGGTAGAAGACCGCGTCGCGGACCCAGGCGGGCGTATCGATGCTCACCGGCCCTCCCCGTGGTCGAGCGGCGTCGCTCGAAGCGAGACAATGGTAGGCGGCGTCGAGCGACGAGGACTTGCCGACGCGTCGCGGGGCGACGGGCGGGGTGCAGCAGCGGATCCGCTCAACCGGGCCTCTCCGGCGGAACGCGTCGATGCCCGGACACCGGTCCGGTCGATCTACGCACGATCAGCCGCGTCTCGAGCCGGCGATGCTCGGGCTTGGCCCGAGCCCCGTGCTCGAGGACGCTCAACAGCAGCCGCACCGCCTCCTCGCCCTTGCGACGGATCGGCTGATGGACCGTCGTGAGGGGAGGGTCCACGTGCGTAGCGAGATCGATGTCGTCAAAACCCACGACGCTGACCTCTGCTGGGACCTCGAGGCCGCGCTCACGGAGCTCCTGCATGGCGCCGATCGCCATCGCGTCGCTCATCGCGAGCACGGCCGTGGGCCGCTGCCCGTTCTCCCAGGCACGGCCGAGCGCGGCGATGCCGCCGTCGATGCTGGCCGGACCGAGCATCACCTGTTCGTCCCCGATCGCGGCGCCGACCGCGGCAAAGGCTTGTCGGTAGCCCAGGAGTCGTCGGGCCGTCACGCCGTCTGGATCCGGTCCGCCCGGGGCGGGCGGCTCTACACCGATGACGAGGATGTCGCGATGGCCGAGTCCGATGACGTACTCCGCGGCCGCCCGAGCGCCGCCGACGTCATCGATCTCGATCGAGCCATGGTCGGGCAAGGCGCTCGAATCGACCATGACGATCGGCAGGCCGGCCTGGCGGATCTGCTCCACCTCCGGGTGGCCATCCGAAAGGCCGATCGCCACGACGCCGTCGACCGTGGCCCGGCTCATCGCGCGGGCGAGGCTGCCTTGGAGCGGCGAGATGAAGTGGAGACCGTAGCCAGACTCCTCGGCGGCCAGGGCGACGCCCTCGCTGAACGCCCCGAAGAACGGATTGCTGAAGATGACGCTCAAGGCCTGGGGCGTCAGCACGCCGATCGTCATCGTCTGGCGCTGGGTCAGCATCCGCGCTACCGGATGCGGCCGGTACCCGAGGTGGTCGGCGACAGCCCGGATGCGGGTGGCGGTCTCGGGCGCAAGCCGGTCCGGCCTGTTGAACGCGAACGACACGGCGGTCTTGCTGACGCCGGCCTCGCGGGCGACGTCGGCGATGCGCGGTCGCTGGCTGCGTACTGGATCCACGTGGCCTCGGCGGCATGGCTCACAGAAACCGGTTTAGCAAACCGGTTTAGGCGACCGTAGGCAGCGGATGCGCCGATGTCAAGCCAAGCCCAGGCGACGCGCGGCGTCACCCGAGTCCGGCAGGCGCGGCGCCCGAGCCCGGCCCGACCGGCGTCCGGATACGATGCGGACCCATGCTCGAGCGCGTCCGGTCGATGCCCGGTGGCATCCGCCTCTTCCTCGTTTACGCCGTCCTGATCCTCGCGGGGATCGGCGTGAGCCTGCGCTTCGTGATCGATCAGGCGATCTCCGCACCGATCAGCCCGCTCGGGCTCATCGTCATGGTCCTCCTCGCCTACACCGTTTTCACGATCACGCTCGTTCTCCAGCGCAAGGAGGCCTCGCGGACGCTCGCGATCGGCCTCGCCAGCCTGACCCTCCCGCTCGTGCCGCTGCTAGCGGTCAGCGGCCTGGCCATCGAGGCCGTCTTCATCGCCGCCCTCGGGATCCTGCTGCTTCGCGGCCTCCTCCGCGCCGAGGTCCGGGCGTATCTAAACGAGCCCTGACCCGCCCGACCGGCACGAAATCCGCGCGGGACGGTACCCTCACCCGGACGCGGCCCTCATCGCCGCCGGATCTCATGCCGATCCAGCGACCTTATCGACTGCAGCGAGGCAGCATTGAGCAAGGAATCCCGTCGGCGCCAGCGCGCCGCGAGCCAGTCGCCGAACGCGGGCTCGGCCGCCGGGCGGTCTCCGGACACGGGCACCTCGAAGCCCGCGGCTGGGAGTGCCGGACCGGCCTCGACCCAGCGCGTGGCGCCTGGCTCTCGCCGGACCGAACGTGTCGGCCGCCGCGAGCGAGTCCGCTACACCCCGCGGCCCTCGTTCGTGCAGCGATATCGGACGGGCATCGTCGGGCTCGCGGTGGTAGCCGCCATCGCGCTGGTCGGGCTGTTCGTGTTCACCTCGGCCACGCAGTCGGCGTACGCCTGCTCCAACGAGTGGCAGCCAAGTCCCACGACGTCACCGGCGGCGGGCGCTTCCCCACATCCCGGCAATGTCCAGCCGGACATGGGCAACAAGCACGTTGCTATCGGCACCCGCGTCACGTACACGTACTGCCCGCCCGCCTCCGGATCGCACTACATCGGCACGGGTATCGGCCCGATCAAGCCGCGCGTCTACGGTCCCGCCGACACCGCCATCCCCGAGGGCTGGGTCCACAACCTCGAGCATGGCGCCTTGCTGATCCTTTACCGCGGCGATGGGCCCGGCGCAACCGACGCCGGACAGGCCGCGTTGCGGGACTTCTATGCGACCTATCCAGCGAGCCCCGTCTGCGGGCTCCAACCGGGGACCCAGGTGGGTCCGGTGTTCGTGCGCTTCGACAATATGGCCTGGCCGTACGCCGCCATGGTCTGGGGCCGGGTCCTGCCGCTACAGACGCTCGATACGACAGCCATCCTCGATTTCGACAAGACGTATGGCGAGCGGACGAATCCCGAGATCATCTGCCCGAACAAGTACGGGAGCCTGCCGCCCGGCTCCTCGGCCGTGCCGAGCAGCGAGATCCCGTCGACGTTGCCGAACAGCGCGAGCCCGTCCGCTGCACCGAGCAGCGCAGCTCCGTCCACCGCGCCGAGCCAGTCGGCGGCACCCAGCGCGAGCTGATCGAGGGCGCCCGACGCGGACTGGTCGGACGCGCTGGCCGCCGAAGCGTAGGCTCGGGACATGCAGGCCCTCGTCAAGACCCGCGCCGGCCCGGGCCTGGAGCTCCGCGACGTCCCCGAGCCGACGGTCGGCATCAACGATGTCCTGGTCCGCGTCCACAAGACCGGGATCTGCGGCACGGACCTCCACATCGAGGCGTGGGATCCCTGGGCCCAGAAGACGATCAAGCCGCCGCTCATCGTCGGCCACGAGTTCGTCGGCGAGATCGTGGAGGTCGGCGCCAACGTCGCGGACTTCCACCCGGGCGACCTCGTCAGCGGCGAGGGGCACGTCGTCTGCGGTCGATGCCGCCATTGCCTCGCCGGCCGTCGTCACCTGTGCGCCAACTCGATCGGTCTCGGCGTTGGTCGCGACGGCGCTTTCGCCGAGCTCGTGGTCCTGCCGATGACGAACATCTGGCACCACTGGCCGGGCATCGACGAAGACGTGGCCGCGATCTTCGATCCCTTCGGCAACGCGGTTCACACCGCGCTGGCCTTCCCCGTCCTCGGCGAGGATGTCTTGGTCAGCGGCGCGGGCCCGATCGGGCTCATGGCGACGGCGGTCGCCCGCCACGCCGGGGCACGGCACGTCGTCGTCAGCGAGCCCAATGCGTTCCGTCGCGATCTGGCCATCCGGATGGGCGCAACGGTCGCGATCGACCCCCGCGAACGCCAGCTGCCCGACGTATTCGCCGAGCTCGACATGGTCGAGGGATTCGACGTCGCGATGGAGATGTCCGGGAACGCGACCGCGCTCAAGGCCGCGCTGGGGGCGATGGCCCACGGCGGCGGTGTCGCCATCCTTGGGCTGCCCACGGCCGAGATCAGCCTCGACGTCAACGAGATCGTCATGAAGATGCTGACCCTGCGCGGGATCTACGGCCGGGAGATGTACGAGACCTGGTACAAGATGACCGTCATGCTCCAGTCGGGACTGGACATCACGCCCGCGATTACCCACCGATTCCCGTGCCGTGACCACGAGGCGGCGTTCGCGGCAGCCCGGCTAGGCGAATCCGGCAAAGTAATCATGGACTGGACGGCCTGAGTCGGCGACCATGTCCGATCCGATGTCCGATCCACGCCTCGTACGACCCACCACGGACCCGCTCGCGTTCCTCGACGACGAGGTCGCGGCGCTACGCGAGCGCCACCTGTATCGCGCGCTCCGGGTCATGAGCAGCGGCCAGGGGCCCATCGTGTCGATCGACGACAAGCGCCTGATCAGCCTGTCGTCCAACGACTATCTCGGCCTGACCCACCATCCCCGGCTGCGCGAGGCGGCGATCGCCTCGGTCCGCGATTTCGGCGTCGGATCCGGGGCTGTCCGGACGATCGCCGGCACGATGTCGATGCATGAGGCGCTGGAGGCCGAACTTGCCGAATTCAAGGGGACGCCCGCCGTCCTGACGTTCCAGTCGGGGTTCACGGCCAATACGGGGGTCATCCCGACGATCGCGGGCGAGACGGACCTGATCGTCTCGGACGCGCTGAATCACGCGTCGATCATCGACGGCATGCGGCTGTCCAAAGCGCCTCGGAAGATCTATCCGCACGCCGACGTCGAGGCGCTCCGCGCGCTCCTCGAGGAGGCCGTTCGTGACGGTCGACCGGGAAGCGCTGAGCCGTACCGGCTCATCCTCGTCGTGACCGACGGCGTCTTCAGCATGGACGGCGACATCGCGCCACTCCCCGGGATCGTCGAGGCGGCCGAGGCGGCGGGTGCGGCCGTCTTCGTCGACGACGCCCACGCTTCGGGCGTCCTGGGCCGCGCCGGACGGGGCAGCGTCGATCATTTCGGCCTGCACGGGCGGGTCGCGATCCAGGTCGGGACGCTCTCCAAGGCCGTCGGGGCTCTCGGTGGCTACGTCGCGGGCTCGACCGCGCTGCGCGAGATCCTGACCCAGCGCTCGCGCCCGTTCCTCTTCTCGACTTCGCATCCGCCAGCCGTCGTCGCCGCATGCCGGGAGGCCCTCCGGGTCATGCAGGAGGAGCCCGAGCTTCACGAGCGCCTCCGAGCGAACACGCGTCATTTCAAGGGCGAGCTGGCGCGCCTCGGCTTCGACACCGGGCGGTCCGAGACCCCGATCACGCCGGTGATGATGGGCGACCCCGAGACGGCGATGCGGTTCAGCGACCGCCTGATGGGCGAGGGCGTCTTCGCCCAGCCCGTGGTGTTTCCGACCGTGCCCATCGAGAAGGCCCGCATCCGCACGATCGTCACCGCCGCGCATGCCGCGGAGCAGCTGGACCAGGCGCTGGCGGCCTTCGCGACCGTCGGGCGCGAGCTGGGACTGATCTCGGGATGACGGCAGGGTGCGGGAGTGCCCGTGGTCCAGGGACACGACGGTGAGCCGCGACCGACAGGCGCGCGACCTCCCGCTCGACGCGCACCTCCACACGGACCTCTCGCCCGACAGCGACGTGCCGATCGACGAGTACGCGCGCGCAGCCGTCGAGCGCGGCATCCCCGAATTGGCGATCACCGACCACGTCGACTTCGAACCGGGCGCGCCGGCCTTCGCTTACACGACCTTCGCCCAGCGCGAGCGCACCGTCCGTGAGGCCGCCGAACGCTGGGTCGAGCGGGGCGTCGCGATCCGCTTCGGGGCCGAGATCACCTGGGATCGGCGCTGGGCGGACGAGATCGCCGAGCACCTGGCGACGCACCGCTACGACTTCGTGATCGGCTCCGTGCACGTCTATCGCGATTCACCCTATGCGCGCGACCGGGTCGCGGGCTGGGTGGCCGGCCGTTCTCTGCAGGAGATCGTGGCTCCCTACTTCGACGAGGTCGAAGCAGGCGCACGCTCGGGGTTGTTCGATGCGATGGGCCACGTCGACTTCGTGAAGCGCTACCTCGTCCCGCACGTCACGGCGGCGCAACTGGCGAAGGCGCCCGAGCTGTATGAGCCGATCCTTGCGGCGCTCGTCGAATCCGGCACCGCCCTCGAGATCAACACGAGCGGTTTGAGCCAGGAGGCGGAGGAGACCTATCCGGCCGCTCCGATCGTCGCGCGGTTCCGCGAATCGGGCGGTCGGGCGATCACGATCGGCTCGGACGCGCATCGCGCGGACACGTTCGCCTGGGGCCTCGAGGACGGGTACGCGATCGCCATGACCGCCGGATTCGAGACGTTGCGCTTCGGCCGCGGCGGTGCGGCGCGACATCTCCAGCTCGGGCGCGTGCCTAACGCGGCTGCAGGACGTTCGTTGTGAACCTCGACGACGCGGCGATCGCCCGGTTGGTGGACGAGGCCCGAGGCGGCGACGCCTGGGCCTTCGGTCTCTTGTTCGATCACTACCACCTCCCGGTCTATCGCTACATCGTCAGCCGCGTCCAACGCCCGGCGGACGCGGAGGACCTGACACAGCTCGTCTTCGTCAAGGCCCTGGAAGCCTTGCCGCGCTACGAATCGCGAGGCATCCCGTTCGGGGGCTGGCTCTTCCGGCTGGCCAGGAACACGGTCATCGATCACGTCCGGACACGGCACGACCACGTGGATCTCGACGCCGCAGCCGGACATGCGGGTAGCGAGGCAGCGCCGGACGACGTCACCGTCGCTCGCCAGGAGATGGACGAGGTCGCCGTCGCACTCGCGGCGCTGACCGAGGAACAACGAGACGCCATCACCTTGCGCTTCTTTGCCGGCCTTTCGGCCCGCGAAGCGGCGGTGGTGATGGGCAAGCAGGAAGGGACGGTCCGCGGGCTCCAGTTCCGGGCGATCGCCGCGTTGCGGCGCCAACTCCGGATCGACGAGCCCGAGACGAGGGGCGAGGACGATGCCTCGCTCGAACGCCGGCGGGCCCGCTGATGGACGATCCGATGCTCGATTTGATGGCCGGGAACGACGAGCTGAGCCGACGCCTCGGGGCGTACGGCCTGGCCCGACTGTCACCCGACCTGGCGACGACGAGCCGGATGCGCGCGCGGGTCCTCGCCGTCGCCCATCGCCGGGCGGCCCTGACGCGGGCCGACGCCGGGCTGGCCGTCCTGCACGGGCCTGCCGACGAGGCGATCGCCCCGATCGATGGGACCGAGCGGCCGCCGGCCCGGTCGCGAGGGCGCGAGCGCCTTGGGCGGCGGTTCGTCGCCGCGTCGATGGCGGCGATGCTCGCCCTCGCCGTCGTCGGGGGTACGGTCTTCGCCGCCCGAGCCGGGGGGCCGCTGTACGAGACGCGGCTCTGGATCGAGGAAGTCACCCTGCCGGGTGGTTCCTCGGAGCGGGCTGTGGCCGAGCTCGGACGCCTGCGCGACCGCCTCAGCGAAGTCGGCGAGGCCACGAACGCCGGGGACACGCAGGGCGCGACCGCGGCGCTCGTGGCGTACGGCACGATCCTCGACGAGGCCTCGGCCGAGGCCATCGATGCCGGCGATGCCGTGGCCGCGGCGGCGATCGAGGCCGGCGTCGCCCGCAACGTCGCGATCCTCGAGGGATTGGCGCAGCGGCTGCCGGCCACGGCGGCCGAGGCCGTGTCGCGCGCCGTCGACCGTGCGATCGAGCGAAGCGCCGGTGCCCTCGAATCCATCGACCGCTCGACGCGGAGCGGTGGCGGCGGGAACCCGAATCCGGCCGGTGCCGGCGGCACCAGCAGCCACAGGCCGGCAGCGCCGGGCAAGTCGGCCGCGCCCAACAGGGGTCCAGGTCCAACGACGGATCCGACGCCCGCTGCGACACCGCAGCGGACCCCGAAGCCGGGCAAGACACCGCCGGCGGGTGGGACGAAGCCGACGCCCAAGCCGGCGCCCACGAAGCCACCGCAGCCGGACCACACCCCGCACGGCGCGGGGGGCGGCAACTGACCCCTCCGGTCCGCTAGGCTTGGCCGGATGACCGGCCCGCGAACGACCCTCCAGCTCGACATCGTCGGAGCCGGCCCGGCCTACACCGATCGCATCGGTGCCTCAGGTGCCGCCTACCTCGTTCGCCACGGAGCGAGCGCGGTGCTCCTCGATCTGGGGCAAGGCTCATTCCCTCGGCTCGCCAGCCTGCTGGAGCCGAGCACGCTCGATGCGGTCGTCGTCAGCCATCTGCACCCCGACCACTTCATCGACCTCGTCGCCTTGCGTCACTACCTGCGCTGGCAGTTCCATCCGAGCCGGCACGTGCGGGTCGTGGCTCCCGAGGGCCTGACCGACCGGCTGGACGCGCTTCACGCCGACCCTGGATTCGCCGCGGCGACGCTCGCGATCGAGACGCTGCGGCAGGGAACAATCCAGATCGGCCCTCTGGCCCTCACGTCAGCGCGGGTGACCCACACGGAGGACAGCTACGGCTTTCGGATCGCGGGGGTCGAGGGACCAGGGCTGGTCTACTCGGGCGACTGCGGGCGGGCCGAGGACCTCGACGCGCTCGTTCGGCCGGGCGACACGATCCTGACCGAGGTGTCGTTCGGGCCCGGACCCGTGCCGTCCGACGCCGCTCACCTGGATGGGCCGGCGGTCGGAGGCCTGGCGGCAAGGACCTGGGCAGGTGCCGTGCTCCTGACCCACCTCCAGATGGGCTTCGACGACCGAGCCACCATCGAGAGCGTCCGAGCCGCCGGATTCAGGGGGCCGGTCACCCTGGTCGCACCGGGCGACCATTTCGTGGTTGAAAGGGTGGAGACAGCGATCCGGAAATGAGACTGGACGGGACGCGCCACGGACAGCGACGCGTCCCGTCCGGGTCTCGGGGACCCCGGTGGTTGCGAGGTGACGGAGCCATCCGCCTTGGCGCGTTCTGTTCCGTCACGGTGGAAGCGGCCGGACCGCCGGACCCGGGTGGGTCGCGGCGGTCCGTGCGTGATGCCGGGGTGGGGTTGGCCGGGCCGCGGCCTAGCGGCGGCGGTCGCTCCGGGCGGGAGCGTGGGCCGGGGTCAGGACGAGGGCGGCTCCGAGGAGGCCGGCCAGCGCCAGGAGGATGAGCCGCCAGCCCTGGCTCGCGGGAGCGCTCGGGCTGCTGCCCGTCAGGGTGTCGGTCGGCGGGAGGGTGACCCGCGGCTTGGGCGTGCCGGTGATGCCACCGACCCCACCGGTCGGGGGCACAGGCGTGGCGGTGGGCGTGACGACCGGGGTCGGGGTCGCGGTAACCATGGGGGTCGGCGTGGGGTTAACAACGGGGGTCGGCGTCGGCGTCACGACCGGAGTCGGCGTCGGGGTCACGACGGGCGTCGGCGTGGGCGTCGGCGCGGCTTCCGTGCAGTTCAAGGAGTTCGACTTGCTCGACGAAATCACCGTCGTGTTGTCGGAGTTGACTGCGAAGACGATCAGGATGCCGCCGCTCGTGGCCGAGAACGCATGCGTGATCGGAAGCGAGAACGGGTAGGTACCGGCCAAGTGGACTGGGACGGAGACGTAGTTCTTGGAGACGTTGCCTGCGGGCGTCGCGTCCGAGCCGTTGTTCGCGGCCAGATACAGGACAATCGTGGATCCGGCATCGACGTTCTTCGTGAGCGTGAACGAGCCCGTGAATGCCTTGGCGGCCGAGCCGTCGCAGAACATCGTCGCGGTACCCATCGTGGCGCTGCCGGCCGCGGCGGATTTGCTGTTACCGATCGTGACGTCGGATGTCGGCCCACCATCGGGCTGTCCGCCCCCGTTGTCACCTGGGCCAGCGGCCAGGACAGAACCTGCCCCCGGCATCGCCACCGAGGCGAAGACCATGCCGACCACGACGAGCCACGACAGGCGTCGTGCGAGGCGAGTGCGCTGCGATTTCGGAGCAGTCATCGAATAAGGTCCCCGAGCAATGAGGCCACAAGCCCCGGATGGATGGACGCCGGTCGACGGCAATTCCCCCGTAATGTCCGTTCGTCGACCGAGTGGCCCGATCGTTGCATCGGCGGGTCGGCCGCGTCTAGTACCACTGGATTAACACGCAGTCCACCGGACCCGAGCGGACCCCACCTCGTGGTCGGGGAATGCGGTGCGCCTGGGCACCGAGGGTCCTGGGAGGAACGGCGGTGCTACGGGATCACCTCTTGCGTGACCGATGGAAGCCGCCGGACCACCGGACCACCGGACCCAAGGTAGGGTCGCGGCGGTGGTTCCCGGCCCGTTAGGATGGGATGCCCGGTCCGTGCCCCGTGACCCCGGAGGGTCGTCGCGTTGTGACTCCCGTGCCCATTCGCCGCCAGGCCCGCGCCGCCATCGAGCGCGCCTGGGATGCCGCTGTCGAGAGCGGAGGACTCCCAGCGTGGCCGGACGACCAGCCGCCGCCATCCATCGAGGTCGAGCGGCCCGCGAACCCGGAGCACGGCGATCTTGCCAGCAATCTCGCGCTCAAGCTCGCTCGCCCGTATCGCAAGGCGCCGATCGAGATCGCGACGCTGCTGGCCGCGAAGCTGGTTCGTGACGCCTCGACGCACCCGGAGTCGCCGGTCGAGGCGGTCGAGGTCGCCCCACCCGGCTTCCTGAATCTTCGACTCGCCGATCGTGCCCTGGAGACGATGGTTGCGGGAATCCTCGACGCGCCCGGGGCGTGGGGTCAGGTCGACGCCATTCGCCCGCGCTCGGTCAACGTCGAGTTCGTTTCGGCCAACCCGACCGGGCCGCTGACGATCGGCAACGCGCGCGGCGCGTTCGTCGGCGACCTCCTGTCACGAGTGCTGGCGGCGGGCGGCCAGCACGTGAGGCGCGAGTACTACTTCAACGATTCGGGCGCGCAGGTCAGCCTCCTCGGGGCCTCGGTCGTGGCCGTCCATCGTGGCGAACCGGTCCCCGAGGAGGGCTATCGGGGCGCGTATGTCGAGGACCTCGCGCGGGAGGTGCCGCCCGAGGTCTGGCAGGCGGCGGAGGCGCCTGAGGCGGACCCAGCCGACGTCGTCGGTCGGTGGGCGGCGTCGCGGGTCCGCGTCGGGATCGAGTCCAGCCTCGAGCACCTCGGCGTCCATTTCGACGTATGGACGAGCGAGGCCCGCCTCCACGAGGAGGGCTGGGTCGAGCGCGCCGTCGAGCGCCTCCGCGAACACGGACACCTCTTCGAGCAGGACGGCGCACTGTGGTTCCGCTCGACCGCGTTCGGCGACGACAAGGATCGGGTCATCTACCGCTCCGATGGCCGGCCGACCTATTTCGCCGCCGACATCGGCTACGTCACCGAGAAGTTCAGCCGCGGCTTCGATCACCTCATCTACATCTGGGGCGCGGACCACCACGGGACGGTCGCTCGCGTCCGCAATGCGGCCGAGGCAATGGGCTACGATCGCGAGGCGGTCCAGATCCTGCTCTATTCCTGGGTGCGCTTCGTTCGCGACGGGGTCGAGGTGTCCATGTCGAAGCGGGCCGGCGAGTTCATCACGCTCGATGAGCTGCTCGACGAGGTCGGGGTCGACGCGGCACGCTGGTTCTTCGCTTCGCGCGCGATGACGACCGAGATCGACTTCGACATCGAGCTGGCGAAGAAGCAGTCGAACGAGAACCCGGTCTACTACGTCCAGTACGCGCACGCCCGGATCGCGAGCATCCTCAAGTTCGCCCGCGAACGCGGCATCGCGGTGGGCGAAGACGGCGGCGGC
>JBBQRZ010000040.1:0-16451 GCA_038214255.1 Candidatus Limnocylindrales bacterium
CGCAGCCGGTCCTGGATCGCCGCTATCGACAGCTCGCGCGGGTCGCGGGCGGCGGCGACTGCCATCGCTGCGCCCGTGCCGGCGGCCTGGCCCATCGCCATGCACTGGGCCATCGAGCGAACGGAGGCATGGGCGTCGTGCGTGGCGCTGAAGCAGCGTCCGGCGACGAGGACGTTGGCGGCGTCGCGGACGACCAGCGACGCATAGGGGATCCCGACCGCCTGGCCATCGGGCAGGTACTCCCACGCCGTGTCCGTCCCGGCGTGATGGTCCTCGATCGGGGCACCGCATAACCCGATCGCATCGGCGAAGGTGCGAGCCGAAAGGACGTCCTCGCGGGTGAGCCGGTAGTCGCCGTGGACCCGCCGCGTCTCGCGCACGCCGATCTGGGTACCGAGCGCCACGAGCGACGCGCGCTCGTAGCCCGGCACCTTGTCGACGAGGAAGCGGACGTACTCCAGCGCCTGGCGACGCCCGGCGATCTCGGCCTCGGTGAGGAACCACGGATCGATGGCGTTGACGATCCGGCCGTCGGCCGACCGGCGGTAGGAGTCGAGCCGGGTCATGATCGTCGCCGTCATGCCCACGATCGGCGTGATGTGATCGCTGCCCTCGCGCCGCGGCAGGTCATACGCACCCGACTCGGCTGCCTCGACCATCAGCGCGTGGAAGTGGGCCTTCGAGACGGTGCGCCGCCGGTCGTGATCCACGTTGACCATCCGGAACGTCGTCGTGAGCGTCTGGGCCGGGTCGAGCTCGCCGGCCGTCTCGTAGCCGAAGCCGGCGAACGCGCACAGGTCGGCGTCGCCGGACGCATCGACAAAGGCCGTGGCGGCTACCCGGGCGAGCCCGGCCCTGGTTGCCACGATGACCGCTTCGACCCGACCATCGCGGATTTCGGCGTCCTGGACGACCGCATGGAGCAACGGACGGGCACCCGCCCCGGTGACGAGCGATTCCCAGGCGACCTTCAGGTGCTCGGCGAGGTACGTCACACCCGTGCCCGCCCCGTAGGTGTTGGGCCGTTCGACGACGGGACCGAGGCCGCGCAGGGCAGTCACGACGTCGTCCGCGATGCCGCCGACGACCTTGCGCGCGTTCGAGCCCGGCGTGTAGAAGCCGTAGAAGGTGTCGAGGACCGCGGTGCTCGTGCCGCCGAGGAACGGCAGGCGATCGATGAGCAGGACGCTCGCGCCCGAGCGAGCCGCGGCGATCGCCGCCGTCGACCCGGCCGAACCAGCGCCGACCACGGCCACGTCGACCGTGGCGATGGTCGGGATCATTAGGCCCCCGCGGCGGCGTTCGTGACGGACCAACCGCCATCGACCGCCAGGACCTGGCCGGTCACGCCGCGCGACTCGTCGGAGAGCAGGTAGACCGCCGCGTGGGCCACGTCGTCGGCCGCAAGAAGGCCCCCGACGAGTGGTTGCTTGCGACGGGCAAACTCCGCGGTCACCGGGTCGTCCGCGGCCCGCTGCGCCATCGGTGTGGCGGTGAGGCCCGGGGCGAGGACGTTGACGCGGATGCCCGCGGGTGCGTACGCCGCCGCCATGGTGGTCGCGAGCGAGAGGATCGCGCCCTTCGCGGCAGCGTACGCGTGCGTTGCGAAGAGCTCCGGGACCGGCCGGGTCGCCAGGACGCTCGAGACGAGCACGATCGATCCGCGGGTCAGCGATCCGGCGGCGTCGGCCTCCCCGGCGACCGCGGCGGCGGCCACCGTTTCGCGGGTGCTGCGCGGCGGCTGGTCAAGCATCGCTCGGGTCACGGCTCGGGCCACCAGCGCCTGGCTGCGCAGGTTCAGCTCGATGGTCCGGTCCCAGCCCTCGGCGCTGAGCTCGTGGAGCGGTCCGTCGCCGAATCGACGGCCGCTCCCGCCGGCGACCGACAGGAGGCCGTCGATCCGGCCATGACGGTTCAGCACCGCCGTGAACGCCGCGTCCACCTCCGCTTCCACGGTCAGGTCGGCACCGGCCCACGCCCCGCCGACGGCGTCGGCAAGGCCGCGGGCGTGGTCGGGGTCGCGCGACACGACGAAGACCGAGGCGCCTTCCTCCGCGGCGCGATGCGCAGCCGCGGCCGCGATGCCGGTGGAGCCGGTGACGACGACGACGAGATCCGCCAGTCTGCCCGTCATGTGGCTGAATCCGGCCCTGGGACCGTCCCGCTCCCCGTCACCGGCAGCAGGTCCACACCGCGGTCGTCCCGATTTCCACGATCGGCAGCATACCTTCGTCACCCGGCCGGATTCTCCGTGGGGCCACCAGCCGCGGCAAACCCGTTGACGGCAGGCCGTGCGACCGTCTATGCTCCGAGCGTCCCGACCGGCACCCCGCTGCGGAAGCGATTCCGCGCGCACGGCCCGCTCGGCCTTTCATGCGAACCGGACCCTCGGCCAATCGGCCCTCGGACCGTCCCGCTTCCCCTCACCCGCAGGTGACCCCGCCCAAGATGCCCGGACCCAGCCCCGACCAACGCCAACGTAACCGCCGGCCCCGCCGGCGCACCCAATCCACCTACCGCGCTCCCGTCAGCGAGTTCGAGGAGCAGCAAGAGCTCGAAGCCGCTCGCGAGCGGAACGACCTCGACATCAGCGATCTGCGCGAGATGAGCGTGACCGAGCTGCGCGAGGTCGGGCGCGACCTCGAGATCGAGCCCGCAAGCGCCGAGCGCAAGGACGATCTCGTCGAGAGCATCCTGCAGCGCCAGACCGAGCGAGCCGGCCACGCGTACGCGACCGGCATCCTCGACATCGTCGACGAGGGCTTCGGGTTCATGCGTCGCCACGGCCTGCTGCCCAGCCCCGAGGACGTCTACGTCAGCTCCAGCCAGGTCCGACGGTTCGGCCTGCGCATCGGCGACCGGATCTCCGGAGCCGTCCGCGCTCCGCGGGATGCGGAGAAGTACTGGGGCATGCTCCGGGTCGACTCGGTCAACGGCGTCGACACCGATACCGCCCGACGCCGGCCGATCTTCGCCGACCTGACACCGGTCCATCCCGACGTCCTGATCAACCTCGAGACGGACCCGAAGAACCTGAGCCAGCGCCTGATCAACCTGGTGAACCCGATCGGCAAGGGTCAGCGCGCGCTCATCGTCAGCCCACCCAAGGCCGGAAAGACGATGCTGCTCAAGCAGATCGCGAACGGCGTCAGCGCGAACTATCCCGAGATCCTGCTCATGGTCGCGCTCATCGGCGAGCGTCCCGAGGAGGTCACGGACATGCGCCGCAGCGTCAAGGGCGAGGTCATCTCCTCGACCTTCGACGAGCCGACCGAGAACCACACCCACGTGGCCGAGATGGCGCTCGAGATCGCCAAGCGCCAGGTCGAGACCGGCCGCGATGTCGTGATCCTGCTCGACTCGATCACTCGCCTCGCCCGGGCCTACAACCTGGCCCTGCCGCCGTCCGGGCGGACGCTGTCGGGTGGCCTCGACCCGATCGCCCTCTATCCGCCCAAGCGCTTCTTCGGTGCGGCGCGGAACATCGAGGAAGGCGGCTCGCTCACGATCATCGGCACGTGCCTGGTCGACACGGGCTCGCGGATGGACGACGTCATCAACGAGGAATTCAAGGGCACCGGCAACTCGGAGCTCATCCTCGACCGCAAGCTCGCCGAGAAGCGGATCTTCCCGTCGATCGACGTCCAGCGCTCGGGCACGCGACGCGAGGAGCTCCTGCTCGAGGAGGGCACCCTTAAGATGGTCTGGACGATGCGACGGATGCTCTCCGCCGTCGGGGCCAACGAAGGGATCGAGATCCTGCTCAATCGCCTCTCGAAGACGGAAAACAACGCCCAGTTCCTCTCGACGCTGACGAAGAGCCTCGACGCCTGACGCGCCGGTCGCAACCTCGGCGGCCGCAACCTTGTTTGCGCCGTTCGTGATGACCGTGTTACGGTTCCGCCCGATGTCGTAGGCCCGGAGAAATCGGGCGCGGCCGCGAAGAAGAGACCCCCAGCTCGATACCGCGACCCCCGGACGGTCCGCTTTACCCCCAATCTCGCTTCCCCAAGTTTGGGACCGTCCTCACGCCAGGAGACCGTATTGCTCAATGCGTCGGTCGACGTTCAGCGCGTCATCGGACGGCTGCGCCGACCCTCGAGCCCGAGGACGGACCCCGCGACCATCCTGCAACGCCGCAGCCTGACTGCCGCACGCCACGTGCGCACGGGCTTCGGCGCGGCAGCGACGTCGGCGCGAGCCGTCCGCCGAGCCCATCCCAAGCGTAAGCCGATGACCCTGCGTTTCGCTGCCGCCCTGTCGTACCTCAACCGACTCGGCCATGAGCGGACAGTGGCGCTGGCCGCCGCGAGCATCCTGCTGGGCGCCTCGGTCCTGAGCGTCGCCCCGGCCGTTCGCGGCGGTGCCACGGGTGGAACGATCGGCAATGGCCCTGCGTCGCGCCTGGTCGTGGGTGGCTCGGCCGGATCGAACGGGATCGGTTCGGTCGAGGCCGCATACGACCCGACGGCGGCCCAGCGCCCCACGCAGTCGCGCGTCACGGATCCGTCGTCCATGGACGGAGGGCCCGGCGGCATCGCCGCGCCGGCTCCGACCGCTGTCGAAGGCCCGTTCCTCGAGGACGGCACGCTGCTCAAGCCGGTCGCGGTCAACACCTCGGTCGCCGACGGGCGCGACCTCATGCGCACCTACAAGGTCCGGTCGGGCGACACTCTGACCGGCATCGCTGCCAGGTTCCACGTCTCGATGATGACCCTCTGGTGGGCGAACAACCTCAAGAGCAAGGACGACCTCCACCTCGGCCAGCGGATCAAGATCCCGCCCGTGAATGGCCTCGTGATCGAGGTGCTGGCGACCGACACCCTCGCGAGCCTGGCAGCGCGCTACAAGGTCAGCGCCCAGGACATCGTCACCACGAATGGCCTCGAGGACCAGAACCTGGTCGTCGGCCAGATCCTCGTGCTCCCGGGTGCCAACGGCAAGCCGATCGCGACGCCGAGGGCCGTGCGGGCGCCGACCAAGTCGTCCTCGCCTCGCCATCCCGTCGGTGGCGCTCCAAGCGTCGGGTCGTCGCGTCCGCCCCGGACCTACAACGGCGGCGGATTCCAGTGGCCCACGACCAGCCACCACATCAGCCAGTACTACCACTACGGCCACTTCGGGATCGACCTCGACGGCTCGACCGGCGACCCGATCTGGGCGGCGGCGGGCGGCACGGTGACCTACGCCGGCTGGAAGGACAACGGCGGCGGCTACCAGGTATGGATCGCCCACGGTTCGGGGCTGTCGACGACGTACAACCATATGTCGAGCGTGTCGGTCGGTCGTGGGCAGCAAGTCGATCGCGGCCAACGTGTCGGGCGCATGGGCGCCACCGGGAACGCCACCGGCTCGCACCTCCATTTCGAGGTCTGGCGCGGCCCGATCTGGAACGGCGGCGAGCGCGTCAACCCGCTCGGCTACCTGTAGGTCGCGCCCTCCCCCCTCCGGTTCGGGGGGCGCCTCAGCTGTCGCCGGGGCCCGTGCGAGAATGGCCCTGATGTTCCTCGACCGCGTGAAGATCTGGGTCCGCGCGGGCGATGGTGGTGACGGAGCCGCGACCTTCCGCCAGGAGGCACACGTGCCCCGCGGCGGCCCCGATGGCGGTGACGGCGGACGCGGGGGCTCGGTCCGCCTGCGCGTCGATGCCGGCCAGACGACGCTCCGTGACTTCCAGAACCGCCACCATTTCAAGGCCACACCAGGCGGGCGTGGGACCCGCGCGCGCCGTCACGGAAAGGCGGGCGACGATCTCATCCTCGAGGTGCCGCCCGGCACGGCCGTCCATGACGACGAGACTGGCGAGCTGCTCGCCGATCTCGTCACGGTCGGCCAGGAGGCTCTCGTCGCCAAGGGCGGTCGCGGGGGCCTTGGCAACACCCACTTCAAGAGCCCGACGCATCAGGCACCCAAGCACGCACAGAAAGGCGAGCCGGGCGCGGAACACTGGCTTCGCCTGGAGCTACGGCTCATCGCGGACGTCGGCCTCGTGGGCCTGCCGAATGCCGGCAAGTCGACCATCCTGGCCGCGGTCACGGCGGCCCGCCCCAAGATCGCCGAATATCCATTCACGACGCTCGAACCGAACCTGGGTGTCATGGATCTGGGCGTCGAGGACGAACGACGCCCGACGATCGCGGACGTGCCCGGGCTGATCGAGGGAGCGAGCGCCGGAGCCGGGCTGGGGCACGCGTTCCTGCGCCACGTCGAGCGAACCCGGATCCTCGTCCACGTCGTCGACGGCGCAGCGCGGGACCCCGCCTGGGATTACGACGTCATCCGCGAGGAGCTGCGGGCGCATGATCCCGCGCTGCTCGAGAAGCCGATGCTCGTCGCGTTCAACAAGCTCGACCTGCCAGCCGCGCTCGAGGCGTGGCCGGCGTTCCAGCAGGCACGTGCGGCCGAAGGCGTCGACGCGCTGGCGATCGCCGCGTCGACCGGGGTGGGGCTGGCTCCGTTCCGTGCCCGCGTCGCCAGCCTGTTGCCGACGGCCGAGGAGCTCGCCGAGCCACCCGATCCTTCCGGCGTCGTCGTGCATCGGATCGACGACATGGGCGACGGGTTCGTCGTCGAGCGCGACGCGGATGGGGCGTTCCGGGTCCGGGGCAAGCGGATCGAGCGGATCGCGGCCCAGACGAACTTCGACGTCGAGGAATCCGCCGAGCGATTCCAGCGAGATCTGGGCCGGCTCGGGATCGAGGCCGAGCTCCGGCGGGCCGGCGTCGGGCCCGGCGATCTCGTGCGGTTCGGCGGGACCGAACTGGAATGGGAGCCGCTGCCCTGGGAGGATGCGTGACGGCGGCTCCTGACGCGGACCTGCGTGGGGCGCTCGGCGTGTTCGGCGGCACCTTCGATCCGGTCCACGTCGCGCACCTCGCCGTCGCCGAGGCGGCCCGCGATACGCTGGGCCTCGAGCGCGTGCTGTTCATCCCGGCCGGTGAGCCACCCCACAAGCGCGACCGACCCATCACGGCCGCAGCCGACCGCCTCGCGATGGTCGAGGCGGCGATCGCGGACAACCCCGGCTTCGCGACGAGCCGGATCGAGATCGATCGCGCCGGGCCGTCGTATTCCGTGGATACGCTCAGCGCGCTCCGATCCGGCCAGGCGCAGCGACTCGCCTTCATCATCTCCGCCGAGGCGTATGCCGAGCTGCCCACCTGGCATGAGCCCGAGCGCGTGCTCGAGCTGGCGACGCTCGTGATCGCGCCGCGGGACGGATTCCCGCAGGCCGACGCCGGGTTGCTCGGGCGAATGTTTCCGGCGACCACGGCGCAGGTCGTGTTCCTCGACGGGCCGCGGATGCGCCTGTCGGCCTCGGAGATCCGGGCGCGTGCCGCGGCGGGCCGGTCGCTGCGCTACCTCGTCCCGGACGCGGTCGCCGCCTATATCGGCGACCATGCCCTCTACCACGACCCAGGGAGGACCGATCGAACGTGACCGAACCCGTGCCGCGCGGCGTCGATGCCGTGGGCCACGCCCCGAGTGCCGACGGATTGCCTCGGCGCGCCGCGCCCGCGCCGGCAAATGAGCGTCCGCCGCTCGATCTCGCCCGCCGCATCGTCGAGCTCGCTGAGGACAAGAAGGCGGCCGAGATCGTGCTGCTCGATCTGACGCCGCTCACGACGATCGCCGACTACTTCGTCATCTGCTCGGGCGGGTCGGAGCGGCAGCTCGACGCGATCGCCGACGGGATCGTGTCCTCGCTTCGCGACGAGAAGACGCGACCGATCGGCCGCGAGGGGACGCCGGCCTCGCACTGGGTGCTGCTCGACTTTGGCTCGGTCGTCGTCCACGTCTTCACGCCGCCCGAGCGCGAGTACTACGGGCTCGAGAAGCACTGGTCCGAAGCCAGGACCATCCTCTCCGTCCAGTAGCGGGCTGCTCGGGCGGCGCGGGCCGGGTTGGCGGCTCCGGGCGCAAGAGCGCGGCGGTACGGGGGACCGGGGTACCGTCGGGTCATGCCGACTCGCGCGTGGTGCGACCTAGCATCGCCTTGCCGATGGCCCGCTGGGTCATCGATCCACGCAGAGGCGACCCATCGCATGTCCGCTACCCGAGATCGTTGCCCGACTTGTGACCACCGGCTCATCACGACCCGGTTCGACACGACGTTCCGGCTGCCCGATCGGAGCGAGCGGCTGTGCTTCGCGATCCCCGGTGGCCTGTGCGAGGACTGCTCCCAGCTGTACATCGATCCCGACCTGATCGAGCTGCTCGATCTCGGCGAAGGCCGCTGCGTCTTTGCCATCGAGAGCGATCTCGTCGTTCAGGAGCAGGCCTGGTCGTCCGCCGAATAACGGCCTGAGCCGGCCGTCGGTCCCCGGGGTCAGCCGGGGCCGACGCCGCTTCCCGCGACCCTCACCTTGCCGGCCGCATCGCGGTCGTGTGGTCGGCGACCCAGAGCGTGAAGGCCAGCCGGCGCTGAGCGTCACCTACCTCCGAACCCGGGACGCCCTTGACGGCAGCGTCGAGCTCGACCAGCCCCGCGAGCGCCGCCGACAGCTCGTCCGTCCGCCACTGGCGCGCCTGCGCGGCCAGGGTCCTGGCCCGAAATTCGCTCTTGATGCCCATCGCGTGGGCCGCCGCCGGCAGGGCCTCGCCGCTCGCGAGCCGATCGCCGAGCTCCAGCAACTCCACGACGCGCCGGTGAAGGACCACGAGCAGGACCGGTTCGGGGGCCGTCTCAACGACGCGACCGAGGGCGTCGAGGGCCTCGACGCGTTGCCGCTTGCCTACCGCGTCGGTCAGCGCCCAGATGGACGACGGCGTCGTCTCCGCGACGAGGTCCAGGACGTCCTGGCGGGAGATCGGTTGCCCGTCCGCGGCGCGGCGCAGCGCCAGCTTGTCGAGCTCCATCGTGGCGATGCGGGTCAGGTGCCGGCGTTCCACGTCGTTCTCGGTCACCCTGCTGCCGAGTCGGTCGGCGAGCTCGCGTGCGGCTCCCGGCGCCAGGGCCACGCCCCGTTCGCGCGCCTCGCGCTCGATCCAGGCACCGACTCCCGACGGGTTCGGAGCGACGGCTGCGACGATCCGGCCGCCGGCGCCATCGACGGCCTTTGCGAGGCGCGTCGACCCGGGGCCCTTCGCGCCCGATCGCGTCGCCTCCAGGACCACGAGCGCATTGCCGGGCGCCATCGTCGCGATCGCCTCGAGGACGGTGTCGCGATCGGCGTTGCTGCGGACCAGGACCCCGGGGTTCGTGACGATCGCCAGGGTGCCGCCGCCGAACATCGCGGAGGTGGCGAGTCGCTCGTGAAGACGGCCCGCATCCTCGGCCGCGGTCGGGAGCGTTGCACGCAGGTCCCAGCGCTCGAGCGGCGCGCCAGCATCGGCGGCGAGCTTCGCCTCGAAGCGCGCGACGAGCCGCGCGGCGACCAGGTCGTCGTCGCCCCAGACGTAGAGGAGCGGGACCATCAGGCGGCAGCCCGGGAGCGGGCCGCTCGCAGCGCCGCGCCGGTCCAGGCCAGGCGATGGATCCCTTCCGGTGCGACCCCGGCGGCGCGACAGACATCCGCCTCCAGCCGCAGCGCGCGGGCGGTGACCGCCTCCCAGGTGTGCTCATCCCAGGAGCCGGGGTAGCGCCGGCGCCATGAGGCGAAGCGTTCGGCCATCGTCTCGAGGCGTTGCCCGCCGCGCTTGTCCGCGTAAGCGACGATGCGCTCCTCCCGGCTCGCCAACGCGGCCCAGCGGCGGTACGCGTCGCCGTCCACGAGGCGAGTCACCGGATGGGCGTCGACGGCCCGTGCCAGCTCAGGATGGCCACGACGGGTCAACCACGCGGCCGAGCCCTCGCCGTGGGGGAGATCGCGGGCCGGATCGTCGGCAGGCAGGATCTTGTCGACGTCGTGGAGGAACGCCGCCGCCTCCACGAGCGATCGATTCACCGCGACGCCCCGGGCCTCGATGCGCATCGCCAGCCAGCCGGCGACCTCGGCGACGGCGCGGGCGTGCGCGACGAACCAGGGTGGGGGATCGAGGGAGCAGAGCAGGGCAGCGGCTGCCACTCGCCCGGGGACCGTCATCGGGCCGATGGTACCCGAAGGTGGTGGCCGGCCCGGTCGAGGCGGGCGAGGGCCGGGCGCTCGGCGGGGCCGGCGCGGGCGACCGGGCCGTCGAGCCAAGGGTCCGTCCAGCCGGTCGGGCGGTGATCGAGCAGACGAACGCCACCGGCCCGGCGGGCCAGGCGGTCACGGACGGGGGAATGTCGGCGCCCGGGCGGGGTTCGGTCCGGACCGTCGGGCCCGCCGCTTCGAAGGCGATCGTCACGGAGCCATCGCGGTCCGTGCGCAGGACCCGGGCGCCCGCTGCCGCCAGCCGATCGAGGGTCGAGCGCGCCGGGTGCCCATAGGGGTTGCCCGTGCCGGCGGAAGCCACCGCGATGCGCGGGCGAACCGCGTCGACGAACGCCTGGGTCGTCGCGGTCTTCGAACCATGGTGGGCGACCTTGAGCAGGTCGAGGTGCGGAAGTCCGCTCGCCAGCAGGGCCGGATCGATGTCCTGCTCGACGTCGCCGGCCAGCAGGAACCGGCGCCGACCGACCTGACCCAGCAGGACGATCGAGACGTTGTTGATGCCGGTTCCGCCGTCCGGTGGCGTGCGCGGTACCTGCCCACGGATCGGCCACAGGACGCGAAGGTCGATCTCGTCCACCGCTAGCCGGTCCCCGGCGGCCAGCGAGCCGTTGCCCGGGGCGCCGGGCCGGCCCAGCCGGTCCGCCCACGCCGCGTACCCGGGTCCCGGGCCGACCATCCCGGGCTCGAACACCCGCCCGACCCGATATCGATCGAGCAGCTGGGCGAGGCCGGCGACATGATCCTCGTGCGGATGGGACAGGATCAGCACATCGATCTGCCGATCCCACGGTGGGACCCGCCGGTCGAGGGCGACGAGCAGGCGCCCGGGGTCGGGGCCGCCATCGACCAGCAGCCGACCGCCGTGCGAGCCCTCCACGAGGATCGCATCGCCCTGGCCGACGTCGAGGACGACGACGCGAGCCACGCCGGGCGGCCGGGTGATGGCCACGGCCGCGGTCACCATGACCGTCGTGGTCAAGGCACCGATCGCGAGGCGAGCCGCGAGGGCATGCCGGGTCGGTTGGGTCGCTCGGCTCGATGGCTCGCGCGTTGAGCCGCTGGTAACCGCCGCGGTCGCCTCGAGTCGCGAAATGCCGCGCGCCGCGGCTTTCGCGGCGAGCCGCCCGCGCCCGAGGACGACCGCGATGGCGCCACCGGCGGTGAGAGCGATCGCGAGCGCGGTCGCGACGGCCGGCTCGAGCGTGATGCTCGCAAACGGAACCGCCGCCCCGACGTCGACGATCGCGATCATGAGTCGGAACCCGACCCAGCCCGGGGCAGCGAGGATCGCGCCCAGCCACGTCGGCAGTCCGATGCCGACCAGCAGTCCACCCGCGAGTGCGAGCAACCCGGCCGCCATCGCGGGCGCGACGATCGGCACGACGACCAGGTTCACCGCCGGAGCGACCAGGGCGAGCCGTCCGAAGGAGGCAAGGACGACCGGCAACGTCGCGGCCTGGGCCGCGAGCGAGACGCCGAGGTTCTCGGACAGCCAGCCGGGCAGTCGTCCCCGCGTGACCCGCTCGGTCCAGGCCGTCGTCGGCGTCGCCCACGCGATGAGCCCCGCGGTGGCGAGACTGGACAACTGGAAACCGGCGTCGCCGATCAGGCGCGGGTCCGCGATGAGCAGGAGCGTCGCGGCCCACCCGAGCGCGACCGCGGCCCGACTCGCGCGCCCGGACTCGCGCGCCATCAATACGACCCCCGCCATCGCGCCCGCCCGCAGTACCGACGGCGAGGCACCCGCGAACGCGATGTAGGCGGCGATCGCGATGGCCGTGACGAGGGCGCGCCGGCGACGATCGATCCGACCCGCCATCGACGCGATGGCCGCAGCGACGATCGCGATGCTCCAGCCCGAGATCGCGACGACGTGGCTGACACCGGCGGTCGTGAACGCCGCCGCCACGTCGCGATCGACCCGATCGCGAAGTCCCACGAGGATGCCGGCCGCCAGGCCGGCCTCGGGTTCGGGAAGCACCTTCGCCAGCGCGTCCCCGACGGCTCGGCGCAGGCGTTCGAGGCCGCGCCCCGGGTCCCAGGGTCTCGGTTGAACGGTCAGGCGGTCCGCCTCCAGGGTCCCCCACGCGCCGATCCGGGCCAGGTACTGACCGAACGGCGAGTCGGGTCGGGCCCTCGGCCGCCCGCTCACGACGACCACGTCGCCTGGCGCGACCGCCGGATAGGCGGGCAGGGTCGCGGCGAGCTGCAGATCGGCCGTCGCGGCGTCCTCGGAGCGCAGGGTCGCGACCTGCCGGCCGTCGCGCGGCGAGCCGATCGACTCGACGACCATCGTCCACGGCCCGTGGCCATCGGGCGCCGTCACCGCTGCCGCGTCCGAGGGCAGAAACGTGAGTCGCAGCGAGATCGCGAGAAGCCCGATGAGAACGATGCGCACCACCGGCCTGGATCCTGGTGGTGTCCACAGGCTGGCGGCGAGCAACGCGAGGACGGCAACGGCGACGATCGCCGGCCATCGGCCGCCTGCATTCCCCAGGGCCAGCGACCCGGCGATCGCACCGACCGCGAGCCAGCCGCTCCTGGGCACGTCAGGGGACCGTGACGAGCTCGCGGATCTTCTCGAACACCTTCTGACCGACGAGGCCGCGCGTGCGCAGGTCGTCGACCAGCGAGAACGGGGCCTCCTCGCGAGCCGCCAGGATCTTCGCCGACGTCGCCGGCCCGATGCCCGGCAGCGCGTCGAGCTCGGCGGCGGTGGCTGTGTTCAGGTCGATCGGCGCGCCCGGAACTCCGCCGCCACTCGCCGCCCCGCTCGGAACCGGACGGCTGGACGTTGTCGACGAGACCGCTTCGTCGCGCGACGGGACGTATAGGTGGTCTCCGTCGCGCAGGGCCGCCGCGAGATTCAGGTCGCGCTCGGCACGGCCGGTGTCCACGCGCGGCCCGTACCCGCCGGCGGCCGCGATGAGATCGCCGACCCGCGAACCGGCCGGCAGGCGGAAGAGGCCCGGGTTCGCGACGGCGCCCACGATCTCGGCGACGACTTCGCTGCCCGGCTGGCCTGCTGTCGCCGGGGCGGACGCGCCGGGCTCGAGGGAGAAGCCGGGCGTGCCGCTGCCACCGACCACGACACCGCCGCTCCCATCGCCCACGGCGAGGACGAACGCGAGCGTCCCACAGGCGACCGCCGCAGCGCCGGCCGCGACGATCCGGATCATCGCCGAGCGCGAGGGCGCGCTCGGCGGGCCATCGGCGGCAGGCGGCACTTCGGTCGGGGCTTCGAGTGTTCGCCAGGGGGTCGTGGTCGGTTCCACGTCACGCTCCGCCGGCGGGTGGATCGTGGTTCGGCGTAGGCGTCGACGCGACGTCTCGCCACGTAGGGGGGCACTTCCCGACGCGGCGAGACGTCGTCCCGAACCGTAGCGATGGGCGCTTAGCTGCGGCTTATCTCGAGGGCAACGAGCGGACTACAGCCGCTCCCAATCGACCCAGCGCGTCCCGTCCCACCAGCGGTGCCACGTGCCGCCGACGCGCCCCGGGGCAAAGACGTCGATGCGATCCGCGCTCCAGGACGATGCGGTCCGGGTGCCCGTCAGGTCGCCGCCGAGCGACTCCCAGGGATGCCACGACTCGCCGTCCCAGTAGCGGTTCCAGAGGGCGCCGTCATCGAAGATCGCGAAGACCTGGAGTCGATCCACGGCCCACGCCGTGGCAACGGGCGCCGACACCAGCGACCCGCCCAGGGCCACTTCGTCGGACCAGGTTCCGGACACAAAGAAACGGTGGGTGAGACCACCGGCCTCATCCACCGTGAACAGATCGATCCGCTCGGGCCCCCACGACACCGCCGCGGTTGCCCTTGGAGCGTCGGTGCGGTCCATGCCGCGTCAGCCTACTCCGTGGAGGCCTGCTGCTGGGTCACCTCGTCGGACCGGTAGCTGTCGATCTTCCGGGCGATCGCCGCCACGACGGGCTCGACGAGTCGCGCAACCAGACCCATCCCCTGGCGGGCGAGCGAGGGACGCCCGGGTCGAGCCGCCTGGGCGAGGTGGGCGAGACGCTCTCGATCAGCCTCGTGGATGCGCTCGTTCGCGAGCTCGAGAGCAAGGAATGTGTAATACGACTGCATGAGGCCGGCCTCTTTTCAGCGCTGGTGATCGTCGGGCATCTGGGCCCGCGAATCCGCGCCCCAACGGAACGCGCTAAGGTCCAGGGACGCCACTCCGACGACCAGGACGATGAGCATGACGATGACTTCCATGTCCGGCCTCCCAGGCTACTTGCGTAACCGCTCTTTCAGTGCTTATCGGTTACTGCTGAACTGTAATCCCTTGCGCGTAACCTGTCAACTCGTATAGAGTGGTTATCGTCATGACAACGCACGTACCTTCGGCCGTTAACGTGGGCCATGCGCACGACGTCCGTCTCGACGACACCTTCGACTTCCTGAACACCGACGACCGGGAGAATGGTTTCCCGCTCGAGCGGCTGCCGACGCTGGCCGACGTGCTCGCCTGGTTCGTCGATCGAGGCGTCATCCACGCCGAGGGCGCCGACCGCATCCGGGTGGCAGCTGGGGAGCGTCCGGACGTCGCGGCGCGCGATCTGTCTCGGGTGCATCGCCTGCGCGCCGCGCTCCGCGAGGTCGCCGATTCGATCGTGGAGCAACGAGTGCCCCGAGATGGCTCGCTCGACACCGTGAACCGCGCGCTCCATGCGCGCCAGGTCATCGAGCTCGTGCCGGCACCGGACGGCGTGAGTGTCGACCACCGCCACGTCGGCGATCCGATCGACGACGCGCTGGCGCGTCTCGCCGACCCGCTCGTGCGCGAGCTGACGGGCGGCCACCCCGAGCGGATCCACATCTGTGCCGACGACACCTGTCGCTTCGTCTTCTACGACACCTCGCGGACAGGCCGGCGGCGCTGGTGCGACATGGCGACGTGCGGCAACCGTGCTAAAGCCGCCCGGCACCGCGCTCGCGCGCGGGCCACCGGCGAGTCCGGGCTCGAGACTGAGGTCACCGTCGAGGCTGCCCCGAACTGACTGCCGCGACTCGCCGAATGGACGGGCGGATCGGTCCGGGTCGGCCGAGCATTGCCCCGCCCGGGCGCGCCCCAGGGTCATTGCGACTAAGTCAGGCGCGCTCGAGCATCGGGCGGACCTCGGTCGCGAAGCGCGTCATCGACTCCTCGTCGTGCGGCCCGGGGAACCCGGCGATGAGGTGCCGGTAGCCGATCTCGGGGAACGGGGCGAGCTTCTCGGCCACGTCCTCGGGCGTGCCGACCGGCTGGCCGTTCCAAAGAGACGCCAGGCCATTGCGCTCGAAGATCTCGCGCTGCACCCGCTCCGCCTCCGCGCGCGAATCGCGGATGACGACGGTGCCGACACCGGTCGTTCGCTCGATCTCGGCCGGGTCGCGTCCAACAGTCTCGCAGTGCTGGAGGAGGATGGCCTCCTTGCGTCGCACGTTCTCGATCCCGCCGCCGACGTTGTTGGCATCGGCAAACCTTGCGACGAGCTTGAGGGTCACCTGCTCGCCGTCCCCGCCGATGAGCAGCGGCAAGCGCTCCTGGATCGGGAGCGGTTCATTGCGGACCGCCTTCGCCGCGTAGCGCGGCCCGGTCGCGGTCGGGCGCTCGCCATGGAGCATGCCGCGCATGATCAGCAGGGCCTCGCCCAACCAGCGCAGCCGTTCGGGGAATCCGTCACCGAACCGGAGCCCATACGCGACGTGCTCGGTCTCGAACCAGGCGGCCCCGATGCCGAGGATCGCCCGACCGTTCGAGATGTGGTCAAGGGTCGTCGCCATCTTCGCCGTCAGCGCCGGTTCGCGGAACGTGTTCGCGCCTACCATGAGTCCGACGTGGACGTGCTCGGTCGCCTGGGCCCAGGCCGCGAGCGTCAGCCAGCCCTCGAAGATCGGCCCCGCGTCCGAGCCCACGATCGGGTAGAGGTGGTCCCACGTCCACAGCGTGTCGTACCCCAACCGGTCGGCGCGCACGCCCGCCTCGAGCAGGCTGGGCCAGTCCGTGTATTGGTTCCAGCAGAGTGCTCCGAGCCGGATGCCGGAAGGTGCGGTGTTCACGCCTCGCGCACGACGATGTTCACGAGCCTCACACCGCCGGCCACGATGACGCGGTCGGGAGTCCGTCCCGCGAGCAGCGCCACGATCTTCGGGCTCGCCAGGGCCGCGGCCTCGAGTTCGGCCGGGGCGATGTGGGCGGGCACGAGGAGCTTGTCGCGCAGCTTGCCGTTGACCTGGACCGGGACCTCACGGGTGGACTCGGCCGTGGGCGCGGCGGGGGCGGCGGGGCCCCCCGCGGGGTGGGGGGGGGGCCCCAAGAGGCCCGGGGGGGGCCGCCCCCGCCCCCCCCCCGCCCCGGGGAGGTGGGGGGGGGGCGCGGGCCGCGG
>JBBQRZ010000041.1:0-15807 GCA_038214255.1 Candidatus Limnocylindrales bacterium
GCCGCCGATGTAGCTCGCGACCGCGCTGATGCCCATCCGCGCGAGCGTCTTGCGCAGGCCGGCCTCGAGCGCTGCGACGAGATTGGCGATCGCGTCGGCCGACGCGAGCGACTCGGCCCCGCGCATGCCGGCCAGCTCGGCGGCGAGCTCGATGGCGAGGCGCGGATGCGCCGCGGTGGCACCCACGGCGAGGACCATGGCCATGCCGTGGACGTCGAGGATGTCCGCGGCGTCGGCGACGAGGTCGGTCCGGCCGCGCAGGCCCGACTCGGTCAGCGCGGCATGGACGGCCCCGGTCGCGAGGATGGACGGCACGGGCAGCCGATCGACCGAGGCCCCGGCATCGCTGAGGACGAGCACGGCCGTTCCATGCTCCGCGGCAGCCACGGCGTCCGCCACGAGGCGATCGAGTGCCGCGCCGAGCCGATCGGATCCTGCCGCCGCGGACCAGGTCGCATCCAGGATCCGCACACGCCGTCCCCCGGCACGCAGCGCTCCGACGAGCCCCTGGAGGTCGGCGACGATCGGCCGTTCCAGGCGGAGAGTCCGCGGGCCGCGGGGCGGGCCACCGAGCAGCGCCGGGCGCCGCCCGAGCTCGACCCGCAGGTCCATGACGATCCGTTCCCGCTCGGGATCGATGGCCGGGTTCGTGACCTGTGCGAAGGCCTGGCGAAGGTGATCGGCGACCGGCCGGTCGAGGCGCCCACGGCCGGGGGTCGGCGTGTCATCGCCCATGCTCCACAGGGGCTCGTGGGCCTCGAGTGCCATCGTCTTGATGTCGAGCCTCGCCCGCTCGGCGTCGAGGCCCGCGAGGTAGCGACCGGCGTGGTCGAGGGCGGGCCGCGATTCGATGGTTCGGGCCGCGGCTTCGGCGCGGTCCTCGTGGAGGGGCCGGGGCGCGTCGTGGATCGGGAGCGAGCGGAGGGCCCACGCCTTCGCCTCGGTGTCCTCGAGGATCGCCCGCCGGCCCGGCTCCACGAGCAGCATCTCCCCGGGGCCCAGGCGGCCGCGACGGATCGTGTCGGCCGCCGCGAATGGCACGGCCCCCGCCTCCGAGGCGACCGCGACGAGGCGGTCGCGCGTCACGGCAAAGGCCGCGGGACGGAGACCATTGCGATCGTTGAGCGCACCGACCCGCCGGCCGTCGGCGAACACGATGGCCGCCGGGCCGTCCCACGGCGCGAGCATGCCCGCCGTTCGGCGGCGAAGCGTCGCAACGTGCGGGTGGGGCGCGCGGCGCAGGGCGAGCGCCTCGGGGATCGCCGCGAGGAGCGCCGGCACCAGCTCCCAGCCGGTCGCGGTCAGCAGCTCGAGCGCCTCGTCGAGTGACAGCGAATCCGAGCCGTCGGGCGAGAGGAGCGGGCCCGCGTCGAGCAGCGCATCGGCGATCGGTCGGGCGCCGACGTCGCGGGCGCGCCCGCGGACCTGCTCGCGGTTGCCGCGGACCGTGTTGATCTCGCCGTTGTGGGCGATCGCCCGGAACGGCTGGGCCAGGCGCCAGACCGGGCGGGTGTTCGTGGCGTAGCGCTGATGGAACACCGTGTATCCGACCTCGAGCGGGGCGCGCAGGTCGGGATACAGCTCGCCGATGCGCCCGCCCGCGACGAGGCCCTTGTACACGACGGTCCGGCAGGACGCCGACGGGATCGACAGGTCGGTCGCGAGGCGACCCCCGGCGGCACGGGCGGCCGACTCCAGTCGGCGTCGGGCGACGACGAGGCGGCGATCGAACTCGACGTCGCTGACGGAACGATCCTCCCCGGTGGCGCTGGATCGAGCGGGCCTCGCGAGGATCGCCTGGACCGGGGTGGGGCGTGAAGCCGTCGCGGCCGCGCCGAGAGCCGACGGCTCGAACGGGACGCGCCGCCACCGGAGGACCGGGAGCCCGGCGTGCGCGAAGACCGACTCGACCAGCGCCCGACCGGCTCCCTCCGTGGCCCGGCCCCGTGGCAGGAACACCGACACGATCCCGGGACCGGCCCCACCGACCGCCGCGTCGTCCCCGGTCAGGAGACTGAGCAGCCCCGGATCCAGCGGAAGGGCGACCCCGGCGCCGTCACTCGACTCGCCGTCGGCTGCGAAGGCGCCGCGATGACCGAGCGCCGCAAGCCCGGCCAGCGCCAGCGGCAGGACCTGCGTTCGCGACCGTCCACCCGCGTCCGCGACGAACCCGACGCCGCAGGCGTCGTGCTCGAAGCGAGGGTCGTAGAGCGGATGTCGCATCCGGCGAACCTCCGGAGATGGAGCGACGGCTGGACGGTTACCTCCGGGAGGAGCCGAAGTCGCCCAGCCGTGTCGCCCCGCGGATCAGGACTGGTAGGCAACCTCGCCGTGGGTCGCGAGGTCGATGCCCAGCTCCTCGTCCTTCGCGGAGATGCGGATGCCGAGGATGACGTCGACGAGCTTGACGATCACGAACGTGGCGACGACGGCGTAGGCGATCGTCGCGGCGACCGCGATGAGCTGGGTGAGCACCTGGCCGGGATTGCCGTCGATCAGGCCCTTGTAGCTGGCCTGGACCGCGCTGGTCGCGAGGACGCCCGTGGCCAGCGCCCCGAACACGCCTCCGACGCCGTGGACGGCGAAGACATCCAGCGCGTCGTCGACCTTGACGCGCTCACGGAGCAGCGTGGCGCTGTAACACAGCCCGCCCGCGGCGAGCCCGATGAGGATGGCACCGCCCGCCGTGACGAAGCCCGAGGCCGGGGTGATCGCGACGAGGCCCGCGACGGCGCCGCACGCCGCCCCGATCACGCTGACCTTGCGCTTGTGGAGGTAGCTCGCGCCGACCCACGTCAGGGTCGCGGCCGCGGCGGCCGTGTTCGTGACGATGAACGCGCTGGCGGCGAGTCCGTTGGCGGCCACAGCCGAGCCGGCGTTGAAGCCGAACCAGCCGAACCACAGCAGGCCGGCGCCGAGGACGGTCATCGGCACGTCATGCGGTTCCATCCGCTCGCCGTTGGCCACCCGCCTACCGATGAGGATGGCGACGATCAGGGCCGACAGGCCGGACGACGCATGGACGACCGTCCCGCCCGCGAAGTCGAGCGCGCCAAGCTTGAACAGCCAGCCGTCGGAGGCCCAGACCCAGTGAGCGATCGGCGAGTACACGACGATCGACCATAGGACGGTGAAGAGCACGAAGGAGGCGAACCGCTTCCGCTCGGCGAAGGCGCCCGTGATGAGCGCCGGCGTGATCGCCGCGAACATCAGCTGGAAGGCGGCGAACAGCACGAACGGGATGGTCGTGGCGTACACGGCGCTCGGCTCGAGGCCGACATTGAAGAAGCCGACGAAATCGAGCCCGCCGATCAAGCCCGCCGGCAGGAACGACGGCGTCGCGTCGGGGGCGAACGCCAGGGAGAATCCGATGAGGACCCAGACGACGCTGACGATCGCCAGCCCGAAGAAGCTGTGCATGATCGTCGAGAGGACATTCTTGCGCCGGACGAGGCCGCCGTAGAACAGGGCCAAGCCGGGCAGCATGATCATGACGAGCGCGGTGGCCGCCAGCATCCACGCGGTATCGCCGCTATCCATCGATATCACTTCCTTCTGCGATGCAAGGAATGCCCGGACGCGCCGGAATATGCGCAGAAGGCTAGGGAAGGGCCGGTCCCGGGTCGGCCCCCTCGCGGGACCGAGTAGGTTTCAGTTCGGGGGCACGCGTTCCGGAACGGCCTACCTGCGTTGCGAACCGGGTTCGGCCGTGCTCACGGCGAGGTAGCGATCGACCCCCTCGGTCCACACCACGCGGTCGTCTCGGGTGATCGCGTACGCGTCATAGCCAGGATGACCCGCGACCCAGCCGAGCCCGTCCGATCCCATCACGAACGCGGTCGTCGCATACGCGTCGGCCCAGGTGAGGCTCGGGCCCACGACCGTGACGCTGCGAAGTGCGTCCGGTGCCCGCCCGGTCCGAGGGTCGCGGATGTGCTCGGCGCGCTCGTAGGCTCCCGACGTCGCAACCGCGCGATCCGTCACCGACAGGACCCCGGCGACACGGTCGCGCCCAGGACCGACTTCCCGTCGGCGAGGGCGAACCCAACGGTCGTGAACACCGCGTGCCCGACGATGAGCCACACGGTCGCGAAGCCGACCCAGCGATGCCCGAGGGTCAGCCGGTCGCGCCCGAACACGCGGTCGAGCCACGGCGCGCGCGACATGAGGACGAGCTGGATGAGCGAGAGGTACGTTCCCAGCAGTGCCGCCACCTGCCCGACCGCGGTGGCGATCCCGTCGACCGTCCCCAGCTGGTCGAGGCCGCCATGGCGGACCCACATCGCGACGATCAGCACACCGTTCGCTCCGAGGACGCCGATGACGTCCTCGGACCGGGTTCGCCGAGGCGTGCCGGGGATGGCCGAGGCCGTGGCCTGGGCCGATCTGGGAAGCGCGACCGTGCCCGCAGCCTCGGGTCCGAGGCTGAGAACGTTCTGAGAGGGTTGCGTGAGGCCCCCTGACGAGCCCGCTGCGCCGCGTGCCCACGCTGGGCGATGCGAGTCGAGGCCGGCCTACGGCGGCCCTGGGTCCTCGGGTCGGCGGGTCAATGCGATCACGATCAGGAGGATTCCCAGCCCGACCAGGATGAGCGGCCAGAACCAGTCGAAATCCAACGTGGGCATCCACTGGCGGGCGAGGAAGAAGCCACCGATCGCGACGAGGATCACGCCCCCGATCGCGCCACCCGGGACGCCTCCCCGATCGCGCCGGGTCGCTCGACGCGCGGCGCGCGACTGGCGGCGCGCCTCTCGCGCCTCACCGGGCGACACCCAGGTTGTCGCCGGCGGCGCCGAAGCCGCGACGCCTGCAGGGTCCGTGAATGCGGCCGATCCGCCCGTTCCGGGCGCGGGGCCCGTGCCCGGCGAGGCGGCCGGTGGCCCGGGCGCAGGAGTCCCGCTCGGCCAGCCCGGGTCGGCGCTGCGACGTGGCGCCATCGAGGCGACGTCGCCTTCCTCGGGAACGACGATCGCCATGACGATGTACACGACCAGCGCGAGGCCGCCGGTGAAGATGACGAGCAGGGCCCACACGATCCGCACGAGCGAGGGGTCCGCATCCCACAGCTCCGCGAGGCCTCCGGCGACCCCCGCCAGCATCCGGTCGTCGTGCGAGCGATACAAGCGATCGGTCACCGGCAGCCCCCCTCGGGGTCGACGCCGCGCGTCGGGAGCATCGCGCGGGCCTCAGCCCTTCTTCGACGTCGGCCGGTCGCCCTTGTCGCCCTGGCCGGACTTCGCCGCGTTCTTGGACTGCTGCCGGCGGTCCGCGGCGAGCGACCGTCCCACGTCGACCTGGTCCGTCGTGAAGCGACCCTGGTCGTCTCGCCGGATGTAGCGCTTGTCCGTGCCGGTATCGAGCAGTTCGCGCTTCTTGGCTGCCATCTCGTCCTCCACCTATTTCCTGACCGTCCTGCTGCGGATCAGGCTGCGAGCCGGGTGGGATTCGAACCCACGACACAGGGATTAAAAGTCCCCTGCTCTGCCGCTGAGCTACCGGCCCTCAGCAAAGCCTACTGCGGTCATGCCGGCGGCGGGACTTGCGTCGGCAGCGGCTCCCCGCGCAAGCCGGCCAGCAGGTTCGCCGCGGCCATCTCGGCCATCTTCGCACGCGTCGCCCGCGAGGCCGAGGCGACGTGCGGCACGATCAGGCAGTTGTCGAGGCCGACGAGCGGGTCGTCGTCCGGGATGGGCTCCGGGTCGGTGACATCGAGCGCCGCGGCCCAGATGATGCCGTCGCGGAGCGCATCGGCGAGCGCGATCTGGTCGACGACCGGACCGCGCGACGTATTGACCAGCACGGCCGTCGGCTTCATCCGGGCCAGGGTCGTCGCGTTGATCAGGTGGTGGGTCACCGGGCTCAGGTTGACGTGGAGCGACACGAAGTCGCTGCGCGGCAGCAGCTCCTCGAGCGCCAGGTACGTGGCACCCAGCGGCGTCGTGACCTCGTCGGGGAGGGCCTGCAGGTCGTGGTAGAGGATCGTCATCCCGAACCCCTGCGCCCGTCGCGCGAGCGCCTGCCCGATCCGCCCGAACCCTACGATCCCGATCGTCGCGTCGTGGACGTCGTGGCCGAGCAGCAACAGCGGTCCCCAGGTCTTCCAGTTGCCGGCGCGGACGTACCGATCCCCCTCGGGCAGTCGGCGCGCCGCCGCCATCAACAGCGCCCAGGCAAGATCGGCGGTCGTCTCGGTCAGGACGCCCGGCGTATTGCCGACCGGGATGCCGCGGCGCGCGCAGGCCGCGAGATCGATGTTGTCGAAGCCGACCGCGTAGTTGCTGACCACCTTGAGTTGCGGCCCCGCGGCGTCGAGGAACTCGTCGTCGACCCGGTCGGTCAGCAGCGTCAGGACGCCGTCGGAGCCCGCGACCCGGCGCAGGAGCTGCTCGCGCGGCGGCGGCAGCGGATCCGCCCAGAGGTCCATCTCCGCGGCGGCCCGGATCGGCTCCAGCCCCTCCTCCGGGATGACGCGCGAGACGAAGACGCGAGGCCGCGAACCGGGGTCAGCCATGGCCGGCCCCCTCGAGGAACGTCCGGATCCGGCGGAGCGCCTCGGTGAGGTTCTCGCGCGAGTTCGCATATGAGATCCGGATGTGCTCCGTGCCGATGCCGCCGAACGCTGTCCCGGCGAGCACGCAGACTCCGGATTCCTGGAGCAGGCGCTCGGCAAGGTCGGCACCCGACATCCCCGTCCCGGCGATCGACGGGAACGCGTAGAAGGCCCCGACCGGGGTCAGGCAGCGGATCCCGGGGATGTCGTTGAGGCCGGCGACGAGCAATTCCCGCCGCGCCTTGAATTCGACGACCATGGCATCCACGTCGTCCTGTGGCCCGACGAGGGCCTCGACTGCGCCCACCTGGGCGAAGGTCGGCGCGCAGCTGATCGTGTTGATGATGAGCTGGGCGTAGGTCGGGATGAGCGACTTCGGCACGACCGCGTAGCCCAGGCGCCAGCCGGTCATCGCGAACGTCTTGGAGAACCCGTCGAGGACGATGGTCCGTTCGGCCATCCCCGGGAGGGACGCGATCGAGACGTGCTCGGCGCCGTCGTACAGGATCCGCCCGTAGATCTCGTCGGCGAGGACCCACAGGTCGTGGCGCATCGCGAGCTCGGCGACCTGCTCGATGTCCGATCGGGTCAGCACGCCGCCGGTCGGGTTGGCCGGCGAGTTCAGGACGAGCAGCCGGGTCCGCGGCGTGATGAGCGAGGCCAGCTCGTCGACGTCGAGGCGGAACTCGTGCTCCATCCGGATCGGGATCGGGACCGGCGTCGCGCCGACGAAGCGGGTCAGCGATTCGTAGATCGGGTAGCCGGGGTCGGGCACGATGACCTCGTCGCCCGGGTCCACCAGGCCGAGGATCGCGTAGAGCATCACGCCCTTGCCACCGACCGTGACGAACACCTGGGACGGGTCCGCTTCGAAGCGCTTCCGCTTCGAGACGTCGGCCGCGATCGCCTCGCGCAACGCCGGGATGCCGGCGAACGGGGCGTAGTGGGTCGCACCCTCGTCGAGGGCGCGCTTGGCCGCGGCGCGGACGTTGGCCGGGGTATCGAAATCGGGCTCGCCGATCTGGAGGTGGATGATCGAGCGACCCTGGGCCTCCAGGGCGCGCGCCCGCGCGGAGACCTCGAACGCGCTCTCGGTGCCGATCGTGCCCATTCGCGCAGCGACTCGGGGCATCACGGTGGTCATCTGGGGCCTCCTGCTACGGCAGCAGCGAACGGATCGCGAAGGTGACGTTGGCCGGTCGCTCTGCGAGCCGGCGCATGTACCACGGATACCACGCATCACCGTACGCGATGAGCGTTCGAACACGATACCCGGCGGCTGCCAGACGGAACTGCTCACCGGTCCGGATCCCGTACAGCATCTCGACTTCGAAGGCGTCGCGCCCCAGGCCGCTCGGTGCGACCTGTTCGGCGATCTGCTCGATGAGCGCCACGTCGTGGGTGCCGAGACCCAGCCGGACCGGCCGTCCGCGGCCCGCGAGGAGGAATTGGACGGCGAGGCCGAGGTAGTTCGCGTCGACCCGCGACTTCTCGCGGTACGCGATCGACGCCGGCTCATCGTAGGCACCCTTGACCAGGCGGATCGCCGGATCGAGCGGCATCAGGCGCTCGATGTCGGCTGCCGTCCGACGCAGGTAGGCCTGGAGGCAGATCCCGGTCCGTGGCTGGACCGCTCGCAGTCGCTCGTACAGGTGGATCGTCGCCTCGGTGTAGGCGCTCCCCTCCATGTCGATCCAGAGGAAGGAGCCAGTCGCCGTCGCGTGCTCGGCGAGCTGTACGAGATGGGCCAGGGTGGCGTCCTTGTCGTGGTCGAGGCCCAGCTGGGTCGGCTTGACCGAGACTTCGCCGTCGATGCCTCGCGCGCGGATCGCGTCCATGACCGCGACGTAGTGGTCGGCGACGGCATCGGCCTCCGCGAGCTGCTCGAGGTTCTCGCCCAGCTTCGTGTACATGGTCCCGATCCGCGCGGCCTGCAGCGGCGCGGCCGCATCGAGCGCCGCCTCGATCGTCTCGCCGGGCATGAAGCGTCCGACCGCCCGGCGCATGAACGGCAGCCTCGGAAGGCGCTCCTTGAGCCATCGATTGCGGGCCGCCCACAGGAACAGGCGTCGCATCAGGGCAGACTCCTCACCATGCCCCCGTCGACCGGGACGATCGCGCCGGTCACGTACGACGCAGCCGGCGACAGCAGGAACGCGCCGAGACGACCGACCTCGGCTGGATCGCCATAACGACCCAGCGGGATGCGGGCCTTCGTCTGGGCCGCGATCTCGTCTTGGGTGGCGCCGGTCCGCGCCGCCGCGGCGTCATCGATCTCGGCGATCCGGGCGGTCGCGACCCGACCAGGGGCCAGGCCGTTGATCCGGATCGGAGCGATCTCGGCGGTCAACGACTTGATCAGCCCGGCGAGCCCTGGCCGCAGCACGTTTGAGGCTGTAAGCCCCGGGATCGGCTCGCGGGCCGACGACGACAGGATGACGACGATGGCCGGCCGGTCGCTCGCGCGGAGGTGGGGCAAGGCGGCACGGATGAGCCGCAGAGCGCTGCGCAGCGTCCCATCGATCGCGCGGTCCCACGCCGCCTCATCGAGCTCCTCGAACATGCCGGGCGGTGGGCCGCCTGAGTTGACGAGCAGGAGGTCGAGTCCGCCGAGGGCCGCCGCGGCGCGCTCGACGGCGGAGGCCGGCCCCGTCGGCGTTGCCAGATCTGCTTCGATCGCGAGGCCCGACTCGAGGGCGGCCGCGGCGGCCTCCAATCGCTCGGACGGTCGCGCGACGAGCGCAACTCGGGCGCCCTCGGCCGCGAGCGTGGTACCGATGGCACCGCCAAGGCCGCCCGACCCGCCGCCGACCAGTGCCCGGGCGCCTTCGAGACCCAGGTCCATGCGCTCCTCCACATCCGCCGGCCGGGGCCCTCGGACCGCCGTCGTCGCGGCAGATGACCGCTCGATGGTACGCGACGGGCGGATCGTCGAGGGGCCGTGGCGAACCTTGGGCTAGAATCCGGTTCGTGACCCGGTTCTATGACATCGACGCCGCCAACGCCGCCCTCCTCGAGGTCGAGCCGATCCTTGCGACGCTCGCCGACCAGCGGCTCGAGCTGATCCGGTTGCGCGATCGATTGGTGGCCGCGCCCTCCCCTGCGGGGAGTGGCTCGAACGAACTCGACGAAGAGGAGAGCCGTCGCCTTCGGCTCCGGATCAAGGGCGTCGTCGACCAGATGGCCGCGGCCGTCGCGCGGATCGATGCGCTGGGCATCGCACTGCGCGACATCGAGCGCGGCCTCATCGATTTCCCGGCTCTCGGCGGTGGCCGGCAGATCTGGCTGTGCTGGCAGCTCGGCGAGGGCAAGGTCGACCAGTGGCATGAGCTCGAGACGGGGTTCGGCAGCCGCCGACCCATCATCGAGCTCGCCTGACGGTGGGCGGGCGGACGGTGGCCGGGGGCACGGCGGCCGGGCGGACGGTGGCCGGTGGGACGGTGGCCGGCCGGACGATCGTGGGGCCGGATGGCCGGGCCAAGGCCTACCGCCCGCTTCCGGCGGACGCTCGTGCGGCTGCGGTGCGCGACGGTCTGGCGGCCTACGAGCGCGGCGATTTCTTCCTCGCCCACGAGCTCATGGAGCCGGCCTGGATGGGCTCCGACGATCACGCCGAGCGGGCGCTGACCCAGGGCCTCATCAAGCTCGCGGCGGCGCAGATCCACGCGGTCCGCGGCAATCCGCGCGGCGTCGCCAAGAACCTCGATGGCGCACTCGGTTGGTTCCGGCGCGCGGCCGACGCCGGCTTGGCCGGACCGGAAGGCGTGGACCTGCCGGCGCTGATCCGAACCATCGAGACACGCCTCGCCCACCTGCGTGGCGGATCGATCGCGGTGGACGGCTCGACGGCGGTCGACGGAGCGGAGCCGATCGCCCTTGCCCGGAGCCGACGATGAGCGACGCCCCGATGCCCACGATCGACGTCACCGAGGCGGAGCGCCGGATGCGCGAGGACCCCGATCGGCCCTTCCTGCTCGATGTCCGCGAGATCGGGGAGTTCACGACCGTCCGCGCACCGGGCGCGGTGCTCATGCCGACCTCCTCGTTCGCGGCCCGGGCCGCGGAGCTGCCGAGCGACCGTCCGGTCATGGTCATCTGCCACCTGGGCAGCCGGTCCGCGGCCGTGGCGGGGTTCCTGCTCCGCTCCGGGCGGTCGGACGTCGTGAATGTGGCCGGCGGGATGGACGCGTGGGAGCGAGCCGGGCTCCCGATTCGTCTCGGCCCCACCGAACCGGGCGAGGGCGATCTTCCCGGCTGAGCTCCAGGCAACTTGTGGCAGTGGACCCGGACCGGTGTGGCCGCGGACCGCGACCGGCCCATCAGCCGACCGTTCCTGCCAGTCACCACTTCGCGATGAACCAGCGTGGCGCTATACCGAGGGCGCACTGTGATGCTGGAACCGCGCTCGTCTGTGCCAGAAGTGTGCCAGTGGGGAACGACCCGCTGACTGCAGCCCGATCCGACCCAAACTGAACCCACAGTTGCGATCCCGCGCCAGCCACGCATGGCCGCCACCCCAGGATGCAGGCTGGGCGATCGGCCCTGCACACTCATCGCCACAACCCAACTGTGGGCTCGCACCTCGGCGGCCCCAAGCCTGGAGGCCGCGGACGCGTGCCGCGCCTGGAAGCCGGGAAGAGCCGCGGTCGAGCCGGGAAGCCGGGCCGGGCCGGGCTCTGGCCGGCGGTCGAGCCGAGCCGGCCCTAGTGGCGGCGCCGCCGGACGATCCGCTCCCCCAGCCGCCTCGCGTCAGCCGGGTGGGCAAACGCCCAGCCGATGACGATGAGGATCACGAAGTTGACCGTGCCGGCGCCGGCCGCGTTGAGATACCCGAGCTGCTGGCCGATCTCGCCCTCGATCTTGAGGCCCGGCACGGTCATGCCGACCAGGCCGAGCCGGAAGAACGGGGCCTGCGGCGCGGTGTTCGCCCGGACCGCGGTCGTGACGACGCCGTCCGGCGTCTGGCCACCGACGAGGATCGCATTCGGTCCGCTGATGACCGGGCTCGCGCCGCGGACCGCGGTGGGCAGATCGCTGACGTCGAGGTGCTTCCACTCGGGGATATCGCCGGCGCTCGTCGGGATGGCCCAGTAGAACTCCCGTTGCGGACCGCCGGCATCGGCGCCGCCGGCAAGGTAGAGCGTGCCGTTCGATATCCAGCCGGCGGAATCGTCGCGGGCCGTCGGCAGGTTCGCGGCATTGTTGATCGCCCAGGCCACGACCTTGCCCGCGTTCGGGTTGACCGGCAGGCCTTCGCCGGCGGCCGGGCCGATGTCACCGCGCTGGACCGCACCGACGGGGCCGGCCGCGTCGTGCCCGCCCCACATCCAGACATGGCTGCCGATCACCGCGGCCGTGGCATCGGCCTGTGGGCGGAACATGCTCGCCTCCGCCTTCCAGGCACCCAGGACCCCCTTGGTGTCGAGCAGACTCTTGTACACGGTCGCGACGGGGCCGTCGGCGTTCACCCCGCCGATGAGCAGGATGCCATCCGGCGACGCGACGCCGGCCGCCGCCGCCCGGGCCTCGGGCAGCGTCAGCTCCTTGGGCGCCGCCGACCAGTCGCCGAGCTCGCCGGTGAGACCGTCGGGCTTGAGCACGAAGGTCGTGGTCGTCGGGGCGCCCTTGGCGTCGTACCCGCCGATGACGTAGACGACACCGGCGACGACGACGACGCTCGCATCCGACCGAGGCTCCGGCAGGGCCGGCCCGTTCGACCATCGATCGAAGTTGCCGGTCCCGACGACTGGCGCCACGAAGACCGACGACTGCGCGGCCTTCCCGTCCGACCCACCGATGTATAGGATCTTGGTCCCGATCTGGACGACCGTGCCGCCCGTCCGGGCCTGCGGCAGCGACAGCTCCTGCGGCGACGCGTGCCAGGGTGTGACCGCCCCGACCGGGGCCGGGCAGGGCACTGACTCGTTCTCGGGTGGGCAGAAGTTGACCGGCGACCAGGCGATCACCCCGAGATCGATCGCCCGGTTTACGGTCAGGTAATAGGCACGATCGGGGATGTAGCCGAGCAGCATGATGATGATCACGAGCCAGATGAACGCCTTCACCCCAGCCCACGCCCAGCCGTTGGCATCGAGCAGCCCGAAGAACGCCCGCTTGCGCGGGATCGTCATCCCCGGTCCGAGCGCCTGCTGCGCCATCGTCCTCCCTAACCTGCTTCGCGGCCCGAACGCCGCTCGTCGTCGATCAGCCCTCGATCATTGGACGGTGAGTGTCCCCGTCATGTTCGCGTGCACGGAGCACGAGAAGTTGTAGGTGCCGGGCTTGAGCGCCGGGACCTGATAGGTCTTCTTGGCCGCCCCCGGAAAGGTGTCGGTCTTGAAAATCTGTGCTCCGGTGGCGTCCTTGATGAGGACGTCGTGCGGGATGCCGGCATCCTGGTTGTCGAATTCGAGGGTGAACGGCGTGTTGGCCGGCGCCGCCACGTCGGACGGGTTGAACGCGATCTGGGCGGCGACGATCGTGACGGTCTGGGCGCCCGCGCTGGAGCCTGCCGACGCGGCCGGCGAACCGGAGGGCGCTGCGCTCGCGGATGCGCCGGCTGAGGCCCCGGCCGATGCGGCCCCGGAGGCACCGGCCGACGGCGCGCCGCTGGCGGACGAGAACTCGTTCGCCCAGCAGTCGGGATACGGCGTCGCCCCGGGTGCGGGGGCATACGCCGGGTCGCGCCAGCCCTTGAACGTCTCGACCTGGCCCGTGACCGGATTGATCTTCGGGTCGAGGAGCTCCGGGTTCCGGATCGTGTACGTGTGGTCGTTCGTCGCCCGCAGGAACGCGATGAGCTCGTCGATCTGGCGGTAGTTGAGTGGGCCGGCCGGATGTCCCTGGTCGGACCAGACCGGCATCAGCGACTTCGGGTTGCCGCAGACGTACCGTCCGCCGACCGTGAGGACATTGCGCAGGTAGTCCTCGGACAGGTGCGCGAACAGCTTGTCCTGGCGATTCAGCACGGGGCCGATGCCGCCCTCGCCCTGCGTGCCGTGGCAGCGGGCGCAGTTCGCTTCGAACAGGTTGTAGCCGCGCTCGACGGCCGTGACCTGCTGGGCGTCGACCTCCTTTTCGAGGCGCGCCTGGGTGATGCCGAGAGGCGCGCCCAGCTCGTAGAACCAGTACAGCGCGACGAACAAGATGACGATGACGGTTGCCAGGAAGCCGACCCAGCGCGCGTTCGACGACTGGCGCACGACCTGCGCGAAGCGCTCGGGCGTCAGCTCCAGCGCGCGCGTGGACGGTGGCGACGTGAAGCGTTCGACGGGGGCGGCCTCGACCGGCGGTCGAGGGACGGGCAGGCGCTGTTCCGGACCGGGCTCGATCTCCTCGGGCTCGGATCCCTCAGGCCCGCGACCGGGCGTGTCGGTCATCGGTCGCCTCGTTCGGCGCTGCGCTCGATCACGGGCTCAGATGCACCCGGTCGGGGTGCGCGGCGGGATGATTCCGGGCTGGCCCAGGGCGACCGGCAGCGGTCCCAAGGTGATCTTGCCGGTGTCGACCGTCAGGAGGCCCTTGCCGTCGACCGTGGCCGAGAAGCGGTCCATGCTCCGCGGCGCCGGCCCGTACTGCGTACCGTCGGCCTTGATGCCGAGCCGGTCGTAGCGCGACCCATGGCACGGGCACTCGAACCAGAAGTTCTTGATGCACGGGTTGGGCTTGCAGCCGAGATGCGGACAGCGCTGATAGAGCGCGCGGACGTTGAGGGCGGTGCCGTCGCCGGTCGTGTCCGTCCCGGGGATGAAGCGCTGCTGCCCGGGGTCGACGAGCATGACGAACGCGCGAGCGAACGGGAAGTACGCCGGGAAGCCCTCCGCGATCGGCAGGGTCGAGTTCAGCGTCTTGACGTCGTCGTACGTGCCGATGTCGAGCTCGCCGCCGAAGCCACCTGACAGGTTCGGCCAGATGAACCCGATCGTGCCGGCCGTGATCTCGAGGATCCACAAGCCGAGGCTCGCGCCGATGGCCGTCCGCAGGAGCTGGCGACGCGACAGGCCCTGGACCTGCTGCTTGCGCAGCGACTTGATCGCTTCCTTGGTCAGGGCTTGCGGTTTGTCGATCGCTTCGACCTGGTAGTTGCTCATGAGCTCAGCGGTCCTTGCCGGTGATCACAGGGAGAAGTAGACGCCCGGGGCCGTGATGAACGGGATCACGAACGTGTAACCGGGACCCCGGAAGAAGATGCCGACGAAGGTCAGCAGCAGCCCGAGGATGCAGAACATCGTGAACAGGAGCACCGCGGTCTTGCGCTGCGAGGGTCGCGTTGCGAGCAGGTTGCCGCGATCCACGTAGGGGATGAGCGCGGCGCCGACGAGCACGAATGTCGGGACGAGGACGCCGGCGACAGTCGGATGGAAGTAGGCGAGGAGCTCCTGCAGGCCGAGGAAGTACCACGGGGCCTTGGCGACCGCCGGCGTGACGTTGCCGTTAGCCAGCTCCTCGAGCGGCGCGTTGATGAACAGCCCCATCAGGAGCAGGAAGATGCTCATGACGCCGGCCGCGAGGAACTCGATCGTCAGCAGGTGCGGCCAGGTCATGACCGTGTCGTCGGGTTCCTTCTGGACGCGGACGACGGCGTCCTGCTTGACGAGCGCGAGCAGCCGGTACGGCCGCGCCGACATCGGCACGCGCTGCTTGTCGATCTCGGTCCGCCGCGTCGGATCGACGGGCAGCACGACCCGCGTCTCGGGAGGGGACTTCGTGTCGGACATCTAGCGCCGGCCCTCGGGGCCGATAGGGAGGTCAGATGCTAGGCGGAGCCGAGCACCGGAGCGAGCGCACGCCAACGTGCGTGAGTGAGTGGCGCAGGCGACAACGACGCAGATGGCGGTCATAGCGGCCCCGAGATGCCTCCATCCTTCCGTATCCGCCAGAAATGGACCGCCAGGAAGATGGCCGCGACCAAGGGCAGGAACATGATGTGGAGCACGTAGAAGCGCAGCAGCGTGTTCTGGCCGACCTCGACGCCACCAAGCAGGATCCGGGACACCGGCGTGTTGAACAGCGGCGCGTAGCCGCCCATGTTCGTGCCGATCGTGATCGCCCAGTACGCGATCTGGTCCCACGGCAACAGGTAGCCGGTGAAGCTGAGCATGATCGTCAGGAACAGGAGGACGACCCCGACGACCCAGTTGAACTCGCGTGGCGGCTTGTACGCCCCGTGGTAGAAGACCCGCATCATGTGCAGGAACACGAAGAACACCATCAGGTGCGCCGCCCAGCGGTGGATGTTGCGGGTCAGCAGGCCGAAC
>JBBQRZ010000042.1:0-15294 GCA_038214255.1 Candidatus Limnocylindrales bacterium
CGAACGCGCGGTACTCCCCGCCACCTTTCAGGTGGAGGTACTTGGTGATCGCCGCGGTGAGGCTCGTCTTGCCGTGGTCGATGTGGCCGATCGTGCCGATATTGACGTGCGGCTTGGTGCGCTCGAACTTCTTCTTGGCCACTTGACCGTTTCACTCCTTAGAGGCGCAGCGTTCCGCTGCTTCGTCGACGACTGATCAGCGGCGCGGTGCCGCCTGGGGTGGAGCCCACAATCGGACTCGAACCGATGACCTCTTCCTTACCAAGGAAGTGCTCTGCCAGCTGAGCTATGTGGGCCCGATACCGATCGCGAGAGAATTGGTGGGCAGGGAGGGAATCGAACCCCCACAGCCGAAGGCGGCTGGTCTACAGCCAGCGGAGCTCACCACCTGCTCAACCTACCCACTGAGGCGACGGCACCGGACGGAGACTGCGTTCTCGTGGTGGGTCCGATCACCGAATGATTGGCGCTGGAGCCGACGACGGGACTCGAACCCGGAACCTGCGGTTTACAAAACCGCTGCTCTACCAATTGAGCTACGTCGGCGCGACGGGCAGGGCCGTACCGCAGAAGACCCCATCGGCGCCGGGGAATGATAGGGCCCATCCGCGCGATGGGTCAAGCGTGGGGGGTGTCAGTCCGAGGGCGGTTCGGTGGGCGCCGAGGCGCCCTTCGGGCGGCCGGCTCGGGCGGACCGCAGGGCCTTGGCCCGCGATGGCGTGGCGCGCTCGGCTCCGGGCAACAGGTCGTCGTCCGCGGTCGCCGCCTCGGGAGGCTTCGCCGGCGGCTTGGACCGGGACTTCGTGGGCTTGACCGACGACGCTGCGACGCGCTTTGAGCGTCGCGCGGTCGCGGCCTTCGGGGGCTTCACGGCCGGCGCGGTGTCGGCCGCCTTCGTGGGTTTCACGGCCGGCGCGGTGTCGGCCGCCGTCGTGGCCGTCGCGGTCAGGCTCTTCTTCCGGGCTTTTGCGGTCGTCTTCGGCCGATCCGCGGCCGGTGCCTCCGGTTCCTGGTCGTCGGGCGCAGCCGGTCGCGCGGCGCTCGCGGGAGCTTCCGGCGCGGCAGCTTCGGCTGCGGCCGCCGCAGGCTGGCCCGCGGGCTCGCGTTGCGCGACCGCCTCGAACAGCAGGATCGACCCGGCCACGGCGGCATTGAGCGAACCGACCGCGCCGCGCATCGGGATGCGCATGAACACGTCCGCGCGGCGGCGAACGGTGGGTCCGAGGCCCTGGCCCTCGCTGCCGACCACGATGGCGAGCGGCCCACGGAGATCCGTTTCGCGTGCCGTCAACGACGCCTCCGAATCCGCGCCCGCGATCCGCAGGCCGCGCGCCCGGAGATCGGTGAGCGCACCCGCAAGGTCGTCGACGGGAGCCAGGAGCAGATGCTCGATCGCCCCGGCTGAGGCCTTGACGGCCGACGGCGACAGCGGGGCCTGGCGATGGGTCGGGAACAGCACGCCGTGGACGCCAGCCGCCTCGGCGCTCCGCAGCAGCGTCCCGACATTGTGTGGATCTTCGAGTGAGTCGAGGACAAGGACGAACGGCGGCTCGCCTCGTTCGGCGGCGCGTGCGAGCACGTCGTCGATGCCGGCGAACACTCGCGGCTCGACGACGAGCGCGACGCCCTGGTGACCGTCGAAGCCGGCGAGCGCCGTCAGCGACCCGCCCTCCACCTCGACGATCGGGATCCGCAGGTTCGTGGCGTGCAGCACGATCCGTTCGAGCGCCTGGCGCCGTTGCGGCACCACGAGCAGGCGCCGGGCCGGACGACGGGCCACGAACGCCTCCTCGACCGGACGACGTCCCGCAACCAGCTCCTCGTCAGGGCCGAGCTCCATCGGGGGCGGGAGCGCGACTGGCCCCGGAGGACCGCCCGAACCGAAGGGGCGTGATGGCGGGCGCGGCGGGCGGAACCGATCCGGGCGCCCTGGCCCGGCCGACGGCGGTCGATCGAAGCGGGGGCGATCGAAGCGGGAGCGATCGCCCTCCGGGCCGGGTCCGCTCCGATCCTCGGCCCAGTCTGATCCCGGCGGTCCATCGTCCGACCACGGCCCACGCGGCTGGTCGTCCACGAATCGGGGCGCTCCGCGTCGTGGAGCGCCCCGCCACGGGGGTGACCCGCGATCGTCCGGACGTCGTTCTCGGTGCTCCTGCCACGGCTCGAGCCGGCGGCCCGGCGGCCCACCGGCAGGCGGCCACGGGCGCGGCGGGCGCGGTCCTTCGCGACGGTCTCCGGGCGGTCCGCCGGGCCCTCGAAACCCACCGGTACGAGGCGGTCCCCCGGGACGCGGTGGTCCGCCGGGACGCGGTGGTCCACCCGGTCCTCTCGGCCCGCGCGGTCCTCCTGGTCCACCTCCGTACGCGTCGCCCGGGGGCGGTCCGCTGCGCGGTCGATCCCCGCCGAACGGGCGGTCGCCGCGTCCACGGTCACCACCGTATCCACGCTCGCCGCTCGGGCCGCCGGCGTCCGGCCCGCCGCGACGAGGTCCACCCGGCCCGGGCCCCTGCCCGCCGCCGCCGCCGCCAGGTCGGCCACGTCCCGGACCGCCTCCGCCGGGTCGGCCTGAGCGCGGCCCGTCGCGTCGCGGCCCATCGCGACGCGGTCCGCCGCGTCCGCGATCCTCGGGCGGGCGATCAGGCACGCCCGGCCTCCGCAAGCCGACGCCAGCGCTGGCCATCGCGGGTGTCCTCGACGACGATCCCACGTTCCGCCAACTCGTCGCGCAGCCGATCCGAGGCCGCCCAGTCGCGTGAGGCCCGAGCGGCGACCCGCGCATCGATCAACGCCCGCAGATCGGGCTCGAGAACCTCGGCGGCAGCGTCCGGCAGGACGCCGAGCACCCGGTCGAGCTCGCGCAGAGCGGCGAGCGCCCGCTCGGCGTCTGCCGACGAGATCGATCGCGCCTCGACACGCCGGTTGAGGTCCCGCACGAGGTCGAAGACGGCGGCGAGGCCGGCCGAGACGTTCAGGTCGTCGTCGAGGGCGGCCCCGAAGGCGTCGCGCGCTCGGACCAGCACGTCGGGCAGGTCGGGATCATCCCCGCGCGCCTCGCGGTAGGCCTCGAGGGCGGCCACGGCCGCATCAAGCCGGGCAACCGCGGCGGTCGCGGCAGCCAGCGACTTGTCCGCGTAGTTCAGGCCGGCGCGGTAGTGGACGGAGATCAGCGCATAGCGCAAAGCGCGGGCAGAGACACCGGTGTCGAGCACGTCCCCCACCCGGGCGATGTTGCCGCTCGACTTGGCCATCTTGGCTCCGCGCATCTGCAGGTGGGCGCAATGCAGCCACGTGCTGACGAACGGCTGCCCGGTGACAGCCTCGCTCTGGGCGATCTCGTCCTCGTGATGGGGAAAGATCAGGTCGACGCCGCCGGTGTGGATATCGAACGAGGGGCCGAGGTGGCGCATGCTCATCGCCGAGCACTCGATGTGCCAGCCCGGCCTTCCCGCCCCGATCGCCGTCTCCCAGGACGGCTCGTTCGGCTTGGGCCCCTTCCACAGCGCGAAGTCGCGCACGTCGTCCTTGCCGTACTCGTCGGCTTCCACGCGCTCCCCCACGCGGAGCTGCTCGGGATCCAGGCGAGCCAGGCGCCCATACGCCGGCCATGAGGCGATGCGGAAGAAGATCGAGCCGTCGTCGGTCCGATAGGCGTGCTCGCCTTCGATGAGCGTCGAGATCAGACCGACCATGTCGTCGATGTGGGCGGTCGCGCGCGGCAGGACATCCGGCCGGGTCATGCGTAGCGCTTCGGCGTCGGCGAGGAACCGCTCGAGGTAGCGCTCGGTCAGCTCGTCAATGCCGATTCCGGCTGCGGCGGCACCTCGGATGATCTTGTCGTCGATGTCGGTGATGTTCATCACCCATCGAACCTCCTGGTCACGCCAGCGCAGGTGGCGTACCAGGACATCCACGAAGAGGAACGAGCGAAAGTTCCCGATGTGGACCGGCGCATAGACCGTCGGACCGCAGGTGTAGATCCCGACCACATCGCCGCGCAACGGAACAAGGGGCCGCGTCTCCCCCGTGAGCGTATCGTGCAGTCGGACCGTCATGCGGTCGCCTCGATCGTCCCCAGGGCGAGCGCGGAGATCGATCGACCCGCGCCCTCGGCGCCCTCCAGGTTGCCGCTCGAGGCCTTCACGTCCACCGCGTCGTACGGCAGGCCCAGGATCCCCGCGATCTCCGCTCGCATCGGCTCGAGCTGGCCGCCGAGACGTGGCCGGGCGGCAACGATCGTGAGATCGAGGCCAGCCGGTCGCCAGCCGGCGGCCGCAAGGCGGCGGATGACCTCGGCGAGCAGGTCCCGACCGGCGATCCCGCGTGGCGTGCTCGGGCCGGGCGGAAACAGCCGGCCGAGGTCGCCCAGGCTCGCCGCACCGAGGAACGCGTCCGCCACCGCATGGAGCGCGACGTCGCCGTCGGAATGACCGTGGAGGCGCGGCACCTTCGGGAACGTGAGGCCCCCGAGGACCAGCGGCTCACCGGGCCCGAACCCGTGGGCGTCGTGGCCGATCCCCGTCCGGCGCGGCCGCCCACCGTCGCCAAGCGCGACCGCGACGCGATCCAGATCGGCAGGGACGGTCACCTTGATGTTCGCGGGTTCGCCGGGCACGACATGGACCGGGATTCTACAGGCCTCCAGCAGGCCGGCCTCATCGGTCCAGGGCCCGCCCGAGGCGACATCTGTCGCGAGGGCGGCGCGCAGGATCGAGCGCCGAACCGCCTGCGGCGTCTGCGCGGCGACCAGGTCCGATCGATCCACCGTCGAGTCGATCCTCTCGCCGACCAGACGCTTCACGGTCTCCGCGATCGGGAGGACCGGGATCGCCGCGCCATGTTCCGCCGCGGAGGCGGCGACCGCCGCGACGAGGTCGGTCGAAACAAGCGGGCGGGCGCCGTCATGGACGAGGGTGATCCGGTCGCCGGCGGGGTCGGGCACGGCGGCCTCGAGCGCCTTGAACCCGGCCCGGACCGAGTCATGGCGCGACGCTCCGCCATCCACGACCGCGCGGACCGTGGCCGGCAGCCACGACGCCTCCGCCACGACGGCGCGCCGCTCGGCCGCGCTGACGACGACGATCGACTCGACGAGCGGGGACCTGGCCAGCGCCGCCAGCGTGTGCGCCAGCAGCGGCCGCCCGTTGACGTCTTCGGACAGCTTGTCCGTGCCGCCCATCCGCCGGGATGCGCCGGCCGCGACGACGATGACGTCGACCCCTCCCGGCGACGCCGGCGTGTCGTCGGGCCGGCCAGCGCTCAATCGAGTCGCGGCTGGGCGAAGATCATCCGGCCCGCGACGGTCTGGAGCACGCGGGTCACCAGGACGTCGAGATCGCGGTCGATGTGCCGGGCCCCGCCCTCGACGACGATCATCGTCCCGTCATCGAGGAAGCCGACGCCCTGGCCCGCTTCCTTGCCCTCCTGGATCACGCGGACGCGCAGCTCCTCGCCGGGCAGGACCGCCGGCTTCACCGCGTTCGCGAGCGAGTTGATGTTCATGACCCGAACGCCCTGCAGCTCGGCCACCCGGTTCAGGTTGAAATCGTTCGTGAGGATGACCTTGCTCCGGACCCGGGCGAGGGCGACCAGCTTGGCGTCGACCTCGGGGATGTCCGGCACATCGTCCTCGACGATCTCGACCGGCGTCGCCGGCTCCTTCTGCATCCGCGCCAGGATCTCGAGGCCGCGACGGCCGCGATTCCGCCGCAGTGTGTCGGAGCTGTCGGCGATGTGCTGGAGCTCGTCGAGGACGAACCGCGGCACGACGAGCGTCCCATAGATGAAACCCGACTCGACGATCTCGGCGATCCGTCCGTCGATGATCGCGCTCGTGTCGACGACGATGTGCGGGTCGCCGTGGCGTGCCCTGGCCTCTCCGACCGGATCCGCTCGGCGGACCAACCCGATCGTCTCTGCGGCGACGAGCAGGTCACGTCGCTTCGCCACCGTCAAGCCGAGCATGCCGAGGCCGAGGAAGAGCGAGACGCCGAGCGGCAGCCAGGTGCCCACCGGTGACGGCAAGCCCGATAGCGGCAGGCCCAGGAGCAGGCCCATCAGGAGGCCGATCAGGAGGCCGATGACCGCGGTGACGAATTCCGCCGTGGACAGGTCCTCGACCCGGGACAGCACCCAGGTGGCGGGGACGACGGTCAGGTACGGCAGGATCGCGAAGCCGACGACGACCCAGGCCACGACCCAGGCGGCCAGCAGCCAGCCCGTGTTCCCAGCGTCGCGGAACAGCCCTCCACCAGCCTCGGCGAGCACGAGCCCGATGAGGCCCCCGAGCGCGGCACCCAGGAGGCGGATATAGCGGATCACGACACCCTCGAACGAGGTTCCCGGCGACCCAAGGCCCGATGGCGGGCTGGACGGTTCGTCAGCCTAGCATCGCCGGAAGCTCGTCGCCACGAGGCGGGACGCCGGTCGCAAGGCCGACCTCGACGGCCTCCCTGAGGGTCGCGACCTCCACGACCTCGAGCCCATCCAGTGCCAGGCCGGGTCCTCCGCGGGCGGCCCGCGGCACGATCGCTCGAGCGAATCCGAGCCGCGCGGCTTCGCGCAGCCGACGCTCCAGGCCGGCCACCGGCCGGAGCTCTCCGAGCAGCCCGACCTCGCCGATGACCACGGTTCCCGGCTGCACCGGCCGGTCCCGCAGCGAGGAGGCGAGCGCGAGAGCCAGCGGCAGATCCAGGCCGGGCTCGCCCACGGTCAGGCCGCCGGCGAGATTCGCGTAGACGTCGTGGCCGGACAGCCCGATGCCGGCTCGCCGGCCGAGCACGGCCACGAGCAACCCGAGGCGGTTGGGATCGACGCCGCTTGCCTTGCGAGCCGGTGTCCCGTAGCCGGCCGGGGCGACAAGCGCCTGGACCTCGACGAGCAGCGGCCGGCTCCCCTCGAGGATCGGTGCGACGACGCTGCCGGGCGCCGGCTCGGCGTGCTCGGCCAGAAATGCCCGAGCCGGGTCGCGGACCTCGAGGAGGCCGGTTCCCGCCATCTCGAACACCCCGACCTCGTCGGTCGAGCCGAATCGATTCTTTGCGGCCCGCACGAGGCGGAGGGCAGCGTATCGCTCGCCTTCGAGAGAGACCACTGCGTCGACGAGGTGTTCCATGGTCTTGGGCCCGGCGATCGAGCCATCCTTGGTCACGTGCCCGACGAGCACGACCGCGACACCCTCCGACTTCGCGAACGCCATGAACCGGATGGTCGCCTCGCGGACCTGGCCGACGCTTCCCGCCGCCCCGTCGAGCTCATCGACCGTCGCCGTCTGGATCGAGTCCACGACAACGAGCCCCGGTCGCATTGCTCCCGCGACCTCGATGATCCGCGTGACGTCGTTGGCTGCGAGAACCTCGATCGCACGACCCGGCAGGCCGTCGAGCAGGCCGAGCCGTCCCGCCCGAAGTCGGACCTGGGCCGCCGATTCCTCGCCGGTCGCGTAGAGGACGGGCGCGGCGAGTCCCCCGGCGGCCTGGAGGAGCAACGTGGATTTGCCGATCCCCGGTTCGCCGCCGACCAGGATCACGGATCCCGGGACGATCCCGCCGCCCAGGACACGGTCGAGCTCGGCGATCCCGGTCGGGAGCCGAGGGACGTCGGCCTCACCGATGTCCGCCAGGGCGACGGCCGGCGCCGCGTCGACGGCGGTCAGCCCGGACGCACGCGCGGGGCGCGGCGTCGTCCGGACGACCGTCTCCACGAGGCTGTTCCAGGAGCCGCACGCGCGACACTGGCCTTCCCAGCGCAGGTAGGCCTCGCCGCAGGTCTGACAGACGTACCGGCTCGTCGCGCGCGCCATCGACCTGGTTGGGCCCGCGACCTAGTAGGGCCCGCGACCCGCCGGGGTCAATGCGCCTCGACGGGCGTTCGTACCTCGGCGGCATGGATGTCGAGACCCGCTTCGGGGTCCTTGTCGACCACGATGGTCGTCCCGGGCTCGTAGCGACCCAGCAACAGATGCTCTGCCAGCACGTCCTCGACCATGTTCTGGATGACGCGGCGCAGCGGCCGTGCCCCGTAGGCCACGTCGTAGCCGAGCTTGATGATGTGCTCCTTGGCCTCCTGGCTGACCTCCAGCGACATCTGCTGGGCCCGGAGCTGGTCGCGCACGCGACCAAGCATCAGGTCGACGATCTGGGCGATCTCATCGACGGTCAGCGACCGGAAGACGACCGTGGCGTCGATGCGATTGAGGAACTCGGGCCGGAAGTTCTGCTTGAGCTCCGCGGCCACCTTCTCCTTCATCAGCTCGTACGAGCTCTCGGCACGGGCCTCGTCGGTCGTGCCTTGGACTCGGAAGCCCAGGCTCGAGTTCGTCTGGAGCTGCTTCGCGCCGAGGTTCGAGGTCATGATGATGATCACGTTGCGGAAGTCGACCCGTCGACCCTTGGCGTCGGACAGGTGCCCGTCCTCGAGGATCTGTAGGAGGATGTTGAAGACCTCCGGGTGGGCCTTCTCGACCTCATCGAGGAGCACGACGCAGTAGTTCTTCCGGCGGACCGCCTCGGTCAACTGGCCGCCCTCGTCGAAGCCGACGTAGCCGGGAGGCGCGCCAACCAGGCGGCTGACGTTGTGGCGCTCCATGAACTCGCTCATGTCGATCTTGATGAGCGCGTCTTCGCTGCCGAACATGAACTCGGCGAGGGCCTTGGCCAGCTCCGTCTTCCCGACGCCCGTGGGCCCGAGGAAGATGAACGAGCCGATGGGCCGCTTGGGGTCCTTGAGCCCGGCGCGAGCCCGGCGGACGGCCTTGGAAACGATCTCGATCGCCTCCTGCTGCCCGATGACCCGGCCGTGCAGAGCGTCCTCCATGTGGAGTAGCCGCTCGGACTCCTCCTGGGCGATGCGCGTGACCGGGATGCCGGTCCACATGGCCACGACCTGGGCGATGTCTTCCTCGTCGACCGTGGGCTGCTCACCGGACATCTGCGTCTGCCATTCGGCGCGGAGCGCGTCGACGGACTCCTTCGACGTGGCCTCGGCCACGCGGAGCGTGGCTGCCTGCTCGTATTCCTGGTTGTTGATCGCCGCGTCCTTCTCCTTGGTGACCCGATCGAGCTCCTTCTGCGCGTCGCGGAGGGCGGGCGGGGCCGAGGAATGGCGGAGCCGGACGCGCGAGCCGGCCTCATCGATGAGGTCGATCGCCTTGTCCGGGAGGTGGCGGTCGGTGATGTACCGGATCGACAGGTCGGCGGCGGCCTTGACCGCCTCGTCCGTGATCGTGACCTTGTGGTGTTGCTCGTACCGCTCGCGGATGCCCATCAGGATGTCGATCGTCTGCTCGAGGGTCGGCTCCTCGACCATGACCGGCTGGAAGCGTCGCTCGAGGGCGGCGTCGCGCTCGATGTACTTGCGGTACTCGTCGAGGGTCGTCGCGCCGATGCACTGGAGCTCGCCGCGCGATAGAGGTGGCTTGAGGATGTTCGCCGCGTCGATCGCCCCCTCGGCGGCCCCCGCCCCGACCAGCGTGTGGAGCTCATCGATGAAGAGGATCGCGTCGTTCGTATTGCGCAGCTCTTCGATGATCTTCTTGAGCCGCTCCTCGAATTCGCCGCGGTATTTGGTCCCGGCGACGAGCGAGCCGATGTCGAGGGTCAGCACGCGCTTGTTGGCGAGCGTCTCGGGCACGTCGCCCGCGATGATCCGGTGGGCGAGGCCCTCGGCGATCGCGGTCTTGCCGACGCCCGGCTCCCCAATGAGCGCCGGGTTGTTCTTGAGCCGGCGCGACAGGATCTGGATGACGCGCTCGATCTCCTTCTCGCGGCCGATGACCGGATCGAGCTTGCCCGCGCGGGCGAGGTCGGTCAGGTTGATCCCGAGCTGGTCGACGGTCGGGGTCTTGCTCGCCCGCTTGGTCTCGGGCGTCGGGCCGGCCGACGAGCTCTGGGACAGCACCCGGATGACCTCGTGGCGGACCTTGTCCAGGTTCACGCCGAGCGACTCGAGGACACCGGCGGCGATCCCCTCTCCCTCGCGAACGAGACCCAGCAACAGATGTTCGGTGCCGATGTAGTTGTGGCCCAGGCGCCTGGCCTCGTCGATCGCCAGTTCGATGACCCGCTTGGCCCGCGGCGTCAGACCGACCTCACCGACGACCGGGCGATCGCCGCGCCCGATGATGAACTCGACCGCCGTGCGCACCTTGGCCAGTTCGACATTCATGTTCTCGAGGACGCGCGCGGCGACGCCCTCGCCCTCGCGGACGAGCCCGAGCAGCAGGTGCTCCGTCCCGATGTAGTTGTGGTTGAACCGCTGCGCCTCGTCCTGCGCGAGTGTCAGGACCTTGCGCGCGCGATCTGTGAACTTGTCGAACCGATCCATGAGGCCGAACGCCTGTTCCCTTCCAACGGCCACGGAGGTATGGCCTTAAGTCATGCTAGCACGACGTTCCGGCTGCCCGGTTGGTGCCGGAGGTCGGGGCCGCTGTACAGAGAATCGTCCGGGGCCGCCGTTCGGATGCCACCGGGCAGGCCAAGGAATCGCAACGCCCCGCCGGTGCCGACCGATGGGGCGTCGGCTGCGGGCGGGTGGCCTTGGCCTTCAGGCGCCCTTGGTCTTGGTCTCCTTGGTCGGCTCGTCGTCGACAGCCGCCTCGGCGACCGCGGGCTCGGAGGCCTCATCCGCGACGGCGGTCTCGGCCGCGGCAGCCGGTTCCTCGGCCTCGGCCGCGGCTTCGATCGTCGCCTCGGTTTCGGCGGCCGCCGGCTCGTCCGCGGGGGCGGCCTCGGCTACGGCCGGGTCTGGCGCATCCTCGACGACCGCGGCTTCGGCTGCGACCGGTTCGGGGGCCTCGTCCGCCGCAGGTGCATCCGCCGCCGGCGGCGCTTCGGCCTCAGCGACTTCGGCCTCAGGCGCTCCGGCGACTTCAGCCGCAGGCGCTTCGGCCAGTTCGGCCGTCGGAGCCTCGGCGACTTCAGCCGCAGGAGCATCGGCGACTTCAGCCGCGGGCACATCGGCAACCTCGGCCGCTGGAGCCTCGGCAACCTCGGCTGCTGGAGCCTCGGCGGCCACGGCCGCGGGAGCCTCCTCGTCTTCGGCCGCGGGAGCCTCCTCGTCTTAGGGCGGGGCCTCCGAGGCAGCGAGTTGCTCGCGCACCTGGGCGAACGCCGAGGCCAGCGTGTTGTCGATGCCGCCTTCCGGTTCCTGGACCGCATCACTCATCGAGTAGCTGCGTTCCGGTCGTGGACGGCGCTCCGCTCGTGGGGCAGACGGCTGGCCTGGCTCCACCGCCGGTCGAGCCGGCGGCTCCTCGGCCTGCTTGAGGCTCAGGCCCAGGCGATGCCGCTCGGAGTCGAGCGAGATGATCTTGAGCTTGAGCTGCTGACCCTCGTGGACGACATCTCCCGGATGGGCAACGCGCTGATGGGACAGCTCGCTGATGTGGATGAGGCCCTCCAGGCCGTCGCGGACGCGCACGAAGGCGCCGAAGTTGACGAGCTTGGTGACGGTGCCGTCGATGACGTCCCCGACGTTGAAGTCGGCGACGGTGGAATGCCACGGATCGGGCTGGAGGCGGCGGATCGAGAGGCTGATCCGGCCACGCTCGTGATTGATGTCGATGACCTCGGCCTCGACCTCGTCACCGACCTTGTAGCCCGCCTCGGGATTGTTGACCTTGTTCCATGAGAGCTCGCTCTTGTGGACGAGGCCATCGATCCCGCCGAGATCGATGAACACGCCGAACGGGGCGATCGAGCGGACCGTTCCGGTGACCTTCTGGCCTACCTGGAGACTGCTGAACAGCTCGTCGCGCTTCTCGCGGCGTTCCTCATACAGCGCGACCTTCTCCGAGAGGATCAGGCGGTTCGCCTTGCGGTTGACCTCGAGGATCTTCAGCCGGAGCTTGCGGCCGACGAACGGCATCAGCTTCTCGGCGATCTCCTGGGCGGCGTCGCGCGGCTGATCGTTCTGGGGCCGGCGCGGGAAGTCGACGATCTGGCTGATGGGCACGAAGCCGCGGATTCCGCAGTCGACGATGAGACCGCCCTTGTTATGGTCGATGACCGGCGCCTCGATGATGACGCCCGCCTCGAACTGCTCCTGCATCGCGCGCCACTTGCGCTCGAGGCCGGCGCGACGGAGCGACAGGACCGCGTGGCCCTCGGGTGACTCGGGCTGCAGCACGTAGACGAGAACGGTGTCGCCGATGTTGAGCGGCGTCTGGCCCTCGCCACCGTGACGGCCGAAGAGCTCGCGATTGCTGACCACGCCCTCGCTCTTCGCCCCGATGTCGACGAGGATTTCGTCCTTGTCGATGCGAACGACGTTGCCTTCGACAACGTCGCCATGCTTGAAGCTCTTGATGTCGGTGTCCTGCTCGGCGAGCAGCTCCTCCATCGTCGTGGGCTCCGGACCGAGCTCGCGCGGGGGCGCGACTGCTTCGACTTCGGGCTCGTCGTCGGCCGCGGGGGCATCCGCGGTGTAGTCGCCATCGAGTTGGGTCGAGGCTTCAGCGGCGTCGGCGGTCGGGGCCTCTGCGGCGGTGCCCTCTGAAGCGGGAGTTGGCGCCGGCTCAGCCGTCTCGGCCGTTTCTGCGGTCGCCACGGGATCGCTCGCTGGCGCTGGGTCCGGCGTCTCGGCCGTGGCCACCGGATCGACGGTCTCCACCGGATCGGCGCTCTCCACCGGATCGGCCGTCGCGGCGGGATCGGCCGTCTCGGTCGGCGCCGCAGCCCCTGTCACGGGCGCAGCTTCACCGGAGGTGGCTTCCGCCACGGGCGCGTCGGCCCCATCGGCCGAGGCCTCGGGTGTCCCAACGGGTTCGGCCGCGGCGGTCGTCTCGGCGGGATCGTCGGCGACGGCGACGGCGCCAACGGGCTCTTCGATCACCTGGTTCGTTCCCGTGGCATTCGCCTCGGGCTCAGGCGCGCTCCCGCCCTGCTGCTCTTCGGTCAACGGTCTGGTCACTCCTCGTCGTGGATTCGCACCCAAGAATCACGAACGGCCCGAGCATCGCTCAGGCCGTCTTCGAGGTTGGTTCGGTGGTCCGTGGTGATCGACTCCGCGGTCCGCTCCTTCACTCGCTATTGCCTGAGAATCCGCTCTTCAGCTGTCCTGCCTCTCGGGGCCGGGAGAGTCTAGCACACGGCTTCACGCGGCTACAATCGCCGCGCCGTGCCGGAAATGCCCGATTTGACCGTGGTCGCTGAAGCGCTGGACGCCGCCCTGCGAGGGCGTTCCGTGCGCTGGGCCGTCGCCCCCGGACCCCTCGCCGTCCGGGGGACTCCGGCGGAACTCGACGCCCTCAGGGGCCAGGGCGTGACCGCCATCCGTCGCCGCGGCAAATTCCTCATCCTCGACCTCGAGCGCGACCAGGTCGTCGTCAACCCGATGCTCACCGGTCGCTTCCAACTCGCGGGTCCGGACGAGAAGCATCCCTCGAAGACCGCCGTGGTCCTGGGATTCGGCGCTCGCCCGGGCGGGCCACCGGCCGATGCCCTAGCGTGGACGCGCGGCGCGAGCTGGATGCCGGCGCCGGAGGCGACGCCCGAGGTCCGATACCGCGACCCAACGCAGATGGGCAAGGTCTACCTCCTCCCCGCGGGCGCCGGGAGGACCGTCCCCGGGCTCGGGCCGGACGAGATCGGCCCAGACGTGGACGATCCGGCGCTGACGCTCGACGTGTGGCGCGAACGCATCCGGCGTCACCCGGGCGAGCTCAAGAATCTGCTGCGCAACCAGGCCTTCGTGGCGGGCATCGGCAACGCTTACAGCGATGAGATCCTCCATACCGCCGGCCTCCTGCCGTTCCGCAAGCGGTCGTCACTGGCTGACGAGGAGGTCGACGCGCTGTACGGCGCGATGCGCGAAACCCTTACAAACGCCGTCGGGATTCTGCGCGAACGGGTCCCCCCGACGTTCGAGAAGCAGGTACGCGACTTCCTCGCGGTCCATGACCAGGGAGGCCAGGCCTGCCCGCGTTGCGGGACGCGCATCACCGAGGTCCGGGCGGGCGGGTTCATCACCTCGTACTGCCGGGGCTGCCAGCGCTGACGAGCTCGCGGCGCCGGCGGGCGGCGGAAATGCACCACTAGCGAAGGTGCAACTCCTGGCCGACTCGTAGGTGCCCCGGGTCCGTGATCCCGTTGAGCTTGACCAATGACCGCACGGTCGTCTGATAGCGCGCGGCGATGCCGCTGAGGGTGTCACCGCTGCGGACCTTGTAGATGGCCGGGATCACGATGGGGGTCGCGCTCGCTGCCGGCGCCTTCGTCGGCTTGGGCGTCGGTTGGACCCCGGTCGGAACGAGGGTGCGGCCGGGCGTCGGTGTCGGCGCGGCAGGACTCGAAGCGGGGCGCTTCGTCTCGGGCGCATGGCTCGGCGAGGCATGCCCGCCACCGACCGCGAGGCTTTGATCGGACGGACCCGGCGTCCCGGTGCCGGTCGAGAAACGCGCCAGCACGAGCACGACGAACGCGACAGCCATCAGGCCGACGATCGCGCCTTGTCCGATCCCGCCACCCTGGGCACGGAGTGCCGGGATCCGCAGGGCGACGCGTCCGTGGTCGAGTACGAGCGGCGTCGTTCGAGCCATGGCACGCGTGGAACGCCCCGGTCGATGCGCCGCGACCGCCGAGATCGCACCGACCTCGCCGGCCCCGGTGGCCGCTTGGTAAGTGGCGCACGAGCCATGCTCGTTCACAAGGCACAGCCGACGCTGCTTGTCGGCGGTGAGTAGAGCCGAAGGGACGACCGCCGTGCACCGGTGATCGCGCGTGGGCGACGACGACCGCCACGTCCCGTCCGCGGCGAGCAGGTACGGACACACGACGGCGGTGGCCGGGGCAGGCACTGACCTCAGCGTGACGGGGAGGGCGATCGGCTCGGCCATCGCCAGAAGGATAACGGTCGATGGAAGCGTTCCCGGCGGGTTCGCCGCTTCCGGGCAACGCAAAATCCCGGCGACGACCTATTTTCCCGAAAGGCTGCCCTCTCAGTATCTTCGGCGCTGGAGAGCTTGACTGCCGTGTTCGGGATGGGAACGGGTATGGCCTCTCCGCTAGTGTCACCGGGATCCTTGCGTCTGGACGTGTTCGGCAGCGGGACCGCCGCGAATCCCGTTAGGACCACGCGGGGGCGCCGGCAGAGATCTTCGATCTCGAATTGAGTCGTGAGGAAACGATCGCGATCCCCAGCCACTGACCCCTGGTCAGGTGCTGAAGAGGTCAAGCCCTCGACCGTTAGTACCGCTCAGCTTCATCCGTCACCGGACTTCCACATGCGGCCTATCAAACAGGTGGTCTCCCTGCGGTCTTACCCGGTTGACCCGGTGGGGAACCTCATCTCGAGGCGAGC
>JBBQRZ010000043.1:0-14793 GCA_038214255.1 Candidatus Limnocylindrales bacterium
GAACTGCAGCCCGCCTACGACGATTTCGTGGTGCGCGTCCAGTTCTTCGGCGACGAGGTCGAGAAGATCACCGAGGTCGACCCGCTCACCGGCGAGCTGTTGGCCGAGCGCAAGGAGCTCAACGTCTACCCCGCCTCCCACTTCGTGACGCCGGCCGACAAGTTGAAGGAGGCGCTCGTCGACATCGAGCAGGAAGCCGACCAGCGCGTCAAGGAGCTGAACGAAAAGGGCATGATCCTGGAGGCAGAGCGACTGCGCCAGCGCACCGCCTTCGATCTGGAGATGATGCGCGAGCTTGGCTTCTGCTCCGGCATCGAGAACTACTCGCGCCACCTCGCCCGCCGCGAGCCCGGGTCACGGCCGTGGACGCTGCTCGACTACTTCCCGCCCGACTGGCTGCTGGTCGTCGACGAGAGCCACATGACCATCCCGCAGGTGGTCGGCATGTACAAGAACGACCGCACACGCAAGGAGATCCTGGTCGACTTCGGCTTCCGCCTGCCATCGGCGCTGGATAACCGCCCGCTCACGTTCGACGAGTTCGAGGAGCAGCTCGACCAGGTCATCTTCATGAGCGCGACGCCCGCCGCGTACGAGCTCCGCACCTCGAAACAGATCGTGCAGCAGCTCATCCGGCCGACCGGCGTGGTCGATCCGCGCATCGAGATCCGCCCGACCGAGGGCCAGATCGATGACCTCATCGACCGCGTGCGGGAGCGCGTCGAACGCAAGGAACGCGTCCTCGTCACGACGCTGACCAAGAAGATGGCCGAGGACCTGGCCGACTACCTGCACGAGATGGGCATCAAGGTGTCGTACCTCCACAGCGAGGTGGACACGCTCGAGCGGGTGCAGATCCTGCGTGACCTGCGCCTGGGCGTATTCGATGTGCTGGTCGGCATCAACCTGCTGCGCGAGGGCATCGACCTGCCCGAGGTGACCCTGGTGGCCATCCTCGACGCCGACAAGGAGGGCTTCCTGCGCAGCGCCTGGTCGCTCATCCAGGTCATCGGGCGCGCGGCGCGCAACATCGGCGGCGAGGTCGTCATGTATGCCGACCGGGTCACCGAATCGATGCAGGTCGCCATGGACGAGACGAACCGGCGCCGGACCGTCCAGGCGGCCTACAACCTCGAGCGCGGGATCGAGCCCACGACGATCGTCAAGGGCATCCACGACATCAACGAGCGCCTGCGGGCGGTCGCCGAGTCGACGGCCGTCTACACGTCCGAACGGGGCGGAGAGTTCAGTGAGTCCGACCGGGCCAAGGTCGAGGCCCTCGTGGGCCGGATGGAGGCCGAGATGCGCGCCGCGGCCAAGCAGCTCGAGTTCGAGCGTGCCGCTGCCCTGCGCGACGAGATCCAGCAGATCCGGCTTCGGGTGCTGGAGCAGGACGCGTCCGTCACGGTCGCCCGGGCCGCCGAACGGGCGGCCACCGCCGCGCGCGGCGACGGGCGGGGGAGGGGACTGACGGGCGCCGCCGATCGCGCCCGGGGCCGACGGGCGGCGGACGCCGCCTCCGGCTCGGGGCCGGTGCTCGAGGTCACGAGCGTGACGGTCCTGCCGGCGGAGAACGAGCCGGCCGAGACGCTCGACGGCGTGCCCGGCGACGGGGCGGGGGAGGGGACGGCCGCGGACTGGCTTCCAGGCATCCGCGACGAGCACGAAGACCAGGGTGGCTGGCAGGCTCGGTGGCTCGATCGGCCCACCTGGGATCGGACGGTGACGCCGAACGTCCGCAAGCGAACGGGCCAGCGCCCCGGGCGCCGTCGCGGCTGAGCCGAACGTCTGCGCCGTGATTGCCCTCGGTCGAGTGTTGCGTGCACGCCACAGATTCGTTGCGTGGACGTAAGAAATTCGGCCTCTACATGATGTGGAGGAGTGCGGTCTGCCCTAGATTGCAGGGGTGTTCCTTCGTCTCGCCACCCTGATCCTGGCGCAATGGCTGGACCTGGCGACGTTCTCGGTCATGGTCCACCGCGTCGGCCCGACCGCCGAAGCGAATCCGTTCGTGGCGAACCTGTTCCTCGCCCACGGCTTGCCGGCCGTCGCGATCGCGAAGGTGGCCCTCATCGTCCTCGTCGGGGCTCTCGTCGTGGCCGGGGTCGGGCAGCGGAATCGGCGGACCTGGTCCGTCATCGGCGGCGTCCCGCTCGCCCTCGCGATCGCGGCGGGGCTGATCGGCGGCATCACGAACGTGGCCACGTTCCTCCACTAGCGAGTCGTCGCAAAGCAAGGCGTCGAGGCTTGGGCAGCTCGTTGGGCGTACGAGAACGCCTGTTCTAAACGGTGGAAGTCGCGTAGACTAGGACCGTGCCCCAGGATCAGCTCGTCGTGCGCGGAGCGCGCGAACACAACCTCAAGGACGTCACAGTCGCCTTCCCTCGCGATCGGCTTGTCGTCATCACCGGCCTCAGCGGGTCGGGCAAGTCCAGCCTCGCCTTCGACACGATCTATGCCGAGGGCCAGCGCCGCTACGTCGAGAGCCTGAGCGCCTACGCCCGCCAGTTCCTCGGGCAGATGGAGAAGCCCGACGTCGACCAGATCGACGGTCTCAGCCCGGCGATCTCCATCGATCAGAAGGGCGCCTCGCGCAACCCGCGCTCGACGGTCGGAACGGTCACCGAGATCTACGACCACCTCCGGCTGCTCTTCGCCCGGATCGGCGTGCCGCACTGCCCCAACGGCCATGCGATCGAGCGCCAGACGGTCCAGCAGATCGTCGACCAGGTCCTGGCCCTGCCCGAGGGGACGCGCCTCCTCGTCCTCGGTCCATTGATCAAGGACCGCAAGACCGAGGGCGACCGGATCATCGATGCCGCCCGCCGGCAGGGCTTCGTCCGCGTCCGCGTCGACAGGGAGCTGCACGACATCGCCGACGCCCCGCCGAAGCTCGACAAGTACAAGCGCCACTCGATCGAGGTCGTGGTCGACCGCTACGTGGTCCGCCATGCGGAGGCGCCCGAAGGCGCCGCCCGGACCGACGATGGTCGACCGATCGATCCCGAGACCGGGACCGTCATCCCCGACCCGGACGCGTCACGGCTCGCCGACTCGATCGAGACCGCCCTGCGTCTCGGCGAAGGGGTCGTCCTCATCGCCCCCGCGACGCGCGACTACGAGCCGCCGGCGTTCGAGGAGCTTCGCTACAGCGAGAAGTACAGCTGCCCGTATGACGGATTCACGATCGACGAGCTCGAGCCACGCAACTTCTCGTTCAACTCACCCCACGGCGCGTGCCCCTCCTGTGCGGGCCTCGGGACGAAGCTCGAGATCGATCCCGCGCTCCTCATCCCGGATCCGTCCAAGAGCCTGGGCGGCGGGGCGCTGGGTGTCGGCGGCCTGCTTTCCACCGACGCCTCGTGGCGGATGAAGATCGTCGAGGCCGTCTGCTCCTCGCACGGCTGGGATTACCGCCGCCCGGTCCGGCAACTGCCGAAGGAAGCGCTCGACTACCTGCTCTACGCCAAGAAGGACCAGGAGCGCGTCCTGGTCACCTACAAGCACGAACGCGGCACGAATACGTACAAGGCCAACTTCGAGGGGATCATCACCAACCTCGAACGCCGCTACCGCGAGTCCGAGTCGGACTACATCAAGGCCGAGATCGAGAAGTTCATGGTGTCGAAGCCGTGCCCGACCTGCGGCGGCAAGCGGCTGCGGCCGGAAATCCTCGCGGTCACCATCGGCGATCGAAACATCTGGGACATCGCGACGCTGTCGATCACCGACGCCCTGCGCTGGGCGAGCGGCCTCGCCCGGGGATTGACCGAACGCGAACGGACGATCGCCTACCAGGTCCTCAAGGAGATCGTCGCGCGGCTCGGCTTCCTCGTCGACGTGGGCCTTGACTACCTGACGATGGACCGGACGAGCGTCACCTTGTCCGGGGGCGAGGCGCAGCGGATCCGGCTGGCGACGCAGATCGGGACGACGCTGATGGGCGTCCTGTACATCCTCGACGAGCCATCGATCGGCCTCCACCAGCGCGACAACGCCAAGCTCATCGCGACGCTCACGCGCCTGCGCGACCTCGGCAACACCGTGCTCGTCGTGGAGCACGACGAGGAGACGATCCGGACGGCCGATTGGGTCGTCGACATCGGTCCGGGGGCCGGCGAGCACGGCGGGGAGATCATCGCGAACGGCCCGCTCGAGCTGCTCCTGGCCGAGCCACGCTCGATCACCGGCGCGTACCTGCGCGGCGAGCGCCAGGTGCCCATCCCAGCGCGTCGGCGCAAGGGGAGTGGCAAGGCCCTCGTCATCAAGGGCGCCAGGGAGCACAACCTGCGCTCGGTGGATTTCCGGGTCCCGCTGGCCACGTTCACGGCCGTCACCGGCGTGTCCGGCAGCGGCAAGAGCACGCTCGTGACGGACGTCCTCTTCCGGGCTCTGGCGCGCGAGCTGAATGGATCGCGCGAGCCGGTCGGGGCCCACGACAAGCTCCTCGGCGCCGACCAGCTCGACAAGATCATCGAGATCGACCAGAGCCCCATCGGCCGGACGCCGCGGTCCAACCCGGCCACGTACACCGGCCTCTTCGCGCCGATCCGCGAGCTGTTTGCCGGCGTCCCCGAGGCGCGCCTGCGGGGCTACAGCCCGGGACGGTTCAGCTTCAACGTGAAGGGCGGCCGGTGCGAGAACTGCAAGGGCGACGGGATCCTCAAGATCGAGATGCAGTTCCTCCCCGACGTCTACGTCCCGTGCGAGGTCTGCAAGGGCAAGCGCTACAACCGCGAAGCACTCGAGATCCACTACAAGGGCAAGTCGATCGCCGACGTCCTCGAGATGACGATCGCCGAAGCGCTCGACTTCTTCGCGGCCGTCCCGAACGTCCGGACCAAGCTCCAGACGCTGTTCGACGTCGGTCTTGGGTACGTGCACCTGGGCCAGCCGGCGACGACCCTGTCGGGGGGCGAGGCCCAGCGGGTCAAGCTCTCGACTGAGCTGTCGCGACGGGCGACCGGGCGGACGCTGTACGTCCTCGACGAGCCGACGACCGGCCTCCATTTCGCCGACGTCGAGAAGCTGCTCGAGGTGCTCCACCGACTCGTCGACGGCGGCAACACCGTGCTGGTCATCGAGCACAACCTCGACGTCATCAAGACCGCCGATTGGATCGTGGACCTCGGGCCGGACGGTGGCGATCGGGGAGGCCGGATCATCGCCTCGGGAACGCCCGAGCGCGTGGCCGCGACCCCCGGTTCGGCGACGGGGGAATACCTCGAGCGAGTGCTGCGGGGCGAGCCGCTCGTGCCGCTGTCGGACGTGTCGTTCGCCGAGGAGGCGGGTCGGGTCGTTGACCGCACCAACGGCCATGACCGGGACGGCTCCGCGGCGGCCGTGCCGGCGACGCCGTCGCGCAAGCGGGCGACCGCCGCCACCAGGGCTCGCTGACCCGTCCGCCGGGCGTACCATCGCGGCGATGCCCGACATCGACTTCGCCTTCCTCGCCGATGCTGCCGAGACGATCCCCGGCCAGAAGTTCCACGTCCTCGGCGGGGGCGTCGCCCGGATCGGTGGCCGGCGATTCCCACTGCGGCACCCGCATCTCGCGCTGGTCATCGGCCTCCAGGTCACGGCGCCCGAGACCGAGCGTGAGCACGAGATCCGCTTCGTCTTGCTCGACCCGGACGGCGCGGAGGTCGCGGGCGCGACCGGCAGCCTCGTCGCCCGCAGCCAGCGCGACGGGCGTGACGCGATCCTGACCTTCTCGATCGACCTGTGGAACCTGACCTTCCCGGCACCCGGCGACTATTCGTTCCGGATCCTCGTCAACGGATCTGAGCGTAAGCGGCTGCCGTTGCTCCTGCTCGCGCCTCCAGACGGCGCGATGGGGACGGAGGGTGCGACCACCGCTCCGGCGGATGCCTGACCGGGTCGCCCAGCGCGGGCCGGCTCGGCACGAGCTCGCCGCGATCGATGACCTCGCGCTGGTCGCGGCACGCCATGCCGACCGGTTGCTCGACGCCGCCGGCTCACTGGGCGCGGCGCGTTGGGCGACCTATCTCGAGCCCATCCCGGACCGGCTTCGTGACGATGCGCTGCCTGGGCTGCGGGCCGCGGCGCTGCGGGCCCGCGCGGCGTTCGGACCCAAGGACTCCATCCGGGACGCGCTGCCGTCGGACCTGACCGAGCCGTTCCTCGACGCGATCGACCGGTTGTTGCGCGAGATCAATCGCGAGATCAACCGCTCCGGCCGAGGGCCGGGCTAGCCGACCCGGGTCCAACACCTGGCGGGCGCCGGCTTGACAGCCGGTGTTCCATTGACGTGAACCCCATACGCCCGCCCCAGCCACGAACGCCCCACCCGACTACGTGGAGGTCCCGTGCGATGAGCAGCCCGGTTCGTCGTTCCCTCGTCTTCGCGACCCTGTTGGCCGTGCTGCTCGGGGTGCTGGGCGCCTCGGCGCCGATCGTCTCTGCGGCGAGCCTGACCTCGACGAGGGTCGAGGGAATCAACGTCGACAAGGCGACGATCCCGCGTCTCGAGAAGCTCATGGACGGTCATCGCCTGACATCGGTCGACCTCGTCGAGTTCTACCTCCACCGGATCAAGAAGCTGAACCCGAAGCTCCATGCGGTGATCACGGTCAGCGAGAGTGCCCTCGCCGACGCACGGCGCGCAGACAAGGCCCGCCGCCATGGGGACCATCGTCCGCTCCTCGGGATCCCGGTGATCGTCAAGGACAACATCGACACGACTGGCATGCCGACGACCGCCGGCTCCTGGGCGCTCGCGGGAAGCTCCCCGCGTGACGCGTTCATCGTCAAGCGGCTGCGCGCGGCCGGCGCGATCGTCATCGCGAAGGCCAACCTTTCGGAGTGGGCGAACTTCCGATCCATCCCGTCGTCGAGCGGCTGGAGCGGCATCGGCGGTCAGACGAACATGGCCTACGTCCTTGACCGCAACCCGTGCGGCTCGAGCTCCGGGTCGGGTGTCGCCGCCTCGGCCGACCTCGCGACTGTCGCCGTCGGCACCGAGACCGATGGCTCGATCGTGTGCCCGGCCGGCGCGAACGGCATCGTCGGCATCAAGCCGACGCTCGGTCTCCTGAGTAGGACCGGGATCGTCCCGATCACCGCCGACCAGGACACGGCCGGCCCGATGACCCGGAACGTGACGGACGCGGCAGTCCTGCTGGGAGCGATGACCGGCATCGACAAGTCCGACCCGGCGACCGCCGACCAGCAGGGCCATGCTTTCAGGAACTACACAAAGTTCCTCGACAAACACGCCCTCCGGGGCGCCCGGATCGGCGTTTGGCGCGAGGGCACATACGACCCGAAGGTCAGCCCGGAGATCGACCAGATCATCAATGACACGGTGGCGACGTTGAAGGCCCAAGGTGCGACGATCGTCGATCCGGCGCGGATCCCGATCGAGCCCGCCTACGGCCCGGAGTTCACGGCGCTTCTCTGCGAGTTCAAGGACGACGTCGCCTCGTACCTCAAGGCCAACACCCGACATCGCTATCCGAAGACGCTCCAGGACCTGATCGACTTCAACAAGGCGCATCCCGCGCTCGAAGGGCCGTGGAACTCGGCGATCTTCGACATGGCGCAGGCAACCGGCGGTCGAGCGGCGGCCGACTGCCAGGCGGCGCGACAGCTGGCAACCTCGACGGCGCAGAAGGCGATCGACGACACCCTCGCCGCCAATCACCTCGGTGCGATCATCGCCCCGACGAACGGCCCTGCCTGGGTGACGGATCCAGTCAAGGGCGATCTCGGTGGCGATTTCTCGAAATTGGTCGGCAGCTCGAGCCCGTCCGCGATCGCCGGCTACGCGACCATTGCCGTCCCGGCCGGATATTTCGGTCACCTGCCGATCGGCGTGTCGTTCATCGGCGGCCGTTGGTCCGAGCCCGACCTGATCGGCTACGCCTACGACTTCGAGCAGGCGACGCACGTCCGGGTGAAGCCGACGTTCCTGGAACACGAAACCGCGATGGCTTCGGCGCGAGTGGCCACCGACGTGTCGCGGGCGGTCGTCCCCGGCCGCAACGGGCATTCGAGGATGCTGCCGCTTCGATAGCGCCAGCCCTCCGGCATACGTGCTCACACGCGGAGCCCGGTCGCATGCTGACCGGGCTCTGACGCCGTGGTCGCGGTCACGCCCAGCTCGTCGGGCGTGAAGGCCTCCAGCAGGAACGGGGAGGGGACCGCGGGGTCGTAGCTCAGGGTGAGCGTCCGCCGCGCCCGGGTCCACGCGACGTAGCCGAGTCGTCGCTCCTCCTCGAGCGCTCGCTCTGGTTCGGCCGACTCCGCCACCGTGCGCCCGCTCGGGAACCGGCCCTCCTCCATCCCGACGACCACGACATGATCGAATTCGAGCCCCTTGGTCGAGTGGGCCGTGGCGAGGGTCAGGCGCGCATCGTCGCGGCGCAGGACGGCAAGGCGCCGCCTGGTGTCGGCGATCGCGTCGACGAATGCTGCGAGGTGGGGGAACGGCGGCGCCCAGGCGAGCAGCGCCGTCGTGAGCTCGCGGAGCCCGTCACGCTCCTGCGCGATCAGGCGACGGAGTGATGCGACCCGGACGAGGAGCGGCGCGCCAGGTAGCGTCTCGCCCAGCATTTCCAGCAGGCCGTCCAGGCGATTGTCGTCGACGAGCAGCTCCGCCGACGCCGCCCGGAACGGCTGGTCGAGCGCGAGGGCCGCGACGATCGCGGGGCGCAGCTCCCGATTGGTCCGGGCCAGGATCGCCCGGGTGCCATCGTCGTCGGGCCACGCGCCAAGGAGGCGCACGAGGCGTGCCGGCTCGTCGGCCGGGTCGGGAGCGAGGGTGAGCCGGCCGCCAGCGTCCGGTCGCGCCCGGATCGTCTTGGCGAACCGCTCGCCGTTGTGTTCGATGAGACGCACCGCGCGCTCCACGACAGGAACCGGACAGCGGTGGTTCACGGCCAGGTCCACCCGGCGCAGGCCCGGCAGTGCCGCCCCAAGGTCGAGCACCCGGCGCACGTCGGCCAGTCGCCAGCCGTAGATCGACTGGTCGTACTAAGTGTTGCGCACAGGTACAGTCAATAGCGCAGGGATGCGTGCAGCCTGGTAGAGCGCGACAAGGGCGAGGAGCCGACGGAGCACCGATAAAGGAGTGAAGCAAGCGTGACGGCGATCCTGTCACGCCGGGCGATGGCTCAGCCCATCGACCACCGCGGTGGGCGGGCTGTTCGAGTTCTTGTACCCCACGAGTTGACGTGGTCATTGGCAACTTCCGTCACGGATGTCACCTTTTGCCGCGAATTGGCCCCTATGTCATTGATGGACAGCGCAATGGCCGTGGTGGAACCGCACGAGGGCGTCGAAGCCGTGTATCGGGCCGACGCCGAACGGCTCTGGCGCGCGATCTACGCCTTCGCCGGAGATGCGGAGATCGCCAGCGACGCGGTGGCGGAGGCCTTCGCCCAGGTCCTCAATCGGGGCGCGGCCGTCCGTGATCCGGCCGCCTGGACCTGGCGGACCGCCTTCCGCATCTCCGCGGGAGCGCTAAAAGAGCGCACTGCACGGGATCCAGTACCGCCTGCTCCCGTTGAACACGTCGACGCCTACGGCGATCCCGATCTCCTTAGGGCGCTTCGACAGCTGCCCGACGCGCAGCGAGCGGCCGTGATCCTCTTCTACTACGCCGACCTCCCGATCCGCGACATCGCCGCCCGCCTGGGGACGAACAGCCTGGCAGTCCGGGCCAACCTCAGCCGGGGCAGAGGTCGCCTTCGTCAGCTCCTTGGTGAACGCGATGGATGACCTCCGCCAGCGTTTCGCGACGTTCGATCGCGTGCCCGTGCCCGACGTCTGGAGCGACGTCGAACGTCGCCTCGAGCTCCTCGGGACGGGAGTGCCGACGACACGTCCGGTCGGCAGGAGTGACAGGCGCCGATCGATCGGCGACGGGCTTTCCCGACGACCGCCGCTTCAGGCCGGGCGCCCGGTCTGGGTCGTCGTGGCCGCGGGCCTCATCGCCGCCCTGCTCGTCGCCGGCGCGCTTGCCGTGGGCTCCGGGCTGGTGCGGCTGACCGCCGTGTTGCCGCCGTCGCCCGAGGCCTCAATCATCAACCCTCTGCCATCGCCGTCGACGCTCGAGCCGCGAAGTTCCAAGGCGACGGACAGGTGGACCGTCACGGGAACGATGCAGGGCATCCGCGACGGCAACGAAACCACCACGCTCCTGGCAAGCGGTCTCGTGCTCCTCGCCGGCGGACATGACGGCGGCGACGCACGGGACCCTGCATCGATCGGTGCCGAGCTGTATGACCCGAGCAGTGGTCAGTGGACGGTGACCGGCAGCATGCTCTCGCCGCGTCGCAGCGGCCACACGCTCACCCGACTGTCCGATGGACGGATCCTGATCGCTGGCGGGTCCGCCTACCAGACGAAAGGTGCCGGTCCGTACGCCCAGGCGAGCGCCGAACTCTACGACCCAGCGAGCGGCCGCTGGACCTCGACGGGCAGCATGACCGTGCCGCGAACCGCGCACGTCGCGACCCTGTTATCCGATGGATCGGTCCTCGTCGTTGGTGGCTACCTATCCAACCTGACGCCAACGCGACGCGCGGAGATCTACGACCCGAGCAGCGGGACGTGGGCCTCGACGGGCAGTCTGGCCACGGTCCGTCTGGCAGGCAGTGCTGCCTTGCTGCCTGACGGCCGTGTCCTCGTCGTTGGAGGTGGCGACGGCGAGGGGACCGTCGCTGCAGATGTGTACGACCCCGCACGTCGCACCTGGACAACGATCGAAGGCACCGGCGGTCCGCGTTGCGTCGCTCACTTGGTCGCCCTGACCGACGGGAGGATCCTGGTCCTCTGTGGGAGCGTATTCGACACCGCCAACCTCGCTGCCCAACTGTTCGACCCAGCGCTCAACACGTGGACGACCACCGGCGCTCCGATCAGGCGGTTCGCCAAGGTCGTCGGGCTCGCCGACGGCAGGGTGCTCGTCAACGACGTCGGGGCGGGCGGGTTGTACGACCCGACCGCCGGCAAATGGACGAGCGCCGGCCTGCCGACCTATTCAGGCAGCGGCCCGGCGCGATTCCGGATCACCGTCGACAGCAACGGCGAGTGGTACGAGATGGACACGGCGACGCTCCTACGGGACGGCAGGGTCCTGATGACGATTGGGCCGGATGCCTTGCTCTACGACCCAAGCGGCACTCCGTGATGAAGCGAACGGCAGCCGTCGCGTCGATGGTGGCGATCATCGTTTCGGGCTGCGGCTCTCAGGCTCCCCCCGTTGCCACGCCGAGTGCGCTCACCAGTCCGTCGTCCGTGACAGCGACCCCGCCGACAGCGACAGCCTCCCTTCGACCGAACGAGTCGCCGTCTTCGGTACCCGCCGTCGGGACGTGGAGCCCTACCGGATCCATGGTCGCCGCTCGCGCGGATTTCACTGCCACGTTGCTCCCTGACGGCAAGGTCCTCGTCGCCGGCGGTGTCGACTCCAACGACGACCAGACGCAAAAGGCGCTGGCCTTCGCCGAGCTCTTTGACCCGGCCACCGGCCACTGGACCTCCACCGGCAGCATGACGACGCCGCGCTCGCGGCATACCGCCACGCTGCTCCGCGACGGCACGGTCCTCGTCGCCGGCGGGTACTGCCCTGGGCCCACCACCAAAGGGTGCCCGTCGGTATTCGATCGCGACGGAGCAATCGCCGCGGCCGAGCTGTACGACCCGCGCAGCGGCACGTGGAGCGCCACCGGCAGCATGACGACGGCGCGGTTCCTGCACTCGGCGACCTTGCTCACGGACGGCCGGGTCCTGGTGGCCGGCGCCGAACACGGAATGCCGGACGCGATCCTGGCGTCTACCGAGCTCTACGACCCGGCAACGGCCAGATGGAGCGCGACGGGCAGCATGACCACCGCGCGAACGCAGCAGTTCGCCGCGATGTTGCGCGACGGCAAGGTGCTGGTGGCGGGCGGCATTGGCTCTGTCTCGCCGACGAAACACGATCTTCTCGTCTCGGCCGAGCTCTACGACGCGACCACCGCGAAGTGGACAGCCACGGGGAGTCTCGGCACGCCGCGTGCGGAAGGAGGCACAGCTGTACTGCTTGGCGATGGCACGGTCATCGTGGCCGGCGGTGACGGACCAGGCGATCCGATGCTGGCCTCCGCCGAGCTGTACGACCCAGGCGGTGGCGCCTGGACGGCGACGGGGAGCTTGAGCGGGCCACGGGGCGAGTCCGCCTCGGTGCTGCTGGCCGACGGTCAGGTCCTCGTCGTTGGCGGCTTTGACGTGCCCGAAACCGGCCGCCTCCTGGCGACGGCGGAGCTGTTCGACCCGAATGCTGGCACCTGGAGCAACGCCGGCAGCCTCGCCGTCCCCCGCTTCGATCCCACCGCCACCTTGCTCGCCAATGGCAACGTCCTCGTGGCGGGTGGTTTCGTCGCCGACGGCGTGACCTCGTCCGCCGACCTCTACGACCCAGCAGCTGGATCCTGAGGACGGCGAAAGTTCGGCCGACGCCGATCCTGGCGCCCACATGAGTCACCCAGGAAGAGGACCCGCCCAGAGGTAGCCGAAGACGCGAGGGATCGTCCGGCGGCGCCAGATCTCGAAGGCGGCGTCGTCCGCGAGCGTCGCATGGAGCTCGTTGACGACCTCGACGAAGCTGGTTCGAGCCGTTATCCCCTTGTGTCCGTACGTTCGGAGCGACTCAGCCGACGAGCAGGGCGCAGAGCTCGGCGATTCCGGCCGGTTCGCTGCCCGTGGACAGGCCGTGCGTGATGTCGTCGGCCCCGAGATACAGGCCGGACTCGTGCAAGGCCGCCCCGAGCGCCGGCACTTGGAGCGTGATCCCGCGGACGTCTCGGACAGCGCTGTCGATGTCGCCGGGGATCGTGAAGTGCTCGTCCCAGCTGACGGCGAACGAGAATTCCACGATCGGGCCGGCGCCTGTCGGGGAGAGGCTCCAGAACCCGCGCCCGCGCTCCTGAACGGCCCGCCGGACGATCAGGCCGTCCTGGTACCAGCGGGTCGAATTGCTGATCTCCGTGCCCGACTGGTACAGCTGGCCGCAGGGCAGTTCACCCGCGGGGTCGTTCGCGGTTGTCGATCCACCGCTCGTGTCGCACTGGACGTATGGCCCCAGCTGGTAGCAGATCCGGAACGGCTTCAGTGGCGGAGTCAGGGTCGTGGGATCGACGAGGGTCCGGGCCAAGGCGCCCGACGCGAGAGCGAGGGAGGAGATCGTCAGGACGATCGCCAGAAGAATCGGTCGCCGTGTGTGCATCATGGAACTCCATCGCTGTGCGGGCCGGCCGAGACGTTCGGCATCAGCAGGTACGGGCCGTTCCACCCCCGGTTCGTTCCATCTCCGCCGGTCGGCCATCGAGCGCCACCGGTAGCCTGCATACCGCCCGCTCCTCCGAAGGCTCCCCGCTGCTCCCTGACGGCAGGGGACCATTCGCTCTCGCGCGAGCCGCCCCGTCAACGGGAACCGATGGCGACGAAGGGGGCGTCTCTCGGGCGCCCCAGCCGAGCACGGGCGACATGGTTTAGGCCGCAACTCGATCGGACAGTGGTCGTGCCTCGACCCGCGACGCAGGCGTGTCCTGTCGGCGAGACAACCGAGCGCGGCGACGGGCGTTCCTGGACCTCGGCGGCCAGCGGGCGCCGGCAGCGCCACCGCGGGTCTGGACCGACCGAACGAGATGGAACGAACCGGCCCTGGAACGCCCCGTACCTGCTGATCGCGACGATTTCGCGGCAAAGCAGGGCTCGAGGGCGGATCGCGCCGGGAGAACGTTCGATGGATCTCCGATTGGCTCCGGTCTCATCCGATGCTCGGACGGTGACTGGCAGAGCGCGCACGGGAGCGGCATCCGTGGTGGTCGTCGCTCTGTTCGTCGGCGGATGTGCCTCGGCGACGTTCTCGCCGAGCCCAAGCGCCATATCCGCGCCGGTCCGCGCGGCCCTCTCCAGCACCGGGACGCCCGCACCCTCGAGGAGCGCTAGTCCTTCGAACGGCGCGAGCGGCGCGGATGGGACGATCGTCTTCTACCGCACCGACGACTCAAGGTCGACGAACACGCCGTTCAGCATCGATCCGGACGGCTCTCACGAATCGCAGCTTGCCTTGGACCTGCCGTCCGGGATCTGGTCGCCCGACGGTAGCCGACTGCTGGTCAGCCAGCCCGTTCCGGACCGTTCACCAATTGCCAGCGCCGAAACGGCCTGGATCCGCCCCGCAGTGGTCAACGCGGACGGCTCGGGGTTCAAGCTGCTCGATGCCTACCCCGCCCGGAAGATGCAGCTCTTCCCCCTTGCCTGGGCCACGGACGGGTCCCGGATCTTGGTCCAAAGCGGAGACGAGAACGTCGACCCGGCCGACATCGGCCTCTACACCGTGCGCAGCTCCGACGGTGGCGATCTGGCGCGGATCATGGTCACTCCACCGCCGCCCGGGTACGGCCAGGGGTTTCAGGTCTCTCCGGATGGCGCGCGACTTTTGGAGGCGACGGTCCTGCCGCGTGCGTCGCAGCCGGATCTCACCACCCTGTTCGTCGCCAATGTGGACGGCACCCAGCGACACCAGGTGAGTCCTCGGGACCCGAACACAACGGTCATCCAGCTCCAGTTCTACGATGGCATCTCGGAGGCCTGGTCCCCCGACGGTTTGCGGATCGCGTTCTGCGCCTTCGTGGATCCAGATTTCCATACGGCCCTGTACCTGGTGAACCCCGACGGGATCGGTCTCCACCAGGTCGTCCCGACGGCCACAGGAGCAATCTCCGTGCAATGGTCACCGGACGGGAAGCTGCTCGCGTTCACGAGCGAGAGCGGCGCAGA
>JBBQRZ010000044.1:0-14730 GCA_038214255.1 Candidatus Limnocylindrales bacterium
ACCCCGGTCGCGACGGCGGCCAGTCGTTCGGGCACCGGGCGGGCCGTGGCGGAATGTCCAGTCACCGCCGCATGGTAGACCGCGCCGCGCGGATCGGTCGCTCCAGGCCTGGTGGAGCCGGCGCGACCCGCTAACGGCCCGCGACTTCGACGGCGTTCGCCATCGCGACCGCGGGAGGCGGGTCAGGCGGAAAGTTCGGCCCGAACGATCGTTGGAACGCGCTGGACGCGGCATCGGGCGAGGATGTGACCGGCGCAGGGGCCGGCGAGCATCCGGCCAGCATCGCCGCGACCGCGAGGACGACAAGCCCGCGCGTTCGAACCATCGCCACCCTCTCCGTTCGGCGGACCCGGGCGCCGCTCGACTAGTCCTCGAGCGTTCGCGCCTGGTCCCACCAGCCCGACGTCGTGAGGTCGTCCGGCGGTTCCATGTTCAGCTCGGTGGCGGCCCGCCGGATCCGGTCGCGGAAGGCATCGAGGTCGAGTCCGAGGATGTCATGCAGCCCGTCGATTCCGGCCTGCATCAACAGCTGGTGGTCCTCTGGCCCGAAGCTCGCGAGGTTGAGCATCAACGCCTCGTCGCGCCAGGTCAGGACCTCGTTCGTGTCGGCGCCGACCTGGTCGGCCAGCGTCTGGCGACGGGTCACGGTCTCGCTGACCTCCAGGAGCAGCCCGGTGGTGAAGATCCCCTGGTGCTCGAGGCGGTCGAGGTGGACCTGCTCGATCCGGGTCAGCTCTCCGATCGGTGGCACGTGGGCATCGACCTCTGCGGCGGAATGGCTCCGCTCGATGATGCCACGCCGGGCCGAGGCGACGCACGGCCGGCGCCTACCATCTGGCGTCATGATGCCGATCCGCCCGTCGCGCCTCGCACCCGGCGACACGGTCGCGGTGCTGTCGCCCTCGTGGGGCGGGCCCGCGGCGTTCCCGCACATCTTCGACCACGGCCTGGGCGTCTTGCGATCCTGGGGCCTCGAGATCCGTGAGGCGCCCTCGACGCGAGCCCTCCCGGCACGGCTGGCCGCCGATCCGCGGTTCCGCGCGAACGACCTCAACGCGGCGTTCGCCGACCCGTCGATCCGGGCGATCTTTGCGTCCATTGGTGGCGACGACTCGATCCGGCTGCTGCCATTCCTCGACCAAGCGACGATCGCGGCGAACCCGAAGGTCGTCCTGGGCTACTCCGACACGACCACGATCCTGGCGGCCGTCCGGGCGGCGGGCGTCGTCGCATTCCACGGGCCGTCGGTCATGGCCGGGATTTCCCAGATGGGCGACCTCCCCGGCGCCTACCGCGAGCACGTCCGAGCGATGCTGTTCGATCCGGCGGCCGGGCACGAATTCAAGGCCTTCGGTGCCTACGTCGATGGCTACCGCGATTGGGGCGACCCCACGCTCGTCGGCCTCGCGAACGTGCTCAAGCCCGACGATGGTGCGCATGTCGTCCAGGGCGCTGGATTGGTGACCGGCGAGCTGTTCGGCGGCTGCCTCGAGGTCCTCGACTGGATCCGAGGGACGAGCATCTGGCCGGTTGGCGAGGGCTGGACGGGGCGCCTCCTCTTCGTGGAGCCGTCCGAGGAACGCCCGAGCCCGACCCAGGTCGAACGGATCCTGCGCTCGTTCGGTGTCCTCGGGATCTTCGATCGCGTGGCCGGGGTCCTGGTCGGACGCGCCCGCGACCAGTCACCAGAAGAGAAGGTGGCGCTCGAGGCGACGTTCCGATCCGTCATCGGCGCCGAGTTCGGCCGTCCGGATCTGCCCATCGTCGCCAACCTGGACTTCGGCCATACCGATCCCCAGTGGGTCCTGCCGATCGGCGTTCGGGCGGAGCTCGATGTCGATGTCGGGCGGCTTCGCCTCGTCGAGCCCTGGCTCAGCTGAGCCGATCCGTCGCGCCGCCGTCACCTCGATCCGCGATCGGGCAGCCTCCGGAGACGTCCGAGCCGGGCACGCTGGATGGCCCAGGAGGTGCACCCGTGACCATCGACCAGAACAAGGCGATCGTTCGCCGCTTCATCGACGAGATCTTCGTCGACGGTCGGAAGGAGGCCGTCGACGAGCTCCTCGCCGACGACTTCATCGCCCACACGTGGCCGTCCACCGGCAACCCGAAGGCCGACTTGAAGGGCGCGATCGATCGCACCTCGAGGGGTCTCGCCGACCCGGTCTTCGACATCGAGGATGTCATCGCCGAAGGTGACCGAGTCGCCGTCCGCCTGACCGCCGCCGCGACCCAGGTGGGCGAGATGATGGGCATGCCCGCGAGCGGGCGGCGCTACGAGATCGGCGAGATCCACATCTTCCGGCTGCGTGACGGCATGGTCGTCGAGCACTGGCACCAGTTCGACCAGATCACGATGATGCGGCAGCTTGGGGCGATGCCCGAATCGGCAGCCGGCAGCGCCTAGTCCAGAGGGCGCGGCTCGAGCGGCACGTCCCAGTGCGCCTCGAGCAGCTCGAATCGGCGCGCCTCCTCCCGCTTGAACGTCTCCTGGTCCGGGTAGAGCTGCGCCGCGATCTCCGCGTCGCTGTGCTCCTCCATAGCGGCCCAGTCGCGGAACGTGATCGACACGAGGATGTCCCAGTCGGCGCGGCCGTCCCCGTGGAAGCGCGGCGTGCTCATGGCGACCGCGGCGAACCGGCCGATCGCGAGCTGCTCGCGGAGGATCGGCCAATGGTTCCGCCGGAACAGCTCGACGAACTCGTCGTGGCCGCCCCAGCGGGTCCGGTAGAAGTAGAGCACCGTCACCGGCGCGCCCGTTGGGTGGCTCATCGTGGCTCGATCTCCTCGGCGGATTGACGGAGCAGCTCCCAGGCCCGGGCCACGTGACGCTCCTCCGTCCGGAGGTTGCCGATCGCGAGCCGGATCGTGAAGCGGCCATGGAGCTTCGTGTGGGACAGGAACACCTCGCCCGTGCGATTGACCGCATCCATGATCGCGGCGTTGTGAGCGTCGAGAGCCGGCTCTTCGCCGGCCAACCGGGGCGGGACATGCCGGAAGCAGACGGTCGAGAACGGGACCGGCGCGAGGATCGCCCAGTCCGGCTCGGCCTCGACCCACAACGCGAACATCGCTGCGAGCGCGAGGTGGTTGCGGATCCGCCGGCGGAGCCCGTCGAGGCCGAACCAGCGGATCTGGATCCAGAGCTTGAGCGCCCGCATCCGCCGTCCGAGCTGCGGCGTGTACTCGTTGTAGTTCCGTTCGGCGCCCGCCCCGCCGACGGTCCGGAGGTACTCGGGCACGAGGCTGAATGCCTCCCGGACGATGTTGAGGCGGCGGCTCAGCAGGAGCGAGGCGTCGATCGGCGTCCACAGCCACTTGTGCGGGTTGACGACGATCGAGTCGGCGCGGTCCCAGCCGACGAATGGCCCGCGGAGGCCGGGATCGATCGCGACGGCGCCGGCATAGGCAGCGTCGATATGGAGCCACAGGCCCTCCCGCTCGGCGATGTCCGCGACGGCGGCGACCGGGTCGATCGAGGTCGACGACGTGGTGCCGACCGTGGCCACGACCGCGATCGGGCGATGTCCGGCGGCGCGGTCTGCGGCGATCGCGGCCGCCAGGGCGTCGGGCCGGAGCTCGTAGCGTTTGTTCGTCGGGATCTTCACGAGGGCCGCGCGGCCGAGACCGAGTGTCATGCACGCCTTGTCGATCGAGGAATGGGACTCCTCCGACGCGTAGACCCGGAGCGCGGGCACATCCGGCCGCCCGGCGATCCCCGCCGCCGCGGCATCGAGACCTGCCGCCTGGCGCGCCGCCGCGAGGGCGATCAGCGATGAGGTCGACGCGGTATCGGTCAGGAGGCCGTCGAAGGCCTCCGGCAGGCCGAGCGCCTGGCGCAGCCAGTCGACGACGACGTGCTCGAGCTCGGTGCCGCTCGGCGACGTCCGCCAGAGCATCGGATTCTGGCCGAGCGCCGCGGTCAGCATCTCGCCGAGGATCCCCGGCCCCGACGCGGTCGAGGCGAAGTAGGCGAAGAAGCCCGGGTGCTGCCAGGCGGTCGCGTTGGGCTCGATCAGGGCGAGGTAGTCGCCGAGGATCGCGTCGAGCGTCTCCGGGCTCTCGGGCGGGGCGCTCGGGAGGCGACCCGCGACCGATCCCGGCGCGATCGAGGGCAGGACGTCGCGGCGCTCGACGTCGACGAGATAGTCGGTCATGAGGTCGACGACGCGGTGGGCGGCCGCCCGGAACGCCTCCGGGTCCATGTCGGTGAGACCGGCGATCTGCTCGGGCTCGAGCTCGCCGGCGGACGTCGGGATCAGGATGTCGCGGGTCGTCACCCGCGAAGCGTACCGGCTCGCGGCGCGGGGCTCCGACTCGCGGCGCGGGGCTCCGAACCTGAGAAGGCCCCGCGACTCGGAGGGCGGTCGCGGGGCCTCGGTCCCCGGGAGATGTCGGCGTCGTGGAGCGGGCGCGAGCCCGTTCACGAGGGGATACGCGGGGCGCGCCGGTTTGGATCGCAGCCGCGTCGAACTCGCGCTCTCGTCGGGCGCAGGGCACGCCGACACGCGTGGCTCGGACCTCCGCAGCGCGTCGCGCGCAAGCCGCAGCGAGGTCGACGAGCGGGAATCCAGACGTGGGCCGAGCGAGATTGGTCAAGTCCCCGGACGTGGTGTAACAGCCCGTCGTCCTCACGTCCGCGATGTCAGCTTGCGATCAGCAGGGCGGCTCCCACCTCCTCGGGCCTGGTGACGGCATCGATCAAGGCCATCGTCTCGGGCCGGAAGTAGCGCCGACCGTCCTGCCACTCGTCATCCTGCTCGGCCAGGATCATCCCGACCAGGCGGATGACCGAGGCCCGGGTCGGGAAGATCCCGACGACCGCGGTCCGGCGCTTGATCTCCTTGTTGAGCCGCTCGAGCGGGTTCGTGCTCCGGATCTGGCGGCGGTGGCCGTCGGGGAAGGTGAAGTGGGCGAGGAGGTCGGGCTCGGCGTCGGCCAGCAGCCGGGCGACGGCCGGGAAGCGCGGCTCGAAGGTGGCGATGACCCGGCCGCACTGGTCGCGGGCCGAGGCCTCGTCGGGCTGCTCGAAGATCGCCCGGATGGCCGACGCGACCATGCTCCGGGCCGAGCGCGGGACGAGGTCCTGGGCGTTCCGCGTGAAGTGGACCCGGCAACGCTGCCAGCCCGACCCGAGGAGCTGCTCGTGGACCGCCTTGACCAACCCGCCGTGGTCGTCGCTGATGACCAGCCGGACGCCGTGCAGGCCGCGCTCGACGAGGCCGCGGATGAAGGCCGGCCAGGCCGAGCCCTCGTCGTTGCCGCTGGCGAGATCGAGGCCGAGCACCCGCCGCTCGCCGTTCAGGGCCACGCCGGTCGCGACGAGGCAGGCCATCGCGGTGACCCTCCCTGCCTCGCGAACCTTGACGTACGTGGCGTCGAGCCAGAGGTAGGGGTAGGCCTCGCCGGTCAGCGGCCGGTGGCGGAAGGCCTCGACCTCGGCATCGAGCGCGCTGCACATCCGGCTGACCTGGCTCCGGCTGAGCGAGGCGATCCCGAGGGTCCGGACAAGATCGTCGACGCGGCGGGTGCTGACGCCCGCGACGTATGCCTCCTGGACGACCGCGAGGAGGGCCCGCTCGGCCCGCCGCCGCGGCTCGAGGAGGGACGGGAAGTACGACCCATCGCGGACCCGCGGGATGTCGAGGCCGATCGTCCCCACCCGGGTGTCCCAGCTCCGCTCGCGATAGCCGTTGCGGTGGGTCAGCCGGCGCTCCGGGTCGCGCTCGCCGTGGGGCACTCCGGTGAGCTCGCTGACCTCGGCCTCCATGATCGCCTGGGCGAGCAGCCGGACGCCTTCGCGGAGGAGATCGACGTCGCCATCGGCGGTCGTCTTGCGGAGCGTCTCGAGCAGCGCCATCCTGTCCTCGGCCATCGTGGTGTCCTCCGTGTCGTCGGTTCCTACTCCAACGACGCGAGGATGACGCGGTGGCCGCTTCCGTTCACGGCCGTCTCGCTGTTACACCAACTCTAGGGACACGACCCGCTTCGCGGTGATGGAGCTGCGAGCTCGCAAGGGATTCGCATCGCCATTCCACATCCACCGGAATGAGGACGAGTTCTTCGTGGTCCTCTCGGGGGAGGTTCGGGTCAAGCACGGTGAGACTGTGATCGAAGCGGTGGCTGGCTCGCTCGTCTATGGCCCCCGGAACATTGCGCACGGGTTCCGGGTCGATTCGGAGGAAGCGCGCCTTCTCTTGTTCTTCGGACCCGCGGGTGTAGAAGGGTTCTTTCGTGAGGGCGGGAAGGTAGCCCGGTCCTTCGGTCTGCCTCCGGCCGATGAGCAATTTCTCGATAAACAAGCCCTGATGGAGGTCGGCGCCCGCTACCACCAGGAGGTCGTTGGTCCACCGCTGCCCCCAAAAGACTGACCGCCGGTCGACCGCCAGCGGCATCTCGTTCGAACGCTCCGGGCGTCCACCGAGCACGACAACCGCGGCCGACCCCATCGTGCCCTCAGCCTCGCCCCACCACTCGCAGAAGCCTCAGTCTCGACGGTGAGTCCGCGAGACGCACGCCGATCGGACATGAACAGCGGGCCGATCCACGAGTACCACTGCCGCGCCGCGTGATCGAATCTGGGTGTTCGACCCCACGGGCGCCGGCGGCCGGGCGCAACCCGGGTGACGAGTTGCTTTGGCGCCAGCACCGCCTCGGCGGCGAGCTCCGCAGCGTGAGGCATTCGCCGGCCCACGGCTGGTCGCCCAACATTCGCGAGGCGGGGGAGGCGTCCCCGGTCGGAACGGCCCTCAGCCATCCGACAGGGGGTCCGCAGCGGATGGCGCAGGCGAACCTCATGCGGTCCGCGACCTGATCTTGGCCCGAGCCTTGTCACGGCGTGCGACGGCTCGCACAATGGCCGGCATGGCGGAATCGAGGTAGACCTGGAACCGACGGCCATCGCGGCAACCGACGAGCGCACCGGTGGCTCCATCACGCGCGGGTTCCTGTTCGCCGATCTGCGTGGGTACACCAAGTTCGTCGAAACCCGCGGCGCTGCCGTCGCCGCGGATCTGCTTCTCCGCTACCGCGCCCTGGTCCGCGACCTCGTCGGTCGCTATGCGGGCGCGGAGATCAAGACCGAAGGCGACAGCTTCTACGTCGTCTTCACAGGGGTCAGCACCGCCGTGCAGTGCGGCCTCGCCATCGTCGACGCGGCGCGTATCTCATCGCTGGATCACCCGGACGAACCGATCAGCGTCGGTATCGGGATCCATGCCGGCGAGACGATCGAGACCCCGGATGGTTTCGTGGGCAGTCCCGTGAACATCGCCGCTCGCCTGTGCGCACTCGCCGGGCCTGGCGACGTGCTGGTCAGCGACACCGTCCGGGCCCTCACCCAGACCGTCCTGCCGGTCGGTTTCCTGCCCCGTGGACGGCGCATTCTCAAGGGCGTGGTCGACCAGGTCGCCGTCTACGCCGTCGTCCCGCGCTCGGAGTGGGGTCGCGCCCCAGTGAGCGTCAGCCGCCTGCGCGGATTGTCCCGCACTGCCCGGGTCGCCGTTCTTGGCGCGGTGATCATTGCCTTCATCGGAATCGCCCTGCTCGGCTCAATTGCCTTGCGCGGATCGGCTGGCCTGCCGGCCGGTCCCTGGACGATCGGCGTGGACATGCCGCTCCATGGGGGCTCCTCCTCGACCGGGATCGCCATGAGGAACGCCGTCGCCCTCGCCCTCGACCAGGCGAACGGCGCGGGCGGGATCGGTGGAGCCCTATCTCTCGAGTCCGTAGACGATGCCAGCGCGACGACAGAAAATGACCCTGTGCTCGGCGCCACGAATGTCACGGCGATGGTCGCCGACCCGCGCGTGCTCGCGATGGTCGGACCGCTTTCGTCGGCGGTCGCGAGAAAAGAGATCCCGATCTCGAACCGAGCCGGGTTGCTCCAGTGCAGTCCGGCGAATACCGCCTCGGACCTGACGAAGCCGCGCGACGGCGCCCTCGACCTGCGGTCTGCGTTCCCAACTCGGATTGCCTACGTCCGGACGGCTCCGTCTGACGACATCCAGGGCACCGCGCTTGCCGCATTCATGTTCATCGACCTCGCAGTCACGACGACCCTCGTGGTTGATGACGCGGGCTCGGGGCGGCAGATCGCCGACTCGTTCTCCGCCGCCTATACCAAGCTCGGCGGCGTCGTGATTCGCCTGGCGCTGAATCCAGGTGCCGATCCGGCGTCCGTCCTCGGCTCGCTGTCCGCCCCGACGGGCACGCCGACGGCAGTCTTCTTCGGAGGGTCCACGCCGCCCGCCCCCGACTTGCGCAAGGCGATGCTAGCGGCCGGCTATGGCGCGCTGCCGTTCGTGAGCTGGGACGGCATCCTGGACGGATCTGGCGCAGTCGATGGCTCATTCATCGCACAGGCCGGGCCGGCCGCGGCCGGCTCGTACTCCTCGCACGCCTCGATCGGGTTGCCCAAGGCCGACTTCACGGCTCGATATCGGGCGAAATTCGGGGCCGATCCCGGCGAGTACGGGGCCGCAGCTTATGTTTGTGCGGAGATCATCCTGGAGGGTCTCCGCGCCGTCGCTGCCACCGGGCCGAGCGCCGAAGCACTTCGCGAAGCGCTTCGCGCCTATATCGTGCACCCGAGTCGTCGCTTCGAGACGATCATCGGCTCGATCGGCTTCGACGCGAATGGTGACTCGCTCCAGCAGTTCGTGACGTTCTATCGGGTTGAGATGTCGGCGGCCGGTGGCAAGGGCGACTGGGTCATCGAAAAGCAGGAGGACTACGGACCGGCACCGTAGCGGTAAGAGAGCCAGCCCGGACGGGTTCATCGGGACGGGGTGACGCGCCGCTAAGAACTAGCCACCGTTGCAAGCCGCGCGACGTGCGTCGTTAGGGCTCTGAGCAAGGTTCAACCGCGTTGCTCCTGTCGCCGCCGGGGGAGTCGGCAGAGGCCGCGGTCCACGTTAGGTGACTGCCACTGCCGCGACCCTGGACTGGATCCTCATCTTGGGGCGCTGCCAGCTTGAAGCGGTGCTGCGCAAGTACGTGACCCACTTACAAGGCGCACCGCCCGCACCCGCGCCCTCGGCCTGCAGGCGCCGGAGACGGGCCCATCCGGCTCCCAGCCGCACGGGCGTCACCCTGTGACATCCACCGGCGCGACCGGCCGGGCGGGCTGATTCCACGAGTCGACATCGCCTTGTGACGACTCGATTATGGGCACCCCCGCACGGTCCGGCGCGAAACGTCGAACGATTGCGACCTCGGCTAGCCAGTCAAAGCCGGCCCCGGCGTCGTCGTCCAGACGGTCGTTCCCCCGGCATGTAAGTTCAGGCCCTACCGCGCTCGCTACCGTAGGCTGACCCGCAGCGCACGAGGAGCCGTGACCTGTCACCGAGTACATCGCCCGATCGACCGGCACGCCTTGCGGTGGGCGGGCTCGATGCCGAACGCCTGCGAGCGGAACTGGCCGCCATCGAGCCGCTCGCGGCCGCCGACCCGTCCGCGATCCGGATCGTCCGCGCGCCCGGCCGGGTCAACCTGATCGGCGAGCACACCGACTACAACGACGGGCTGGTGATGCCTGCGGCCATCGACCTCGAGATCCGGCTCGCCTTCGTCCCGACCGACGATCGCCGCGTCCGGATGGTCAGCCTCGAGACCGGCGCCGACGCCGCCTTCGACCTCGACGCGATGGGCCCGCCGACGGGAACCTGGATCGACTACGTGGTCGGAACGGCGCGCGAACTGGCCTTGGCCGGACAGAAGACGACCGGCTTGCGCGCCATCGTCGCCTCGACCCTGCCGCAGGGCGCCGGCCTGTCGTCCTCGGCGGCGCTTGAGCTCGCGGCGGCGTGGGCGCTCTCGGGCGCGTCCGGGCCAGGGCTCGACCCGCTGAGCCTCGCCCGCATCGCCCAGCGGGCCGAGAACGTCTACGTCGGGGTGATGTGCGGGCTGATGGACCAATTCGCGGTCGCCAACGGGGTCGCGGGGGCGGCGCTGCGGTTCGACTGCCGTAGCTTCGAGCATCGGCCGGTCCCGCTGCCGCTCGCGACGCACGCGCTCGTGGTCTGCCACTCGGGCAGCCCGCATCATCTCGGGACGTCCGCGTACAACGTCCGGCGCGCCTCGTGCGAGGCCGCGGTCCGGGTGATCGCTCGGACGGAGCCGTCGGTGCGGGCACTGCGCGACGTCGACGCGGCGCTGTTCGCACGGATCGCCGGGCAGCTCGACGCGGTCACGCGGCGGCGCGTCCGTCACGTCGTCACCGAGGATGCGCGGGTGGACGACACGGAGGCGGCCTTCGCCCTGGGCGATCTCGAGGCGGTCGGCGCGTCGTGGGCCGCCAGTCACGCCTCGCTTCGTGACGACTTCGAGGTGAGTTCACCAGAACTCGACCTGCTCGTCTCGATCGCGGTCGCGACGCCCGGCGTCGTTGCGGCGCGGATGACCGGTGGCGGGTTCGGTGGTTCGACGATCAACCTCGTCGAGCGCGGCGCCATCGACCGACTGAGCGCGGCGATCGAACGCGACTATCCCGGCCGGACCGGCCTGTGGCCGACGGTCATCCCGGTCGAGCCCGTGGCGGGTGCCGGCGCGCTCGGCGGCTCGTCCGGCTGATCGGCGGTCAGGCGATGCGCTCCTCGATCGGCGCGACCCGGCGGAGCATCGCGGCGGTCTCCTCGGGCAAGGTGTCGTTGATGAACGCGCCGGCGCCCGCCTCCGACCCGGCGAGGTGCTTGAGTTTCGTGGCGGTCCGGTTCGGCGGGTAGAACTCGACGTGGAGGTGGTAGCCCTCGTAGGCGGCGCCATCCACCGGTCGCTGGTGGACGGCCATGATGTAGGGCAGCGTGAAGCCGAACAGCGCGTCATAGGTCCGGGCGACCTGGCGGAGCGCGGCGGCCAGCCCGTCCGCCTCGGCCGGCGTCAGCTCGGACAACCAGCCGACGTGCCGCCGCGCGGTCAGGTGGATCTCGAACGGCCAGCGCGCGAAGAACGGGACGCCGGCGACCCAGTCGGCATCCTTGTAGACGATCCGGCGCCCGTCCGCGCGCTCCGCCTCGGTGAGATCGCACCACAGGCAGCGCCCGGTCCGCTCGAGGTACGCGGCGCCATTGGCAACCTCGGTCGCCGAAATCGGCGGGATCGTCGGGTAGGCATACAGTTGGCCGTGCGGGTGGTCGAGCGTGACGCCGATCGCCTGGCCACGGTTCTCGAACGGGAAGACGTGGGCGATCAGGTCGTCGGCTCCCAGGGCGAGCGTCCGGACGGCCCACGTGTCGACGAGCAGCCGGATCCGCTCGAGCGAGATCGTCGCCATCGTGGCGTCGTGGTCGGGCGTGTAGACGATCACCTCGCAGGCCCCGGTCGCGGGCTCGACCGGGGTCAGGTCGGTGCCCGCGACCGCCGGAGCCGGCGGATCTAGCGTCAATGACGGGAACCGGTTGTCGAAGACCGCGATGCCAAAGTCGGCGCGATCGATCTCGGTCGGCGGCCCGCCGGGCCGGGTCGGGCAGAGCGGGCAGTAGTCGGGCGGCGGCAGGAACGTCCGGTCCTGGCGATGCGTCGCAGTGATGGTCCATTCGCCGAGGACCGGGTTCCAGCGACGCTCAGACATCGAGTTCACGCGAGACATAGCGGAGGTGGCGGCCGTCGGGCTCGGTCACGACCTCGATCCTGAGGCGTCGCTCAGTGGCGTAGCGATCGGCGTCACCGGGACCGGGCGGCGCCGGGGCGGCTGGGGCGGCCTGGTCGACTGGGGCGGCAGGTGTGGACGCGGTCGTGGCCGTCGTCGCTGAAACCACGGGCGCCCGCGGCTCAGTCAAGGACGGGCCGCCGCAAGCGCATGAACCAGTCGCGAGCTTCGCTCGCGGATCGCGTCCGGGTCGCCGTCTCCCGTGAGCCAGCTGCCCATCCCGATCGCGAGGGCCCCGGCGGCGATGAACGCCGGCGCGCTGTCGATGGTCACGCCGCCGGTCGGGATCAGTGGGATCTCCGGGAGTGGCCCGTGCAGCTCGCGGACGAAGGATGGGCCGACCGCCGAGGCCGGGAAGAGCTTCACCGCCGTCGCCCCGGCTCGCCAGGCCAGCAGCACCTCGGTCGGAGTGAACGCGCCGGGGAACGCGGCGACACCCCGGTCCAGCGCCGCCTCGATGACCTCGGTGGCGGTATGCGGCATCACGATGAAACGCGCGCCGGCATCGATCGCGGCCCGGGCCGCATCGGCGGTCATGACGGTCCCGGCGCCGACCAGCAGCTCATCGGGCGGAAAGCGCCCCGCCAGGCGCTCGATCGCCGCGAGCGCACCGGGGCTGTTGAGCGTGATCTCGAACGCGCGCACGCCGCCGGCCGCGAGGCCCGCAGCGATCGCCAGGATGCACTCCGGGGCGAGCCCTCGCCCGATGGCGATGACGTGCCCGGCCAGGATGGCGGTCGGGATCGGTGGGCGGCGGCCCCCGATCGTCGTGGTCGCGCCCGCGGGGTCAGCGGGCATGGGCGACCTCGAGGAGCACGTCGGTCGCCGGCGCCGGGTCGACGACGACGAGCTCCCGGACCGAATCGGAGAGGATGGCCCGGGCGTCCGGGGCGATCCCGGCATCGGTCACGAGGACGTCGGCCTGGTCGAGTCGTGCGATGGAGCTGATCCCGATGACCCCCCATTTCGAGTGGTCGGCGACGACGACGAGGCGGCGGCCGGCCTCGATCAGCGCCCGATCCGTCTCCGCCTCGAGCAGGTTGGGGCAGGTGAACCCCGAGCGCGGATCCATCCCGTGGACGCCGACGAAGACCAGGTCGACATGGACGGTCCGGAGCGCGGCCACGGCAAACGGTCCGGCCAGGGCATCCGACGGGGTCCGGACTCCGCCGGTCAGGATGATGGTCTGATCGCTCCGGCCGTTCTCGTGAAGGACGTCCGCCACCCGGACCGAATTGGTGACGACGGTCAACCCCGGCACGACCGCCAACCGCTGGGCCAGGGCGTACGTCGTGGTCCCGGCCGAGACCGCGACCGCCATGCCAGGCTCCGCGAGAGCGACCGCGGCATCGACGATCGCGTCCTTCTCTCGCTTTTGGAGCGCGGACTTGGCGGCGAAGCCGGGTTCGAACAGTGCATTGCCGGCGATGGACGTCGCCCCGCCGTGGACCTTCTCGAGGAGGCCGCGCTCGTCGAGGATCTCCAGATCCCGACGGACCGTCATGTCCGAGACGCCGAGATCCCGCACCAGGTCCGCGACCCGGACCGCTCCATCCTCCCGGATCCGATCCAGGATGAAGGCCTGGCGCTGGCGGGCAAGCATCAGGGAACCACCTCACAACCAAAGCGTCGCGCCAAGAGATTGGCGGGGAACCGACAGAAAGTCAACGCATCCAACGAATCAAGGACAGAAAAGGCCACAATGTTCTTGACATCTTGGGTGTGGGTACGGACAATCCGGCCTGGTCCTGTTTGACTTTGTTGGCAGGAGCAGGAGGAGGTACGCGAGCGGTCGACACGTTGGCGCAACCCACCGAGCTTACAGGGTGGGACCGGCCGACCTGACGTCCATGTCCGCGGATCCGCAACCCCAGCGGGTCGTCCGCGGATCGACAATGGCATGATTGGTGTTGACTGTGGGCATGATCGAAGTGCATCGTTTCGAGCACACGACCGCGCCACGGAGACTCCGTCGTTCGGGAGAGGACCGGCCGGAGCGCCCACGCAGTCGCCGATCGGGCATCCAGCGGCGCGGACCGGCAACGTAACCACCGGTCACGGCCGAACGAGGAGGAGATTGATCCCATGAGATTGCACCGAGTCTCCGCTCTGCTCGCCGGCGTGGCGATCATCGCGGCGGCGTGCTCGTCGAACAGCGGCAGCGCCGCACCGTCGAAGGCCGTCTCGACCGCACAGTCAACGGCAGCGTCCACGGCACCGGGCGGCTCGACCGCCGGATCGCCCGCGGCCGCCGGCGGCCTGTTCGTGGCCATCAACAAGGCCGCGGACCAGCAGTACTTCATCGACCTGCAGACGTCGTTCGTCGACACGATCACAAAGCTCGGCGGCACGGCTGCCAAGTTCGACGCCAAGGCTGAGGCGCCGCTCGGCGTTTCGCTCGTCAACGACGCCATCTCCAAGGGCGCCAAGGGCATCGCGATCACCGTCCCGGATCAGTCGATCGGGCCAGCCGTGTCCGATGCGGCCAAGGCCGCCGGCGTCGCACTCGTGGCGACCGACGACCCGATCAAGGACTCGTCCGGTGGGGCCATCCCGTTCGTCGGTTTCGACGGCACGGACATGGGCACGAAGGTCGGCGGCGAGGCAGCGAAGCTGCTGACGACCGCGGCCTGGACCACTGACAGCAGCAAGACCGTCGGCGTCCTGTCCGTCGAGAAGCAGGACCTGTCGGTCTGCAACCAGCGGACCGATGCGGAGAAGGCCGAGATCCAGAAGGCCGGCGTCACCGCCGCGCAGATCTACCCGGTCGCGTCCGACGGCACCGTCGCCGGTTCGCAGAGCGCATCGGCCCCGGTCATCACGGCCCATCCGAAGGTCACCGACTGGATTGTCTTCGGCTGCAACGACGAGAGCGTCCTGGGCGCGCTCAACGCCCTCGCGGCGGCAAATGTCAAGCCCGACGCGATCATCGGTGTCGGCCTCGGCGCCTACGAGGCTTGCCGCCCGTGGGCCGCCAGTCAGGCATCCGGCTTCAAGGCCGGCCTGTACATCTCCGGCACGGACGTCGGCGCCGCCGCCGCCCAGGCCCTGTGGGACAACGTCATGAGTGGCAAGCCGCTCCC
>JBBQRZ010000045.1:0-11955 GCA_038214255.1 Candidatus Limnocylindrales bacterium
GGACGTACCCCCTGCGGGCGCTCTGGCAGCTGGACCTGCCGACCTACGAGCCCGGGCCGGCGACCTGTCCGCTCTGCGCCGACGGCACGCCGCTGCAGACGCCCGGTAGCAGCGGGACCGGACCGGAGACGGACGCCGGACGGGTCCCCCACGGCTGATCCGTGGATCGTCGTACGCGAAGGATCTTCGCCCTCGTCCTCGTCCTGGTCATCGCGATCACCGGTGGGGCGGCACTCATCCTCGGCGGGGGCGGCCGTGGGAGTCCCGACGCCCCACCGGACCTGCCGACCGCGACAGGGGTCATCGTGGCGGTCGACTCGGCTGGGCTGTCGGCTGTCCACTCGTTCACGCTCCGCCAGTCCGATGGCACGTCTCGGCGGTTCGAGCTGGCCAAGCTCGAGAACGGCGTCCAGTTCCCGCCCGGCCACCTCAATGAGCATCTCGCCACCGCCCGGCCGATCAAGGTCTGGTATCGCGACGAGGCCGGGATCCTGTACGCCATCCGTCTCGAGGACGCGCCGTAAGGGTCCGGGCAGGGCTCGCCCCGCCGGCCGCTGAGCGTCCGGCCTATTCGACGGCGGTGATCGCCGCGTCGAGCTCCTGGTCGCTCGCCACTGCCTCGAACGAGGCCGTCACGACGCCGTGCCCATCCACGACGTAGATCCATGGCTCGGAGAGGAGCTTCCACTCATCGGCCGCCGTCGTCGGGACCAGCTGCGGGGGATCGCCTTGGGTCACGGGCTGGAGCTGGCCGTCAACGTCCTTGAGCTGGTAGGGCTCGACGTTGATGATCGTGAATCCGGGGTGCGACGCGGCGATCGGTTTGATCCGATCGAGGGTCGGCCCGCACTGCCGGCTGACACAGAACTTCGGGGTCGCAAAGATCAGCAGGAAGGGCTTGCCCGCCTTGATCGCATCGGACACCGACGTCTGGTAGAAGGCCTTGACCGGTTGGCTGTCGGTCGAGATCTTCGTCACGTCGCCACCCGTGTCGGCGATCGTCGGCGTGACCGACGCGGGTGCCTTGTCGCCGATGGCGATCGCGAGGGATCTGGGCTGCACGTCGAACTGGACCCGGATCGTCTCGCCTGGTTTGCCCGGCGCTGCGGTCGTGAACTCGGCGCCGTAGAGCCCCGCGGTCGGGAGATCCGCATTGACGACGTACACGCCGCGCTCGTTCTCGATCGCCCAGATGAACGCGCCGTCGGCGCTGGCGACCGGCTTGCGGGGATCCTTGCCGAGATCGTAGAAGGCGACGGACGCGGTCCGGTCCGGGGCGCCGATCGGCACGTTGTCCCGGCCCAGGAACGCGAAGACGATGCGTGTCCGACCACAGGCGATCGCGCCCGACGAGGACACGATCTGTGGGATGACCGTCGGGTGCTGGCCGGTGGCTCCCCACTCGGGGATCGCGGCCTGGTCGGGTGGCGGCGTGACGGGGCACGCGCCGGCGACGTTCGTGGCCGATGGCAGCGGCACCGTCGGAGTGGCGGTCGGGCCACAGCCGGCAACGAGCGTCGCCGCGAGCGCGATCACGGCAGCGAGCCGGTATCGGGGGGTCATGCCGCGAAGGGTAGTCGAGGTCGATCGGAGCCGTCGTCGCGCTAGAATGCGCGACGAACCCGTCCGTCCGCCATCCCCGAAGGCGCATCGCTTGGCCGCGCCAGGAGACCCGTGACCCGCTTCCAGAAGCTCGCCGCGCTGACCCTCGGGACCGCGATCCTCCTGGTCACCGTCGGCGTCGTCGTGCGCGCCACCGATTCTGGCCTGGGCTGCCCCGACTGGCCGCTGTGCCATGGCCAGCTCCTTCCGCAACTCGACGATGCGAAGGCCTGGATCGAATGGGTCCATCGCACGATCGCGGTGATCATCGGGCTCGAGATCCTCGGTCTGGCGATCCTCGCCGTCCTCGATCACCGCGATCGGCGGTCACTGCTCTGGCCGTCGCTCGGCGCCGTTGCGCTCGTCGGCTTCCAAGCCTGGTTGGGGCGGGAGACGGTCCGGCTCGGCAACACCGGGGAGTCGGTGACCGCCCACCTCGCGGTCGCGATGCTCCTCGTGGGATTGCTCGTCTTCCTGACCGTCCGTGCCGGGTTCCCGGCCCGACTCCCCAGCCGGGGCGCGAGCCAGCGGTTCACGATCCTCGCCGCATTCACGGCGCTCACGACCTTCGCGCTGCTGCTGTTCGGTTCGCACGTGACCGCGACCGATTCCGCGCTCGTGTTCCCTGACTGGCCGCTGATGGGCGGCAGCTTCGCCCCGCCGCTCACGGCAGCGACATCAGCCCACGTCCTGCACCGGTGGATCGCCGCGCTCGTCGGCATCATCGTGGCCGGCGTCGCGCTCGTGGCGTGGCGGACCCAGCGTGAACACGGCACGATCGTTCGCCTGGCGATCTGGGCGGCCGGGCTGTTCGCCGCGCAGGTCGTCGTCGGCGGGCTCCAGGTCCTCACCCGGCTGTCCGCGTGGAGCCAGACGCTCCACCTGGCGCTCGGTGCGATCGTGTGGGCCCTGCTCGTGGGCCTTGTCGCGACGAGCTACTACACCGCGAGGGCGGCGGCCGTCGGCGTCGACGTGACGAGTACCCCCGACGGCAGCCCGCGGACGACCCGCGACACGATTCGCGCCTACATCGCCCTGACGAAGCCGCGGATCATCGAGCTGCTGCTCGTGACGACCGTCCCGGCGATGGTCCTCGCCACGCGCTGGGTGCCGGGCCTCGACTGGGGTGCCTGGGCATGGCTGGTCGCTTGGACTCTCGTCGGAGGGAGCCTCGCGGCCGGCAGTGCCAATGCGATCAACTGCTACCTCGATCGCGACATCGACGAGCTGATGACCCGGACCCGTCGCCGGCCGCTCCCGGCCCACGAAGTCGAGCCGGAGCGGGCGGTGGTCTTCGGGCTGGCCCTCGGCGTGATCTCGTTCGTCGTCATGGCCTGGTTCGTGAACCTGCTGGCCGCGTTCCTTACGCTGCTGGCCATCGGGTTCTACGTCGTGGTCTACACGATCCTGCTCAAGCGCTCGACGCCGCAGAACATCGTCATCGGCGGGGCGGCCGGCGCGCTTCCACCCGTCATCGGCTGGGCGGCGGTCACGGGCCACGTCGGGATCCCGGCGCTCATCCTGTTCGCCCTGGTCTTCTACTGGACGCCGCCGCATTTCTGGGCGCTGGCGCTGCGCATCCGCAAGGACTATGCCGCGGCCGGCGTCCCGATGCTCCCCGTCGTGCGTGGCATCCCGGAGACGACCCGCCAGATCGGCCTCTACACGATCCTCATGGTCGCGATCTCGCTGCTCCTCTGGCCGGTCGCGCGCATGGGCCCGATCTACCTCGGCGCCGCGGTCGGCCTGGGCGCGGTGTTCCTGTGGCAGGCCTACCGCCTGTGGCGGCGCGGGGACTCCGAAGAGGCCTCGACCAAGGGCGCGATCGCGCTCTACCGGTACTCGATCAGCTACCTGTCGCTGCTGTTCCTCGCCGTCGCGCTCGACGCGCTCATCGTCATCTAGCTGCCGACGCCGGTTGAGCCGGTCCGGCCGCCCGCCGGGCGCGAGGCCGCTGACACGCGTCGGCCCCCGCACGAAACCGTGCGGTCGCGCGTTCCTGTCACCATGCACCCATGGACCTTCGATTCCTCGGCGGCGCGACCACGGTGACCGGGTCCCAGTTCCTCCTTACGACGAGCCGCGCCAAGGTGCTGGTCGACTGCGGCATGTTCCAGGGCAGCCCGAACGAGGCGGTCCGCAATCGCGTCCCGTTCGCCTACGACCCGGCCGAGATCGACGCCGTGGTGCTGACCCATGCCCACCTCGATCACTGCGGCCTGCTGCCGGTCCTCGTGCGCGAGGGGTACCGCGGACCGATCCACACGACCGCGGGCACCGTGGAGCTGGCCACGCTCGTGCTCCTCGACTCAGGGCACCTCCACGAGGAGTTCGCGAAGCGCGAGGCGCGCTGGGAGAAACGCCATCCCGACAAGGTCGCCGCCGACGACCGGGCAGAACGGGCGGCCTATCAGGCGCAGGTCGACCTGGCCGCGGCCGGCGGCTCCGAGGAGGCGGCCGTCGAGGCCGGTGGGGCGTCCTCCGCCGCGGCCCCGACGTGGCCGCACGATCCCGAGGCGGAGCTTCGCTCGCAGCCCCCCGAGGTCGAGATCGACCTCGACGCACCGCTGTACACGGTCAAGGACGCCGAGCGGGTCATCGCCCAGTTCCGGCCCATCGGCTACGACGAGGAACTCGAGGTCGCCTCCGGGGTCTGGGCCACGTTCCTCGACGCCGGCCACATCCTCGGCTCGGCGATCATCCGGCTCCGGGTCCAGGACCAGGCCGGTGGCGAGGAGCGGACGATCGTCTGCTCCGGCGACCTCGGACGGCCGAGCACGCCGATCCTGCGCGATCCGACCGTCATGATCGCCGCGGACTACGTTCTCGTCGAGTCGACGTACGGTGGCCGCGAACACGAGCCCGAGTCCGAGGCGATCCGGATCCTGGCCGAGACGATCCGCCTCGTCAGCGACGCGAAGGGTGTGCTGCTCGTGCCGTCTTTTGCGATCGGGCGCACGCAGGAGGTCGTCTGGCAGCTCGATCGCCTGATCGAGCGCGGGGAGATCCCGCTCCTGCCGCTCTACCTCGACTCCCCGATGGCGTCGAAGGCGTCCGACATCTACCGCCATCATCCGGAGTACTACGACGAGGAGACCGCGAAGCTCCTGCGCGAAGGTGACACGCCACTCGACTACCCGAACCAGACGATCACGAACGACGTGAAGGCCTCCCAGGCGATCGAGCACGCACCCCGCCCCTACATGATCGTGGCCTCGAACGGGATGCTGACCGGCGGCCGGGTCGTTGGCCACCTGCGCTGGCTCATCGACGATCCCGGCGCGACGATCCTGTTCGTGGGATACCAGGGCGAGGGCACCCTCGGGGCACACCTCCAGGCCGGCGCGAAGCAGGTGAAGATCGATGGCCAGCTCCGCGACGTGCGTTGCACGATCCGCTCGATCAGTGGCTTCTCGGCGCATGCGGACGAGAGCGAGCTGCTCGACTGGCTGCGTGGCTTCGCCGCCGACAAGCATCCCGGGGCACCCGGCTATCCACGCCGGGTGTTCCTCGTCCACGGCGACCCGGAGGCCCAGGTGGCCCTGGAGCCGAAGGTGCGCGAGCTCGGCTTTGCCACGCACGTGCCGTACTGGCGGGAGCGGGTCGCGCTGGAGTAGGGCGCCGCTGCCGCCAGCTCAGGGACGGATCGCGAGAAATCAGGCTTGCATCGCGATGTCCTGACGCGGTACAGTGGTTTTGGCCTTATTTCGGGGGAAATCCGGCCTGGTGCCCGGTCTCGGACCCGTCCGCGACCGGGCATCATCCTGTTCGGCGTGTGGTCACGTCGGCACGTGCTCCCGCGGATCGCGGATCGCGGATCGTGGCGGCCACCGGTCCTGCGGCGCGGAACTGAGGGTGCATCAGGCGGGACACGCATGCGGCATCGGGTCGCCCATGTCCGACCATCCGGCCACGTATCCACGGAGGCCCGCCGTTCATGAGTCCCGCCAGTGCACCGGCGACGCCCGACGCCTCGACCCTGTATTTCGGACCCTGGTACCGGCGCTCCCCGTTCTTCGAGAAGACCCTCGAGGCAGGCTGCAGCGCGTACGACATCTACAACCACATGTACCTGCCCGGCTGCTACGCGGATCCGGTCGAGGAGTACTGGGCGCTCCTGGAAGGCGTCACGGTCTGGGATGTCGCAGTCGAGCGCATCGTCGAGATCAGCGGCCCCGACGCCTCCGCGTTCACGAACAGCCTGACGTGCCGAGACCTCACGACATGTGCCGTGGGCCAAGGCAAGTACGTTCTCATCACGGCCGAGGACGGCGGCATCGTCAACGACCCGGTGCTCCTTCGGCTCGAGTCGGACCGTTGGTGGCTGGCGCTTGCCGACAGCGATGCGGGGCTCTGGGCCCGCGGCGTCGCGGTCCACAGCGGTCTTGACGTGACCGTCCGCGAGCCCGAGGTCTACCCGCTCCAAGTCCAGGGGCCGCGATCACGCGACGTCCTCACGACGCTGTTTGGGCCGCGGATCCAGGACCTGCGCTACTACTGGACGCTGACGACCGAGCTAGACGGGATCCCGGTCGTCGTGTCGAGGACGGGCTGGACCGGCGAGGTCGGCTACGAGATCTACCTGCGCGACCCGTCCCGCGGTGGCGAGCTGTGGGACCGGATCATGGATGCCGGCCGAGCCCACGACATCCGGGCCATCGCCCCATGCGAAGCCCGCCGCATCGAGGCCGGCATCTTCAACTACGGGTCGGACATGACGATCGAGAACAACCCGTTCGAGATCACCGGGCTGGAACGCCTCGTCGAACCGCAGGCCGCCGACTACATCGGCAAGGCCGCCCTCGAGGAGATCCGCTCGCGCGGCGTGGATCGAAAGCTCGTCGGGATCGAGCTCGACGGTGACGCGCTGCCATTCGAGCTGTCGCGCACATGCGACGCCTATCACGATGGCCAGGCCGTCGGGACCGTCACGGACCTCATCTGGTCGCCGCGGCTGAATCGCAACATCGGGTATGTCTGGGTCCCGATCGCGCTCGCGAACCCCGGTACACCGCTCGAGGTCGAGGCTCCGGACGGGCGTCGCTGGCAGGGGCGCACGGCGGCGATCCCGTTCATCGACCCCCGCAAGGAGGTCCCCAAGGCATGAGCGTCCTCACGCCAGACGAGATCGCGGCGGTCCGCCGGCCGTACCGCGCCGCGTCGCTCCTGCCGCGCCGCGCATATCAGGATCCGGCGATCCTCGAGTGGGAGCGCGAGTTCATCTTCCGCCGGGATTGGCTGTGCGTCGGGCGCGCGTCCGAGGTCCCCGAACCCGGCTCGTTCCGGCTGGCCGAGGTCCAGGGCGAGGACATCATCGTGGTCCGCGGCCGCGACGACGTCATCCGCGCGTTCTACAACGTGTGCCGGCACCGGGGGACGGCCGTGTGCGAGGCGCCCGAGGGTACGGCCGTGCGCTTCCAGTGCCCGTATCACGCCTGGATCTACGATCTCGACGGCCGGCTCATCCGCGCGAAGCACACCGAGGACCTCGATGACTTCAGCCTCGAGTCGTACTCGCTCAACCCGCTCCGCCTCGAGAGTTGGCAGGGGTTCCTGTTCCTCTCGTTCGATCCGGACGCACCGCCGCTTGAGGCCTGGCTCGACGACGTTGTTGGGCACTTCGGGCGCTTCGACCTCAGCGAGCTCGTGACGGCGAACCGGATCGACTACGACGTCGCGGCGAACTGGAAGTTCATTGCCGAGAACTACAGCGAGTGCTACCACTGCCCGGGCCTCCATCCGCAGCTCAATCGGCTGACGCCGTACGACCTCGGCGGTGACTTCGACACGCGCGGTCCGTGGCAGGGCGGGTGGATGGAGCTCGTCGGCGGCGCCGAGACGATGGCCGTCGATGGCGGACATCGCAATGGACGGCCGGCCCTGGCCGGCATGACCGAGCTGGACGAGCGGCGGATCTGTTACGACCTGATCTGGCCGCTGACGTTCCTCTCGACCCATCCCGACTACATCCTCGTGCACCGGCTCGAGCCGCTCGCGGTGGACCGGACGCGCGTCGTGTGCGAGTGGCTGTTCGAGCCGGCGACCGCAGCCGCGCCCGGCTTTGACGCGTCGGACGCGGTCGAGTTCTGGGACACGACCAACCGCCAGGATTGGCACGTCTGCGAGCTCCAGCAGCGCGGGACCCGATCCCGGTCATGGACGGCCGGCCGCTATTCGAATCAGGAACCGTCGGTCCACGCGTTCGACCTGATGGTGGTCGACCGGTATGCCAACGACGGGATCTCGTCGCGCCGTACGGTTCGCGATCGGTACGATGTGCCGCTGCCGAAGCCGGGCGGGGCTGCGGACCAGCCCGTGACGAGCGACCGCGCCCGGGCACGAGCCAGGGCGGCGAGCCGGGGCTGAATCGCGGGGCAGCGCCGCACGGGCGGCAAAGCCGCTCGGCCTCAGGCCAGCTCGTCGATCGGGCGGACCGGCTCGGCCTCGAAGGCGCCGAGCCGCCAGCCGATGAACAGCGCGATCGAGACGACCGCAACGATGATCGTGGAGATCGCGTTGAGCTGGGGCGTGACGCCGAACTTGATGGCGCTGTAGATGAAGATGGGCAGCGTCGTGGAGCCGACCCCGGCGTTGAACGAAGTGACCACGAGATCGTCGAAGGACAGAGCGAACGCGATCATCGCCCCGGCCACGACGGCCGGCGCGATGAGCGGCAGGGTGACATGCCGGAATGCCTCGAACGCCGAGGCGCCCAGGTCCCGTGCTGCTTCCTCGAGCTGTGGATCCATGCCCGACGCCCGGGCCCGCACGGTGACGGCCACGTACGAGATGCAGAACGTGATGTGGGCGATCGAGATCTGACCCACCGACCCCACGGCCCCGAAGAGCTGGAAGAAGAAGATCAGGAGGCTGATACCCATGATGATCTCGGGCGTCACCATCGGCAGGAGCAGGAGCGTCTCGGTCGCGCCGCTGCCGCGGAACCGCAGGCGGGCCAGCCCGAGCCCGAGCAGCGCCCCAAGGATCGTCGAGGCGAGCACGGCGACCGCGGCCACCTCGAGCGTGATCCGCAGGGCATCGAGGAGGTCGCCGTTCGCGAACAGCTTCGGATACCAGTCGAGCGTGAAACCGCGCCACACGAAGGTTCGCCGTGAGTCGTTGAAGCTGAACGCGATGAGGACCACGATCGGCGCGAACAAGAACGCATAGATCGCGACCGCGAAGGCCGTCAACCAGCGGTTCCGTTCGGGCGTCACGCGAACGTCTCGCGGCGCAGGCTGCGCAGGGCGAGCAGCGTGCCGCCCAGCGTCAGGAGCATGAGGATGAAGCCGAGGGCCGAGCCGTAGGGCCAGTCTCGGCCGCTCGTGAAGAGCACCTGGACGAGCTTGGCCGCGGTCGTCGTCTGGGCTCCGCCCAGCAGATCCGGCGTGACGTAATCGCCGATCGACGGGATGAATGTCAGGAGCGCGGCCGCGATGATCCCGGGCATCGTCAGCGGCAGGGTCACGTGGAGGAAGGCGCCCCGGCCGCTCGCATAGAGGTCACGGGCAGCGCCCACCAGGTTCGCATCCAGCCGGTCGATCGAGACGAACAGCGGCAGGATCGCGAAAGGCAGGAAGCCGTACGTCATCCCAAGGATCACCGAGAAGTCGGTGTTGAGCAGGATCAGCGGCTCGCTCGTCAGCCCAAGCGCCCCGAGGATCCCGTTCAGGACGCCGTTGTCGCGCAGGATGATCATCCAGGCGTACGTGCGGATGAGGTAGCTCGTCCAGAACGGCAGCATGACGAGGATGAGCAGCAGGATCTTGCGGCGGCCGCCGTAGCGCGAGATCCAGTACGCGATCGGGTACCCGATCGCGATCGAGAGGATCGTCGTGACCGCGGCGTAGCGCAGCGAGTTGGCGAACGCGGGCACGTACTCCGGACGCGTCGCCTGGAGGTAGTTCTGCGGGCCCAGCTGGGTCAGCACGACGTGTCCGGCGGCGTCCTTCGTCCCTAGGCTCACGACGAAGATGAAGGCGATCGGGACGAGGAAGAAGACGCCCAGCCAGACGACGCCCGGGGCGACGAGCAGCGCCTCGCTGGACTTCTCGCGGATCCGACTCGACAGCGGGCGGCTCCTCGCGGCCACCCCGGATACCGGCCCGCCCGACGTAGGTGCGACCCGCTCCACGAGCGCGCTCCCTGCTGGCTCGTTCAGGCCTTCAGCGCGGTCCAGCGCTTCGTGTACTCGTCGAGGTCGCTCCCGAGGTTCAGGAGCTCGACGAGCTTGTCGAGCAGCGCGTATCCGGGTTGACCGTCGGGTCGGCGAGGATGGCGGGGCTGATGAACTCCATCGCCGCCGCGTTGGGTCCCATATAGCCGATAAAGTTCGTGTTGGCTGCGCTGACGTGGGCGTCGAGGTTGAAGTCGATCCAGAGGTTGGCCGCGACCGGGTGCGGAGCACCCGACAGGACGACCATCGTGTCTGACCCACGCACGGCTCCCTCCTTGGGGATGACGTACTTGATCTTGGGGACGTCGCTCGTCATCTGGTACACGTCGCCAGACCAGGCGTGGGCGATGACCGCCTGGCCACCGGTGACGACGCCGATGTCGTCGGTCGTGTACGTGCGCACAAGCGGCTTCTGCTCCTCGAGCAGCGCCGCCATCTTGTCGAGGTCGGCCGCGCTCTTCGTGTTGGGATCGAGGTTCAGGCGGAAGGCGGCCACCGCGAACACCTCGCGGATGTCGTCGAGCATGGCCAGCTTGCCCTTGTATGCCGGGTCCCACAGCGCTTCCCAGCTGTCGAGAGGGGTCTTGATCTTGGCGCCGTCCCAACAGAAGCCGGTCGTCCACCACATGTACGGCATTGAGTGCTGGTTACCCGGGTCATAGCCCGGGTTGGCCCACTGCGTGCCCAGGTTCTTGGCGTTCGGGATCAATCCGAGGTCGAGCGGTCGGATCACCCCGTCGGTCGCGAGACTCGGGATCTCAGTCGAGGTCGGGTAGCAGATGTCGTAGCCCGCGCCCTTGCCGTCGCTGCGGACCTTCGCGAGCATCGTCTCGGCGTCGGGGAACTTGTCGTAATGGACCTTGATCCCGAACTTCGCCTCGAATTCCTTGATGGTCGTCTCGCCGATGTACGCGTCCCAGTTGTAGACGTTGAGCTCGGCTTCGGGGGACGGGACCGGCGTCGGTTCCGCCGAAGCGCTCGCGACTGCTTTAGCCGAGGCGGACGCTGCCGCGGATGGCGCCCCTGCGGACGCGGGCGCCGAGCCGCCGGGTCCGGCGCAGGCCGCAAGGATCGGTGCGAGTGCCGCGATCGGACCCAGGATCGCGGCCCGTCGGAGCAGCTCGCGCCGCGTGATCCGCTGCTCGACGAGGACCCGCGCGATCGCTCGCTCGAGGTCGGTCGTCGGTTCACCGGTCCGCTCGTTCATGTCCGAACCTCCTCCTGCTCCTCGGCCGACTCGGCCAGGACGAGCGCCTTGTCGGACGCCCACATCAGATCGACCTGTCCTCCCACGGCGTGGCGGTCGCGCGTCGCCGGGGTGACTGCCGTGATGGCGAGCCCGCTGCTCGTCCGGACCCGGTACTGGATGGTTCCTCCGAGATAGGCGACCTGCTCGATGGAGCCGGCGAGGCCGGGCGGGCCGTCGCGCGGGTGACCGTTCAGTTCCCGCAGTTCCACGTTTTCGGGCCGGATACTGAGCTCCACCGTGCGCCCCAGCGCGAGCCCCGTGCCGACCGCGTGGCAGACCGCGTCCGCGCCGAGGCGGATGCGCGCGACGGATCCGTCGATCGATTCGACCGAGCCGGTCAGGATGTTCGTCGTGCCGATGAAGTCCGCGACGAAGCGGGTCAACGGGCGTTCGTACAGGCCCTCGGGCGTTCCCAGCTGCTCGACCCGGCCGCGGCGCATGACCGCGATCCGGTCGCTCATCGTGAGCGCCTCCTCCTGGTCGTGCGTCACGTAGACGAACGTGATCCCGACCTCGGTCTGGACCCGCTTCAGCTCGACCTGCAGTTGCTTGCGCAGCTTGAGGTCGAGAGCGCCCAGCGGTTCGTCGAGCAGAAGCACATTGGGTTCATTGATGAGCGCCCGGGCAAGGGCAACCCGCTGCTGCTGCCCACCCGACAGCTGATTCGGACGCCGCTGCCCATATCCGGCGAGGTGGACGAGCTCGAGCGCCTCGCCGACCCTGCGTCGCGTTTCGGCGCGGTCCACGTGGCGTCGCCGCAGGCCGAAGCCGACATTGCCCTCGACGTCGAGGTGCGGGAACAACGCGTAGTTCTGGAAGACCATGTTGACCGGGCGCTTATCCGGCGGATCCCAGGTGACATCGCGCCCACGTAGCTCGATCCGGCCCGCAGTCGGTAGCTCGAAGCCGCCGATCATCCGCAGGGTCG
>JBBQRZ010000046.1:0-9068 GCA_038214255.1 Candidatus Limnocylindrales bacterium
GGGGTACGTCCGCCCGGTCGTCGGCGAGGTCAGCGTGGAGCGGCCTCCGCTGCGGTCGACGAGCACCGAGCATTCGACAACCTCGCCGCCCAGCGTCTCGACCGCGGGCAGCATCGCGAGGAGGGAGCCGCCCGTTGTGAGGATGTCGTCGACCAACAGCACGCGCTCGCCGGGTTCGATCGTGAAGCCGCGCCGGAACTCGCGCCGCGTTGTGCCGTCGGCGTCCCGGACTTCCTCCGCGAAGATCGAGCGCACGCCGAGCTGACGGGCCGTCTCAAAGGCCAGGATCACGCCACCCGTCGTCGGTCCGGCCACCAGATCGACGGGTGGCGCTGCGTCACCCTGGCCGCGGACGCGCGCCGTGATGTAGCCGCACAGCGCGCTCGTCGCGGCCGGGTCGGAGAGGACCGCGAACTTCTCGATGTACGCATCGCCGTGGCGGCCGCTCTTGAGCTGGAAGTGGCTCTCACGGAACGCGCCCGATGCCCGGAACAGCGCCTCGGTCCGAGCGGCAACGACGGCCCGCACCGCCAGGTCCGTGCCGGGCTTGATGGTCGTCACGGTCGGTACTCGACACCCTTGGCCGAGGGCGCTGACGCGCGCGTAGGGAGCGCCGTCCCGATGAGGTCGCGGTACGAGGCGGCGCCGATGCGTTCGCACTCCACCCGGAGCTCGTCGACGAGTCGAACCGGCAGGGTCGGATCCGCGAAGATCGCCGTCCCGACCTGGACCGCGACCGCCCCGACGGCCAGGAAGTCGAGCACGTCGGCGAGCTCGGTCACGCCACCGATCGCAACGATCGGGATCTTCACCGTCTGTGCCGCCTCGTACACGATCCGCAAGGCGACGGGCTTCACGACCGGTCCGGACAGGCCGCCGTAGATGTTCCCGAGCAGCGGGCGCCGGCGGTCCGGCGCGACGGCGATCCCCGACAGGGTGTTGATGGCGGTCAGCGCGTCGGCGCCCGCCTCGGCGATGGCCCGGGCGATCGGGCGGATGTCGGCGACGTTCGGCGAGAGCTTGACGAGCAGGGGCAGGTCGGTCACGCGTCGGACGGCCGCCGTGACCTCGCCGGCGGCGCCCGCATCGATCGCGAACTGGAGCCCGTCGCGACCGACGTTCGGGCACGAGATGTTCAGCTCGATCGCGGCGATCCCGGGGACGCCCTCGAGCCGGCGGGTGACCTGGACGTAGTCGCCGACCGACTCACCGGCGACGTTCACGATGACAGGCACTTTCCAGGCGGCCCACGTCGCCGCGTACTTCTCGATGACCGCGTCGACGCCCGGGTTCTGGAGTCCGATCGAATTGAGCATGCCGCCCGGCGTCTCGGTCACGCGCGGCGTCGGGTTGCCGATCCGCGCCTTCAGGGTCGTGCCCTTGCAGCAGATCGCTCCGAGCCGATCGACCTCGACCACCTCGCCGTATTCGACCCCGTAGCCGAACGTCCCGGACGCGACGAGAATCGGGTTCGGGAGCACGAGCCCGCGGCCCAGGTCGACCGACAGGTCGACGTCGATCCGCGGGGTCTCGGCGAGCGTGGCGACCGCCCCCGGGACCGCCGCCACCGCCGAACGTGGCTCGACCTTGGGGCGGCGCGGCTCGACCGGGACGATGGCCGGACCCGTCCGTCGGAGGATCGGCGTTCGTTTCGCTCCGGCCGGCCGCCCCGACGAGGTCATCGCGCGCCGCTTGGGCCTCACGACCACGCGCCTTCCCAGGCCAGCTCCTCGGCGGCGAACACCGGGCCTTCGCGGCAGACCCGCTGCGGCACACCGGTCGTGCTCATCACGACGCAGCCCAGGCAGGCTCCGACCGCACAGCCCATGTTCTGCTCCATCGAGACCTGCAGGAAGGCCTTGCGCCGCGCCGAGGCCGAACCGACCGCGTCCGACTTGCCGCCACCGCGCCGGCGCCCCAGCTCGGCGACCCCGAGACGTTGACGGCGGGTGACCGCAAGGCGGGCCAGCGCGGCGAGCATGGGCTGCGGTCCGCACGCGAAGGCCTGGTCGGCCCATGCCTCGTACGCCGGCAGCAGGTCGGTGACATAGCCGTGGTGACCGAGGGAGCCGTCATCGGTCGCGACGACGTATTCGACTTCGTCGGGCAGCAGGCTCGACGGATAGACCTCGCGGGAGCTGGCTCCGCCGAACAGCAGGGTGACCTGCCGGCCGTCGCGGATCGCCTCGTCGGCAAGCATCCTGACGCCGGCCATCCCCAGGCCGCCGGCGACGAGCAGCACGTGCTGGGTGCGCGGATCCACCTCGAACGGACGACCGAGGGGCCCCAGCAGGTCGATCGGGTCGCCAACGCGCAGGCGCGTGAACCACGCAGTCCCGCGGCCGATCACGCGAAAGTGGATCGTGATGATCCCCGTGACCGGGTCGGCGGTGTTGATCGAGAACGGCCGGCGCAGGACCATGCCGCAATCGTCGCCAGTCCGGACGTGCACGAACTGGCCCGCTCGCGAGCCGCTGGCGAGATCCGGCGCGTGATAGGCCTGGAGCCACTGGCCCGGCAGGATCTCCCGGCTCTCCACGAGCTCCGCCGCGGCGAGGCGCATCGTCACGCGGTCGGCCGGTCCTCGGCGTCGCCGGCCTCGCCGGCATCGGCAGCCGCCTCGCCGCCGCCGCCATCGGGACTCGCCCCATCGGCCCCGTCGTCGGCCCCGTCGTCGGCCCCGTCCGTGGGGCCATCCGGCTCGGTGCCATCAGCCACGACGCCGGTGTACTCGGGGGCAACCGCCGGGAAGGCCTCCGCCACCGCGTCGGCGAGATCCCCGAATACGTCCGTCGGGTCGTAGAACTCGACGAGGGCGTCGGGACCGCTCAGGGTCTTCCACTGCCCGTCGGCCTCCTCGGGGACGACCTCGGCGCGGAACTCGCCGTTCTGGCCCAGCGTGAGGCGCTCGTCGTCGTCGTCCACGATGACGAGCTCGCCGATGATCGCGGAGGCCGGCGCGGCGGCAACCTCGAACTCGTCGAGCAGTCGGGACTCGCTGCGCTGGCTGCGCTCCTGGAACTGCAGCGCGAGGTCGTACAACCGCCGCGCGGCCGCTTCGTCCGTGTCGTCGAGCGGACCGGTCTCGGGCTGGGCGGCTGCCCACGAGTCGGCCGCGGCAGCATAGGGATCCTCGCCGAGGCTGACGGCCTCGTCCGGGCCGATGCCGGCCGACTCGAGGAGATCGCCCTCGGCCGTCGGCTCGGGCGAGAAGCCGGCCGCCTCGCGAGCCGCCTCCCCGAACGCGGCATACACCTCGGCCGGGTTGTAGAGCTCCACGAGCTCGGACGCCGATTCGATCACCTCGGTCTCGCTGACCCACTCACCGGTCAGCTCGTCCTGGAAGCGGCTCCGGCTGCGGAACGAACCATCCGGGGCGATCGACAGGTAGTCTGGATCCTCGTCGATGAGGGTCAGGCCACCGAAGGCCGCGATCCGTTCCTTGTGTCGATCCAGGAACCGCCGAAGCTGGTCGGTCGACTGGACGAGGAAGTCGGATCGCTCGAGGGCGGCATCCGCCGCGATCTCCCCGAGCAGGTCGTTGCGGCCCGTATCCATCGGTTGCCTCCCGTTCGGTTCATCGCCAGGTGGTCGTGCGTCGCGTCGGATGCTCATGTCGCACTCGTGGGTCGTCGGGTCACGGATGGTATTCGAGGTCAGTGCCCATGCGCTCGCGCAGGAACATCGAATGGTGGCGTTCGAAGATCCACTCGCCGGCTCGATGACCGAGAACCCGGGTGCCTTCGTCGCCTTCGAGCTTGTCGAGGGTGGCGTAGTCGGGCAGCTCGAGCAGGATGACGTTGTCGAAGTCCCAGCCGTGGGCGACGTTGTACCAACCGAGGAACCGGATCCCGAACTTCGTCTCGTAATCCCTCACCTGGCGAGGGAAGATCGTGCGCATGAAGAACTTGAAGAACGGGTCACGCCCGCGGCGGACGCTGAAGTAGGTCGCGAGCACGGGCACGGGCGATGCGGTCCTCCTGGCGCGGTCGGAAAACGTGCAGCCGCGCCGCACTGAGCCTGACCCGGCCGTATTGTCGCACGGGGCCTCGGGCGAGGGCCGAGGTTGTCGGGCGCCCCGTGATCGACGGGACGGGCGCCTATGGCTCCGCGGGTGGCGATGTGGCGCCGTCGTCCTCTGGAGCGGCCGCTCCAGAGGAGGTCGTGCCAGCGGGTGCCGCCTCGTCCTCGAGCTCACCGACCGTCCTGGTGGTACTCGCCAGGGGACGCCGCCGGCCGCGCCGGTCGGCCGCGACGAGGCGCAACAGGAAGATGATCGTCTGGCCGGTCACCAGCAGCAGCAGGATGACCGCGAAGAGGAGCGCCGCACTGACGCCCGCCGGCCAGTTCCAGACGACGCTCAGGGGCGTCAGGACGATCAGCCAGACGAGGACGACGAGCTGGAACCGGAAGCACCCGAGGCCCGGGCCTCGCGCGGGCTCCAGGTCCTCTCCTTTGTACTGGACGGCGCCCGCGGGGCGGGGACGGCGCGGCGGCGTTGGATCGGCGGTCACGACCCGGAACGATACGCGACGTCCCTAGCGAACGTCCTCCAACTCGGCGGCTGGCGGCAGCGCGAACCCGAACTCCGATCCACCGCCGTCCCGTGAACGTGCCCAGATCCGGCCGCCCAACGCCTCCACGATCCGCTGGCATACCGCCAAACCGAGGCCGACACCCCCGGCCCGCCGCTGGGCGGCGTCGGTCCGGTAGAACGGGACGAAGACCTGGCGGGCCTGCTCGGCGTCGAGCCCGATCCCGCGATCGAGCACCTGGACGACCGATTCGCCATCGACGAGGTCCATCGTCACCTCGATCGACGAGCCCGGGTCGCTGTACTTGTGCGCGTTGCCGAGCAGGTTCTCGAGCAGGAGCTCGAGGTAGGTCCGATCCGCATCGACGATGAGGTGCTGCGGCGGGGCGAAGGCAAGCCGGACCTCGCGGCCGGGATTGCGGTCGGCGAACGTGCGGATCGCCCGGCGCACGACGTGCGTGAGGAGCTGCGGCTCCAGCTCGGTCCGCGATCCGGCCTGGAGTCGACTGAGCAGGAGCAGGTTCTCGATGATCCGGTAGAGCCGTTCGGATTCTTCGGCGATGTCATCGACCATGGCGGCGCGATCCGCCGGCTTGAGCCGCTCCCCGTGGGAGCGGAGGAGGTCCGCGTTGCCGAAGATCGTCGTGACCGGGGTGCGCAACTCATGCGAGACGAGGCCGAGGAATTCGTCCTTGACCGCGTTCGAGGACGCCAGCTCGGCAGCGGTCGCACGAAGCGCGTCCTGGGCGCGTCGCTGCTCGGTCACATCGACCAGCACGTTGACGGCGCCCACGAGGTTGCCGGCATCGTCGCGCAGCGGCGTCGGGAACGGCTGGAACACCACCTGATGGCCATCCGGCCGCTCGGCGATCGCCGTAAAGCCGCGGACAGCGCGGTTCTCGCGCAGCGCGATCGCCATCGGGCACTCATCGTGGCGCATGGGCCGTCCATCCGGCCAGAACAGGCGCCACGACCCGCACCACTCCTCGCCGAGCGCCGGCCGGCGGCCCCACAGCGCGACCGCGGCCTCGTTGAAGAAGGTGATCCGGCCTGCCGCGTCGGTCGTGTACATCGCGACCCCGAGGGCGTCGAGGATCTGGCGGTAGCTCCGATCGTCCGCGGCGGCGGGTCCATCGTCGGACTCGGCGATGGCCGCTCCGCTCAAGGCGCCCACGAGCCGCAGCAGGGGGCGGTCGGTCTCGAGCGGGGTCGGGTCGTGTGGGAGCGGCGCGGGATCAGCCATCGGTCGGTCGTCGATCGGTCATCGCCGGGGCAGTATCACCGCGGCGCCGGACGACTGGCTAGGGCTGGGAGGCGCTTGCAAGCACACTGCAACGCCGAGGGACGAGGCGGGTACTGTGCGTCGATGAGGCGACTGCCAGCTGCCCCGGGCTGAGCCGTCAGTCGGAGGATGCCGGCAATGGCGAAGGGTCGGTCGCGAGCCCGTCGACGATCTCCACGCCCGGAAGCGCCTGCAGGATCGATGGCGGCGCGATGACCTTCCACGAGCGCGACCCGCCGCCGAGCACGATCCGCTCGCGCTGCATGACCCGGGCATCGACCCAGATCGGCAGGTCGGGGGGCATGCCGAAGACGGTGACCCCGCCGATCTCCATCCCGGTGATCTCGCGCGTCGATTCCGATGGGGCGAACGATGCCTTGCGCGTCCCGAATCGGTCGCGGACGGCCCGGTTCACGTCGAGTCGGTTGGGCGCGAGCACGACGCAGGCCGCGTAGCGCGGCGGATCGGTCTTGCCGATGACGAGGATCGTGTTCGCCGAGTCCTGCGGCGCGAAGCCGTATGCGGCGCAGAAGGCCGCGGTATCGGCGAGTGCCGGGTCGCAGGCGAACAGCTCATACGCCACCCCGAGCGGGTCCAGCGCCGCGACGAGCCGTTGGCGGCCCGCAGGATCGTGGTCGTGGTCGGTCGTCACGCCGGAAGCGTACGACGGGGCGCGCCAGGGAGCTGATTCGATCCCGCTAGTCACGGCATGCATGACGACAGGGGTGTCGTGGCTCCGCGGACCGACCGCCGCCTGCCGCCACGGCCGTCGCGTCCCGTACCATCGAGCGCGATGACCGAGCGATCGACGACCCGGCACCCGACCGCCCCACCCGACATCGACGCCTACCTGGCGCGCTTCGACTGGCACCCGGAGCCGGCCTTGATCGGCTACCGCGACGAAGGGGCGTCGCGGGAGGCGCTCGCCGAGCTCGGCGAGCGGACCTGGACCGCAGCCCTGGAGTTCGTGTACGGGACGGCGATGGTCCGCGCGATGGGCGATCCGTCCCCGTACGAGGCCTCGCGACGCCGCTACTACGGTCCGGGCGCGACGGGTCCGGGCCCGGCGCCCGCCACCCCGACCCGCGCCGCCGCGGTGATTGCCGAGTTCTCGGACCGGCTCGCGGGCAGCCTCATGAATGCGCAGCATCCACGCCAGTTCGGGTACTTCACGCCGCCGCCGCTCCCGATGTCGATCATGGGGGAGCTCCTCGCGCAGGTCGCGAACCAGGGCGTCGATGTCTGGCACGCCGGCCCGGTTGCGGCGTTCGTCGAGGAGGAGGTCGTTCGCTGGCTGTGCGACCTCGTCGGCTATGGGCCCGCGTCGTTCGGCATCCTGGCCAGCGGCGGGGTCATGGCCAACTTCATGGGCATGGCGCTCGCCCGCGACCTGCGGCTCGGCCGGCTCCGCGGCCTGGATCGTCCACCACGGGGAGCCGGGCTCGACGGTGCGCGCGTCTACACGAGCGACCAGACCCATTTCAGCATCGGCCGGGCACTCGACGAGCTCGGCTTCCCGCCGGAGACGCTCGTCGTGCTGCCGGCCGACGATGCCTTTCACTTGCGAGGTGGCCCGGTTGCCGAGGCGGTCGCGCGTGACCGCGCTGTCGGCCTCACGCCGTTCGCGATCACGGCCGTCGCCGGGTCGACGAACACGGGCTCGGTCGATGCCATCGGGGAGCTCGCCGACGTCGCGGAGTCGGAAGGACTGTGGCTCCACGTCGACGCGGCCTATGGCGGCGCGGCGCGGCTGTCGGCCCGTGATCGAGGGCGGGTCCCGGACCTCGAGCGAGCCGATTCGGTGACCGTCGATCCGCACAAGTGGTTCTTCCAGGCGTACGACATCGGCGGACTGCTCGTCCGCGAGGGTCGCGCGCTCGGGGCCGTGTTCGGCGGTCGGTCGCCCGAGTACTACCGCGGCGGCGAGAGCACGGGAACCGGCCCCTCGACTCGCGACGACGGCCACGACGAGCACAACGACCAGCTCAACTTCTACAAGCTCGGGTTCGAGGGCACCCGGCGCTGGCGGGCGCTCAAACTCTGGATGACCTGGAAGCACCTCGGGACCGCCGGCTTCGGCCGGCTGATCGAGGCGAACGACGACCTCGCCGCGTATCTCGCGGCTCGCTGCGCCGAGTTCGACGACTTCGAGGCGCTGCCGGCACAGCCGGAGTTGTCGGTCGTGACCTTCCGACATCGTCCGCCGGGCATCGCGTCGGATGCGCTCGATGCGCACCAGGATCGATTGCAGGCATCACTCGAGGCATCCGGCCAGGGCTGGCTCTCGACGACCCGCCTGCGCGGCGCCACCTGGCTGCGTGCCGGGATCGTCAACTACCTCGCGACCGAAGGCGATATCGACGAGCTGCTCGGCGCGCTTCGGGGGATGGCCGGCTGACCCGTCGGGACGCGGGTCCTCAGGGTTTGGCGGCGTGCATGAGCTGGCCGAGGTGCTCGAGCAGGCGCCAGGCCACATCCGCATCCCCGCGCACGAACGCGCGGAAGACCCAGATCGTCATGACCAGGCAGCGCAGGTCGGTGTCCGCCGTGACCGTCGCGGTCCGCCTCCGGTCGCTGACGAGCGCCACCTCGCCGAAATAGCTGCCGGGACCGATCTTCGCGACCTCATTCCCGCCGACGCTGACCGTACCCTGGCCGTCGGCGACGACGAAGAAGCCGATCCCCTGCTCGTCGCCCTCGCGGACGACGACCGTGCCGGCCGGGAAGGTCCGCTCGGTGAAGTCGTCGGCCAGCCGCTCGAGCTGGTGGCGGTCCAGCCCCGATAGCAGGGGCACCTTGGCCAGCGCATCCACGATATTCGTCGTCATCTCGCGAGCTCCTCCCAAGTGTAACGATTCGAGTCGCTGATGCTCACGATCCCGTCCCCCGGGACCTCGCCGCCAGCCGATCCTGCAGCCGGAACCACTCCCCGGCGAAGGGCAGGAACCACGGGCGGCCCTCGTACGGGGCCGGTACGAGCGGGAAGGTGAGCTTGGTGAGTGCCGGCGCCTCGCCCCCGGCCAGCCACGCGCCGACGCGCGTCCCGAGATGGGTCATGAGCGCGACGCCCGTGCCGCAACAACCCATCGCGTAGGCGACACCCTCCTTCGTCCGGCCCACGTGCGGCATCCGGTCGAAGGTGAACCCGACGTTGCCGCCCCAGGCATAGTCGATCCGGTAGCCGGCCAGCTGCGGGTGAACGGTCAGGAGGCCGCGGTGGAGGATCTCGGCGGTGTGCTCGATGGAGGTTGG
>JBBQRZ010000047.1:0-8858 GCA_038214255.1 Candidatus Limnocylindrales bacterium
ACCGCGTAGTAATCCTTGTAATCCATAGGACTGCACCCTCACTGGGGTACGGCTATCCGGTCACGAAGCGCCGAGGGACATTCCGCCAACCATCACGCTGGAGTTGTCCCTCGGACGACCACCGGAGGCTGATCGCTCGTCGGGAAGTTCGAGCGCCGGACCCGGGGCTGGGCCCCGGGCTCGGGGTCGAGCGGATCGTCGCCCTTGACGACCTTCGGCGGCTCGGCGACGAGGGGCTTAGGCTTGCGCCGAAGAGCCGCCTCGAGCACCTGCTCCATCGAGTCGACCAGGATGAGCTTCATCGACTTGCGGATCTCGTCGGGGATGTCGACGAGGTCCTTCTCGTTCTTCCTCGGGAGGATGACGATCTTCGCCCCCGAAAGGTGGGCGGCGAGGATCTTGCTCTTCAGCCCGCCGATCGGGAGGACCCGACCGCGCAGGGTGATCTCGCCGGTCATCGCCACGTCCTTGCGGACGGGGATGCCGGTCAGGGCGCTGACCATCGCCGTGGCCATGGTGATCCCGGCGGACGGACCGTCCTTGGGGATCGCCCCGGCCGGGACGTGGATGTGGAGGGTGTTCTTCTCGAACACCTCGCGGTCGATGCCGAGGTCGCGAGCGTTGGCCCTCGTCCAGGACAGGCCGGCCCGTGCGCTCTCGCGCATGACCTCGCCCAGCTGGCCGGTGAGGATGAAGTCCTCGCGGCCCTCCATCCGGGTGACCTCGATGGCGACGACGTCGCCGCCGACCTCGGTCACGACGAGGCCGGTCGCCGCGCCGGTCTGATCCTCGGACTCCAGTTCACCGTATTCGAAGCGCTGTGGCCCCAGCAGGTCGGACAGCTTCTTCGCGTCGATGACCGTCTTGCGCTTGCGGCCCTCGGCCACCTGCCGAGCGACCTTGCGCATGACGTTGGCGATCTCGCGCTCGAGATTGCGGACCCCGGCCTCATGCGTGTACGAGCGCACGAGCTCGGTCATCGCCTCGTCCGTGATCTGGATGTGCTTGTCCTTGAGGCCGTGGTTCGTCATCTGTTTGGGGATGAGGAACCGCTTGCCGATCTCGATCTTCTCCTGCTCGGTGTAGCCGGGCAGCTGGACGATCTCCATCCGGTCGCGGAGGGCCGGCGGGATCGGGTCCAGGAGGTTGGCCGTCGCGATGAACAGGGTCTTGGACAGGTCGAACGGCACCTCCAGGTAGTTGTCCTGGAAGCTGTTGTTCTGCTCGGGATCGAGGACCTCGAGCAGCGCCGACGACGGGTCGCCCCGGAAGTCCATCCCGATCTTGTCGACCTCGTCGAGCATGAACACGGGGTTGTTGGACCCACCGGTCTTGATGCTCTGGATGATGCGGCCCGGCAGGGCGCCGATGTACGTCCGCCGGTGACCGCGGATCTCGGCCTCGTCGTGGATGCCGCCGAGGCTCATGCGGACGAACTTGCGGCCCATCGCCTTGGCGATGCTCTTGCCCAGGCTCGTCTTGCCCACGCCGGGCGGTCCGATGAAGGCGAGGATCGGGCTGCGGATCTCGTCGGCCAGGGTGCGGACGGCGAGGTACTCGAGGATCCGCTCCTTGATCTTCTCGAGGCCGTAGTGGTCCTCGTCGAGGATGCGGGCGGCTTCCTTGATGTCGAGCTGGTCGTCGGTCGAGACGTTCCAGGGCAGGCTGATCAGCCAGTCCACGTACGTCCGGATGACGCCGACCTCAGGCGAGGCGGAGGGGATCCGGCTCATCCGGTCGACCTCCTTGATCGCCCGGGTCTTGATCTCCTCCGGCATCCCGGCCGCCTCGACCTTGTCGCGCAGCTCGTTGATCTCGGCCTGCTGGGGGTCGTCCTCACCGAGCTCGCGCTGGATCGCCTTGAGCTGCTCGCGCAGGATGTACTCCCGCTGGGTCTTGTCCATCTCGGACTTGACCTCGGACTGGATCTTGCCCTTCAGCTCGAGGATCTCGACCTGGTTGCCGAGAAAGTTGGAGACGAGCTTGAGCCGCTCGACGACGTCGATCGTCTCGAGCAGCTCCTGGCGCTGCTCCGTCGACATGTCGGGGCTGTACGCGACCATATCGGCCAGCAGTCCGGGCTCCGTGATGTTGCGGGCGGCGACGGCCGCCTCGGGCGGCACGGGCGCGCCGTTCGCGACGTACTGCTCGATCTGAGCCTGGACCGTGCGCATCAACGCCTGGACCTCGAGGCCGTCGGGGCTCTCGTCGGAAAGCTCCTCGACGGACGCCCGGAGATAGGGGCCCGTCTGGCTGAAGCTGTGGACGCGCAGGCGGGACTGGCCCTGGACGATGGCACGAACCGTGCCGTCCTGGAGCTGGACCACCTGGGCGATCTTTGCCAGGGTGCCGATGGCATAGAGCTCGGACGGATCGCCGATCTCTTCCTGCTCGGCCTGGCGCTGGGTGACGAGCGCGATGGGTCCGCCTTCGGCGACCGCGGCGTTGAGCGCATTGACGCTCTTCTCGCGGCCCACCTGGAGCGGGACGATCATCTCCGGGAAGATGACCGTCTCCCGGAGTGCGACGAGGGGCAGATCGCGAGGGCCGGTGGTGACCACGGGCTCCTGCTCCTCGACCGGGTCGGACGGTCGCTTGGCCATCTTGGAAACTCTCCTAACGTTCGGATGCGGTGTCGGCGGATCGGAGCCCCGTCGACGAGGGGTTTGGCTTGGTGGGTTCGGGTTGTCGGATGTCCTCGGCGGTCCCCGTCCCCTCGGCGTAGAGCGCCTCGAGGATCCGGGCCCCGAGTCGTTCCTCGAGCTCGAACAGGATGCGGATGCCAGCGAGGTTCACGCCTCGCTCACGGGTGAGGTGCCGGATCCACAGGATCCGGCGGACGTCGTTCTCGCTGTAGAGCCGGATGTTCGACGGGGTTCGCGCGGGGCACAGCAGGCCCTCATCCTCGTAGATCCGAAGGGTGCGCGGATGCGCGCTCACGATGCTCGCCGCCACGCTGATCACGTAGACGGGTCGCGCCGGATCGCGCTCGGGTCGGGGAGATTCCATCGATCCGCGCTCAGGCTTGGGGCGGTGCGCCCTGGAACGAAATGAGCTCGCCGGGGGGCGAGGTACGGCACACGATCGTCACGTCATGCACCTCCTGTGCTTGGATCCCGCGCCGACCGGGCGCGGTGCTGGGGGGAAGCGGGGGCCTGCGGACCCGGTCCGCCTTACACAGAAGGATGGTAGAACCTTGACAATACCGTTGTCAAGAGGCTTACGGGCGTTCGGCGGCGACGGCGCTCCTCGCGGGCGCCGGGTTCAGCGGGTTGCGACCGCTTCCTGGTCCCCGATCAGCTGGCCATGGAGGGCGACCTCGCACTCCTGCTTGCCGATGGCGATCACCTTGTCGCCTTCGCGCAGGACCGTGTCCGGCCGGAGCGAAGACGCGATCCCGTCCCGGATGACCGCGAAGAGCGCACAGCTGTCCGGGATCTGGAGGTCGCGCGGCGCCCGCCCGATCGCCGGCGAGCCGGCCTGGAGGTGGGCCTCGATGAGCTCGAGCTCGCCTTCGCCGAGCGCCGCCAGGTGGAGCAGCTCGTGGACCGGGATGTCCTGCTCGATCGAGCCCAGGATCATCCGGGTCGGGCTGATCAGCTCGTCGACGCCGAGGTGGCGGAACAGCTCCTCGTTCTTCGGGTTGTTCACCCGCGCGATGGTCCGCGGCACGTCGAAGTGGTGCTTCGCCATCTGACAGATGACGAGGTTGTCCTCGTCGTCTCCGGTGACCGCGGCCACGACATCGGCGCGATTGCAGCCGGCCTCGGCCAGGTACTTGCCCTCGCAGCCATCATGGGGGATCACGATGGACCCGATCTCGTCGGCGATCTGCCGGGACCGGGTGGGGTCCTTTTCCATGAGCGCGACTTCGTGACCGGAGTCGATCAACTCCTTGGCCAGGTAATACCCGACCTTTCCGCCGCCGACGACGAGAACGAACACCTTATGCCTCCACGGCCGCGTCGCGTGCGGCCCCGACTGATGGAACGGACGTTTCCTCACGATGATCGTGACCACCGTGCTGTCCGGTCGGAGCGAGCATCCCGGCCAGCCCCGATGGCGGCAGGCCCAGGTAGTCGTTGACCGCGTCGAGCATGAGGCCGGTGCGGCACAGCGTCGCAAGGCCGAGCTCCGCGTAGGCGGTCGCCCGCAACGGATCGTTGATCTTGGCGATAACCTTGTCGACGCCCAGTGCCTCGGCGGCGAGCTGGGCCGACATGATGTTGCGGTTGTCGCCCTCGGTCAGCGCGAGCAGCACGTCGGCGCCCTCGACCCCGGCCCGCCGCAGGACGTCCTCGTCCGTTCCGTCGCCGCGGATGGCGGTCCCGCGGAACGTGCCCGGAAGGCGTTCGAATGCGGCGCTCGAGATATCCAGGACGATGACTTCGTGTCCGGCGGCGTCCCAGAGTTCGGCGGCGGATGCGCCGACGCGGCCGCAGCCGACGATCGCGATCTTCACGATGCTTCCTCGCTCATGGGCTCGCGCACCACCCAGACGGCGCACGGAGCGTTCTGCAGGATGTACGGGATCGTCCGCCCGATCGCAAACTCCCCGCCGAATCGCGTGCGATACGGGAGCCCGGCCACGAGCAGGTCGGCGCCCCGCTCGGTCGCCTCGTCGACGATGGCTGCCCCGACGTCGCGCGCCTGAAGGAGCACCGGCTCAAGTTTGACCTTGAAGGACTCGGTGATCGCCTCGGCGGAGTCGAGCACGCGCTGGACCTCCTCCGAGCGGCCGGCGATATCCGCGTCCAGGGGCAGGGTCCAGTCGATCTCGACGACGTGGACGGCGATGAGTTCGCCCTTTGCGCGACTGGCGTACTCCGCTGCGAGGCGCACGATCCGGGCATCGATCGGACCGCCGTTAAGCGCAACGACCGCGCGTCGGAAGAGAGGTGACTCGGATTCGGGCATGAGCTCCGGGTTGCAGGCCGCGGGTCGGGACGGGTTGCCCCTGGGGACTGGGTGGCCGAACGGCGGTCACGATACCACCGCGGACGCTCGCGGTCGGTGGCCGTCAGGGCCGGGTGGTGCCCGGGGGCGACGGCGGCCGGTCCACCAGGCTTTCGGGGGTCGAACCGGCATCGAACAGGGCGGGATCCTCGCGCCGATACGGAACGTTGACGACGACCGTGTGCGGCCGGCCGAGCAGGACCTTCCGGAGCCGCTTCGCCGACTGGTTGTAGAGGATCCGTTCCCACCAGTGGCGGGCGACGTACTCGGGAATCACGACGAACGTGATCGGCGCGTCCTTGCCGGGCGGCCATGCGCCGTCGAGCACATCGAGATATGCGAGCATCGGGCCGGCGAGCGCGCGGTACGGTGACTCGACGACGATCAGGGGCACGCCCGGGACCTGGCGCTCGAACGCTGCCCGGACCTCCTGCGCCGAGACCGGGTCGTCCGAGATGTAGACCGCGCGCACGTCGGGGTCGATCGACCGTCCGACGTTGACGGCCTGGATCGCCGCACGGTCGAGGCCGGGGATCGGGACGACGACCCGCTCCTCCCGGTGCGGCGGGCGCACGATCAGGTCGGGCCGGACGGCGAGCTCCTTGCTGGACCGCTCGTACTGGCGGTGGATGAACGTCATCATCGCCACAAGCGACGGGACGAGCACGACGACGAGCCAGGCACCGGCCTCGAACTTCTCGTAGACGACGACGACCAGCACGACGGCCGTCAGGACGGCACCCGCTGCGTTGACGGTCATGCGCCACAGCCAGCCGGATTCGCGGACCCGACGCCAGTGGCGGACCATCCCGATCTGGCTCAGCGTGAAGCAGACGAACACCCCGACCGAGTAAAGCGGGATCAGCGCATGGGTATCGCCTCCGAAGATCCAGAGCAGGACGAACGCGACGGCCGCCAGGAGCGCTATCCCCCATGAATAGGCCAGCCGATCACCCCGAAACGAGAACTGGCGCGGCATGTAGCCGTCCTCGGCCAAGATCGCGGCGAGGCGCGGGAAGGCGTTGAAGCTCGTGTTCGCGGCGAGGAACAGGATGAGCGCCGTACTCGCGGCGAACGTGACGAACAGCGCCGAGCCCTTGCCGAACACGGTCTGGGCCGCGAGCGCGACCACCGATGGGCCGCCCTCTTTCGTGGGCAGGATCCCATACGCGACCGCGACGATGGTCAGCCCGACGAACAGGATCGCCAGCAACACGGCCATGGCGGTCATCGTGTTGGCGGCGTTCTTCGCCTCGGGCGGCTTGAACGCGGGGACCCCGTTGGCGATGGCCTCGACGCCCGTCAGCGCGACCGAGCCGCCGGCGAATGCCTTGAGCAGCAGCAGGATGCCGATGGGCTCGGTCCCGAGCCTGACCGCATCCGGCTCGGCTGGGAGTGGCGCCGCCGATCCGGTCGCGATGCGGACCGCGCCGACGGCGACGATGGTCAGTGCCAGCCCGACGAACAGGTAGGTCGGGACGGCGAAGATGTTGCCGGACTCGCGCAGGCCGCGCAGGTTGGCGACCGTGATCAGCCCGATCGACACGAACGCGATCTCGATCCGGACGTGGTAGGCGGCCGGGACGACCGACTGGATCTGGGCGATCGCCGAGGCGGTCGAGACGGCCACGGTCATGACGTAGTCGATGAGCAGGGCTGCCGCCGCGATGAGGCCGAACAGTGGCGCGAGATTCGTGCGCGCCACGACGTAGGCGCCCCCGCCGTTGGGATAGGCCCGGCACACCTGGCGGTACGACAGCGAGACGACGGCCAGCAGGATCGCGATCGCCATCGCGACCTGGATGGACAAGAACAGCGCTCCGGCCCCGGCGATGACGAGGACCCGCAGGATCTCCTCGGTCGCATAGGCCGACGAGCTGATCGCATCGGAGCTGAAGATGGCCAGCGCCTTCTTCTTTGACAGGCGCTCCCCCATCTCCTCCTCGTTGGACAAGGGACGACCGAACACGAGACCGCGCACGCGCGCGACGAAGCGACCGGCCGGCGTCTGTGGGACGCTCGCCGCTTGCTTGGCAACGAGCTGGCCGGGACCCGCGTACCGAAAATAGGGAGCGTGGGGACGTTCCACGCGCACACGAAGATCCGCTGGTTTGCGGCCCTTGATGGGCCGCCGCCCTCCGATCATGGCCGCACCTCAGGCACCGATCGAGAGCCGGTCGGCGAGTCGGCGCGGCAGGCCCGCAGCGTGCATCGCCCGCTGGACCGCGGGGATGTCGTAGGCCGCGCGCGACCACATCGCCACCGCCTCGTCCGTGTCCAGGACGAGACACGACGACGTGGGATCCCCGTCGCGCGGCTGCCCGACGCTGCCCGGGTTGAGGAACGTGCGACGCCCGCCGAGCGAGACACCCGAGCCCGGACCCGGGCCGAGGATCTCGACTCGGTCATCGTCGCCGTCCTCGCTCGCCACGAACGCCACGGGGACATGGGTGTGGCCGTGCAGGCCGTGCGGCGTCTTGATCGCGGCGAGGCACTCGCCGGCGATCGCTGCCGACGTCACGTATTCCCGAAGCGGGTCCCGTGGGCTGCCGTGGACGAGGCTGAACTCGCCGATCTCGCGAACCTCGGGCTGTGCCGCCAGCCAATCCTGCGTGTCGCGTCCGATGCGGTCGCGGGTCCACTCGATCGCCGCGCGTGCCTCGGGGTTGAACCAGTCGATCTCGGGCCCGCCGATCGCCGCGGCGTCGTGGTTCCCGCGCACGCCGACGGCTCCCAGCGACGCGAGCCGGGCGACGACGCCGTCGGGGTCCGGACCGTAGCCCACGACGTCACCGAGGTGCCAGACCGCATCGACCTTGCCCAGTTGGGCGAGGATCGCATCGAGGGCCACCAGGTTGCTGTGGATGTCTGACAGGACGGCGATCCGCATCGGCGGTCAGGGTAGCAGTCGGGGATGGAGGTCCGCGCTCCGCTGGAGCGGACGGCCCGAGCGGACGTCCGAGCGGGCGGCTAGAGCGGACGGCTAGAGCGGACGGCCCGATCGGGCGGCTTAGAGCGGACGGCGCCGTCGGGTCGCCGGGTCCCGCGGGTATCCATCGGGTACCCATCCGGCCCGGGTCGCGACGACGAGGCAGTGCCCTGGAAGGCCGTCCGCGTCGACCGCCACGACCCGCATCTCGCCGCCGCCGAGCGCCGCGACCGCGCGCTCCCCCGCTCGCAGCTCCGCTGCGAGGTCGCCGCGCTTCCAGGCGATGAGGGACCCGCCCGTGGCCAGGAGTGGGAAGGCGAGCTCCACGAGCTCATCCAGTCGGGCGACCGCGCGGGCCGTGACCGCGGGCCAGCTCCCGCGGTGGCCCCGGTCCGCGGCGAGTGCTTCCGCACGCGACGCGACCACCTCGAGCCGATCGTCGAGCCCGATCGCCTCGACAGCTGTCTCCAGGAAGCGCGCCTTCTTGGCGATCGGCTCGGCCAGGATCGTGCCCTCCATCGGTAAGGCGGCGGCGAGCGGGATGCCGGGGAGGCCGCCGCCCGAGCCGAGGTCGAGGAATCGCGTTACGCCGAGGGCCCGCATAGTGGGCAGCGCCGACAGGCTGTCGACCACGTGCCCGATCGCGGCCGCGCGCGGCTCGCGGATGGCGGTGAGATTGATCGACTGGGTCCACGCCAGGAGCAGGCGGATGTGGCCGTCGATGGCCGCACGGGCTGCGGGGTCCAGCTCGATCCCAAGCTGCGCGAGTCCATCGGCGACCGCCGCGTCGTAGCTCTCGGAAAGGGCGGGGGTGTCCGTGACGCACGTCGGGAGCGGCTCGCGCGCGGGCCTCACGGCACGCCTCCTGTGGCTCGCGTGCCATTCGCTCGCGGCGCCGCTCCCGGCGTCATCGTCTCGCACCTTCAGCGCTGGTTCGGTCTTCCGCGATCCATCCGGTTCACGGCCGGGTTTC
>JBBQRZ010000048.1:0-8470 GCA_038214255.1 Candidatus Limnocylindrales bacterium
CTGGCTGCCGCCGCGCCCGGTCTCGACCCGCAGCGGCCACGGATCCCCGCGGCCGTGGGTGGCCTGCCCGGGCGCATCTAGCCGCGTGGGGCGGCGAGCCGCACCCCCCCGCGCCCGACTCAAGGCGGCAAGCACGGCGGCCTCGGCCTGGAGCGACGCATCGTCCGCGATCCGCGCGACCTTCGCCACTCGAATGGGCACCCCGGTCGACGCGTCGAGGGCCAGTCCCACGACGTGGGCCGACGCGCGATAGCGCGGCGTCAGGACCAGGAGGCTCGGTTCGAGGCCTTCCTCGGCATCGCGAAGCCGTCGCGCGATGAGGCTGCCACCATCGCCGTCCCGCTCCGCCACGACGGTCAGCGCCGGGATGAACGAGGCGCCTGCCGACGTTGCCGCGACCCGTCCGGCAACCCAGCCCACAGCCCGGCCGCCGGGGCCCGAGCCGTTGCCCAGCCGGCGCGCGACGAGCGCTCGGACGGCAACCCGGTCGTCGAGCCGCGCCCACGCGGTCGCGCGGTCGTGGCCCGGCCAGGTCAGCCATGTGCGGACGGAAGCGAAGCCACCGGCGGCGAGGGCGCGACCGACGCGCACGGCGGCGCCCGGTCCGCTGGCTTCGCGTCGCAGGAGCGGGCCCGGCAGCGGCCCGCCGATCTCGGCGATCAATCGGCCGCCCGGCGCGACGACTGCGGCCGCCAGGGCGAGGGCGTTCCGATCCATCCGGCCATGCAGGACCACGGTGTCGAACAGCTGGCGTCCGACATCCAGCGGGTCGTGCAGCTCGGTCGGCGCCGTCCCACCGGCGCTCACAAGGGCGGCGCGCAGGTCGTCGTCTGGGGGACCGACGAGCGCGACGCGTCCCAGGTGCGGCGAGGGCAGCAGGAATCGCCAGTCGATCCGCCGGGTCAGGCGAAGCTGCTCGTCGCGGCTGGGGCCGGCGGCCGAAGCCTCGGGTCCCGCTGCGCGCTTGCTCGCCGCGCGCTTAGAGGACACGGCGCGCGGCCTCGAACAAGGCGGCCAGGTCGACCGGATAGGGGTGTACGATCCGGTGCGCCGGCCGGCCCGCGAGGAACGTCGAGAGGCGCTCACGCTGAACGCCCTCGACGGTTTCGAGGCGCGGGTTGGTCAGGTCGGGGAAGGCGAACCGCGCCTGGAGGTACATCGTCGCGAGGTCGAGCCGCTCATACAGGAGCGAGAAGACCATCCGGCGGGCGATCTCCAGGGGATCGACCGGCTCGACCGTGATCTCGTCGCCCGCCGCCGCGACGACGAACAGCACGTGATCGAGCCGACCCGACAGCGTCCCGAGGGGCCCGAACAGGCGCTCCGGCGCGAGATCGACATGGCGCTGGCCATCGATCACGGGAACGGCCCGATGGAGCAGCCGACCCGGGGCGGATCGGCGGATCGGGCCGGGCATCGCCCCGTCGAGCCGCCCCGCGAGCGGCAGCCCCGCGAGGCGCAGCCGCTCGCCCCGTCCGAGCCGGGCGCGCACCTCGGGGAGCTGATCGAGGTGCCAGTCCCAGAGCCGGACCGGCTCGGGGATGCCGTGCATCGTCCCGTCGTCCGTGAGGTAGACCCACTCGTCGCCGATGTAGCGCGCGCCGGCTCGAGTGGCCGCCATGAGGAGCTCCGTCTTGCCGCCCTTCGACCAGCCGGTCACGAGAACCCCGTGACCGTCGAGTTCGAATGCGCCCGCGTGGAGCGGCAGGCCGCCGTTCGTGAGCACCGTCAGGTTGAGGATCGCGATCAGGAACGGCACGGCCGGCAGACCTCGCTCGCACACGAGCTCGCACGGGCCGCCGATCCGGTCCATCGGAACGCGCACCATGGCCGGCTGCTTGCGGCTCCGGAGCAGGTAGAAGCCGTCCTCCGCCCAGCCCGCCTCACGGGCGCCGAGGTAGCGGAGGCGCGTCAAAGGCTCGAGGCGGTCGACGAAGCGGATCGTGATGTCGGGCTCCCGCTCGAGCCGGCGCGGCAGGGGACCGAGCTGACGGGCGACGACGGCCACGTCGGCCGGCGTCCCCTCCACGACCCGGACGCCGGCCAGCCCGTGCAGGTCGAAGTCGACCGTCCCGAGCTCCGGGCTCATGCCGGCGCCTCTTGCGCCGAGGGGTGGGACGCTGTCAATGGCATGGACACCTCAACCGCCCAGGATCCTGCGGGCGAAGGGCAGCCGCAGGATCTCCGGAAACGTGTTTGCGACGTCGAGCGCCCGGCGCGTCGCCCAGAGCACGCCGAGTGACGCGATCCCGGCGAGGATCAGGCTGACGAGCAGCCCCGGGCGGAGCAGGGCATTCGCCAGGGCCAGTGCCGCGGCCGCCAGACCGATCGTCACGTAGACCCAGAGATAGCGGCGATCGAAGACGCTGATGCCGGTGCCGCGTCGCAGCCCCGCCTGCTTGAGCAGGTTAAACGAGATGAGTGCGACGGTCGTGGCGACCGCGGCACCCAACGCCCCGAAACGCGGGATCAGGGTCAGGTTCAACGTGACGCTGATGATCGCCGCGAGCACGTTGATCAGGACCGTGTAGCGGATGAACCCGAAGACCCGCAACGTCAAGCCATTGAACCCCAGCGCGACGTTGACGTACGCGGCGAACGACAGGAGCGCCAGGTACAGGGAGGAGTCGGCATAGCGCTGCTCGTAGAGACTGACCGTGATGGGCCCGGCCAGCGAGGTGGTCAGCGCGAAGATGGGGAACGAGAAGACCGCCATCCAGATCGCGGTCTTCCAGTACAGGTTCGCGACCCCGTCGCGGTCCCCTCGGGCGAACAACCGCGAGGCCGCCGGCATGTAGAGCAGGGTGAAGCTGGAGTACACGACGGCGTTGAGACCGACGAGCGGCTGGACGACGCGGTAGGCCGCGACCTGGTTCGTGCCCCAGAAGTGGCCGAGGACGATCGCATCGGTCGTGTTGAGCGCCACGTACACCAGGTCGGTCGTCAGCAACGGCAGGGTGAACGCCAGGATCTCTCGCGCGGGGATGTGGATCTCGCGCCAGTGGACGGTGCCGAGGATGCCGCGAGCCTGGAGAACTCGCCAGAGGATGGTCCCGTAGAGCACCAGGCCGGCCACCCCGGCAAGGACATAGCCGATCGCCAGGAAGTCCGCATCGAAGCCCCCGGCGATGAGCAGTCCGACGACGACCAGCCGCAGTCCCGGACCGAGGATGTACTTGCGGAAGAAGACGGCGCGCGCGCTGGCGAAGACGGCGAGCACGCCGCTCAGCAGGTCGTCCGCCGCCTGGAGTGGGGCGAGCACGATCAGGATCGTCAGCAGGGCGGAGGCCTGGGCATCGCCGATCAGGACTCCACTCGTGAGCGATTGCACGCCGATCACGACGAGGATCAGGGCGAGACCGAGTGTCAGGACCGTGCCGCCGATCAGGACGATCGTGCCCATCACCCGGGCGTAGTCGCGGTGCTCGTCGTACATCGCCAGGAACCGGCTCACGCCCCGGTCGAGGCCGAGCGTCACCAGCGGCTGCAGGAGCGCGACGAGCGACAACGCGTAGGCAAACGCGCCGAATGCGGACTCGGACAGGTACCGGACGATGAGGACCTGGACCGCGAAGTTGAGTCCAAGCGCGATGAACCGCCCGACGAGCAGCAGGCTCGATCCGCGGATCTGCCCGGAGGTGATCGACGCGGACGATCGGGTCGGTGTCTCGGCGTCGACGGCCAGCTCGTCGATGATGGGGTCCCCAGGATCAGTCACCGGCGGAACCCTACGGTGGGGCGAGGGTGCACGTGGTCAACGACCCGCACGACGGTGATCGATGCCTCGCGCCCAGGCCGCTGCGGTGACGGTCCGCGCGACCTCGTCGAGTGGGCCGCTGACGTCGACGACCACGGAGCCGCGCAGCCGGGACGCGAGGTCCAGGTAGGCCGACCGCTGGGCCCGCACCCGCTCGATCGGATGCTCCGGCTTGCGCGCGTACAGCAGCTCCGCAGGTGCGTCGAGGACGATGACCGCGTCCGGCGCCGGAATGGCGTGCCCGAGGATGGCCCGACGAAGGCGGCTCGACCCTGCCGGGCGATCCGCCAATCGCGCGTCGTAGGGATGCCGATCGAAGATCACCAGCCGCCCTCGGCGCGATTGCCACCAGCCCACCAGCCAGCCTCGCCACATCGCGACCAGGCGTCGTGCCAGGCCGAGGCCGGGGACGCGCGATCGCGTCGGCCGTCCCGCCGTACCGGGTGGCCGCGCCACGTGTCGCGGGCCACCGTACAGGCCGAGGTAGACCGTCCGGCGGGCCATCGGGCCACCCTGTCCCAGGCGCGCGGCGAGCGACGACTTCCCGGCACCGTCGGGCCCGAGCAGCGCGACCGTCATGCCGCGACGCATGAATGGCGGGTCGAGGTGATCGAGTCGTCGCAGGACCCGGGCCGTCGCGCGACGACGGCGGACCTCGAACGGGCGGCGCCGGCTCGTCCCGGCCGCCAAGGCCCGCCCGAGCAACGCGATCGCCGCCGCGTCGCCCGTCGCGATCGTCTCGATGACCCGAGTGAGAGGCCAAGCCTTGGGCAGGATCGCCGCGGTGGACTGCGCCCCGGGGCTGTCCGTTCGGGCCGCCGGAGCGAGCGTCCGGAGCCGATCGACTCGTCGCGGCGCCGCACCCGGCCGATCGAGCGTCTCGTGGAGGAGCAGCGTCCAGAACTCGTCGTCGGGCGCGAGTCGGGGCCCGTCGGGGTCGTCCGACCGCCGCTCGCGCCGTTCCAGGCAGCCGGGCGCCAGCGTCGTCCGCCGTTCCTGCCAGCGTCCGTAGTCGAGCGCCGTCACGACGTCGATCTTCGGCCATCGATCGGTGGCCGGGTCGTAGCCGAAGAACGCGCGATGGCGGCCGTGACCCGGGTGACGTCGTTCCCGCAAGCCCAGCGCGCTGAGGGTCCGTTGCGCGACGCCGAAGTCCTCGGGGGCCACGAGCAGGTCGTCCTCGTCGCTATCTCCACGCTCGCGCAGCCGGCACCACGTCACCCCGGCCCGATCGAGGGCGGCGCCGACGGCCGCGTACGTGTTCGCACGGCGCGGGGCGGCGGCATCGTTCCCGGCGGGAGCGGTGTCGAGATCGACGGACGTCACTGCACCAATCCAGCGTGGCGGCGTGGACCGGATCCCGCCGTTGGCGGCCGATCCGAGGGAGCGACGATACAATGCCGCGCCACGAGGGACCCTGGAAGGAGCTGACGCGGTGGCCAACGGACCACGCGATCCCGGTACCGATACGACCCGCATCCCGACATCGCCCCCGCCGTCGGGACCGCGGTCCCGTTCGCGGAGGGGACCCGTCGCGCTGATCGTCGTCGCGCTGATCGTGGCGTTCGGCGCCTTCCTGGCCACGAGGCCGACGTCGAAGCCCGTGCCGAGCCCGAGCACAGCGATCGCGCGGAGCCCATCGCCCGCCAGCCCGCGGCCCTCGCCGTCCCCATCCGAGTCGGCGAGCCCGAGCCCCAGCCCATCGCCAAGCCCGATTCCGATACCACCGGTCGGCGGCTATCTGGCCACGCACGATGACCTCCTCGCCCGGGCGGCATTGGCGGCGGCCGGCCAGGCCCCGTACCGGGCGGCCGTCGCCGATCTCGAGGCATGGGCGCGCCAAGCGGTGGTCAGTGGACCCCATCCACAGACCCGGCTCCGGATCAAGAAGACCGAGGGTCCGTTCGTCGACGACACCGCCACGGCGTACGGTCTCGCGTTGACGTACGTCATCACGGGCGAGAGGCGCTACGGCGTGGCGGCCGCCCGATTCATCATGGCCTGGGTCGATACGACCACGTCGACCCGCGACACGTGCCGCAATGACGGCGCGTGCCAGACCTCGCTGATCATCGGTCGAACGGCCCCGGGCTTCGTGTTCGCCGCCGACCTCTTGCGCGATTCGGGTCTGTTCACCAAGGCGAACGACGCCCGGTTCCGGACCTGGTTGCGGAGGGTGATCCTGCCGACCGCGTCCGAGCTCCCCAACAACTGGGGCGACGCCGGCACGTTCATGCGGGTCGTGGTGACGGTCTATCTCGGCGACAAGGCCGGATTCGGCGCCGCCATCGCGAAGTGGCGGAGCCAGATGGACCTCGTCGCGGGGGATGGCCACATCCCCCTGGAGGTCGCGCGCGATCACTCGGGGATGAGCTACACGCAGGAAGCGCTCGACTACAAGGTCGCGGTCGCGGTCATCGCGACCCGCCGTGGCGTGGACCTGTGGCGATACGTGGGCAAACACGGCGGCTCGCTCAAGGGGGCCGTGGACTACATCGCCCGCTACATGCGCAACAAACATGGCTGGCCGTGGAACAACCAGGTCAATCGCCCGCCCCCGAGCCCGATGTGGGAGCTCGCGTATGCCCGTTGGCGCGACCCCGACTACCGTCGGCTGGTGAAGGAACGCCGACCCTTCGGGGTGCTCGGCCATTCGGCGATCCGCTGGACGACGGTCACCAACGGCATCCCGATCCAGGGCTGACCCGGGCCCGGGTGGTGCCAGCGAGCACCGGAGAACCGCACCGGAGCCCACCGAACGTCCCTGCACGGGTGGTATCAACGCTTACGCAGTGTTAGCATGCCGGCAACGTGCAGGGTGTCGCACACCCACTTTGGCCGAGCAACCCACCCCCAGGACCGCAGGTCGAGCGGTGATTCCAGGCGTCATGGGTACATGATGCCCCACAGGACCTGCATTTCGGTCGGCCACAGCCCGCCGCACTCCGCACGTGGGATCGCCGCACCACGAAGGGGAGCGCGGATATATGCGCTTGAAGGCCACGCCTATGTCGGTGCGCTCCGCACCGACCACGTCACCGTCGCGGGAAAGCCGTCCATCGACGTCCAAGCCCGGGCTCGGACGCCGTCGCAGGCGTTACCTCCTTGCGGCCTTGCCGATGGTGGCCCTCATCCCGCTGTTGCTCCTCCCATTCGCCGGCACGAGCGCGACGACGAATGGCAGCTTGATCATCAACCAGACGGAATTGGCGTCGCGACCCACCTCCGGAGCGGCGTGGGACGCTCTCCTCGCGGTGGCCCGGGGCTCACTCGGCACGCCCGACCTGACCGACCAGAACGACCAGCACGGCGTTCGGGTCTTCGCCACGGCCCTCGTCGCCGCCCGCCTGAATGACGCCGTCCTGCGGACCAAGGCTCGGAACGGGATCATGGCCGCGATCGGAACCGAGCGGGTGGGCGCGGGCAACAGCAGCCTGGCGCTCGGCCGGCAGCTGAGTGCTTATGTCATGGCGGCGGACGTCATCGACCTCGCCGGCACCGACGATGCCACCTTCCGCGCGTGGTTGAGCGCCATCCGGACGCGCATCCTCGGGGGCCATTCGATCTGGGACTCGCTCGTCCACACCCACGAAGATTCGGCCAACAACTGGGGCGCCTTTGCCGGTGCCTCGCGCATCGCCGCCTCGCTCTATCTCGGCGACAGCGCGGATGTCGCGCGGGCCGCCGCGGTGATGCGCGGGTTCCTGGGCGATCGCTCGGCCTATGCCGGGTTCCGGTCCTTCAGCCCAGAGGCCCTCTCGTGGGCCTGCTCGACCGTGGCGCCGACGCCGATAAACGCGCCGTGCAGCAGGTCGGGCGTCAACGTGGACGGCGCGATCATCGAGGACATCTCTCGCGGAGGCACGTTGCGCTGGCCGCCGGGCAGCAGTGGACAGTCCTACACGATGGAGTCGATGCAGGGCCTCGTCCTGCAGGCCGAGCTCTTGTCGCGCGCGGGTTATCCAGCCTGGACCTGGTCCTCGAGCGCGTTGAAGCGCGCGGCCGGACTGGTGACCCGGTACGGCGGCTGGAACCAGAGCTCGGTCGACCGCCACGTCCCCTGGCTGCTCAACAAGCGCTACGGGCTGAGCATCCCGACCCAGGCCGCCGGGATGGGACGCGGATTCGGGTTCACGGACTGGCTCTATGGTCCCGCCGGCTCGGGCGGACCGCCTCCGCCGACCCCGGTGCCCACCCCGACCCCGACCCCGAAGCCGACGGCGGCCCCAACGCCCACGCCCGCCCCGACCCCGACGCCGACGGCCACGCCAGCGGGGACCCCGGCCCCGACGCCGGTGGGAACGCCGACCCCGACGCCGGTTCCGACGCCGACCCCGGACCCGGCCGCCACGCCGACTCCCACCGCGGCGCCAACCGCGACGCCGACACCCAAACCCACACCGACACCGACCCCGACGCCACCGCCGCCGCCGCCACCGGGCGCCGCCGAGCCGGCACCGCCGACCGTGCGCTTCGTGACGACCAATGCCGTCGGCTCGGCGACCCTGCCGCTGCTCGTCCACTGGGGTCCCAACGGGCAGCTCTACCAGCTCCAGGAGCGCGTCAACGACACGAGCTATGTGCCGGTCGTGAGCGGCGATGTCGTCACCGTGACGCGGACGGCCCGGACTGGATACCTCTACCGCTACCGGGTGCGCGCTCGTGACGGCGGCTCCTGGACCGATTGGGTGTCCGGACCGCAGGTCGACGTGA
>JBBQRZ010000049.1:0-8295 GCA_038214255.1 Candidatus Limnocylindrales bacterium
TAGGTGGCCCATACAGATCCTCCAATCCCGGCGCGGACGTGGGACGACCTGGGCTGGGAGGGCGTTCGCCGGAAGGTATGTGGGGATGCCACTCGCGCGCCTTTGGTGCCCGGTTCAGCGCACGAGGGTCCCGGGCCGATCCCGAACCTCGATTTTACTCCTCGGAGCGAGCCCCGGCGTGCGGCGGTCAGGAGGCGGCCCGTGAGGCGATGATATCGCGCGTCGCCTCCCAGAGGGCGCGGCGGGCTCCTTCCAGCCGGTCCAGCGGCTCGAGGCCGTGGTCGGTCACCTCACGCGCGACGGCGTCCGTGACCTCGCGCCGCAGCCGCCCGGCCCAGCGCCGGCCGACCCAGCCGGCGTGGAGGCCCAGCAAGCGAGCCAGCAGGTAGCCGACGAGGAGCGAGACGACCAGCGCCACGAACGGCATCGGGACGCGGCCGAGCACAGGCAGGTCCACCGAATCGACCGGCGGGCGGGCAAGGACCCACAGGATCACCCAGGCGACCGACAGCGCGGTTGCCGCGGTCGCGAGCGTCTGGAGGAAGCCGATCATCGGCCAGACTCGGCTCGACGGGAGGGTGCGCTCACGACGGGCGATCGCACGGTCGACCGCCGCTTCCAGGCTCGGTCGCAATCGGGCCGGCTCGACCGCCGCGGCCAGGGCGGGTCGAACCGCCGGGGCGGCCGCCGCAAGTGGTTTGGCGAGGGCGAGGCGGAGCGCCTCGACGGCCGGGGTGAGCGGCGCCCGGTCGCGCCAACGGACGAGAAAGCCGTCCGGATCGGCGACCCGCGACTCACGACCCGACAGCCGGTAGACGAGCGACGTCACGATGCCCATCGGGCCTGTGCCGCGTCGGCGAGCCTGGGCCCGGGTCGCGGCGATGGCCTGGCGCTCGAGCGCGGGGAGATCGATCGCGCGGAGTACGGCCGATGTGACCGCCTCGGTCGCGGTCGTGCGCGCGGCCGGGTCGAGGAACGGGGTCACGGGAACGGTGGGGTCGATCCCGGCGTCACGCGCCAGCCGCTCCGCGTGGGCAGCGAGCGTGGCGGCCACGCGGGCACGCACGATAGCCTTGCTCCGGACGCCATCGGCGAGCCAGTCGGCGAACTCGCGGACCCCGGCCTTGCCGCCCGTGGCCGAGACCGCGATGACCGGGACGGCGGCACGTTCCGGCCGGCCCGCTCCTGTCCCCCTGCCCCCGACGCCCTGCGCCAGATCGCGCTTGAGGTCGCGCCGCACCTTGTCGACGTCGTCCGCGCTCAGCCGGTCGGTCTTGTTGAGGACGATCGCCTGACGGGCGAGTCGCGACAGCCACGCTCGGAGGAAATCGTCGTAGAGGATCGCGTCGTGGTATTTCTCCGGATCGGTGATCCAGGCGACGGCATCCACCTTCGGCAGGACCTGCTCGACCCGTGCCCGGTGCGCTGCGGCCACCGAGTCCACGTCTGGCAGGTCCAGGATCGCGACCGATCCGAGAGTCGGTTGATCGTGCTCGCGGACCTCGCCGACCTCGAGCCACGCCAACAACCCGGCCAGCTCGTCGCGCTCGACGCGAGGCACCCAGGCGACCGGTTCGGAGGTCGTCGGACGACGCACCGAGGCGGGGCTGACGGCCGAGCCCGCGAGCGCGTTGAGGAGGCTCGACTTGCCGACCCCGGTGCCGCCGACGAGGGCCAACACGTAGACGTCGGACGGGAAGCCGAGGCGACCGACCGCCTCCGCATGGATGGCCCGGACCTCGTTCGTCGGCAGGCCGAGGATCTCTGCCGCGTCCACTGCCTGGGCGAGTCGGGCGAGCGATCGCTCCACCCCGCGTGGGGCGGGATCGAGGACCTCGGTCACGAGCCAGGATCCCGGCGCGGCAACGCCCGCAATTCCGCCGCGGCCGCGCGCAGCTCCCCGGCCAGCTCGGCCAACTGACCGGCCGGCGGGAGCAGCCGCTCGAAACGTTCTCGCTCCTCGTCGAAGGTCTCGGTCAAGGCCGCGTCCAGGCGCCGGCGCGCGGCGTCGATCAACTCGACCATCGCGGCCTCGCCGAAGAGCGCGGACAGAAGTTTCTGGTTCAGGAACGCGGTTGCCGCGGCGACCCCGATCTCGGCGCCGGTGAGGCCGCCGGTGTGCACGAAGGTGCCGAGCATGACCCCGGTCCCGAGCGCGTTGACGCCGATCGAGGCGCCGCGCGCGAGCAGGCGTTTCGGTCGGCCCTTGGACTCGATGTCCGTCTGGATCCCCTCGATCCAGGCATCGAGTCGCGATCGAAGCCGCGTGTCGAAGTCGGCGGTGGTGCCCCACAGCGTCGGGTCCGCCGCGACGTCCTCGGCGACCGAGCGTTCCTCCGACCAGGCCGCGGCCGTTCGTCGGGCCGCCTCAGCCGCCTGCGACCGGGCCACGGCCAGAAGGTCATCCGTGGTCGCCGCGCGCACCTCGGCGACCGGCGCGGTCAGCGGTCGGAAGAGCCCGGCGATCGCGCCGCGGACGCGGCCGATTCCTTGCGAGAAGAACCGGGTCATCTGATCCGCCCCGACGAACTCCTGCCAGTGCCGGAGCGCCTCCTCGCGCAGGAACGTTCCGCGACCGACCTCGGTTCGCAGCGCACCGAGGTTGCGCTCGAACTGCTGCGTCACCGTTCGACGGAGCGCCTCGATGTCGATCGCCTCGTGGTCGGCGTCGTCGGCGATCTGGTCGAGCAGCTCTCCAAGCCCGGTGAGCGAACCCGTCAACGCCCGCGCGGCGAGGGCGACGCGCGCCTCCCGGTCCTCGCGCAGACGAGCGATCCGCGCAGCGATCGGCGCGATCGCATCCGGGTGGAAAGCCTGGGCCACTGGGTCGACCTCGCCCTCGGCGATCCCGAGGATTTCCAGGGCGGGGGGCTCGGCCGCCGGCGTCGCGACATCCGCCGGCGTCGCGGCATCGGCCGGAGCCGCGGCTTCCGCCGGAGTTCCCGCGTTCGCGGCCGGCTCTGCCGCTCTCGGCGGCCGCGCAACCTCCGACGCCGGGGCACCCGCCGCCTCGCCGGCCGCCAGCGCATCGGCCAGCCCCGCCTCGGCGAGCAGCCGCTCCACGTCGCGAAGCACCTCCCGACGATCCGCCTCGTCGGGGGGCATCCGATTCAGTACGAGGGTCAGCGGCAGACCCCGCTCGCGGACGCGCTCGAGGACGGACCACGGGACCTGATCCGCATAGCGCGTCGCGGTCGTGACGAACAAGCACAGGTCGGCTGCCTCGACGAGTCGGTCCGCGAGCTCGCGATTCGCGTGCTCGATCGAGTCGATATCGGGTGCGTCGACGAGCGCGACTCCGGGCGTGATCGAGTCGTCCTCGACAAGCCGGAGCTGGTCAACCCGGACCCCGCCCAGGGTGCCCTCGAGGAGGACGTCGCGATCGGACGGATGCACGAGGACGACCGCGACGCGGGTGGTCGGGCGCAGGACCCCGGTGCGGCTCGCGGGCCGGCCCCGGTCGGCCCGAGCAGCAGGACGAGCAGCGGCGCGTCCAGGCTGTTCGCCCGGACCCGGATGTGCCCGGCGAGATGGTCGGCGAGCCGGGTCGCCCGGGTCGCTGCGGCGGCCGAGCGCGGTCGGGTCGCAAGGCGTCGGGCAGCGAGGACCTCGAGGCGGGCGACGAGGTCGCGCAGCCGGCCAGGAGCGACGTCCGTCACGTCGCGCCGGGCCGCAGCCCGCCCGGGTTCAGTTCGCGACTCGCGCCGATCAGATCACCGTGACGTCAGATCTTGATGACACCGACGAGGAAGAGGATCACCACGACGATGACGATCACGCCGATGATCCCGACGCCACCGTTTCTGTTCATCTCGATCTCCTCCAATACGGCAGAGCCCTGTCGGTCGATCGATCTTGATCGACTCCGAGCATCCTACGGTCTTTCGCAACCATGGCACGAAGATGGCCATGGCTCTCTTGCGATTCAGTAACAACCCTGCTGGGTATGATCGCGTCGATGATCCTGCGCATCGTCGTTGGCGCCTTCCCACGGGCGACGGACCTCCAGGCCGTCATCGACCTCCGGGACCGCCTCGCCCGGCTGGCGCGCGATGTCCTCGGCCTCGATAGCCTGATCGTCGGGATCCGGAGGACCGGCGGGGCGGACGACGACCGGATCGAGGCCGCGATCGTCACTGTCTGGCGCGATGCCGAGACGATGGTCCGCGCGACCGGGACCGACGAACAGGACCGATTCCTCGGGGCCCGCCTCGGCCTTCCGATGGCGATCGAGCGGTCCGATCACTACGAGATCGTCGGGCGGACGTTCGCGGCGCTTCCGCCGGATACGAGCGCGTACCTGCGGATCGTCCGCATCCGTGGCCGGCCCAACGAGGAGGCCCGGCTCGTCGAGACGCTGCGCGATCAGCAGCCGCGCCTGGTCCAGCTTGGCCTGGTCGCCTCGCATCTGGGCCGACGCGTCGTCGAGCGGGAGGTCGAGGCCGTCTCGGTCGGCGTGTGGCCCGACCGCGACGCGATCCTGGCCGCCACCCAGGGAGGGCCGGAACGGCCGCTGTTCGCGCACGAGCTCGAGCCGTGGGCGGATCGGATCCATCTCGATACGTACGACGGGATCGAGATCGCGCCGCGACTTCCGACCGCCGTGGGACCGCCGATCGTCGTGTTCGATGACGACTTGCAGATCGTCGACATCACGGCGAGTGCGGCTGCAGCGATGGGCTGGGCCGCCGAGGACCTCCTCGGCCACACGATGACCGAGCTGTCGCGGGGCGGTGACGACGTGTTCGAGGCGAACCGAGCTGCCCTCATGCGCGATGGCGTCGTCGTGGGCAAGGGTGCCTGGAATGTGCCTGACGCCGGCCACGTCTTCCTGCGCTACGTTTCACGCCGCGACGTGCCGATCCCCGGTCGCCACGTCACCCTCGTCCACCGCTGGAACGAGCCGACGCCGTCGGCAGAGGACCTCGACCGCGCGCTCGCCGAGGCGTTTCCGCGCCTGGACGCCCGCCATCCCGCGAGCTGATCGAGGGACGTTGGAGCCCGCCGCGGGTCGCCGTCGCCGGGCAGGTTGCGGTTCCCGCCGGCGTAGGCTGGGTCCGATGCAGATCGCCCCGAACGTCCACCGACTCGACCCAGGCGGTGGGCTCGTCAACGTCTACCTGCTCGACGACGGCGGGGAGGTTGCGATCATCGACGCCGGAGCCCCGCGCTATTTCGGGGCGTTGCCGGCCGAGCTGGCCGCGATGGGCCGCTCGCTCGAGGATGTCCGAGCGCTCGTCCTGACGCATGCCCACACCGATCACATCGGCTTCGCCGAACGGATCCGTCGGGAGCGTGGCGTGCCGATCCGGGTCCACGAGGCGGATGCCGCCCTGGCCCGTGGCGAGGTCAAGTCGACTGGGCAGCAGTCCGGTCCGATCCGGATCGGGCCGATCGCCGCGTTCACCTGGTGGGCGCTGACAAACGGGATACTGCGAATCCCACCGATCCAGGAGGTCATCGCGTTCGGCGACGGGGCCACGCTCGACGTCCCCGGGTCGCCGCGCGTCATCGCGTTACCCGGCCACTCCCGGGGAGTGCCGCGCTCCACGTGCCGCGCTTCGACACGCTGTTCATCGGGGACGGGTTCGCGACGAAGGCGGTCACGAATGGGGCGACGGGACCCCGGATCGCACCGTTCTCATCGGACCCGGCTCAGGCGCTCGAATCGCTGGGACGTCTCGATAGGGTCGAGGCCGGCCTGGTCCTGCCGGGCCACGGCGAGCCGTGGACCTCGGGCGTCGCGGCGGCTGTCGCAGAGGTCCGAGCCCACGCGACCGTGGCGGCGCTGGCGCGGTCGCCGTACTGAAGGCATGTGGCGGCGGTTCTGGGCGCCGACAGTGGCCGCGACATCGCGAGCCCGTCCGGCGTCACACCCGACGACGCCCCTCCCGATTGAGCGAGAGGGGCGTCGCCATATCCGACTGCGAAGCGGTCAGCGATCCTGGTTCTCCGGCTCCTTAACGTTGGCGGAGCCAGTCGGGCTGCCAACGTCCGGCTTCGTGAACTTGCCCTTGTCGTCGGAGGTCATCCCCGGCCGCGACAGGCCGCCGGTCATCCCCGGAGTCTCGGTCATCCCGGGGCTCCCGGTCTGGCCGGCCCCCCCAGGGTTTTGGGTCTGTCCGGATCCCTGCAGATCGGCCTGGTCACGTTCGTTCTGGGTTCGAGCGTCCCCATCGGCCCTGGTCTGGTCGGTAATGCCGCCCTGACCCTGCTTCTGCTTGTTCTGGTCGTACTGTTCGCCCATACGAACACCTCTCCAACGACTGGGGGCGGGTCCAGTGTCATCCACCGGCAGAATCGAATGGATCGAATCGGGTCGAGCCGACCTTACGGAGGCGTTGCGGTTCAGCGGCCCGCCATCCTCTCTGAGCACGACGCCGCCTCGCGGGTTGTGATTCTTCAACCTTCGCTTGACCCGGTTCTCAGCAACGTCTCAGCGCCCGGGTAGGAAATGGGCCCATGAGCAGCATGAACGGCATGGACGAGCCACCCATCTTCGAACCCCTGACCCCGGTCGCCCCCTCCCAGGCGACCGAGTCGACCGCCCCCTCGTGGGCGGCCACCCCGGCGAACCGCGCCGGCGAGCCCGTCGCACCCGCGGCACCGGCGACCTCCTCCCGTCCGGTCCGCGAGCGGCGTCTCGCCGGCGTCCTCGCCATCTCCCTGCTCTCGGCGACCGTTGCCTCGGCCGCGACCGTCGGCGCGCTCGTCGGCACCGGCAGCCTCGGCGGTTCCGCCGCCGCGACGGCCGCGGCCTCGCCCGGAGCGACGTCGGCCTCGAGTCGGTCGGTCACGCTCACCGCGTCGGACGCGGCGGTCGCCGTGGCCGAGTCGGCCAGCCCGGCCGTCGTGACGATCACGGTCGAATCGGCCGCGCAGGGCGGCGGTCAGGGCTTCGGTCCCGGGTCGATCCCGTCGACCGGCGTTGGGTCCGGGTTTATCTTCGACAAGAACGGCCTGATTCTCACGAACGCCCACGTCGTCGAGGGCAATGGCTCGATCACCGTCACGCTCAAGGACGGGACCGAGCTGCCGGGCACCGTCGTTACGACCGACACGAAGCACGATCTCGCGGTCGTGCGGATCAAGGGCACCAACCTGCCGACAATCCCGATCGGGTCCGACTCGTCGCTCAAAGTCGGCCAGCTGGTCGTCGCGATCGGCAGTCCGCTGGGCACGTTCACCGAGTCGGTGACGAGCGGCATCCTGTCGGCCACCGGCCGGACGATCCAGGTCGGCAGCGAGACCAGCCGACAGGTCACCTCGATGAGCGGGCTGCTCCAGACGGACGCCGCAATCAACCCCGGCAACAGCGGCGGGCCACTGCTCGACGCGACCGGGCACGTCATCGGCGTCAACGTGGCCGTCGCGGCCAGCGCCCAGGGCATCGGCTTCGCGGTCCCGATCGACGCAGCCGCCGCGATCATGGCCAAGGCCCAGGCGTCGCAAACGCCCGGCTGAGGCGACCGACATCTAACGGCCGGGGGCGCCCCCTACCGGGCGCCCCCGGCCATTCCCCGAACGACGAGGCCTGACCAGCCGGGGTACCGTTGGGCCCGTGCCGATCCCCATGCGTCAGGCCAAGTTCGCCGATTCCCGGGCTCCGGTGCCGCGCGGGCGATGATGAGGGCCGGTCGCCGCCCGCTCCGTGCGCTCCGGACTCGGCGCTGGATCGGGCCGGTCGCGGTGGCAGCCATCGTGGCCGTGGTCGCTGGCATGCTGCTCCTCCAGCCGAAGATCGGTCGCAGCGGACCGGCCGGTGCGTCGCTGGCCGCCGGGTTGGGGAACGGGGCCTCGGCGCAGCCGACGGTCGTCCCGATCCCCGGTCACGAGGTCTACGGGTTCATCCCGTACTGGGAGATGGACGCGAACCTGCCCGATCACGTCGCCCGGACCGACCTCACGACCATCGGCCTGTTCTCGGTGACGCACGCCACGAACGGATCCCTGCGCGCGAACCAGACGGGCTACAAGCGGATCACGGGCGCGGTGGGGGAGCAGCTGATCGGGGCCGCCCACGATCACGGCACCAGGGTCGAGATCGTGTACTCGAGCTTCGGCCCATCGAAGAACCGATCGTTCTATGGCCGGCCTGCCGCGCAGGATCGCTGGATCAAGGAGCTCGTCGCCTTCGTCGCCGATCGCAAGCTCGACGGGATCAACGTCGACGTCGAGGCCTTGCCGCCCGACCTGGTGCCGGCGTATGGCGGGTTCGTCGGCCGCCTCCGGGCGGCGTTGGTCGCTCGTGTGCCGAAGGCGCAACTGTCGGTCGCGACCCAGGGGAACGAGGTC
>JBBQRZ010000050.1:0-7847 GCA_038214255.1 Candidatus Limnocylindrales bacterium
CGCCTCCTGGGCGATGCGGAAGGCAGCCATCTCCACCTCGGGAGGCGGTCGATGGAGGCCCTCATACGCGACGCTCACCGTCACGCCGGTCAGCCGCTGCGCACGATCGGCCAGCCAGTCCAGCGCGGGTCCCACGCCCAGATCATCGAGCAGCGGCAGCCGCAGCTCACCGGCGACGTCGCGAAGTTCGATCGCGATCGCCCGGGCGCTCGCTGCCGACTCACTGTGCCCCTGGCCTTCGAGCTGTTGGCCGAGCAGCAGCAGGGACTGCAACGGGCCGTCGTGGATGTCGGCGGCGAGCCTTCGTCGCTCCCCCTCGACAGCGGCGATGGTGAAGTCGCGCTGGGCCAACGCCTGGGTCGCCGCACGCGCCAGCGGCCGGAACGTCACCCGGTTCACCAGGACGATGGCGAACAACCCGGCCACCAGGACGACGAGCCCGGCCGAGGGGACCGCCAGGACCACTGCGCCAGCGAGCGGAGCGAGCCCGATGAGCACCTGCCCTGACTCCGCTGGGTCGTGCCGTGGGTTCCGCCGGGCGGCAATGAGCGCCGGCACGAGGGCGATGCTGGTGATGGCGGCCGTCTGGATGGTCGCGAGCTCAGCGCGTGGCTCGCCGACGATGTAGGCGAGAAGCCCCACGACGGTCGCAAAGGCAGTCAACGCGCCCGCGACCAGCCACGTGTCGTCAGGCCGAGACGGTGACCCGCCGAGCGAGATGCCCAACGGCAGGACAGAAAGGGGCCACAGCACGAGGAGGAGTTGACTGGATGTCGTGTCGGTGCCGCGCAGCGAGAGGAGGGCCAGCGGTGCGGCAATCGCGAGCGCGAGCCAGGGGCCGGTATCCCGCCGGGTGATGTGAAGGACGTCCGGGCGAGCGAACCCGGTCGCGAGGATCCCGGTCGCCGCCCACAGACCGAGCAGGATGGCTGCGCTCGGGACGAGTGCTTCGCTCCCGGGTTCCGGGCGCAACCACCAAAGGACGCCGATCCCGACATAGACGGCCCCGACAACGAGCGCCGACCAACGAGTGCGCGTCTCCATCCTGCTTCGAACGGTAGCAGCCGCTGCCGCTCGCGCGATGTAGGGGAATCCCGGGGGTCTGTCGTCGAGGTTGTCCGGGTTCCCGGCTACCCACCGCGTCCGACAGGATGTGGTCGTGATGAATGCCCCCCTGGTCCCAGGTGCGTCGAGCGGCCCGATCGCACTGCGCGCCAAGGGGCTCACCAAGCGCTATCGGCGGGGCCGGCCCGCGGCACTCGATGGCATCGATCTCGATATCACGGGCGGCGGAAGCACGGCGCTCGTCGGCCCCAACGGAGCCGGCAAGTCCACGCTGATCCGTTGTTTCATGGGCTTCGAGCGCCCAACGGCGGGGTTCGTCACCGTCGACGGGATCGACCCGGCTCGCGATCGGCCGAAGGCGCTGTCGCGGATCGGGTACGTCGGGCAAGAGGTGGGTCTCTACCCCCAGCTGACCGCCGACGAGCATCTCGAGCTCGCAAGCAGCCTCCGGCCGCGCTTCGACAGGGCAGGGGCCGTAGAGCGGCTGACGGGTCACGGTATCTCCCGTGGAGTCCGGACAGCGGAGCTGTCGGGCGGACAACAGGCCCAGGTCGCGCTGTCGCTCGCGCTCGGGACCCGGGCGCCTGTGCTCCTCTTGGACGAGCCAGTTGCCCGGCTGGATCCCCTTGCGCGACGGGACTTCTTGACCACCCTCCGAGACGCCGTCCGTGCGGAGGGCACCACGGTGCTCCTGGCATCCCACATCATCGGCGACCTCGAGGGTGTCGTTGACTCCTTGATTGTTCTCGCGCCGGCCGCGGTCATGTTCCACGGCTCAATCGAGGACGCGCGAGCGGGGCACGCAGTCATCGCGGCGACCAGCGAGATCGCACCTGCCGAGTTGGTCGCGAGCTTCACGGGACTTACCGGCCGGCGCATGTCCTTGGTCCGCCGCCCAGGGACGGGCGACGCGTCGCTCGACGACGTCGTCTTCGGGTACCTCGCGGCGGCGAACGCTGCCCGGGCGGCCGCGTGATGGCCTCGCGTTTCAGGATGGCCGTCCGAATCCAGCGATTCGAAGTCTGGTCGTGCGTGTTGCTCGTCGCGGTTGTCGGCATCACCGCGCTGATCATCCGGGCCCGCCTCGACGCCGTCGGCGCCCCCGTCGAGTGCCTGACGCCGTGGATCTTCGAGAACCTCGTCTATGACGCCGCCCGCTGCGATCCGCTTTCGGAAGCGTTCTTCCGGATCCAGCGGGACGAGGCCGGACTGGTGATGACGGCGATGAACGCCTTGCCACTCGTTGTCGGTCTGCTGTTGGGCGTCGGGCTGGTCGGTCGGGAGATCGAAGGCGGGACCGCAGCGACCGTCTGGGCGCTGGCTGGCTCGCGGCGTCGGTGGCTCCTCGGACGCCTCCTCCCGATCCTCGTGATCCTCGTCGCTGTGCTGGCGTTCGCCGCAGTCGCCACGGAACTGCTCGCCGCCGCTCGAGTGCCGTGGCAATTCGGCCGGCCTTCGTTTGACGATGCCGGACTGCATGGTCCTGGAGTCGTCGCTCGGGGCCTTGCGGCGTTCGGGCTGGCGCTAGCGGTCGGGGCCTGGTCCGGTCGGATGCTCCCGACGATCCTGCTCAGCGCGCTCCTGGCGCTGTTTCTGAGCGTCGGCGGGCATGTCCTGCTCGAGAGGTGGGTCGAGGCCAACGCGCACGAGATCGCCGTTCCTTCCTGGTTCAACGGCGAGTACGACGGCGGCAAGTTCACCGGCCAGTTCTACCGCCTTCCTGACGGATCCGAGGTCAGCAGTTTCGACATCGGCGCACTGGCGCCGCCCGGCGTGGACCCGGACGCCTGGGTCGCCGGACTCCACGTCGTTGCGGTCGGCGTTCACTCGCCGGACTACCCAGGATGGGTAGCGACGGAGATCGCAGCCTTCGGGGCGTTCGGCCTCGCGTGGCTCGCGGCGACGTTCGCGATCGTCGAGCGGCGGCGTCCTTTCTGACCGGCGCCTTTCCTCGAGACGGTCCGAGCGCTTGATACGTGGTCAGGAGCCGTGTGCCCGCCGCGCCGGCATGAAACCGGAGCCGCAGCTCGATCATTCGTCGGAATGGCTCTCGAGGGGCGATACGACGCTCAGGCACGCTGGGACGAATTCCAAAGGCGGTCACGCGACTGGCATACGATCGCCGGTCATCGTGAGTTCCTGGCCGCGGTCCGGGAAGCCGTCGGGGGCTACCGCGCGTCCATGCGTGACGAGTTCGTGGCACACCTTGACTTCGCGGAGCGCAGGCTCGACGAGAGCGACCCGAGCAAGCACCCGGAGCTCCTGCTACCCGAGGTACCCGACTGCAAGTCAGACGACCTCAGGCCGTTCCTCGACGGCTGGAGCCCCCACGGACCCACTGGCTGATAGTCGCGGCCTGGCGATGTCAGATGAACAATGCCGAGGTCGTTGACCATTGGTTGAGCGTCAAACCTCGAAATGGTCCTGGACGGGACAATCTCGACTAAATGCCAGTTCGTGCTCGAAAACTGATTCCGGCCTCAGCGGCCAGAAGTTCGTGACCCGGCGTGAGGATGGGTACGGATGACCCATCGCGCGAGCGATCACCCGCAGCCCCACGAGGAACCCCGACCAGAACGAGATGATCGACCACGTCGGGATCACGGCAATCTCATCGCCCAGACGGACATGTGCACAGCCCGCGCATGGCTCACCGAGAGGGTGTTCGGTTACGAGCGCCAGGAAGTGCGATGTCGCGCCGATCACGAGCCAGTCGGGATCGAGACGCTGGGCGAGATGGCGAACGGAGATGTCGTCGGCGCCAACGACAATTGCCGAGCCCGGAGGCACGGATGCGCGCGTTTCGCCACTGAGATGATTGGGGATCGGTGTCAGCCGAATCCTGCCTGGTAGCAGGTCTCCAATCGCAATCACCTTCGGGCGACCGAGTTCATCGACCATGACGTAGGGACAACGGTTCGCGTTCGAGAGAGCGGTCTTGTCACGGTCGAACATGACGAGCTCAGCGGACAGTCCCTCGACGGCCGTGAGCGTGAGTAGGAAGTGCTGGCTGATTGCACCGGCACTTACAACGACGAGCCTTCCCAGGTCGATCGGCCCGTCGACGCCGATCGGCACGTCGAAGACGGGCTCGAGCGGTTCAAGTACGTCCAGCGGGCTGGAGGCGAGCGGCCGGAGCAAATCCTTGAGAACCTCCGCCGCCGCCAGGCCGGATGAGGCCAGCGCGGAGAGGCTGTCTTTCGAACGCTGGCTCATCCTCGCCGCGGCGTCCGGTGCCGAGCGGATCCGGACGAAGATCCGCCGGGCGACCGAGCTCGCCACGCTCGTCGACCCGGGGCAGGTCGATCGAGCACTTGGGCTCGCGGCCGAGGCGGGTCGCTTCGCGGACGGCGACCTCGAGTCGATCCTCGACCACCTCCGGCTCATGGGCGACCGGACGATCGAGCCGCTCGACGGCGGCGATGCCGACGACACGCTCCAGCCCGGGACGTCGGCCTGGGAACTCGTCGGTCGATGAGCGGCCACGGGCCGGCCCACGACCCATACGAGACCCGAGGCCGTCTCCAAGGCGCCGAGGCGAGCGACGAGTTCGCCCGCTGGCGCGACCTGCCGCCCCGGCTCCAGCCGGTCGAGGCGCCACCGCTGCCGCTCGACCTGGCCCGCGTGCTGCATCGGCTCCGCCTGCGCTACGTCCGCCAGGCCGGCCCGGCGATCCTCGCCCGTGCCCGCGACGAGGGCTGGGACCACGCTCACCTCCTCAAGGTCCTGTTCGCGGAAGAGGCGGCCGGTCGCGACCGGGCGACACGCGAGGCCCAACGCAAGGCCGCCCGCCTGCGGTCGGGCAAGACGTTCGATGCCTGGGACCCGAAGGCCTCGGCGATCCCCGGTGACGCCCAGTGGGCCCTCCGCACCCTCGACTGGATCGGACGGGCCGAGAACCTTGTCCTCGTCGGGCCATCAGGCACCGGCAAGAGCCATTTCGCCGAGGCGATCGCTCATGCCGCGATCGACCGTGACCTTCGCGTCAGCTGGTTCACCCTCGAGACGCTGACGGCGACGATCGCCCGCTCGCGGATCGACGCGTCGACCGGCAAGGTCGTCGATCGGATCGTCCGCTCGGAGCTTGTCGTGGTCGATGACATCGGCCTCTTGCCAGCCGGCGCCGACGAGGCTGAGGCCCGCTATCGGCTCGTCGACGCGGCGTACGAGCGTCGCTCGCTGATCCTGACCTCGAACCTCCATCCCGCCAGGTTCGACACGATCTTTCCGAAGGGGCTTGCGACCGCCGCCGTCGATCGGCTGCTTCACCACGCCCACGTCATCGTGACCGAGGGTCGCTCGCATCGGCTGACCGAGGCGCTCGACGGCCGCGGGGTCCAGCCATTGCCAGAATCGACAGCCATTGAGCGGCTGGATCAACCAGCCGCGGGATCTCGGACCGGGAACCAGGGCTGAACGAGCGGTGTACCGTCCTCGTGATGAGGCGAACGGCCATACGCCTACTCGTCAGCGTCGGCCTGCTTGCCGCGATGTTTGCGACGGCCAGCGCGGCGCGCGCGGCGGGCGACATTGTCGTCGCGGTCTCGCCGGCCAGTGTGGCCGTCGGCCAGCCCGTCGAGGTCCTCGTTCGAACCTTTCGGGTCGTCGAGCGAACCGACTTGTCCCTCCCGTTCGAGAGCCCAATCGCGCCCAACCCCCTGCCATCGGATGTCTGGAACATCCTCTACACATGGACTGACTACCCATTCGACGTCGTCGCTCAGCATGAGGACGGGACCGAGGTCCGGCTGACCCTCGCCCGAGACCCGACCGACGCGACGCTCTGGCGGGGGGTGGTGTCCCTGCCAAAGGCCGGGACCTGGACCATCTGGGTCCGCAACTTCCAGCACAAGGAGCCCGGTTCGACCGCCGTCGTCACGGTGCGCGCCGAGGTTCCATCTTCGACCGACGCGATCTCAGGCTCGACCAAGACGGCGCAAGCAGTCGAGGCCGGCCCGGCCGCCCTCATCGGCGTGCTGCTTGGCCTCCTCAGCGCCGTCGTGATCGGCCGTGTCTGGAGACGACGTCTGCCGTCCTGAACCCACGGGGCAAGCCGTCGCTCCTCAGACCCATCGGCCACCCGTGCAGATCCCGTGACCGCCGACGTTCAGGTCTCGCGTCCGCCAGCGTTCAGTTCTCGTGACCGCCAGTGGTCAGATCTCGCTGTCCCTTGACAGCTGAGGACGTCCGGATGACAATCCGCAACTCCTAGCAACAATACACTAAACAATACACTTAACTCGCTTGAACTCGGCCCGCGCCGGTGGTAGCGTCGTGGCCATGGAACAGACCATCCCGACCGGCGCACTCCGACGGCAACCCGGCATCTGCCTGGCCCGCGCGTCACGCGGCGAGACGTTCGTCGTCCTCCGCCACGGCCGCCCAGTCGCCATCCTTCGTCCTCCCCGTGAGGGGGAGATGACGGAGCGCCGGTCCGCCACGCTCCTCTGGCGCAACATGCGCGACCTGTTGGCCGAGGGCCGCCGGAAGGCCGTCCTGATCACCTGGTATGGCGTGGGCACGGCCGTCATCGAGCCGCTGCCCGTCGAGTGGCGCCCGGGGGACGAGCTGTGATCGTCGGCGAGCTGCGGACGATGGCGGTCCACGAGTTGCGCGACAAGGCCCGGCTCGGGATCGCCTACGCCCAGGCCGGAACGCCGGTCATGATCTTCCAGCACGGCGATCCTGCGGCCGTCCTGATCGCCGGCGACGAGGTCGCGCGCTGGGTCGCCATCGAGGCGTCGTTCTCGGCCCTCCACGGGCTTGACGTCTACCCCGAGCTCACCGACGACACGAGCTCGCTCGGGCCCCTGCTCGCGGGGGGCGAGCGCCCGACCGGCGCGGCGGCCCGTCGGCTCGCCCGCGAGCGGCGCCAGATCCTCGAGATCCCGCGGACGATCGGCATCACCGAGATCCAGCGCCGGGTCGCCTCCATCCTCGACGAGGTTGGCGAAGGTCGTCCGACCGCGATCTACTCGAGCGGCAAGTACGTCGGGTTCTTCATCACGCCGGCCGAGTATTACCGCCTCCGCCGCCTGTCGCGGGTCGTCGCCTGGTTCCGAACCGCCGGGCTCGACCTCGCAACGGCTGCCGAGGGTGAGATCGCTGACTTCGTTCGTCGCTTCCGGGAGACACCCGGAGCCGCGACCGGATCGGCCGTCGGCTGAGGAGGCCTCCATGCGTCCGTTCACCCGCGCGTTCGCTCCCGCTTACCTGCCGCTTATCGCAGGCTTAGCTGCGACTCTCCTGCTGCTCATCTGGGTCGGGCCGGTCCTCGCTGCCGACTCGGTCCCGTCGGGCGCCCAGAAGGCCCTGGCCCCGGTCACGAAGATGATCGCGACGCTCGTCGCGATCGCGATCGGCCTGGGCATCGCGATCTGCGGCGCGGTCATCGTCTGGGGTGGGATCGAGAAGACCTTAGCGGGCGCGAACGCCGAGGCCGAGCACCGGGCCCAGAAGCGGATCACGAACGGGGTCATGGGTCTCGTCTGGATGGTGCTGGCCGGCGTCATCGTCAGCACGATCACCGCGATCGCCGTCGCCTACGGGCTCATCGAAAAGCCGTTCTGAGTGGTGGCACGATGGCGACGATCTCGCGACTCCGGCCGCGCATCCCCGAAGCTCTTCTCCACGCGGCCACCCCGGCGCCCGTCGCGCCGGCGGCGTTACTCCTCGTGGCCATGGCGGCCGGTGGCCTCGGTCTCACCGTTCTGGGCCGTCCGCCCACTGCGCCGGAGGCGCCACCTCCGGCGACCGTAACCGAGACCGAGGCCGCCGATCTT
>JBBQRZ010000051.1:0-7510 GCA_038214255.1 Candidatus Limnocylindrales bacterium
GGGCCGCACGTGTAAACGCGCTTGGCGTCGCTCCCGTCGGCGTTGATTATCCAGAGCTCATTGATGTCATCGGGCAGGTGGCCGCGGATGAAGGCGATCTGATTTCCGTCTGGTGACCATCGGGGGCGGATCTCCGACCCGGCGAGGTCGACGGGCGGGAGCCGATGAAGTCCTGTGCCGTCAGTCCGAACCAGGAAGATCGTGTCGTCATGGTCAATCCCATCTTGGTCAGCGGCCGGATCGAACTGGTCGGCCAGTGACTGAAAGACGACCCACTCCTCGCCGGCTCCGACCGTGGTCGATTCCGACGGCGCGGGCGATAGCCCCGATGCCGGCAGTGAAGGTCGCGGCGATGGGGACGTGACGACGGAGGCGGAAGTCGCGCCCGGGGTCGAGCCGAGCGGCGCCGTTGCCGGCGCGGCAGATGAGCAGGCGGCGGCGACGGCCGCAGCGGTCAGGACACCGATGATCGCGCTTGTCCTACGGGACGACATGGCGTTAAGGCTTCCCGGCCGGATCGAACACAAACGCCTCAGGCCCGTCTGGGACGAAAACGCGCCCATCGGCCAGGAGCGTCGGAGGCGGCGGGCCCCAAATGAATGCTCGTAAGCCGGCGATCGGCGGCTGGATGATTGTCCAGGAACCAGTCGCGGGTTCATAGATCTCGGGCGTCGTCTCCCAGCCCATGACGAATAGCCGCCCGTCCGCAAGGCGAGTGGCGGGTCCGTCCTTAGGAGCGCTTGACGTCGCGACCCACGACCCGGTCTCGACGTCGTAAAGCTCCGCAGTCAGCTGAGCGATCCCGAGGTTGTCCCCGCCGTACACGAGCACCTTTCCATCGTTCAGCAACGTTGCCGAGGCGTGGCGCCGAGCGGCGGCAAGGGGAGCCGTTGGCGCCCACGTCCCGCCATCCGGGTCATACAGTTCGGCCGACGCCAACGCGGGATCACCGCAGCAGCCTCCGCTTGTGACGAGAACCTTTCCGTTCGGCAGGAGGGTCGCGGTGTGCATCGCCCGAGCGACTTCCATGTCCGCCGCTCTCGTCCATTGCCTGGCTACGGGGTCGTAGATCTCGGCGGTTCGGAGCGGCCCGCCGGTCGCGTAGTTTGTCCCGCCCGCGACGAGAACCCTGCCGTCAGGCAGCAGTGTTGCCGTTGCAAGCGACCGCGCCTGAGCCATGGGTGGGACCTCGGTCCACATGAGGGTGGTCGGGTCGTACAGTTCCGCGCTCGAGAGGGTTGCCGTATGTCTCCCGACCCTCGCGTCGCCGCCGATGACGAGCACCTCGCCGTTCTTCTGCAGCAGGGCGGCGTGGCCCACGCGCGCGACGTGCATCGGACCGGTACGCGTCCACGTTCCGGTCTTTGGGTCGTAGAGCTCCGCGGTGCGTCGCACGGGTCTGGAGAGCTGTTCGGATTCGCCGCCTGCAACGAGAACAGTCCCATTCGGCAGGAGCGTGGAGGACTCGCCTTCGCGCTCCTCGAGATACGCGCCTGTGGCCGTCCACATCTTGGTCACGGCACCAGTCGGGGAATCCGCCGGGGTTGCGTCCGCCGATCCGGGTATCGCCTGAGGCGCGTGCGACGGCGAGGGCTCGCTAGGTGGCGCCGCGGGGGTGGATGACGGCGTCGGCGACGAACAAGCCCCCGCCACGAGGCCGATTGCGAAGAGTGCAGCAGCGGTGCGGTTGTTGCTCGGCGAGCCCATCGATGTGTCTCCTCAATCAAACGCGAAGGGGGCGCTTCCGTCCTGGGCGCCAGCCTTACCAGTCGCCGACGGCGTTCTCCCGAATGAGGTTTGGAGTCCCTCCGGACGCGTGAACCGGTTGAGGAGACCGCCGCAGGCGACCGCCAGCACGGCGATGGCGACTGTCCCAATCGCGGCGGTGAGGTAGGCGAAGCGATTCACTGTCGGGAACCTCTCCGGTCGGCGCAGCCGTCGGATCGGGGGCAATGCCGCAACGGCGGGCTCGAGGGTATGGCCGGCTGCATCAGCCGCGTCGAAAACGAAAGCATCGAGTGCTCCTTCGTGATTGGTCAGGGAGCCAGCCGCTGCCAGCTCCAGTACGCCCTGTCATCGGACTGCGAGTAGTCCTTGGTGCCGACCTGGACGGCGACGGGCTCCCGAGTTCCGGATATGTCCAGCAGCCACAGCTCGCATCCGGTGTCCGTCGGGCAATGGAGGGCGCCGATTCGTGTCCCGTCGGGCGACCAGGCGAGCGTGTCGGAGAGCACGCCAGCAGGGCTCAGAATCGTCGTCTCGCGCGTGGCCAGGTCGACGATCGCGACCTCGAACCGCCGCGTCCCGACCGCGGTGGAGCGGACGTATGCGAGTTCCTTCCCGTCGGGCGACCAGGCGGGCTCGGCCTCGTCGAGCGGTGTGCCGGCGATCACCTGTTCGTCGAGATGGTCGGTGGCCAGGACGAGGATGTCCCGGTCGAGCCGGTCCGAATCGCCGTAATGGACGGCGATTCTGGTGCCGTCGGGTGACCAGCGCGGGAGCTGCAGGTAGCCGGTGGCGCCCGAACTGGCGCGATTGGACAGCTGGAGAAGACCGGTCCCGTCCAGGCCGGCCACGTACAGGTGGTCGCCGGCTTCCCGCGCCCGCCCGCCAAGGAACGCAATGCGCTTGCCATCGGGTGCCCAAGCGGGACCAGCGGCTGTCAGCAGCGACGGTGGCAGGAACGTCGAGCGCCCAGTCCCGTCCGCACGAACGATCCAGATCTCGTCGTGGGGCTCCGGGTCGCCAGGCACGAGGACGGCGAGCCGCGTCCCGTCGGGCGACCAGGCCGCTGCCTCCTGGTGGATGGCGCCCTCTCTGGCGGCCGGTGAGGCCAGGATTTGGGGGTTCTGTCCGTCGGTGGCCGTGACGACCAGGGAGCGTATTCCGCCGGACCGTCGCAGGAAGGCGATCCGGCGACCGTCAAGCGAGAAGCTGGGATGGGTGTCGATCCCCGTGCCCGACGTCAGCACGCGGCGAGCGCTGCCGTCGGGTTCGACGACGGCGATGTGGGACCCGTCGTCGACGACGACCAAGCCGTTGGCCGCCGGCCCGAACGGCGCCGGCAGTCGCGGTCGCGAGCCGACGACCGCCGCCACGGCGAGCGCCCCGAGAATACCGATGACGATCAGCAGCCACGCCAGTCGCCCGAGGGCCATCGGCGGCGCAATCGCGACGTCCACCGGGAGCCACCGTGCCGGGAAGCTCCAGCGCGGCCGCTGGCGGCTTCGCCGCGCCGTGGCCCGGACCTCATCGAGGTAGTCCGGCGTGCGGGCGGCGGCCAGCTCGTCGAAGAGATCCGTCAATCGCAGGTCAAACTCGTCGTGCGCACTCATGCCCGGCCCTCCGCCTGTCGCGGCTGCAATCGAGGTTCCTCGACACCGAGGGCGGCCCGCAATTCGCGGCGCGCACGATGGAGCCGCGTCTTCGCGGTTCCGAGGGGCGCCCCGATCGCCACGGCCGCCTCCGGCAGCGGCATGCCGAGGTAGTAGTAGAGGACGACGATCGTCCGGAGGTCCGGGTCGAGCCGCCGGAGGGCGCGCTCGAGCTCGTCCCGATCGGCCCAGGCCGACTGCGTGTCCGGGACCGTCGGATGGTCAAGATCGGTGATCTCGACCTCGATCGGACGTCGTCGGCGCCGGCGCAGCTCGTCGTAGCAGGCGTGGACGAGCAGGCGGTGGAGCCAGGCGTCGAACCGATCGGGATCGCGAAGCCCGGGGAGATCACGCCACGCCCGGGCGAACGCCTCCTGCACGGCGTCCTTCGCTCGCTCGTGATCTCGCAGGATCAGCCGGGCGGCAGCGTCGAGTCGAGCGATCGCGGCGCCGGCGAGCGCGTCGAAGGCGTCATGATCGCCACGACCCGCCAGTTGCACGAGCTCTCGCTGCGACACCGTGCCCTCGACTTCCGGGCGGCCATTCGGTTGCCCTCACAAGGTACGGCGCCGCGGCGAGCGAATCGGTTCGCGGCGATCCCGAACAGCGAGGGTCGGAGTCAAATGCGCCCAAGCCGTCGTTAGGTTCGCGACGCCGGGTCGTGGGGCGCGGCCCAGGTTAGCGGGCGGGGGCCACGCATATCCGCCGACCCAGTCCGCCGCGAGAGGCGTCGGCGTTAGCTGCGTCTGGCTGGTGCCGTCGGCGTTCACGGTCCACGAGGTCACCTGCCCAGCACCCTACCGCTGGGAAAACTCCATCGAGTCCATCACCTTGGCGCATCGTCCCGAGGTGCGATCCGCCCGAGACGTCGTCCGCTTCGATCGATATCGTCCCGTTCGGGCCGTCGAGGAGGTAGATCTCGATGGCAGTTCGACCAGTGACGGCGTTCGAGAAGTTGGACGGTGGCAGGCCGACGAGAAGCGCGACGTCGGGAATACCCTCCTCCGAGCACGCGGCGTGCCTCCAGCCTTTGGCGAGACGAAGCTCGATGGCGATGCCGCGAAGGCCGCCGAGCTCGATCGGGGTGGGAACCGTCGTCGTGAGGCCACCCCGTCGATGGAGGGCGGTCGCGATCTCCGTTGCGGACCGGCCGACACGCACTGCCGGCGTCCCGTTGCAATTCGCGTTCATCGCGGCGACCCGCGCGCTCACGCTGACGTAGTCGGCGGTCCCCGCGTCAATGCCATCGAGATCGCTCCCGGGCGGAAGAAGCAGGAGTCCGCCTGGATAGTCTTCGAAGTTGCCCCACCCCGCGGGGACGGTGTACGTGACCGTCGGACGCACGTTGAGTCCGGAATACCTTCCGGATGCAAGCGGTCCGAGACAGTCGCCGCCGTTCGGATTGGGGCAAGCCGGCCGCAGCGAAGGGTGCACAGCTGCATCCGATGAAGCCGCAGGTCTGCGGGTTGGGACAGGCGCCTGCGACGGACTGATCGAGCGAGGTTGCGTCAGGTCCGCTGGTGAACCACACCGGGCGGCGAACGCGACGATCACGACCAGGCGAGCGAATTCGACTCCGCGCCGTTCGAACGGGCCCAGCGCGCGCCTACCCCGCGGCGTCACGGTGTCCCTGTCGGGTCAAAAACGGCGCTGCTTTCGCCGTAGGTCACGAGGACTCGACCGTCGGCGAGGCTCGTCGCCGAGTGGTACAGACGATTGTGCACCGGGCCGCCAACCGTCGTCCATGAGTTCGTATCCGGGTCGTACAGCTCGCCGGCCCCTTGCCCCTTCACGAGGACACGTCCGTCGAAGAGACGGCTTCCGTCGCCGTCGTCCGCGGGGCTCGCCGCCGACGTCCAATCCCGTGTGGATGGGTCGTAGAGCTCGGCCTTGTCCACGCTCGCACCGTTGTCGTCGCCGCCGTAGATGAGCACCTTCCCGTTGGCCAGCAGGATGGCGTGATGCCAGCGACGCCCCTCTTCGAGGCTGCTGGTTCCCGACCAAGTCGCAGTAACCGGGTCGTACACCTCCGCGGACCTCTCGGCAACGTTGCCGCAGCATCCGCCTCCGACGACCAGGACCTTGCCGTCAGGGAGGAGGGTGGCGGTGTGGCTCGCTCGCCCGACGCGCATCTCTCCGGTCGCCGTCCACGCGTCCGTTGCGGGGTCGTAGAGCTCCACGGTTCGTACCGCTGCGGCAGACGCTATGTCGATTCCGCCGACCACCAGAACCCTGCCGTCCGTCAGAAGCGTTGCGGTTCCTTCCGAATGCGACGCCGCCATCGGTCCTGATAGGGACCACTTGCCGGTGGCGGCGTCGTACAGCTCGGCGGTTGAGGGCTGTGACGGTCGGGCAGTCGGTTCGCCGCCGATGAGCAGGACGCGACCGTTCAACAACGACACCGCCATTGCGCGGGACCGCGCGACGTGCATCGCGGCAGTTCGGGTCCAATCATTGGTTGACGGGTCAAAGAGCTCGGCGGTCGTCGTTGCCACTCGATCGAGGCCGGGCCCGTGCCCCCCTGCGAGGAGGACCTTGCCGTCCGGCAGAAGCGTGACAGACGCGTCGAGCTGAGTCTCGACCGTCTTCCCGGTAAGCGTCCACTTTCGTGCGACTGGTGCTGACCGCAGTTCTGGTGAGGCCGACGCCGCCGATGACGCTGTGGGCGGCGCGGACGGGTGCGTCCCTGTCGTGCTCGGGCCGAACGAGCCATACCAGCTGAGGCCGACGCCCGCGATCGCGATCGTCGCGATCGACGCGGCCAGGTATGCCCGTCGGTTGATCGAGGGGAACGGCCTCGGCATTCGCCGCTCGTGCCGCTGCGAAATCGAGGGAAGGGCGGTGCGGACAGTTTCGAGGACCTGGGAAGGGGCGCGATCGGGATCAGCCTCCAGCCAGTCAGCAATGCGAAGATCGAAGCCAGGGCTGCGCTCGTCGTGGCTCGTCATGCCGGTCGCTCCCCTGAGGTCGCGAGGGAAACTTCCCCCGCATCAAGCACGGTTCGTAGTTGTCGAACGCCGTAGTGCAGGCGCGATCGCGCAGTGCCCACCGGGATGCCGAGCGTCTCGGCGATCTCGGTCAGGGGGTACCCGAGGTGGTGATGGAGCACGACGACGGCGCGGTGCTCAGGCGATAGCCGACGGAATGCAGCATCGAGCTCGTCTCGCGCGGCGATGCCGCCGGAGACGTCAGGATCGACCGTCCTCTGGAGCGACATCACGCGGACGTTGGCCGCCCACCGCCGCTCGCCTCGCGCTTCGACGTAGCAGGCGTTGACAACGAGTCGGTGCAACCAGGCCTCGAAACGCTCCGGCTCCCGGAGCGTCGGCAGGTCGCGCCACGCTCCGAGCAATGCCTGCTGAGTTGCGTCCTGAGCACGATGCTGGTCGCGGAGGATGCGGTACGCGAGGGCGTAACACCGATCAGCGCTGGCGGCGGCGAGTGACGAGAACGCGTCTCGATCCCCACGACTGGCGCGCTCCACGAGCTTTGAACTCCATCATCCGCTCCCGACGCCGGCGACTGTTTGGTCGCCTCGAGGAGTATGGAACCGGGCGACGCTCAAACGTTCATGTCCGCCTCAATTCCCGCACGGAGACGACGTATTTCGAACGCGGGATGTCACTTTCGCCTGAAATGCGCCTATGTCACTGGTGGAAAGCGCGGTGGGAGTGGTGACGAACCATGAGGCCGTCTACCGCCTTCCGGGTCTGCGCGGGACTTCTGAAGCAGCGTTGGCCGTCGGACATCCCAGAGGCACCTGCCGGGACGCCGTTCGACCAGTACGCAGACCTCGATCTTCTCGCGGCCGTTCGGCGACTGGCCGAGGCGCAAACCGCCGCGGTGATCCTCTTCTACTACGCCGTGGTGACGGTGCATGACCTTCTGAACGAGATTTGCGCGCCTCGATGGCCGCGAGTGCCACAACGCTGAAGACCTGCTAACCGCGAGGTTTCCCCGCCCGGGGTTACCGGGCGGGGTCCCACGCATATCCGCCGACCCAGTCCGCCGCGACGGGCGTCGGCGTCAGCTGGGTCTGGCCGGCGCCGTCGGCGTTCATGGTCCACAGGGTCACCTGCCCAGCGCGCTTCTGCTGGAAGAGCAGCTTCGTCCCATCGGGCGACCAGACGGGCGCG
>JBBQRZ010000052.1:0-6959 GCA_038214255.1 Candidatus Limnocylindrales bacterium
CCCAGGCCTCGATGACCAGGCTCATCGGCGGCATCCCGGGGACCACATTGAGCGACCTGCTCAAGGAGGGGATGGCCGTCTGAGAGGTGTTCGAGCTGGAGGTCGATTTACACCACTTGACGGGGCATGGCCCCATCCGCGGCCGTCGGGCCGTGTAGCCCCCGGCTCCGCGGCCGCCGCGCCGCTGCCGAGAGCTGCCGCCGCGGACGCCGCGAAGGGGTCGGGTCTGGGAGGTGCCGGCCTGGATAGCGCCGCGCCCAGATCGGCCGGCCGCGGCCCGGACCTGATGGGGTGCCGCGCGCTCCTGCCGAGGCCGGTCAGAGGCTCGGCGTGCCCGCCACCGCCTGCGCCGTGAGGTAGATCCCCAAGCTGAAGACCAGCACGGCCGCCACGAGCGGCACGGCGTCGCGCAGCTGGGCGATCCCGCGGCCCGACGGCATCCGGTCGAGGCGCCCGCGGGCGAACACGAGCGCGAGGCCGATCCCTGCCATGACGCTCGCCATGCCCAGCCCGAAGGCGACCACGAGCACGAAACCGAAAGCCGCTCGCCCTGCAGCGATCGATCCGAGCAGGATCAACAGCGCGCTCGTCGACGGGATCAGTCCTCCGGCGAGGCCAAGGAGGAAGAGGCTGCGCCACGTGATCGTCGAGCCCACCGCCGGCAGGTGCGTATGGCTCACGCCGCCGTGGCGGTGCTCGAGCGCGTCGACCGGCTCGTGCTCATGTGCGGGCCCGTGCTCGTGGCTGAGGTCGTGCTCATGCTCGTGGTGACCCACGCTGTCATGCCCATGACCGTGGTCGTGCGGGTGGTCGAGCCCGGCGCCAGCCGACGCCGATGCGCGACGCCGTCGCAACTCATTGAGGAGCATCCAGCCGCCGATCGCGACGATCGACACGGCCGCGACCGCGGGGGCCGCCCGAACGACCACGTCGGGCGGCAGGACGTCGGAGGCGCCGACGACCAGCCCGGCCAGCACGAGGATCCCGACCGTGTGCGACAGGCTGACGGAGAGCCCCAGCCCCAGGGCGTGGAGCGGCGTCCCGCGCGTCCCGACGAGGTACGCGGCCATCAACGTCTTGCCGTGCCCGGGCGTTACGGCGTGCCCGGCACCCAGTGCCGCCGCCGTGAGGAGCGAGACGAGGAGCACGAACGGCGTCAGGTCGGCGGTCCGGAAGATCGACGGAAGGTCGCCACCCCCGACGCCACCTGGTACCGCTCCGAGCGCCGCAGCGCTCGCGTCCGACGGCGCTGCAGAGGGAACGCCAGATGCCGCAACCGGTCGCGCCGAGGGAGCGCCCGGGACCGGCGAGGCATCGGGAACCGTCACGACGGGCAGCTCCGTCCCGCCGCCGATCACATCCACGACGAGCTGCGCGTCGGCCAGGGCGGATGCCAGCAGACCCTTCGGATAGGCGGTGAGCCGCGCCGAGACACTATCGGTTCGCAACTCACCGTCGATGCCCGTCAGGGTGACGCCTGATCCCGTCGCCACGATCTCGCGCCAGCCGAGGCGGCCCGCGAACGAGGTGTCGGCGAACGCGATCCGCGTCGGTGCCTCCGACGCCGCGGCCACCGGCAATGGCGCCGAGTACTCGCACACCGTTCGCATCGTCGACAGGCCGCCCGTGCCCGGCGGGAAGGCGAGGCCCGCCGCGACCAGCTCGAGCGAGAGCGGTCGATCGCTCGCCGTCAGATGCAGGCTGCCGGCGAGCTTTGTGCAGGCGGGCACCCGTCCGGCATCGATCTCCGCGTCGGAGACCTGACCGTCGCCGTCGATATCGACGTCGAACTTGGCATCGAACGCGGGGATCTCGGCCTCGTCGATCACGATGTCGAGGAGCACCCGATCGCGCTCGATCCGGACGCCCGCGAAGTGGTTGATCGTGAAGTTGCCGAGCGGATGCGCGGCGGCGAGACCCGGCCACGCGGCCATGGCGAACAACGCCACGGCGGCGGCCATGACGGCGCGCGCGCGCGTTCGCCGAGGCGGCGCGATGGTGCGTCGACGTGTCATGACGGCGAGGGTACGCGCTTGGCGCCGGCATGGATGTCAGGCCGAAGGGGTCGGCTAGACTTCGGCCCGATGAGACCGCGCGGGACGCCGGCCGCACGCGGCTGGTTCATCACGATCGAGGGACCGGAGGGCGGCGGCAAGACCACCCAGGCGGCGCGCGTGCGCGCGCACCTCGAGTCCCTGGGCATCCCCGTGCAACTCACGCGGGAGCCGGGCGGCACCTGGCTGGGCGAACGGTTGCGCGAGGTCCTCCTCGCCCGAAGCGGCGTGGGCGGTCCGACCGATCCGATGACCGACGCCCTGCTCTTCAATGCGGCCCGACGGCAGCTCGTGAGCGAGGTGATCCGGCCGAACCTGGACCGCGGCACGTCGGTCGTGTGCGCCCGCTTCGCTGACTCGACGCTCGCCTACCAGGGCTTCGGCGCGGGCGTATCGCTCGATCTGCTGCGCGACCTGGAGCGCCTCGCGACCGATGGCCTGGTGCCAGGCCTCACCGTGCTGCTCGACCTGCCGGTCGACGTTGGGCTGGCGCGCAAGGCCCCTGGCGACGTCACGCGTTTCGAGGCCGAGTTCGACCTCGATTTCCATCGACGCGTGCGTGCAGGTTTTCTGGCCCTGGCGGCGGGCGAGCCCGAGCGGTTTGTCGTCGTCGATGCCACGCGCGACGTGGAGGACGTAGTGACCGCAGTCACCGCGGCGATCGATGCGCGGCTGGCGGCCGGTGAACCGGTGCAGCCCCCCGTGCGCATCCATCGATGAGCGACACGACCCGGCCGCTCCCGCTCCGGGTGGCCACCGCCACGGACGATGCGGATCGGGCCGTGCTTGCGCGTATCGCGAACGGAGAATTGCAGGCTCTTGACGAGCTTTATGAGCGCTACAAGACGATGGCTTACTCGATCGCCTACCGCATCACGAATGACGCCTCCCTCGCCGAGGACGTCGTCCAGGACGCGTTCCTGGGGGCGTGGCGCAACGCCGGCCGCTACATCCAGGGTCGCGGCAGCGTGAAGACGTGGCTGCTGTCGATCGTCCATCACCGCGCGATCGACGCCGTCCGCCGTCGTCGACCCGTAACGTCCCTGCCGGAGCGCGAGGCCGTGCCGCCGCCGGCGCTGACGCTGCCGGACGTCTGGGCTGAGGTCGCGGCCGTTCTCGACGCGGAGGCCGTCCGCGGAGCGCTCGCGGCGCTTTCGGATGTCCAGCGCGAGGCGATCGAGCTGGCGTACTTCGGGGGTCTGACGCAGCAGGAAGTCGCGGCCCGGACCAACACGCCGCTGGGCACGGTCAAGAGCCGGATGCGCCTGGGGCTGCTGGCGATGCGGCGGGTCCTGCTCGAAGGCGGGGAGACCGGGTCACGCGGCACGCAGGAGGTCGACGGGCCATGAGCGACCCCCGACGCCCATCCGATCTGACCTGCGACGAGGTGCGCGAGCTCGCCGCGTCGTTCGTACTGGGCGCCCTCGACGCCGATGAGGCCCAGGTGTTCCGCGATCATCTTGCGTCGTGTGATGACGCCCATGCCGAATTGAGCGAGTTGGCCGAGGTCCTGCCGGTCCTCGCGGCCTCCGCGCCAGTGCTCGAGCCGTCGGTGGCCCTGAAGTCGCGGATCATGACCGCCGCGGCCGCCGATCTCGCGTCCCGATCGACGAGCGCGGCGACGTCCGCAGCGACCGCTGCGCGGGCGGCCTCTACGGCCGGTGCCCCCGCTCCGACCGCCGCGGCCCCTATCGCCCCTGGTCCTGTCCCGACGCCATTCCCGACCGCCGCGGAGCGCGGGACCCGCTCGGCCCGGACCCGTGCCTCGGGCGGAACCTGGATCCTGCGGATCGCGGCCGTCCTCGCGATCGCCGTCCTCGGCGGCAGGAATTTGCTCCTCCAGGCGCAGCTGCAGGACGAGCATGCCTACGACCAGCAGGTCGCTGCGGTGCTGGCGGTGGCCGCTCAGCCGGGATCGCTCACGGTCGTGATGGCCCCCGGCGCGGGGCTCGCGCGCGGCCTTGCTGCGATCGACGCACAGGGCCGGATGACCCTGGCCATGCGGGATCTCGCTCCGCCGACGGGGAGCTCAGTCTATGAGGCCTGGGCGGTCGCTCCGCGGGCGGCGCCGGTTCCTGTCGGCGAGCTCGCCGTGGCCGGAAACGGGACCGCCTACCTGCAGGGCTCCGGCATCCCATCATCAGCGGGTTTGGTCATTGCGCTGACACACGAGCCAGGTCCCGGCGCGAAGGCGCCCACGTTACCGATCATCTCGAGCGGGACCGCGAGCGCGTCGGGCTGAGCGCGGCCGACCGCGAGCTGAACGACGACCCGCTCCGAGCTAGGCGACGGCCCCGCTCTCGGCGACATTGCCGCCGCCCTCGCCGCGGGCGCGATCCAGCGTCGCCGTCGCCGCCGCGATCAGGGATTCGGCGTCGGAGCCATCGGCCGGGAACTGCACGACCCCGGCCGACACCGAGATCGTGCGACCCGCCACCGCCGGCAGCGCCGCGATCCCTTCCAGGATCCGGCGCGCCACCATGGTGCCGGCGGAACCGGGCGCGACGAGCACGAACTCGTCGCCGCCGATCCGTCCCACGGTATCGACGAGCCGGACCGACTCGGCCAGGACCGCGGCCACGCGCCGGAGCACGTCATCGCCCGCGGCGTGGCCCCCGTCCGCGTTCGTCGCGCGGAAGTCGTCGATGTCGAACAGCGCGAGCGACACCTCGCTGCCCTGGCGCCCGGCCCGGGCGAGCTCGAGCTCCAGGATCCGTGCGACTGTCCGCTCGTTGGCGAGGCCGGTGAGCGCGTCGGTGTGGGCGAGTCGCTCGAACCATTCGGAGCGTTCGGCGGCCGTCGAGGCAAGTCGGGCGTGATCGATCGTGACGGCGGCCAGCGTGGCGATCGACCCGAGCACCTCGCGCTCGACGTCCGAGAGGTCGTGCGGCGCCGGCCAGCCCATGCCGAGCGACCCGAGCGCCATCTCCACGCCACCGGTCGATGCGACGAGCGGCAGATACGCCCCCACGAAGGACGTCCCGTCCCCCATCGGCGCTTCGCGATCGAAGGTCGCGAGCCGGGTGGCGGCGGCCGTGGCAAACGGGTTCGCCGGATCCTGGGCGTCCGCCGTCAGCGTCTCCGTGCCGGCCGGATCGAGGCCGTGGGCGGCGGCGAGCTGGAGCCCGGGCTGGTCCGGATCCTGCAGGAAGATCGCGCCCATCGCGGCGCCCAGACCGGCCACGCCGGCGCCCAGCACCTCCGCCAGGGTCGCGTCAAGGTCGGCGCCCGATGTGACGGCGGCGATCGCCGGCGCGAGGCAGCTTCGGGGGTCGCGGGGGGGACCGTCCTTGGTCACGGGAGACTCCTGGCGCGCAGGGGATCGAGCGCGCATCGTACACCGCGCGAATCGCGGCCGATCCGGCGCATCTCGGGTGCGATACTCCCCCCGATGAAGCTGGTCGTAGCCATCGTCCACAACGAGGACGCCGGAGCCCTCGTGGATGCGCTGCTCGAGAAGGAGTTCCGGGCGACGCGCCTGCACAGCTCCGGCGGGTTCCTCAAGCAGTCGAACGCAACGATCTTCCTCGGCGTGGAGGACGTCGAGGTCGACGAGGTGATGTCGATCGTGCGCGACAATTGCACGTCCCGGACGCAGGTCGTGAACCCGATGCCGCCGATCATGGAGCCGGGAGAATTCTTCATGCCGTATCCGCTCGAGGTCGAAGTCGGCGGCGCGACCGTGTTTGTCGTCCCGGTCGATCGGTTCGAGCGTCTTTGAGCGGGGTCGTCGGGTGAGCCCCTTCCGTCCCGATCTCGTCGATTGCTGGGTCTTCCGGGTCGCCCGCACGGCTCGGGATGTCGAGCGCCCCGAGGTGCTGCTGCTGCGCCGCGCCGCCAAACGGCTTCTGCCGGGGCTGTGGCAATGCGTCTCCGGCATGCTCGAGCCCGGAGAGCGGATCGCGGTCGGCGCGCTGCGCGAGGCGATCGAGGAGACCGGGTTCGGCCCGGCTGACATCGAGAGCTTCTACGACCTCGATCTCGTCAACCAGTTCCACGAGCCGTCGCTCGATGGGATCGTCACGGCCGCGGTCTTCGCGATCCGGGTCCATCCCGATGCGGAGCCGCGGCTGTCCCACGAACACGACGAGAGCCGCTGGCTGGAGGTCTCGGACGCCCATACCGAGGTGATCTGGCCGGGCTACCGCACCGCGATCGAGCGGATCCGGGACGACCTCTCGGATCCCGAGCGAGCGAACTGGTTCGAGCTGACGCTCGAGGGCGACCGCCGACCTCGCTGAGGGCCGGTCTGGGGAGCCCGGCTGCTAGACTCGGGGCCGAGCGGCAGCTCACCGTGAGGCCGCGCAGGAGGGCTAGGTGATCGAGCAAAGCGGCGCGACGCAAGCGGCGGCACGCCGCGTCTTCCACTCGAAGGTCGACACGATCCGGCCCACGTACGGGTTCGACGACGTGTCGCTCGCGCCCGGCACCGACACCGTCGAACCGACCGACGTCGACCTGACCCAGACGTTCTGCGGCATCGACCTCTCGATCCCGATCCTCGCTTCGGCGATGGACGCCGTGGTCGATGTGCGGCTGGCCGGCGAGCTCGCGCGGCTGGGCGGCCTGGCGATCCTCAACCTCGAGGGCGTGCAGGCTCGGTACGAGGATCCCGACGAGATCCTTGCCCGGATCGCGAGTGCGCCCGACGGCGAGGTCCACGACCTGCTTGCCGAGGCGTACCTGCGGCCGATCCGCGAAGACCTCATCGCCGCCCGCCTGGACGCGATCCATGCCGCCGGCTCCAAGGCCGCCGTCGCGGCGACGCCGGGCGCGGCCCGCCGGTTCGGCCCGTTCTGCGCCGAGCACGGCGCCGACCTGTTCCTCGTCCAGAGCCAGGTCAGCAGCGCACGCCACCTGGCAACCGAGTACGACCCGCTCTCGCTCGAGGAGTTCACCCGGTAC
>JBBQRZ010000053.1:0-4939 GCA_038214255.1 Candidatus Limnocylindrales bacterium
CGGCCTGCGGGAGGGCCTGCGGGAGATCGAGGCGCTACGCCGGACGGCCGCCGACGTCGACGTTCGGCCTGGTGCCGAAGGCTGGACCGACCTCGCGCACGCGCTCGACCTGCGCGCCGGACTCACGGTCGCCGAGGCCACCCTGCGCGGCGCCATCGGGCGGCGCGAGACGCGCGGCGCGCACAACCGTACCGACTTTCCCGATCTCGATCCGGCGCTCCAGGTGAACTTCTACGTCGACGCTCGCATGGACCCGTGGAGCGAGCCCGTTCCGGGCGTACCGGACGAGCTCCGCGAATGGACCGAACGTCCCGTCGAACTCGGCGCCGAGCGGCTGCTCGAATGACGTCGATCGGTGTACGGTGGAACCGCACGGAGGTGTCGCATGTCCGCCGGACACGACCCGGCCGAGGCGATCGGCCAAGTGACCCACTACTTCAGCCATCGATCGGTCGCCGCAGTCCGCTTGAGCGCGCCGCTCGCCCTCGGTGACAAGATCCACATTCGCGGTCACACCACCGACCTCGTCCAGAATGTCGCGTCGATGGAGGTCGAGCACACGAAGGTCGACCGGGCAGGCCCCGGGGACGACGTTGCCCTCGAGGTCGACGATCACGTCCGGGACCGCGACCTGATCTTCCACGAGGCGTAGATGCCACCGGGCGCGCCGGGATGAGCCTTACGATCGCGCTGGGCGGCGATGCGATGCCCGGTCGCGGCGTCGCAGGAACGACCTGGGGGTCGTAGCTCTCCTGTGCCCGGGTGAGCGACTCGAACTGCTCGGGGGCCAGGACACGCGGCCATCGTCGAGCGTATCACCGACCTGATGCCCCTCCGCGGAGCCGCTCAGGTATGGTCGGGCCGACCTTCCCTGATCGTTCGATCGAAGGCGCAGCCTCCGGAGCGAGTCCTCCGCCCCGGACCGTCGCGCCGACGACCATCGCCGCGCCGATCAACACGACGTTCTTGATGATGTACTGACCTTCGAGCGTGGGCACGCTCGGGAACCGCGTGAACGTCTCGGCGGGAAAGAGGATAAGGGGCGTGAGCGTCCCGATCATCTGGACGGCGAGCAGGAGGAGCGTCGCCCGGAGGAACCGGCCGGTCAGGAGTCCCAGCCCGATGAGGCTCTCCCAGGCCGCCAGGATGGGTAGCGACAGCGCCGGCGCGATGAGCCCGCCGCTGAGCTGTTCGATCGTCCGCGTCGCGAGGTCCTGGGCGGGGCTGAGCCCCGGGAAGAACTTCAGTGCCCCGAACCACAGGAACACCACGCCAAGGCCGATCCGGAGGACCGGGACACCCGCCCGTGCCAGCGCCGCCGTGATGTTCCGGTCGATCCGGTCGAAGCGTTGGCGTAAGGGCCGGGCTCGGAGCTCAAGGGTCGATAGATCGGACATGTCTTGCCTCCTGGGGCGCGGCCGGCTGAGTGGGGCGTTCGCCGAGACCGGGACGCTCGTCGCCGATCGAGCCTACCGCGAATCACCGAACGGCTTGCTCGGTGGGCCGCGGGATGCAGTCCGAGACACTGCAGGCCTTCGCGGCACTCGGGCTCGCCCGGGTGGTCGAACGGCGTCCGATGAGGCTCAGGCGCGACCGAGGAGCCTGGCGGCCCAGGTGGCCGCCCGCGGTCAACCGGCCGCTCCTGGATACCCAGGTTCAGCTGGTGCGTCAGTGGCGCACACTGGACTCGGTCGATCTCCGTCGGCGGAGCGCTGAGGCCGAAATGGATAGAGCCGATCTCGACGTCACGAGGCTCGCCGTAGCCTTCGCGTTCACCACCGGCGGCCGGCACGCCGCGACGACCCGGCGACTCGCCTTCGGGCATGCTCAGGAGCTCTACCGGGCCCTCGAGGATGGCCCCGTCAGTGAGGAGTCGCTCGCTCAGGCCATCCACGGCGCCTGGTGCTCTGGCACCCGATCGGAGCAGTTCCACGAGTGGCCATCTCATCGGATCCTCGCGTCTGGCCTGCTCGAGGCCCTCGGCGACCCGCGACTCGAGGACAAGCTCGCCCAACGGGCGACGCCGGATGCGCGCGATCATGGGCTGCCGGCGCCCACGGAGCGAGAGGATCCCTGATCCGCGGTCCGCGGGATCGGCACGGCACCGCCTCGTTAGGCCACACCGCCGACCAGCTCGTACGTGGCGACGATCGGCGCCGCCCGCCTGCCAACGAGGCGCTCGAGGTCTGCCGCGAGGAGCCTCCGGGCCCGGACATCGGCGACAATCGGACCGACGTCACCCGGTCTGACCGAGGCGGATCCGTCGAAGGCTGCCAGGTCCACACCGCGGGTGGATGGCTCGAGTGCGACGTGACGTGGACCGCCACCGGTCAGCACGACCGACCGGCGGGCCGGCCCTTCGGCGAGCCAGCTGGGCGCGACCCGCACCGAGACGGTGGGTGACGGCGGACCCGGTTTGCTGCGGATCTCGTCGCGACCCGTCCCGAGGGCGCGGGGATCAACGATGCGAGCACTCCGCGTCCCGCACGAGCGCGCTCAGCAGGTCACGTGGAGGATGGCGTTCACCTCACCCGCCTCGAAGTCGGTGATCAGCTGACAGGCCGCCTCGGTCGGGAGGGCGACGATCTCCACGTTCCGCTGCGCAGCCTGCTCGTAGACCTCGATCATGACGGGCAGGCCGCCGTCGACCCCGGTGCCGACCATCAGGCGGCGTCCGCCCCATGGGATCGACTCGTCCGTCGAGAGTGGGGTATGGCCAAACCGAGCTCGATAGGGCTTGGACGTCTTCTTGTGGCGCCGGCGGACCGATCCGCGCTCTATGACGATGTCGGTGTCGTACCGGGTCCCGTCAACCTCAACCTGCCCGAAGCCGATCAGTTGCGCATCCATGGCACATCGAACACTCTGCCTCGGCACCCGCCATCGGTCAATTTCCCCCAGGCATCCATGTTGCTGAGGGCCATCAGGGGCGCGTTGTCGCCCACCTGCGCCCCAAGCTGCCTTGCGGCGACGTCCTCGGTCGCCGCACGATTGCCCGTTCGTGTTCACGGCGGGTCGCCTCGCACGGGATCTAGGCCGGGTCGATGAGCCAGCGGCAGCCCAGCAGGTCGGCCTCGCGATGCTCGATCGCCGGCCCCAGGAGCCGGATCACGGCGACCGGCCAGGCGCCAGATCCGCGGCCTCGGATTGGCCCGAGCCGAATGGTCTGCCTTCCGACGGATGCATCCCGCGCGCCGTCGCCCGCCAGCGAGGGCCGGAAGCCAAGCCCCACGTCGCGCAGGTAATCGTGGATCACAGGCGCGACCGCGGGCACGGGGATCTCGACGGAGGCCAGCCGGACCCGCTGCCCGATCGGGTGGGTTTCGAGGGCGCGGCTGGCGCGGTCTTCGGGCGTCCATTCAGCGCCAGCGGCGTCGTGCTCGATCAGGAACGGCGGTTCGGAGGGCCCCAAGCGTGGCGGCAGCGAGACCTGCCAGCGCGCCATCCTGCCGTCTTCTCGACGACGCTCTCCGAACAACGGCGCGGCCAGCCGCGAGCCGCTCGCCTGGTGGTGCCGAACGTCGGCCTGAAGGTCGTCCGATGCGAGCGCGAAGGTCGCCAGTCCGCCGCCCCGCTCGAGGGCGGCGATCGTGGGGCGGCCAATCCAGCTCTGTGCGGCTCGGTCTCGATCGAAGACGCCGATGAGCTCGAGGTAGCTGTCGCCGAACCAGACCAGACGATTGAAGGTCCCGAGCGCATCGTGACGACCACCGCCTGTCCGCCGTAGACCGAGTTCCCGCTCAAGGTCGAGCGCCGCCTGGTCCGGATCGACGACGGCGATCACCAGGTGGTCGATCCCGAGCAGCATGGGGGAAGCGTAAGCCGTGTGTATCCGCCCTTGCCCTCTCGGTTCCCTACGGTGAGAACACCCGGCGGGCGCCACCATTCTTCCATCATGCGCGGGTTCACACCTCAGGGCCGGTAAAGGCGAAACAGGACCATCACCTGCGATTTTCGTTAGGCCACTCTCCCGGACCGCAGGTCCGATTCGGATCGGCCGGGTCTCCGTCGTCACGTCCGCAACAAACGTGATACCGTGAGCGCGCACGTATTTGGAGCACACTGGAATGTCCACGATCCTCGTCACGGGTGCGAGCGGGTTCGTCGGGAGCCACGCCGTACCGGCGTTCATCGACCGGGGGCATCGCGTCGTCGCGCTTGTCCGGTCGGATGCCGCGGGCCGGAAGGTCGCCGGACGGTTAACCGAGGTCCAAAGAGCGGCCGTCGAACTGCTGGTCGGGGACGTAACGCGGCCCGACACGCTGTCGCCGGCTCTCGCCGACGTTGATGCGGTGCTTCACCTCGTCGCGATCCCGCGTGACTGGAATGGCGGGTCGAGCCTGCAGCGGGTCAACTCGGACGGGACGCGAAACATGGTCGAGGCGGCCCGCGCCGGCGGCGTCCAGCGGTTTCTTCACCTGGGTGCCCTCGGGGTCGAGGACGACCCGCGTTTGCACTATGCAAGCTCGAAGACGAAGGCCGAGCGGCTCGTGGCCGAAAGCGGCCTCGACTGGACGATCTTCAAGCCATCGCTCTTATGGGGTGAACGCGATGGCTTCTTCAATGTCGTCGCCGGCCTCGTCCGAGTGTCGCCTGGGATCGTTCCGGTGCCAGGCAACGGCCAGAGCCGGTTCCAGCCGCTCTCGGTCCATGATCTCACCCGGATCTTCGGGGACGCGCTGGAGCGGCCGGTGACGATCGGCCGCGTCTACGAGCTCGGTGGCCCGCGTTACTGGACGTATCGCGAGATCACGGAGGAAGTCCTGCGCGGCATGGGCGCCCACCGCGCGATCGTCCCGATGCCGGTGCCGCTCATCACGCTCGTCGCCCGGGCCGCCGAGCTCGTCCGCCTCCCGTTTCCAGTGGCGACCGACCAGCTTCGCCAGCTTCGGCTCGACAACGTCGGACCGCTCGACACGATCGAGCGGGAGTTCGGCTT
>JBBQRZ010000054.1:0-4794 GCA_038214255.1 Candidatus Limnocylindrales bacterium
TGGGCCCGGCAACCTGATCAGCCCGGTCACCATCTTTAACTTCGGCGGGACCGTCTACGCGCCCTGTCCCGATCGGACCGACGGCGCCCTGGCGCCCGGCGAGAAGTTCGAGACATGCGTCCTGTTCCTCGTCGACCTCGCGCACAAGGCCGCCCGGGTCAGTTTCCTGCCGCACGTCCCGGGCAAGGACACCGACTGGGTCTACTGGAACGTGCCGTAGACGGTGGTCAGCGGCGGGCGTGCCGGCAGGGCGAGTTGACTAAGTCGGACTACCTCGATAGCGTTCGCCATGTCATGGACCGGCCGATCAACATTCATGAGGCGAAGACGCACCTCTCCCGCCTGGTCGAGCGGGTCGAGGCAGGGGAGGAGATCACGCTCGCCCGGGCTGGCCGGCCCGTGGCGAAGCTCGTGCCCTACGTTCGACCGAGAGCGCCGCGGCAGCCCGGTCTGTGGCGTGGTCTCTTCGTGGTGCCTGACGACCTCGACGACCTGAACGAGGCGATCTCGGACCTGTTCGAGTCATGATCCTCCTCCTCGATGCGCATGCGTTGCTGTGGTGGATGACCGACAGCCCGACGCTGAGCACGGCGGCCCGCCAGGCGATCGCCGCGCCCGCGAACGACGTGGTGGTGTCGGCAGCGACAATCTGGGAGCTTGCGATCAAGCGAGCCCTGGGAAAGCTGCCGGTACCTGGCGATGTCCCAGCGGCGTTGGAGCGTGCCGGGTTCGGTGCACTTGCGATCACCGGCGCCGACGCGGAGTCCGCCGCGGCGCTGGAAGCCCATCATCGAGACCCATTCGATCGGATGCTCATCGCTCAGGCGTTGCGACTCGACGCGGTGATCGTGTCGCGGGACCGGGCGTTCGCCGCCTACCGCGTCCCACAGCTCCTCGCCTAGGCCGTTCCTACCCGGTTATCGCTTCCGATAAGATTAGTTATGTCTGACGGCGCGGAATGAATGCATTCAGCCCCGTCGACCGGCGGTCCAGACGAACGGCGCCTTCCGTACGTAGCTTCGGTCCTCGACCTGGCCGGCCAGCGCCTCGCCAACGTCGCCTTGGGTGACGGTCGAGCCGCCGAGCTTCAGGCCGAGGGCCATCGCTCCTGTCGGCTCGCCTTCGATGACGCGCGGCGGGCGGACGAGCGTCCAGTCGAGATCGGTCACTGTGAAGGCGCGGAACTCGCGCAGCTTGGCGTCGTACACATGCCGCGCGGCAACCTTCACGATGAGCTCCATCACGCGGCCGCCGAGTGGCTTGCGCTCGCCCTCGAGCGTGATCGCGGCGCCCGACAGCGCAACGAGGCGACGGATGCCGCCCGCCTCCATCGCCAGCACCAGGTTCCGCGCCCCCGCCTCGAACACGGCCACTTGGTCGGCGGTATTGCGGGAGGCGCCGACTGCCCACACAACCGCGCCGGCGCCGGCGACCGCGCGGCTCACCGCCTCAGCATCCGTGATGTCCGCGGCCACGACCTCGGCGTCAACGTCCGCCGGCTCCTCGCGGCCCGGGCGCACGACCGCGCGAACCGCCAAGTTCCGCCGCCGCGCCGCGGCCACCGCGTAGCGGCCGATCCCGCCGGTCGCGCCGAATACCACCACCAGCGTCATGCGGCCGTCACCCCCAGTACCGGTTCGACGGGTCGTCGGCGACGCGGGCGAGCAATCGATGGATCTGGGGGGTCGGTTCGAGCGAGTCTCGGTGCCAGACGTTGTTGCTGTCGGACCAGAAGAGCGCCCATGTGCCATCAGTCGCGTGGAGCCGGAGGCGCGCGATCGGCATGCTCGTCCATTCCGGCCCGATCTCGGGGGCCCACGGCGCGCGGCGCTCGACGATCGTGATTGCGCGACCGCTGACGTCGACATCGAGGCGAATCCGGTCCCGAACGTGGACGGGAATTCGGTCGCGACAGAAGCGACGAACGCGAGCCACGTCGATCTCCGGCGCCCCACGGACGCGACGTCGCGTGTCTGCCGGCCTGGCCGGCGCGCGTCGGCTCGCTGCGGCGAACTCGAGGAAGTACCGGTCCAATGACTCGTCGTCACCGCCGTCGTCCGTGAAGAATCGCCGAGTCACGACCTCGCGCGCCCGAGCGATCTCCCGGCGCCGCCTATGCCAGCGTTCGTCGGCGAGGGTCAGGTCGAACAGCTCCAGTGCGCGGTCGAGCGCCGCAGCGGCCCTGGACTCGTTGCCGGCGCTCGTCGCTCGGAGGGCACGCCCGACCTCGCTGCCGATGTTGGCCAGCTGCTCGACGAGCGTGAGCTCCTGCCATCGCCCGGCCGCGAGCGATCGGTGCAGCGTCAGCGTCATGGATTGACCAGCCTGGAGGACGATCGCGAGGATCCGGGTATGAGTGGCCTCGTCCTCGACGGTTCGCGATCGATTGCCGAGGCGCGGCCGCACGTTGATCATCGAGTCGAACTCAACGAAGCCGGCTCCGCCGGACCTTCACCCGGTCGCAGCCTGCATTGCCACCCGCTCCCTCGCCAGCTCGAGGATCGCGGCTGCCTTCTTCCGTTCGACGGTCGGGAACTGGTCGAGAAACTCATAGAGCGTCTTGCCCCTCTCGAGGTAGTCGAACAGAGTTTCCACGGGGACCCGTGTGCCGGCGATGACGGCGGCACCCCACGCAACGTCTTCGCTCTGCGTTATGAGTGCGTCCATCGATTGCCCTCCTGGTGGCCATGATAAGCGGCGAAGAGGGGTGAGCCTCACGGCTCGATCGGCCGGGCGGCGATCACGCCGGGTGGTACAACTTCGAGGCGGCGGATCGCTGTTACCGCACGGCGAACTGACATACGGCGAACGTGTTGCCTTCGACCCCAACGGTCCGAGCCGCGTCTAACCAGCCAATTTGGGTCGCCTTGAACTTGTCGGTGCCTTTGCACTCAACCATCATGATGTCGGAATTGCGCACGCCGATGACATCAGGGACTCCGCCCACCTTTCCGTCGTCCCTTCGAGCCTGAACTGCCCGAAGGAGGTCCCCCACCACTCCATCCCAGTGTCGGGCACGCCGGATCCACGGCCTCCACCGCTCCGGGGCTGCGCCGAAGCCGTCGGACCACCAAGCATCCCACCCGGCCGCCCGAAACCGCTCCGTCACCTCGACTTCGGCGCAGCTCCCATTCCGCGGGAGGTCCCGATGCGGATCTACAAGTGGCTTGCCGTACTCGATGGACCAGCCCGGTTGATCCATGGTGGGCCGGCAGAAACCCGGCAGAGAGAGTTCCACTGTCCACGCCTCGACCTCTGTCGAGACGACTTCGGACTTATGGCGATGCGCCGTCGCCTCCGTCTGCTCGGAGAGCACTCGCAGCCAACCGGGGGGTGTTTGAGACATCATGTCGATGACCGACGCATGCTGAGGCCTCGTTGCGGAGACGCTCGCCCGGTTATGCGTCAACTCGTCCGGCGGAGGCGTTCGCCGAGGCCGGTTGCCGCTGACGTAGAGCCACGGGTCGACCGATCCACCCACCGCCGCGCCACTGAGTAATGCGCCGATGGCGCGCAAGGCCGCGCCACGGCTTCGGTAGTGCCTCAGGCCCGAGGCTTTCGGCAGAGCAAAGGCCCACGTGCGAGGACCGGGCGGAGGGTAGTACCAGAGCTGTATCCCATCGACAACGAGCGACTGCTGCCTAGCCCAGGGCGCAGGGTTTTCGTTCACAGCGCGACCACCTTCATGACCTCGTCGCCATAGTGGTTGATGACCTTGATCGCGATCTTGCCCGAGCGGGGGCTCGGGAAGGGCCGCGAGATGGTCGAGTTGACGGTTGACCAGGCCTCGTCGGAGATGTCGGCGCGGAGGGCGCGGCGGAGTTTGTCGTAGGGGTCGTCGGCACCGGTGAAGTAGGCGTGGCGGACGAAGAAGGCGTCGCCGTCGTAGTCGGTGTCGAGGAACCAGGCGGCGATGTCGTCGGTCGACGACGAGCGGACCTGGCCGGTCGTCGGGTCATAGACGTCGAGGCCGCGGATCTCGACCTGGAGCTGGGCGGGCTCGACGGCGGACGACGACGGAACTTCGCGGACCTCGATGTCGGCCTCGCCGAAGACCATGAACAGGTTGCCGCTGCCGGTCTTCTTGAGCAGGTCCTCGCCCATCGCGAGGTCGGGGTTCATGCGCGCCTGGAGGATGGTGAGGCGGCCGAGGCTCGAGGCCTCCTCCCCCGCCAGGGGGTCGAACGCGAAGCCGCACACGACGAGCAGGTCGGCGAACTTCACGGCCTCCTTGGCGGCGTCGCGGATGAGCTCGGGGCCGACGGTCCCGTACTCGGGCCCGATCGCGATCGCGGCGGTCTTCGCCACCCCCTTCTCGAGGTACTCCCCTACCCCCTGGATCCAGGTGCCCGGGTACGGGTCGAGGCGGGTCAGCTCGAGCCGCTCGTCGCGTTTGGTGTTCTGGACGCCGGCGCGCTTGAGGTTGTCGAGGATGGTCGAGACGAAGCGGCTGGCGTCGACCGACTCGACCGGCGCCGGGATCTCCGGCGCGTCGTCCTCAGGCCCGTCGCGGAGCACGCGATGGGGTGACAGGCTCTCGACGGTGAACGGGCCCGACACGCGGACGACCTTGCGGTCCTCATACGGGCGGTCGAACAGGATCTCGGTCTCGGCGTGGCGCGCGATCGCGGCGTCGATCTCCTCGCGGGTCATGCCCTCGCGGATGTCGGGGTTCTGGGCAATCGACTTCAGGGTCACGTGGGGCACACGCTCGTACACAAAGCCGCGGCGGACGTCTCCGGTCGCCGGGGGCATCGGGCTGGGCGGCGCCTGACCGGACAGCTCGGCCTCCTT
>JBBQRZ010000055.1:0-3996 GCA_038214255.1 Candidatus Limnocylindrales bacterium
GGGCGCCCGTGCCAAACGATCTGCCGGGCCTCGATCTCCACGCCTTCGTCGTCGATCCGGCCGATCCAGCTCACGCGTGGGCCTACGCGGTCGGGTTCGGCCTCTTTGAGAGCACGGATAGGGGGCGCCATTGGGAGCCGCGTCAGCAGGGAGACTGGCCCGTCCTGGCTGTGACTCGAGCGTCCGGCAGAACGACGTTGCTGGGCCTTTCGACCAACGGCCTCGGCGCGAGCATCGACGGCGGACAGAGCTGGCAGCCGCGCGCCTCGCCCGGGGGGCAGATCGCGAGCCTCGCCGCCGCGCCCGACGGCTCGGTGCTTTTGATGGGTACGACCAAAGGTCTGTATCGGTCCGTCGACGTTGGGAAGTCCTGGCAGCCGACCGGGTTCAACGGCACGGCCGTCACAGTCGCCATCGCACCGAGCGATCCGCAATCGGTGGCGGTCGTCGACGAGAAGACTCGCTTCTTCCGCTCGAACGACGGCGGCGCGACCTGGCCCGGACCGCAGTAGCGCCGTGGTTCGAACGTCCCTCCGACATGAAGACCGGTCCCACCGTGCGTGCTTCCTGGTGCTGCTCGCGGCTGCCGCATTAACGTTGGGCGCACCTGGGACGGTCGCGGCCCACGCCGGGGCGCTTCTCGCCTCGCCGGCGCCCGGCACCGGACTGTCGCAGGCACCGGCAGCTGTCGTCATCAAGTTCTCCGAGCCGCTCAACAGCGCGCTCAGTCGGATCGAAGTCCTGGACGCCTCCGGTGCCGACGTCGGCGAGGGACCGACGCTCGCGGTGGCCGGCGATGTGCAGGCCATGCGCCGTCCGCTTGGTCTGCTGCCCGTCGGGCAATACACGGTTCGCTGGACGAGCGTGTCGGCGCTTGACGGGCACACGCTCAAGGGAACGTACTCGTTCGCGGTCGGGACCGGAGCCGATGCCGGCACGACCATCGCCGACAGTCCGCTCGACTCGGAGGGACCGATCGGACTCATCGGCCGATTCGTGGCGTTGACCGCTTTGGGCGGATGGCTCGCGTCGAGCCTCCTCGGTGGCGCTTCGAGACGGGCGGGTCTCGATCTACTCAAGACGACCCGTGTCGCGCGCGCCGCGCCTGCCGTCGCATTCGTCGGCACGCTCGTCTCCCTGCTCTCGACGACCGTTGTTGCGACTGGGTCGATCGGTGCCATCGGCGGCGTCCTCGCAAGCCCGTCTGGACAGGCCCGCCTTGTCGTCCTCGGGGCGACGGCGATCGGCGTGCTCGCGGGGACGCGTTGGCGACCGCTGACGGTGGTCCTGGCGGTCGTGGCGATCGTCGCCGATGCCGCGTCCGGGCACGCCGCCGCTGCGGTCCTGCCGGCGGTCGGCATCCCATCGTTCGCGATCCATCTGTCGGCGGTCGGGATCTGGACCTATGCGATTGTGGCATCGCTCGTCGCCGCGCCCGACCTCCGTCGGGCGCTCGGGACGTTCACGCCGTACGCCGTTGGGGCAGGAGTCATCGTCGCCGGGACGGGCATCGTCAACGCCATCCTCGAGCTTGACGACCCGGCGGCCCTCATCGAGACCGGCTACGGTCTGACGCTCCTCGCGAAGTCGGCCGCCTTCGTCGCCATGGCGGGCTTCGGCCTCCTGCACTTTCTGTGGCGCCGGCGAGTGCGTATCCCCGCGTCGACCCTTCGGCTGCCGCTTCGAGCGGAGATGATCGCCGCGACGACGGCCCTCGTCCTGGCGACGCTCCTCGTGGGCTTCCCGAACCCTCCCCGCCAGGCCGAGGCGACCGCGGCAAGCCTGACGACCACCGACCCTGTGCTCGCGGCACTTGGCAGCCGCGACGCCCTTTCGATCGGCGATGCATCGGGCCCCTTCGTCGTCGGGCTGACCATCTTGCCGCCGAGGCCCGGGTCGGCGGAGATCCGCGTCCAGGTGGCCGGCGTCGACGCCGGGGACGGGCTGCGGAACGCCCGTTTCAAGGCGACCTCTGGATCCGCCTCGGTCGATGTCCCACTGGACGGCGTCTGTGGTCTGGGCTGCTTCACCGGCACCACGTCGTTCGAGACCGCAGGCGATTGGCATTTCGAGGTCGACATCGAGTCGAACCGTGGGCCGATCTCGATCACGGAGTCCGTGCCATTGCCGGCCCTCGATGGTTCGGCCGCGCTTGCCAAAGCGCTGAGCTCCGAGGAGGCGCTCCGGTCGGCGGTCATGACCGAACGTCTGAGCGGCGGCCTCGGCGGTCCGACCTTTGACTCGACCTATACGTTCCAGGCGCCGGATAAGGCCGAGATCAGTCTCAAGGACTCGACCACGATCTTTGCCGGGGAACAGCAGTTCCGGCGAACCGGCACCGGTGCCTGGCAGACGTCAGCGTTCCCGGCGCCCGGGTTCAGCTGGCCGACCGGCTACTACCGCGACTTCTGGGGAGCCGCGGCGGCGCCTCGCCTGCTCGGGACGGAGATGGTCGATGGTGTGCCGACGCAGGTGATCGCGTTTGTCCGTCCCGATGTCCCGGCGTGGTTCCGGATCTGGGTCGGCAGCTCGGATGGGCTAGTCCGTCGCGAGGACATGCGTGCCGAGGGCCACATCATGGACCACGACTACTCACAGTTGAACGGGCCAATTACGGTCCAACCACCGCCGTAGTCCCGCGACGTACTCGGCCTCCGGCCTCCACGCGGGCGCTGAGGCGCTGCCATTCCCGCGTGTTGTACAGCGCATCGTGCCGGCTCCGGTTCGACAGGAGGGCGTGCACGGTGCAGGGCCCCGAGTTATTACGAGGGGGATCACCTCATACCGGTCGAGGTGGGCGGCGCGCCCCGCGACACGCGGAACCTCTGGCTCTAGCCAAATGACGTTCTCGGGGCAGCAGGACCACGCCTTCTCGCGTCTTCGGCAGCCAGGTAGTCGCGGGACCTCGCGACAGGGGCTCGCGATGGCTGATACGGCTACGAACTCGAGCCGGTAGCTTCCATGGACGTCTCTTCGATGGAGCGAAGGACGCCTCCGCGCCACGGCTTGTCGGCATCGCGGCCCTTCACGTGCGGGTGGGGTCGGCGTATGGTTCCGATGTCGATCCGGAGAGTGCCTCGATCAGGTGGGGCGCACCTCCGATGGCGCGAGGAGATCGTCCCGTGAGTGACCCGGCCTTCGGCGTCCTGCGAGAAGGAGAAGAGCAGAGGGCCCTCGATGTCTTGGTCACGGCCTTCACCGGAGACCCGGTGATCCGCTGGTTGTATCCAGACGCGACCGGCTACTTGACTCACTTTCCGGCCTTCCTTCGCGCGTTCGGCGGCAAGGCGTTCACGTCGCAGACCGTGTGGCGGCTCGGCGAGTTCGAAGCGGTCGCCCTGTGGTTCCCCCCGCACGTCGAACCCGACGGTGACGCCGTGTTCGCGGAGATCAAGCAGAGCGTGGCCCCTGATCAGCACGCCGATATCTTCGTTGTCCTCGAACAGATGGACGCAGCCCATCCGACGTTCCCGCATTGGTACCTGCCGTGGCTCGGCGTTGACGCTGCTCGACAGGGCAGGGGCCTCGGCGGCAAGCTGATGGAGAACTGCCTCAGGTTCGTCGATCAGGACCATCTGCCCGCCTACCTCGAATCGCCTAACCCACGGAACATCCCGTTCTATGAACGTCACGGCTTCGAAAAAACAGGGGTGTCCCAAGCCGGGGCCTGCCCGCCGGTCTACTCGATGCTGCGATCGCCGCGCTAACCGGGGAGGCGAATCCAACGTGACCACCGCGTGGCTCTCGGCCTTCTGACCAGCAGAAGCGCGGCGGCGAAGGGGCCGAACCTGGCGGGCTACACGGAGGGCGCCGGGTCCGCGTCGCCAGATCGACGGTCCAGCGACATCCGTCGTCCAAGTAGGCGCCGTCGCGGGCGGTCTTCTGTGGCCGTCGTGGCCTCCCACGCGGCCACCTTCGCCTCGGCCCGCGTGGGGAGCTCGCCCTCGCCAGTCAATCGGTTGACGCTGGCGGCGCGGCGGGCGGCACTCTCTTGAG